>DATJLS010000054.1:0-265546 GCA_035509315.1 Acetobacteraceae bacterium | reverse complement strand
CGGGCGCGACATCGCGAAGGATGTCGCTTTCAGCCGTCCGGATGCCGAGCTTCTGCTCGGCCTCTGCGAAGCTTTCATGCTCGATCCGGAGACAACCTCGCCTTGTCTCCGGCAGGTCACGAGCGCGGTGATCGACATCATCGCGCATAGCCTGAAAGGCAGCGCGCCGAATGTCATAGTTCCTCTTAATACCTATGGCGCGTCGGTCGCTCAGACGGCTTTCTGTGCGGAGGCGTGTGCCATAGGCAATGTCGATGATGCCACCTTCGGCCGGATTGCGAGGGCGCTCTTCTGCCGCATGTGGCGGCTGGGGGAGCCCAAGGAGTGATCGGGCACCCCATGCTTAACAGTCAAAATCGACATGACTTACTTCAACGGTGCTCCTATATAGGAGTCGCAAGTAAGACAGTACTATTGCCATGACATACTCTTCTCCATCGCCTCCGGAGCACAGGACGGTTTTCCGGGTCACCGTCCTGTGGGACGACGAAGCAAAGGTCTATGTGGCGACAAGCGACGATCTGCCGGGACTGGTTGCTGAGGCAGAAACTATCCCGCTGCTAGAAAATGAAATGCGTGCCCTGGTTCCCGATTTGCTGGCGCTTAACAAGGTGGCGCACAGTAGTCGCGTGAGGCTGGACGTAGAGATGAAACCCGCGAGCTTGGCGATCGAGCTTGCTGCCTGAATGCCTGCCGATTTCAATCCGGACGTAAAGAAAAAGCTCCTCGCGGCCCAGTGCATCTACGTCCGCACCGGGCGTCATCCGATCTGGTACAGTCCTATTTCCAAGAAACACTTCCCGGTGCCGGACAATATCAAGAGCCGGCACACGGCAAATGCGATAATGAAGCAGGCGGGGCTTGAGAAATCGTTCTAGGGCAGCAGAAGCGCTTAGAACGTGAAGCGCATCGTCACGCCATGGTCCGAGCAGGTCATGCCGCCGAGGGACGATTGGCAGTGGGCATCGGTCCAAGGCGTGATGACGTAGCCGGTGGTGGCCTGCCGCTCCGCCATGTAGGCCACGGCTCGGGCCGCATTGAGATCGCCATAGCCTACGCCGCATTCTGACAAGGCATCCGTGTCGCTCCGCTCGCCGCGTACGGTCGCTTGGCTGATCCGGAGCAGGCAGCCTCGGATATCAGGCGGCAGGTAGGCGGGAGATGCCTCGACGGCAGCGGCAATCTGCGGCGGGAGCCATGGCGGTAGCGCCGGCTCTTGAGCCCGTACGGCGGCCACGGGGACGGCCAGCAATGCGCCGGCCAGGGCAAAGGTCCTCAATTTCATCGCATAGCCTCCTCACGGCTCTATACGCCGCGAGGCGGTATCTAATTACCGTCTCGGGAGGCTGGCAGTCACAAGGACGAGTGGCGGAGGCGGCTGCTTGGGCTCCTAGGATTTTCTAGGAAGAGGAGGCGCCAGGTCCGGTGGGATCAAGTTGGCCTCTGCCATCTCCCGGAGAACATCTGCCAGGAATGGAACAGCATTTACGAGCGAAGAGTCGGAATATTGGCCCTGCGCTACGGCCACAGCGACGGCAGCCGAATACTGAGCTGCGGCGAGTGTCGCCGCCGCCTGAAGGATCGCGGCTTCATCAGTAAACCGTCTGTACGGCAGAGCCATTGGAGCCTCCCTCTCCGCTCGATTTGCGGACACCACGCGGACATTTTCGGGGGAATTTTTTCGGGGGACCACCTTAAGTCATTGAAAAACCTGGTCGGAGCGGCGGGATTTGAACCCACGACCCCCAGTCCCCCAGACTGATGCGCTACCAGGCTGCGCTACGCTCCGACCGGACCGGCCATGTAGCAGCGGGCCCCGGACCCTGCAACGCGTGGCATGCGGCGGTTCACGTGAGCAGGTCGCGGATTTCCTCGAGCGCCTGCAATGTCTCGGTCAGAAGTCCGCGCAATCGCTCGACCTCGGGCTCGGATCTCTGGCGTGTCCGCGCCGGGATACCGGCGCCGGAGGACGGGCCGGGCGGCATCCCCGGGGGCAGGCCGGGCAGTTCCGGGTCGCGCACCCGTTCGGCCGCCGCTGCAGCCTGCTCGGCCGGCGATGCCGGCGGAATTTCGTCCGCAAGCCGACCGCCGCCCTCACGAAGAAGCCGCTGCACGCCCTTGATCGTATAGCCCTGGATATAGAGAAGTGCAGAGATCCGCCGCAGCAGCGCGATATCGTCCGGACGGTAATAGCGCCGGCCGCCCCCTCTCTTGAGGGGCTTCACCTGGCTGAACTTGCTCTCCCAGAAGCGGAGCACATGCTGGGGGATGTGCAGATCGTCCGCCACCTCGCTGATCGTGCGGAAGGCGTTCGGCGCCTTGCGCGGCTTCCCCGCACCTTCCCCGGCCTCAGCAGGCGCCGCCGCAGAAGCGCGGTCGGTCGCGTTCATTCGTCATCATCCTCGGCGGAGTCTTCTCCCGGCTCCACGCCGTTCACCCGCGCGCGGAGCGACTGGCTTGGCCGGAACACCAGCACCCGGCGGGGCAGGATCGGCACTTCGACACCGGTTTTCGGATTGCGGCCGATCCGCCGCCCCTTCTGGCGCACAGAAAAGGTTCCGAATCCGCTGATCTTCAAAGATTCCCCGCTCTCGAGGGCCGTCACCATGCGGTTCAACACCGCCTCCAGCAGGTCGGCCGATTCGTTGCGCGAAAGGCCGACTTCCGCGTAGATCTTCTCCGCGAGGTGCGACCGGGTGATCGTTGGCATTGAGAAAGGTTAGGACGGGCGCAACGCGCGCGTCAACTGCTCGCTCTTCGAGAAATCACGAAAGCTCAAGATATTGGACGCTGTCGCGTATCATGCCCTGAGCAACGCGGAGCCCCAGGTAAGACCACCGCCCAGCGCCTCCATCAGCACAAGCTGGCCCGGCCGGATGCGGCCATCGGCGAGTGCTTCGGCAAGCGCGAGCGGGATCGAGGCGGCCGAAGTATTGGCGTGTCGGTCCACGGTGACGACGACCCGCTCCGCTGGCAAGTGGAGGCGGCGGCCCATGGCGTCGATGATGCGGAGATTGGCCTGATGGGGAACCAGCCAATCGACATCTTCATGGGTCAGCTGGTTAGCCGCCAGAGCCTCATCGACCGCTTCGGCCATGCGGGCGACAGCGTGGCGAAACACCTCCCGCCCATTCATCAGCAGCACGCCGGGCCGGTCGCGCCGCCCGACCGCGCCATCCACCGAAAGAATGCCACCGAATGCACCGTCCGAGTGGAGATGGGTGGAAAGAAGCCCGCGGTCGGTGCCGGCGCCACTTCCGGTGCCGGCGGTGAGAAAGACGGCGCCGGCGCCGTCGCCGAAAAGCACGCAGGTGCTCCGGTCCTGCCAGTCAAGGATCCGGGAATAGACCTCGGTGCCGATCACCAGGGCGCTCCGCACTTGGCCGGCGTGGATCAAAGCGTCCGCGACACCGAGGGCATAGATGAAGCCTGAGCAAGCGGCGGAAAGATCGAAGGCAAAGCCATGCGAAATACCGAGAGCATGCTGGATGCGCACGGCAGTGGCGGGAAAGGCCTCATCGGGCGTGCTGGTGGCGACGATCACCGCGTCCACCTCCGCGGACGCCGCGCCCGCTGCGGCAAGGGCTGCACGAGACGCCGCCGCCCCCATGAAGGTCGCGGTCTCGTCGGGCTCGGCGATGTGGCGCTGGCGGATGCCCGTACGCTCGGCGATCCACGCATCGGTCGTGTCCAGTCGGGCGGCGAGATCGTCGTTGGTGACGACACGGCGCGGCAGATAGCCCCCGGCACCGGCAAGAAGGGCACGAACCATGGCGCCGCCCTTCGGAGACGATTCGGTGAAGGCGGAAGAGGAAAGACGCGGAGCGACGCTGAGGGCGGGAACCGTCTCGTCATTCATGGGCTCCAGCGCTCCTCTCGAGCGAGATGCTTTCGCCAGCACTCACTCATCTCGCTCTTGGTCGTTGTCTTGTCGCGTGATTCAGACCTCCAGTGAATCCACCTCCGGTCATCACGCTCTGTCCACGTCACAGCGCCGCCGTGAGCCGGCCCATGCGCGTGAGGCCGGCACGCATCGCGTCGTTGAAGCCGTAAAGCACCATGTCCATCGCCACATCGAGGGCGTGGGCAAAACCTTCGGCGTCGGTGCCGCCGTGCGATTTCACGACCACGCCGTTCAGCCCGAGCATGACCGCGCCGTTGTAGCGCCGCGGATCGAGCCACTCGCGCAATCGTTCCAGCGCCGGGCGCGCAAGCAGATAGCCAAGGCGTGCCGAAAGGCTCGATTCAAAGACCTGGCGAAGGAGGCCACGCACGAGCTTGAGCGCCCCCTCGCCCGTCTTCAGCGCGACATTGCCTGTGAACCCGTCCGTCACGATGACATCGGTGGTGCCGGCGGCGATGTCATAGCCTTCGACGAAGCCGTGGAACTGCGCCCCGATCGGGCTCTCCTTGAGCAGCTCGGCCGCTTCGCGCAGCTGCTCGCCGCCCTTCATCTCCTCCGAGCCGACATTCAAAAGCCCGATCGTCGGCGCGGGAAGGCCGAGCACGATGCGGGCGAAAGCCTCCCCCATCACCGCGAACTCGATCAGGTTGCGCACATCACAGGAGACGTTGGCGCCGAGATCGAGCATGACCACGTCCCCGCGCTCGGAGGGACCCACCGCGGCCATCGCCGGGCGGTCAATGCCCGGGAGCGTCTTGATGACGATCTTCGCGAGCGTGAGCAACGCGCCGGTATTGCCGGCGGAGATCACGCCCGCCGCCTCGCCGCCGGCGACCAGATCGATCGCCATGCGCATCGAGGCATTGCGCATCCTGAGTGCCGCGGTGGGTTTCAGCTCGTCGCCGATCACGTCCGGGGCATGGCGGACAAGCGAACTCTTCGCGGCGCGATGAAAGCGGCCGAGCAGCGGCTCGAGCCGCGCGGTATCGCCCACCAGCATGAAGCGCATCTCCGGATGGCGCTCGGCGGCGATCTCCAACCCGGCAACGATCGCCTCGGGCGCATGATCGCCGCCCATCGCATCCACAGCGAGGGTGGGAGGGTTGGTCATCGCCGCAGTCATTGCCCCGGGCCTGGCGCGTGTTCCCTCATGCCGGGTGGTCTTTCCGGTCTCTTTTCCGGGCGGGCGCCCTAGACGCGAACGACACCCTTCAGCGCCTTGTCGGCCGCAGGGGCCACCTCCCGCGCGTCATAATAGCCGCAATGGCTGCAGATATGGTGGGGACGCTTGAGCTCGCCGCAATTCGGGCACTCATGATAGGCCGCGCTCCGCAGCGCTTCGTGGCTGCGTCGCATACCCCGCCGCGAAGGCGAGGTCTTCTTCTTGGGAACGGCCATGGAGGAAGCCCTTTCGCGCTTGTCCACCCTCTGCGAGGGGTGAACAGAGAGTCAATAACGAGGATCGCGATCACCGGCCCATGCCGCGTTTCCTCTTGCGATAAGCACGGGTTAGAGGCCGCGACCATCGCATCGGTCGCCGCCTCTGGGCCTCAAGCGATCACGATTTGATCTAGCAGAGGGTCTGGGCGCCCGCAAGGGAGACGCGGTTCACACCCCCTTCGGTTGTTCGCCCAGCTCCGGCTTGCGTGGCCAGGGATCGAGCGCGAGCGCCAGCTGCTCCGCAGCGGCTTCACCGAGATCGAGCGTGCCCCCTTCATAGGGGATCTCGTCCGACGCATCGGGATCGAAATCCTCGCTCTCCTGCCCGGCCGGGACGAAGCGGACGGAAAAACGCTCCTCCACCGGGGCAGAGAATTCCTCGGCCGTGACGACACAGACCTGGACCACGCGAGCCGTGAGATCGCCGGCAGCGGCGATCTCGCCCTTGATCTCCCGCCGCAGGGTGAAGTCGCAGGCAAGCGTTTCAACGGCCGGCAGACGGAAGCGCCTTGCCAGGGCTGCCCGCTCCGCCTCAT
The DNA here is from genome assembly GCA_035509315.1 of Acetobacteraceae bacterium. Classification (GTDB taxonomy): domain Bacteria; phylum Pseudomonadota; class Alphaproteobacteria; order Acetobacterales; family Acetobacteraceae; genus JAKAWQ01. Next base: position 259,666 of record DATJLS010000054.1, on the reverse strand, counting down.
TCGCCTCGATACGTACCATTCGGCCGGTCGGTGGGATGTCGGTCACGGCGAGCAGGCGGGAGAGTTCGGGCTTCATCTCGGATGCCATGGGGCGGCCTCGTCCGGTGAGAGAAAGGCGACCGAACCGCCCCCAAGTTCGGCAAGCGGTTGGGCCGCGAGATGCCGGCCTTCCGCCCGGACGAGACGTGCCAGCGCGACTGGCCCGGAGGAAACCGGCCTGCCACGCCAGACGTTGCGGGCGAGCGCCTCCGCGAGCGGGTCGTCTCCGTCCGGCCCGGCCGGGGTGGAGAGCGCGGCCTCATAGGCGCGCGCACGGCCATGGAAGGCTTCCCACATGGCCTTGACCCGCTTGCCGACGGAAAGATCGCCGACCCCGAGCTCCCGCAAGGTCACGTCCATATCGCTGAACATGGCATCGAACACCGCCTGAGCGAGATGATGGCCCGCCGGCGGCTCGGCTTCCAGCCGGCGCACAAGAAGAAAGGCATAGAGTCCGACCAGGTCGAAACGCCCATCGAGCGTGTCCGGCACGCCGAGATCGCGATAGAGATAGGGAGCCCGTGCCGCCGTGACGACGCGCCCATAGAGAACGAAGCCCATCCGCTCGAAGCGTCGCCGCCGGAAACCGAACATCGCCCCTCCCGTGGCCGTACTGAGTGTGGATGCCAACGCGACACACGAATGGTTGACTTCCATCCGCGACCGTGACACCGAAACCCGCGCATATGACGTGCCCATTGCGCGTGCCCGGTGCCGGGGTCAATCGGTTCGGCACTGATCGGGGAGCTTGTCCGTCCTGCGTCTTCCTGCCGGCCCTCTTTTCGGCTCACGCCGCGCGCCGCGCCAAGCCAGGCAGCGGCTGGCGGCGTCCGTGCTTTCGATCGGGCTTGCGTTGGGGCTCGCGACGGCGTTGGGGGGGTGCGGGCTCTTCACCGCGCCGCTGCAATATCGTGGCCAGAACGTGACGGAAGATCAGCTTCGCCAGCTCGTGCCCGGAACCAGCACCGAAGCCGATGTGCGCGCGTTGCTCGGTGACCCGACCAGCCAGGGGCTCTTCGATTCCAATCGCTGGGCTTATATGGGCCAGGTGACGCAGGCGCGAATCGGGCGTTACCCGGCGGTCGTCAAAAATGACGTCGTGGTTCTCACCTTCAATGACCAGGGCGTGCTGGAGAAGGTGGAGCATCTCAACAAGAAGGATACGGTTGCGGTCAGCATGGCCGGAGGGGCGACGCCCTCGCCGGGCGGCAATGCCTCGTTCTTCCAGCAGCTCCTCGGCTCGATCGGCCGCTACTCGCCGACCCCGACCGGCGGCGGTGGAGGCGGGGGCCTCATTCAAAGCGGAGGGCCGACCGGAGGCGCCTATTAATTTGGTTAATGTTATCGAACGCGCTTGATTCAGGCAGTCTCGCCGGTTGCGAAGATGACGAGCTCCGCCCCCTCCTCCACCATCTCGTCCACCCCATGAGGGAGCGAAGCAACTTCGCCGTCGAAGGGAGCGACGAGCGTCATCTCCATCTTCATCGCCTCGAGCACGATCAGCTTCTCGCCCTTGCGCACCTCGGCGCCCACGCTCACCAGTACGCGCGCGACACGGGCGGGGACGGGCGCCACGAGAGCAGGATGAGATCGCTCACGCGCACCCATCCCGCTCCCGGTCGTTGTTTTCTCGCGTGAGAGAGATGAGAGAGACCTGCGGTGATCCCACCTCCGGTCATCACGCCTGGGCCGCTCGCTTCCCTCCCCCCCTCCCGCCGGCGGCGCAAGCGGATCGACGATCTGAAAGACATGGTTGCGCCCGTTGCGGACGACGATGAGCGTGCCCGCATGCCGCACCACGCGAAGCCGGTGCAATACGCCGTCGAGACGGAGCGCCATGCCGCTCCCGGCCTCCTCCCGCGCCTCGGCGCGAACGGGTCCGCCAGGCAGATCGAGCCGCAAGGCGCCATCCGTTTCGGGATGGATGCGCAACGTCTCCGTCCGCTCTTCCCGGCGCAGGATGAGATCCTGATAGCCCTCTCCGTTCATCCGCCAGGCATCGGCAACGGCCCAGGGCGAGAAGGGATCGGAGGAAGAAGCCGCTTCCGCCGCCCCTTGCGACCGCATATCGATGAAAGCGGCGAGCGCGACCGCGGCCCACGGCACGGAATCGCCTTCGGCCGCGACTTGCGGGGTGAGCAGCGCTTCGGCATGACGAGCGATGAAGCCCGTGTCGAGCTTCGCGCGCACGAAATCCGGATGGGCGGCGATCGCGCGCAGAAGGCCGAGATTCGTCTCGACCCCGATGATCTCGTATTGCCCGAGCGCCGCCGCGAGCAGCCGCGCTGCCTCGGCGCGATCCTCCCCGCGTACGATGAGCTTGGCGATCATCGGGTCGTAATAGGGCGTGATCGCATCACCCGCCTGCACGCCGGAATCGATGCGCACCTGCCGATCCGTGCGCGGCTCCCTCAGATGAACGAGCGTGCCAATGGAGGGAAGGAAATCCCGCGCCGGATCCTCGGCGTAGATTCGTGCCTCGATCGCGTGACCGCAGATGCGAAGCCGATCGGCAGCAAACGGCAATGTCTCGCCCACGGCCACGCGGAGCTGCCATTCGACGAGATCGAGCCCCGTGATCATCTCCGTTACGGGATGCTCGACCTGCAGGCGCGTGTTCATTTCCAGGAAGTAGAAATCCTCGCCATCGGCGATGAACTCCACCGTGCCGGCGCCGAGATATCCCACCGCGCGCGCCACCCGGCACGCGGCTTCGCCCATCGCGCGCCGCAGCGCCTCCGTCATGCCCGGGGCCGGCGCTTCCTCGATCACTTTCTGATATCGCCTCTGAATTGAACAATCGCGTTCGAAGAGCGAGGCGATATTGCCGTGGCTGTCGGCGAAGACCTGGATCTCGATATGGCGCGGCACGGGGAGATATTTTTCGATCAACAGCCGGTCATCGCCAAAGGCGGAACGTGCCTCGCCACGCGCCCCTATGATGGCGTCCTCGATCTCGCTCGCGCTCGTGACGATGCGCATTCCCTTGCCGCCGCCGCCCGCCGAGGCCTTGACCAGCGCCGGATAACCAACACGCTCCACTGCTTCGCGCAATGTCGCGAGGTCCTGCGCCGCGCCATGGTAGCCCGGCACGAGCCTCACGCCCGCGCCTTCCATCAGCGCCTTCGCGGAAGCCTTGGACCCCATCGCGCGGATAGCACCCGGCGGCGGGCCGATGAAGACGATCCCGGCCTCGGCACAGGCCTCCGCGAATTCCGCGTTCTCGGCCAGAAAGCCGTAGCCGGGATGGATCGCCTCCGCCCCGGCGCGACGCGCGATCTCGATGATCTTCTCGATCGCAAGATAGCTCTCGCGCGCCGGTGCGGGCCCGACCGACCAGGCTTCGTCCGCGCGCGCGACATGAAGCGCCTTTTCATCCGCGTCGGAATGGATCGCGACACTTGCGATGCCGAGCCGCCGTGCCGTCGCGATCACGCGGCAGGCGATCTCGCCACGGTTGGCGATGAGGATCTTCCGGAACACCCGGGCTACATTCGGAAAAGGCCGAAGCGCGTTGGGCCGATCGGCGCATTGAGGCTCGCGGAGAGGCAAAGCGCGAGCACGCGCCGTGTCTCGGCGGGATCGATGATCCCGTCATCCCAGAGCCGGGTCGAGGCATAATAGGGATTGCCCTGGGTTTCGTATTGCGCGCGGATCGGCGCCTTGAACGCCTCCTCCTCTTCGCCGGACCATGCCTCTCCGCGCGCCTCCGTCGCGTCGCGGCGGATGCCGGCCAGCACATTCGCCGCCTGCTCTCCGCCCATCACCGAGATTCGCGCATTCGGCCACATCCAGAGAAAGCGTGGCGCATAGGCGCGCCCGCACATCGCGTAATTGCCGGCGCCGAAGCTGCCGCCGATGATCACGGTGAATTTCGGCACCGCGGCGGTCGCGACTGCCGTCACCATCTTCGCGCCATCCTTGGCGATGCCGCCCGCCTCATATTTGCGCCCGACCATGAAGCCCGTGATGTTCTGAAGGAAGATCAGCGGAATCCGCCGCTGCGCGCAGAGTTCGATGAAATGAGCTCCCTTCTGCGCGCTCTCGCTGAAGAGGATGCCGTTATTGGCGATGATGCCGGCCGGATAGCCCCAGAGATGCGCGAAGCCGGTCACCAAGGTCGGCCCGTAGAGACGCTTGAACTCGTCGAATTCCGAGCCATCGACCAGCCGGGCAATGATCTCGCGCACCTCATAGGGCTGGCGCGGATCGCAAGGCACGATGCCGCCGATCTCGACCGCGTCATAACGCGGAGGAACCGGCGCCCGCATCGCGATTTCGGGCGATTTCCGACGATTGGGCCCGGCCCAATTGAGCCCCGCTATGATGCGCCGCGCGATGCCGAGCGCGTGATGATCGTTCTCCGCGAGATGGTCCGCGACACCGGAGATGCGGCTATGCAGCTCGCCCCCGCCCAGCTCTTCGGCGCTCACCACCTCGCCCGTCGCGGCCTTCACGAGCGGCGGGCCGCCCAGGAAGATCGTGCCCTCGTTCCGCACGATCACGCTCTCATCGGCCATCGCCGGCACATAGGCCCCGCCGGCGGTGCAGGAGCCCATCACGAGCGCGATCTGCGGAATCCCGGCGGCGGACATCGTTGCCTGGTTATGGAAGATGCGGCCGAAATGATCGCGGTCGGGAAAGACCTCGTCCTGATTGGGCAGATTGGCCCCGCCGGAATCGACGAGATAGAGGCACGGCAGACGATTCTGCAGCGCGATCTCCTGCGCCCTCAGATGCTTCTTCACCGTGAGCGGATAATAGGTCCCGCCCTTCACTGTCGCGTCATTGGCAAGGATCATGCATTCCCGCCCCGAGACGCGGCCGATGCCAGCGATGAGCCCGGCACATGGCACCTCGCCGCCATACATGCCATGGGCGGCGAGCTGACCGATTTCCAGAAAGGGCGACAGCGGATCGATCAGCGCGCGGATACGCTCCCGCGGCAGGAGCTTGCCGCGCGCGCGATGGCGTTTCCGCGCGGCCGCGCCACCCCCCTCGCGGATCTCGTCCACTGTCCGCCGCAGCGCAGCGACAAGCGAAGCCATCGCTTCCCGATTGGCGCGGAAGGCGGCCGAACGCGGATCGATCGCGCTTTCGAGCGCCGCCCCGGGCATCGGCACGTTACAGCGTCTCCGCGAAGAGTTCCCGCCCGATCAGCACCCGGCGAATCTCACTCGTGCCCGCGCCGATTTCGTACAGCTTGGCGTCGCGCAGGAGCCGCCCGGTCGGATAGTCGTTGATATAGCCGTTGGCCCCGAGCGCCTGGATCGCCTCGAGCGCCATCCAGGTCGCTTTTTCGGCGGCGAAGAGGATCGCCCCCGCCGCGTCCTTGCGTGTCACCCGGCCGCGATCGCAGGCCTTGGCGACCGCATAGACGTACGCCCTTGCCGCGTTCATCCCGGTGTACATATCGGCGAGCTTCGCCTGCATGAGCTGGAATTCGCCGATCGGCTGGCCGAACTGCCGCCGTTCATGCACATAGGGCAGCACCACATCCATGCAGGCCTGCATGATGCCGAGCGGCCCGCCCGCGATCACCGCGCGCTCGTAATCGAGCCCGCTCATCAGCACGTTCACGCCGCGCCCGACCGCGCCGAGCACGTTCTCCTCGGGCACTTCGCACTCGCCGAAGATCAGTTCGCACGTGTTGGAGCCGCGCATGCCGAGCTTGTCGAGCTTTTGCGCGGTCGTGAAGCCGGGAAACCCTTTCTCGACCAGGAAGGCGGTGATGCCGCGCGGCCCGACCTCCGGGTCGGTCTTGGCATAGATCACCAGCACATCCGCATCCGGGCCGTTGGTGATCCACATTTTCGTGCCATTCAGCACGAATCGGTCACCCTTGCGTTCGGCGCGGGTGCGCAGGGAAACGACGTCCGAGCCCGCGCCGGGCTCGCTCATCGCCAGCGCCCCCACATGCTCGCCGCTGATGAGGCGCGGCAGATAACGGCGCTTCTGCGCCTCGCTCCCGTGGCGGCGGATCTGGTTGACGCAGAGATTGGAGTGAGCGGCATAGGAAAGGCCGACGGCGGCCGAGGCGCGGCTGATCTCCTCCATCGCCACGACATGCTCGAGATAGCCCATGCCGGCGCCGCCATGCTCTTCCTCGACGGTGATCCCGAGCAGGCCGAGCGCGCCCATCTTCACCCAGAGATCGGCGGGGAAATCATTCTTCCGGTCGATCTCCGCCGCGCAGGGGGCAATCTCGTCGGACGCGAAGGATCGCACCTCGCGGCGCAGCATCTCTGCCGCCTCGCCGAGATCGAAATCCAATCCGAAACCGGAATTGAGGCCTTCTGTCACGCCCGCCCGCCCCTTCCAGACCATTTTACGCATCAGGGCATGGCGCGAATCACCGGACAATGGTGATCTTCGCCCATGCCCGATTTTCGCCTCGAGGCGGCAGCGGGCGGGCGCGTGGCCGGCGTGGATGAGGCCGGCCGCGGCCCGCTCGCCGGTCCCGTGCTCGCCGCCGCCGTGGTGTTCCGTGCCGGCGTGCCACGCGGCCTTGGCCCCCTGATCGACGATTCGAAGACGCTCTCGCGGGCGGCGCGCGAGACGGCCTTCGCGCGGCTCCTGCGCGCGAAGGGGGTCGAGATCGGGGTCGGCGCCGCCTCGGTCGCGGAAATCGGAGTTCTCAATATCCTCGTCGCGAGCCTGCTCGCGATGCGCCGGGCGGTGCGCCGCCTTCCCAGCCCACCCGATCTCGCCCTCATCGATGGGCCGATCACGCCCGAGCTTCCCTGCCCCACCCGGCCGGTGGTAGGCGGGGATGCGCGGTGTTTCTCGATCGCCGCCGCCTCAATCGTGGCCAAGGTGCTGCGCGACCGCGCCATGGCCCGGCTCGCCCTGCGCTTTCCGGGCTATGGGTGGGAGGCGAATGCAGGCTACCCGACGCCGGGCCACCAGGAAGCCATACTCCGGCTCGGCCCGACCCGGCACCATCGGATGGGGTTCGGACTCTTGCGCGGCTTCGCTGATCCCACGGGCTCTGATCCCATGGGCGCCCCGTGAACGGTTGACGGGCAACGGGCGGTCCGACCACCATATCGTCAACGGTTCCGATCCCTGGAGAAACCCGGCAATCGACCACGAGCTGCCGCTCGATCAAGTGCTTCTTGGCGACTGCATCCAGATATTGCGGATGCTGCCGAGCGCCTCGATCGACTGTATCTTCGCTGATCCGCCCTACAACCTCCAGCTCCGGGGCGAGCTTCGCCGGCCGGATGACAGCCTCGTGGACGGGGTGGACGAGGCGTGGGACCGGTTCACGGACTTCGCCGAGTATGACCGCTTCACGGCGTCCTGGCTCGGCGAATGCCGCCGCGTCCTCGCCAAGGACGGCACGCTCTGGGTGATCGGCGCCTATCACAATATCTTCCGCATCGGCGCCGCACTCCAGGATCTCGGCTTCTGGATCCTCAACGACGTGGTCTGGCGCAAATCGAACCCGATGCCGAATTTCCGCGGCCGACGCTTCACCAATGCGCATGAGACGCTGATCTGGGCGGCGCACGGGCGGGATTCGCGGCATCGCTTCAATTACCAGGCAATGAAGGCCCTCAATGACGATGTGCAGATGCGGAGCGACTGGCTGCTGCCCCTCTGCACGGGCGAGGAACGGTTGCGCAACGCCCATGGGCTCAAGCTCCACCCGACACAGAAGCCGGAGGCGCTGCTTCATCGGGTGCTGATCGCCTGCACCCTGCCCGGCGAGGTGGTGCTCGATCCTTTCGCGGGCACCGGCACCACGGCGGTGGTGGCGAAGCGGCTGGGACGGCATTTCATCGGCATCGAGCGGCACCCGGCCTATGTCGAGGCGGCGCTGGCGCGGCTCAAACACACAAGGCGGCTGCCGGAAGAGGGATTTGCCGTCACGCCTTCGCGGCGCGAGGCGCCGCGCATTCCCTTCGGCAGCCTGGTCGAGCGCGGGCTGGTGCCGGCCGGAACGCGGCTCTATGACCGCAGCCGGCGGGTTTCGGCCACGGTGGCGGCGGACGGCACGCTGCAGGCCGGAAGCGCGCGCGGATCGATCCACCAGGTGGGGGCGGCGGTGAGCAATGCACCCTCCTGCAATGGGTGGCTGTTCTGGCACTTCGAGCGCGGCGGCGCGCTGGTGCCGCTCGACGTGCTGCGCCAGGACGAGAGGCGGACGGAGGCGGGCAGCGGATAGAGCGAAGGCCCGGCCCCCCTCCCGCCGGCGGCGAAGGCAGACCTTCGTCTTTAGACCCTCACCGGAGGGAATCCGGCGATCTCGTGCGGCATATAGGGTTCCTCGAGAACGGCGATCTCGTCCGTCGAAAGATGCAGGTCCACCGCGGCCAGCGCATCCTCGAGATGCTGGAGCTTCGTTGCGCCGACGATGGGTGCGGTGATCACCTTCTTGGACAGGAGCCAGGCGAGCGCCACCTGCGCGCGTGGCACTCCGCGTCGCTTCGCGACCTCCGCGACACGTTCGACGATCTTGCGATCGGCATCACTGGATTTCGCATAGAGCGTCCTGCCGAACTCGTCCGTTTCCGATCGCGCGCTCTTCTCATCCCAGTCTCGGGTCAAGCGTCCGCGGGCCAGCGGGCTCCAGGGGATGACCCCGATCCCTTCCGCCGCACAGAGCGGCAGCATCTCGCGCTCCTCTTCCCGATAGAGGAGATTCACATAGTTCTGCATGCTCACGAAGCGGGTCCAGCCCCTCTGCTCCGCAATTGCCAGCGCCTTGGCGAATTGCCACGCATGCATGGACGAAGCCCCGACATAGAGGGCTTTTCCCGCCTTGACCACATCATGCAGCGCCTCGACCGTCTCCTCGATCGCCGTGCCGGAATCCCAGCGATGGATCTGGTAAAGATCGACATGATCCGTCCCGAGGCGACGCAGGCTCGCATCGATCTCGGTCATGACGGCCCGGCGCGAGAGGCCCGCGCCATTCGGGCCAGGATGCATCCGCCCATGCACCTTGGTCGCGATGACGACTTCCTCCCGCCGGGCGAAATCCTTCAACGCCCGACCGAGAATCTCCTCGCTGGTTCCATCGGAATAGACATTCGCCGTGTCGAAAAAATTGATACCCCCTTCAAGAGCCCGCTTGATGAAGGGACGGCTCTGTTCCTCATTGAGAGTCCAGAGATGATTGCCTCGTTCCGGGATGCCAAAGCTCATGCAGCCGAGACAAATCCGGGAGACTTCGAGGCCGGTCCGGCCGAGCTTCACATAATCCATTGTCAGATCCTTCGTCGTATCGAAATGATATCGCATCAATCGGCGCTGCTGACGAACACGGCCCGCGCGCAAGCGCCTCTCTCGCCCGCTGGATCAATAGGGCCCTGGTGGATCGCCTTGCAATCCGCAAAGGCCCCTGGGGAGACCCGAAAGGAAGATACGAAATCGACCGGGAAAACGCGGGAGAAAAACGCTCACGCTTTCCTTTTCAAACCGTTTGCCTCCGCCACGGATCGCATCGCGCGGAGCCGCTCCGGCGCGATGGGGCTCAGAATTCAGGCGGCGTCGTAGCCGATCATCGCCTTCACCTCGAGAAATTCTTCGAGGCCCCATTTGCCGTATTCCCGGCCATTGCCGGACTGCTTGTAGCCACCGAACGGCGCGGCATTGTCGGCCGGCGGATAGTTCAGATGAACATTGCCGGCCCGCATTTCTCCCGCCACGCGCCGCGCATGCGCGAGATCGCCGGATTGGACGTAAGCGGCGAGGCCATAAACCGTCTCGTTGGCCATGCGGATCGCCTCCGCCTCGTCCCGGTAAGGCAGGATGGAGAGGACCGGACCGAAAATCTCCTCGCGCGCGATCGCCATGTCGTTGCGCACATTGGCGAAGACGGTCGGGCGCACGAAATAGCCACGATTGAGATGTTCCGGCCGACCGGGACCGCCCGTGACCAGCTCCGCGCCTTCATCGATCCCGCCCTGAATCAGGCGCTGCACCTTGTTGAACTGCACCTCGCTCACAACGGGGCCAAGATTGGTCCGCTCATCGCGCACATCCCCCACTGCCAGGCTCTCGGCTGCTTCCTTGGCAATCCTCTTTGCCTCGTCCTGCCGGTCGATGGGAACGAACATGCGGGTCGGCGCGCTGCAGGACTGGCCGCTATTGACCATCATCCCAAGTACGCCCTTGGCCACGGCGGACGGAAAATCCACATCCGGCAGAAGGATATTCGCCGATTTGCCGCCGAGTTCCTGGGCGACGCGCTTCACCGTCCGGGCCGCCGCCTGCGCGACGAGGATACCCGCCCGGGTCGAGCCGGTGAACGACATCATGTCGATATCGGCATGCGCGGACATCGCTTCCCCGACTACGGCCCCTTCGCCCTGCACCATGTTGTAGACACCCTTCGGCACCCCGGCAGCGTGCATCACCTCAGACCAGATGACGGCATTGAGCGGCGCGATCTCCGACGGTTTCAACACCATCGTGCAGCCGGCGGCCAGCGCCGGAGCCACCTTGCAGACGATCTGGTTGATCGGCCAGTTCCAGGGCGTGATGAGCCCGACCACCCCGACCGGCTCGCGCACGATCATCGTCGCACCCTGGGGCTCCTCGAAGCGAAAGTTTTCGAGGACTTCGATCATCCGGGCGAGATGGTTGGTGCCGGTCGCCGACTGACGCTCAAAGGCGAATTTGAGGGGGGCGCCCATTTCCCGCGCCAGCGTCTCGGCGATATCATTCCGGCGCTTGTTGTATTCCGTCAGGATGTTGCGTAAGAGCTCGAGCCGTTCCTTTCTTGTCGTGCGGGCAAAAGAGGGGAAAGCGGCCCTGGCGGCGGTGACGGCGCGATCGACATCCTTCGGCCCGCCGACGGCGATCTTCGTGAAGGGTTCTTCCGTGGAGGGATCGACCACGTCGAGCAGGACCGGCTCCAGCGGCTCGACCCAGGCTCCGTTTACATAATGCTCACGCTCGTGCTGCATATCGCCCAATCCTCGTACCGCAAATCCATGCGCTCCGGGTCGAGACATGTCATCCCGGGGCATCCCGATCCGCCCGCCTTCCCGTTATATACGACTAGATACGACCATCACGGAAGCCAGGGTCCGGCGCAACCGTGCCCTCCCCTGCACGGAAAGGGAATCCGTTCATGAATGCTCACCCCGCTCTTGCCGCCGGCCGGGTCGCGGTTGTCACCGGCGCCGCCAGCGGCATCGGCCTCGCGGCCGCCCGCCGGCTCGCCGCGATGGGCCTCAAGCTCTGCCTCGCGGATCTGCCGGGCGACAAGCTGGAGCAGGCCGCTTCCGAGGTGGCGGCCGCTTCGCCCGCACACCGGGGCGGCGTCCTCACGGTGCCCACGGACGTGAGCCGGCTCGAAGATGTTCAGGCCCTCAAGGAAGCGGCCTATGCCACCTTCGGTGAAGTGGCGGTGCTCATGAACAATGCCGGGACAGCGCCGGGCGGCGGACCCTGGGAACATATCGACCGCTGGCGCCATGTGCTGGAGGTCAATCTCTGGGGAGTGATCAACGGGGTGCAGACCTTCGTCCCGTCGATGCTGGAGCAGAAGACCCCATGCGCCGTTGTCAATACGGGATCAAAACAGGGAATCACCTGCCCGCCCGGAGACACCGCGTATAATGTGAGCAAGGCCGGCGTGAAGGTCCTGACCGAGGCGCTGGCGCATAGTCTGCGCAATGAGGAGGGGCAGCGCATCACCGCCCATCTCCTGATCCCGGGCTCCACCTTCACCGGCATGACGGGTGGCGGGCGCGCGGAAAAGCCGCCCGGCGCCTGGATGCCGGAGGAGGTGGTGGACATGTTGATCGAGGGGATGAATCGGGGTGATTTCTATGTTCTCTGCCCCGACAATGAGGTGACGCGGCAGATCGATTGCAGGAGAATCCTCTGGGCCGCGGGAGATATTGTAGAAAACCGGCCACCCCTGTCGCGCTGGCACCCGGACTACGCGGCTTTGTTCGAGCGGTTTCTGCACTGCACCAGCGAATAGGCCTCGTTCGGAGGCAAGCCCTAACCAAAAGTGAAGGTGAAAGCCTGAAATCCGGCCTTGGGCACGGTCAAGGTCAGCATGTGGTCGCGATAATCGCTGCTGTTGAACAGCGTATAAAGCTGACTTTGCTGCACAGTGACCGGCGGTTGGGGCTTGCCGTCCACGCTGATGCTCAGCGCCACTGGCGTCGGGCTGCTCGCGACCATGTAAACCTTGGCCGAATGGAAGTGAAGCTGCACCGCACCGCCATCCTTGGCGAGGGTTGCCTTCTCCTCCGAGAGATTCCACCTGCCCACGAGCGCAAATTGGTTGAGCGGAAGATGGGCGGGCGCGGTGTAGGTTGAGGCACCACGGTGCGCGGGCTCCGGGCTCGCGAGCATGGCGACGCGCTCGAGGCCGAAATACATTTCCGGTGAGCCGATGCCGGAGAGATTGATTCCGTTATCGACTGGCACTTTCGCATTGAGCGCCAGCAGGGAACGGATGGCATCCTCCATCTCGGAATAGCGCCCCTCTCCGAAATGCTCCAAAACGATTTCGCCTTGCTGGTTCACCAGATACTCGGCCGGCCAGTATTCGTTCGAGTAGGCCTGCCACGTGGCGTAGGAATTGTCCTGCGCCACCGGGTAGTGAATGCCGAACCGCTTGATGGCTCTCTGAACATTGGCCGTAATGTGTTCGAATGCGAATTCGGGCGTATGGACGCCGACGACCACGAAGCCTTTGTCCTTGTATGTATCGTACCATCGCGTGACAAAGGGAAGCGTGCGCAGGCAGTTGATGCAGGAATAGGTCCAGAAATCGATCAGCACGACCTTGCCGCGCAGCCCCGCCATGGTCAGCGGTGGCGAGTTGAGCCAATGCGAGATCCCGACGAACTCGGGCGCACGGCCATAGTTGGAGAAATGCGGCGCCTCTGCGCGCGCTTCGGCTGCCGGAAGCAGTGCACCGGCGGCAGCGCTCAGCATGGCGGAACGGCGCGTAAGGACAAGCATCGTCACAATCCTACATTGGCGTTGGGATAGAACTGCGAAAGCCAGGCCGTCACCACCGTATCGTACTGGTAGTAAAGCCCGACTGCGACCAGGATCACCACGAGCCCGAAACCCTGCTGCAAGCGATGGGAATAGCGGGCGATGCGCCGCACATGCGTCGTCACGTACTGCCCGCCATAGGCGATACCCAGCATCGGGAGGCCAGCGCCGATTGCGTAGGCGAGCAGGAGCAAGCCCGACCATGCAAGCCGATGGGACGTCGCGACAACGGTCAGGATCGAGCCGAGGACCGGGCCGGCACAGGGCGTCCAGACGATCCCGAGGGTCGTCCCCAGCACGAACCCGCCCCAATTGCCGCTGCCGGCATTCTGGCCGACCTCATGGGCGCGATTGACGAAGCCGTGCAGGTGCGCCGTCAGCCATTCGAACGGACGCGGGAAGATCATCAGCAGGCCGAAGATCAACAACAGGACAATCGCCACCTTCCGCAGCATGTCCTGGGATTCGCCGAGACTTGCGGCGAAGGCGCCGAACAAGAGGGCGACGACCGAAAAGCTGAGCACGAAGCCGAGAGCAATGAAGGCCGGTCGCGTCCGGCTCGTCTGACCCACCGAGACGCCGAGCAGGATCGGTAGCATCGGCAGGATGCAGGGGGCCGCCACCGTCAGCACCCCGGCCGCCAGCGCAAGAAGCAAGGCCGTCATCGCTAAGGCTCCGTCCCGTCACTTCGTTCAGAGGCTGCGCCCGACTTCCGGACTCTCGCTCGATTCAGGTTCGACTCAGATCCCTCGGGTCGGCTTGCTCACCAGGACCGGTGTGCTCCGCCAGCTTTCCGGGAAGAGAGCCTTCAGACTGTCGAGCTTCGGCAGGTCGTTGATGACGATGTAGGGATTGTCGGGGTTAAGGAAAAGAAAGTCCTGATGGTACGCCTCGGCTTGGTAGAACGGCCCGGCCGGGTCGATCCGTGTCGCGATCGGGCGGCCGAAGACATGCGCGGCTTCAAGCTGCGCCATATAGGCGTGCGCGATCCGCGCCTGCTCCGGCCCATTCACGAACAGCTCCGAGCGATATTGCGTGCCCCAGTCAGGCCCCTGATGACCTACCTCGGTCGGGTCGAGAGCCACCGAGAAGAAAATTTGCAGGAGCTTTCCGTAGCTGACCTGCGCCGGGTCGAAGGTCACGCGCACCGATTCCGCATCGCCGGTGGTTCCCGAACTGACCTCTTCGTAGCTCGGATTGACGGCATGGCCGCCGGTGTAGCCGGAGACGGCCTCTTTGACGCCTTTGACATGCTCGAAGACCGCTTGAACGCCCCAGAAGCAGCCGCCGGAAAATATAGCGGTCTGCAGACCGGGGCCAGGCTTGGGCGTCTCGTCGAGCGCCGGCGCAGGCAGTCTGCCGGGCGTGGAATCGGCGCGAACCGGCAGGGAAAGGGTGAAGGAAACTGTCAGCGCGGCTGCAACAACTCCAAGGATCGGGCGCGAATGGCGAAGCGGGTGGCGGGTCATGGCGGGCCTCACAGCAGCATATTTCTCCTTTTGCCTCCCCGTTCGTCCTAGCCTTCCGCCCGGTTACAAAGCCCGAGGGAGGGCCGTCCGTCGCTCCGCGGCGCAGCCGCAGTGCCCCGAACCCCTTCGCTCGTTATACCCTTTTGAATATAGCGAAGAAAGTGCTGCGCGCCGCCACATCATCCAGCGTTTCGCCTATCGCCACCGAAGTGATTATTTCCGGCCGAACGCGCGGTTCAGCACCTTGAGATGCTTGCTTGCAACCAGGGCGCTTTCCGCCTCGATCGCGCGATAGCAGGCGACAACGGCCTCGCCCGCCTCGGTCAGGCGCGACCCTCCCCCACCGGCGCCGCCGGCAATCGTCTCGACCACCGGCTTGCCGAAGGCGAGATTGAGGTCTTCCACCAGCATCCAGGTGCGCCGGTAGGACATCCCGAGCGCGCGGCCGGCGGCGGAGATCGATCCGGTGCGGGCGATCTCCTCCAGCACCGCGATCTTGCCCGGACCCACCCGGCCCCCATCCGCCAGATCGATGCGGATGCTGAGCTGATCATCGGTTGTCGCGCACTGGCTTTCTTTCGATCGCGGTCCCGGCATGAAAGGAGCCAAACATGGCTCGGAGCCCCGAATCAACCCTGCCGGCCCCTCTGCCAGGTCTTTTCGCCGCTGTGTGGCGGCACTGGTTCCGCTTCGTTATATGTGTCTAGATATAGCGGGCTCATGCCCCGATCGGGCTCAGGCGGCCCTTCGCCGGTCGCGCTGCGAGCCGCAAGAACAGGAGGAAAGAGAGATGGACACGATCGCGCTCGACCCGAGGCTTCGCCATGCCTCCGACTTTCTTCGGCGCTCGCCCAAGATGCTCGTCGATGGGGAGCTTGTCGCCGCAGCGTCGGGCAAAACCTTTGCGGTCTACAATCCGGCGAGCGGAACGGTGATCGCCAATGTACCCGAGGCGGACAAGGAGGATGTCGATCTGGCGGTTGCCGCCGCCCGGCGCGCCTTCGACGAACGGCGCTGGTCCGGCCTCAGCCCGTCCGAGCGTGGCCGGATGCTCTGGCGGCTTGCCGAGCTGATCGAGCGCGATCTGGAGGAGTTGGCCGAGCTCGAATCGGTCGATAACGGCAAGCCCTATGCGGTGGCGCGCGTCGCCGATCTGCCGCTGGCGGTCGATATGTTCCGCTACATGGGGGGCTGGGCGACCAAGATCACCGGCTCCACCCTCGCCCTCTCCCTGCCGGGCGAATATCTCTCCTACACCCGCCGCGAGCCGGTGGGCGTGGTCGGGCAGATCATTCCCTGGAACTTCCCGCTGCTGATGGCGGCCTGGAAGCTCGCCCCGGCGCTTGCCGCCGGCTGCACCGTGGTGCTGAAGGCCGCGGAGCAGACACCGCTCACCGCGCTTCGCCTCGCCGAACTCGTCCAGGAGGCCGGCATTCCCGCCGGCGTCGTCAACATCCTGACAGGCTTTGGCGAGACCGCGGGTGCGGCGCTCGCGGCGCATCCGGATGTCGACAAGGTTGCCTTCACCGGCTCCACCGAAGTGGGCAAGCTGATCGTTCAGGCGGCGGCGGGCAATCTCAAGAAGGTGTCGCTGGAGCTGGGCGGCAAATCGCCGGCGATCATCCTGCCCGATGCCGATCTCGATCTCGCCATCGCCGGCGCGGCGAACGCGATCTTCTTCAATCACGGGCAATGCTGCTGCGCGGGCTCACGGCTCTATGCGCACAAATCGGTCTACGACAAGGTCGTCTCCGGGGTGGCGGATATTGCCGGCAGGATCAAGGTCGGCCCGGGCCTCGATCCCGCGACCGAAATGGGTCCCCTCGTTTCGGACGAACAGTTCGCCCGCGTGACCAGCTATATCGAGGATGGGCGCCAGGCCGGCGCGCGCGTCGCCGTCGGCGGCGATCGCGTGGGCAATCTCGGCTATTTCGTGGCGCCAACGGTTCTCGAGAATACCAACCCGGACATGAAGGTTGTCCGCGAGGAGATTTTCGGCCCCGTGGTCTGCGCCCAGCCCTTCGATGACGACGATCTGGACCGGATCGCGGTCCAGGCGAATGACACGGTCTATGGTTTGGCCGCGAGTGTATGGACCCGTGATGGCGGCACCGCGCACAAGCTCGCCAACCGCATCCGGTCGGGCACGGTCTGGATCAACTGCCATAACGTGTTTGACGCCTCGCTCCCCTTCGGCGGCTACAAGCAGTCCGGTTGGGGCCGCGAGATGGGTGAGGAAGTGTTCCACAACTATACCGAGATCAAGGCCGTCACGGCGGCGCTGTAGGCCGCGACGACAATCCTCTTTCAAGATCCAGGAGAGCGGCTCTGACGAACCGGGCGGGCACGCATTGCGTGTCCGCCCGTGTAGTTTCCGCGCGAGCGTACGAGCCGGAAGTCGTCGCGGCCGAGATGTGGTTCACGCCCGGTTGCATTCGCACGGTGATCCAGGGCCACGAAATGGAGGAAAAGGGGCTCGGCGGCGTTAAGGTCAGACTTATGGCCACTGCCTCATGCATTCGTCGCCGTGATCTCCTCCGAGGATCCCAGGGACCAGGCCGCTTCCATCACTGCCTTCGCGGTCGCGGACCAGGGCGTCGGCCGGAAGCGGGCACGGATCCCGGCGCGCCAGAGTTCCGCCAGCCTCAGATAAAGCCCCGGCGGAACTGCACAGCACCGGCACGCCGAGCCTAAGCGCCTCCGTCACCGGCAGCCCCCATCCTTCTTGCCAGCTCGGGAAGACGCTGAGGGGCCGCACCCGCGAGGCTTGCCTCGGGTGGGGCCCCGCCGATCCCGTTTCGATTTCAAATCCAGTACCGATCGGTATCGGGCGCACCGCCCCGGAAAGTCGGAGCTTTTCCAGCGACGCCCAACCCTCCCCCTCCTCGGCCGTGAAGCGCGAGTTGGATAGCAGACTCCCCGGAATGGCATAAGCCACGCGCTGGGCGCTGCTCGTTCGAGGATTGCTGCGAGCATAGTCGAACAGGTCCTCGACACCCGCCCAGAGGGTCGGCTCGAGCGACAACACATCTTGCGACAAGAGATTCAAGCTCTCTCCTGGAGCGTGATAACCGGAGATGGATCACCGTAAGTCTCAATCACGCGATGAAAAAATGACCGGAACGGGATGGACGCGGAGGCGCGATCTCATCCCGCTCCGCTCGTGCAACGCGGAGTACGCGCGGACCTCGCGTGAAACGTGACGAAAGGCGCGATAAGGCTCTGGTTCTGAGCCGATTCCATCCGCGCCATGCGGCGCGAAGCCATGTGCACCGCAGAAAAAGCGAAACGCGTTGCAGGCTTTACGGGCAGAGGATTCCCTCGCGTCTGCGCGATCGAGAGTACGCCAGAGAAGGAAAGCGCCTTAACGCAACGGAACCGAAAGACCTCGCGCCACTCCTGGCCGCGCGGTCATCGCGCCGTACCAGCGGCCGACATTCGGAAAATCGGCAAAATCGACCTTGTGCCGCTCATGGCGCCAGGCCCAGCCGAGGATCGCGAAATCGGCGATGGAGATCTCCCCGGCAAAGAAGGGGACTTCCGCAAGCCGCCGCTCCATCACCGCGTAGAGCCGGCGCGTCTCCTTCATGTAGCGCGCGAGGCTGTAACGTCGGTCCGCCTCATTCTCGACCTGAAGAAAATGGTGCACCTGTCCGGGGAAAGGTCCAAATCCGCCCATCTGGAACATCAGCCATTCGAGCACCGGCACCTGCCCGCGCAGGTCGGAAGGCCAGAATTTTCCGCTCTTCACGCCGAGATAGATGAGAATGGCACCCGACTCGAAGACGCTGATCGGCTTTCCCCCCGGGCCGTCAGGATCGATGATCGCCGGGATCTTGTTGTTCGGGCTGATCTTGAGGAAAGCCGGATCGAATTGCTCGTCTTTGCTGATATCGACCACTTTCACGATGTACGGCAGACCCATCTCTTCGAGCGCCACGCTGATCTTGCGGCCGTTCGGCGTGTCGAAGGCATGAAGTTCGATCGGCATCCGGGCTTCCTCATGAAAGTTTCTGCTTCAGAACGTCGTTGACGAGCGCCGGGTTGCCCTTGCCCGCCATCGCCTTCATCACCTGCCCGACGAAGAAGCCGAAAAGCTTTTCCTTGCCGGCCTTGTATTCCGCGACCTTTCCCGCCTCGCGCACGAGCACCGCGTCCACCGCCCGCTCGATCGCCCCGGTATCCGTCACCTGGCGCAGGCCGAGACGCGCGACAACTTCGCGCGGCCCCTCCCCGCTCCGCTCCATCTCCTCGATCACGTCTTTCGCGATGCGCCCGTTGATCGTTCCATCCTCGATCATGTCGAGGATCGCTTCACTCGCCTCCACGGTGAAGAGCGAGGCCCCGGCGAAGCTTTGGCCCATGCGGTTCAGCGCCGCGGCAAGATCGCCGAGCATGAAATTGGCGACCGTCTTCGCCCGCCGCCCCCTGGCCAGCGCCTCGAAATAATCCGCGGTTCCGGCCTCAGCGACGAGCAGGGCCGATTCATAAGCCGCAAGCCCGTATTCTTCCATGAAGCGTGCTTTCTTCGCATCCGGAAGCTCGGGCAGATCTTCCTTCAGCGCCGTGACCCAGGCTTCGTCGAGCACCAGCGGCACGAGATCGGGGTCGGGGAAGTAGCGGTAATCATGCGCCTCCTCCTTGCTCCGCATGCTGCGCGTGACGCCACGCGCGGGATCGAAGAGCCGCGTCTCCTGCTCGACTGTTCCCCCCTCTTCCCACACCTGCACCTGCCGCCGCGCCTCCGCCTCCACCGCCTGCATGACGAAGCGGACGGAATTGACGTTCTTGACTTCGCAGCGCGTGCGGAACCCTTCGCCGGGACGACGGACCGAGACATTCACATCGGCGCGGAGCGAGCCTTCCTCCATATTGCCGTCGCAGGTGCCGAGATAGCGCAGGATCGTGCGCAGCTTGCGCAGATAGGCGCCGGCTTCCTCGGGGCTGCGGAGATCGGGCTCGCTCACGATCTCCATGAGCGGCACGCCGGCGCGGTTGAGATCGATATAGGATTTCGAAGGATGCTGGTCGTGCAGGGATTTTCCCGCATCCTGCTCGAGATGCAGCCGGGTGATGCCGATCTCCTTGCTGCTGCCGTCGGCAAGCTCGATCGCGAGGCTCCCCTTGCCGACGATCGGGTGCGCGTACTGGCTGATCTGATAGCCGGCGGGAAGATCGGCATAGAAATAATTCTTCCGATCGAAGCGGCTCCAGAGATGGATCTCGGCCGCGAGCCCGAGCCCCGTGCGCACCGCCTGGGCCACGCATTCGCGATTGATCACCGGCAGCATGCCGGGAAACGCCGCATCCACCAGGCTCACCTGGCTGTTGGGCGCGGCGCCGAATTCGGTCGCCGCCCCGCTGAAAAGCTTCGATCGGCTGATGACCTGGGCATGGACTTCGAGCCCGACGACGACTTCCCACGACCCCTCGCGGCCATCGATGTGATAGGTCATCGCACTTCCTCCCCGGCGCGCAGCGCGGGGAGCGCGGTGAAGCCGGCTGCGCGTTCGAGCGCCGCGCCGACCGTGAAAACCACCTCCTCGCCGAAGGGCGGGCCGATCACCTGCAACCCGAGCGGCAGCCCGTCCGCATCGAGCCCGGCCGGCACCGACATCGCCGGCACACCCGCAAGATCCGCAGGCACGGTGAAGATGTCGTTCAGATACATCATCACCGGATCCTCGGTCTTCTCGCCCTCCGCGAAGGCCGCCGAGGGCGCGGTCGGCGCCAGGATCGCGTCCACGTTCTGAAAAGCGTCGGAAAAATCCTTGAAGATCAGCGCCCGGACCTTCTGCGCCTTGAGATAATAAGCGTCGTAATAACCAGCCGAGAGAACGTAGGTCCCCATCAGGATGCGCCGCTTCACCTCCGCGCCAAACCCCTCGCCCCGCGTGCGCTCATAAAGATCGGCGAGATCCCCGCCATCGACACGCAGGCCATAGCGGATGCCGTCATAGCGCGCGAGGTTCGAGGAGGCTTCGGCGGGGGCAATGATATAATAGGTGGGAAGCCCGTATTTCGTGTGCGGCAGCGAAATCTCCACCACCTCCGCGCCTTGCCCGCGCAACCATGCTTCGCCCGCGCGCCACATCTCCTCGATCTCGCTCGCCATGCCGGAGACGCGATATTCACGCGGCACGCCGATCCGCAGCCCTTTGATGCTGCGGCGGCATGCGGCCTCATAATCCGGCACCGGGCGATCGACGCTGGTGGAATCGCACGGATCATGCCCGGCCATGGAGCGCAGCAGGATCGCGCAATCCTCCACGCTGCGGCCGAATGGACCGGGATGGTCAAGCGAGGACGCGAAAGCGACGACACCCCAGCGGCTGCAGCGGCCATAGGTGGGTTTGATCCCGGTGATCCCGCAGAAGGACGCCGGCTGGCGGATCGAGCCCCCGGTATCGGTGCCGGTCGCGCCCATCGCGAGCCGCGCCGCGACGGCGGCGGCCGAGCCGCCGGAAGATCCCCCCGGCACCAGGCGGGCCTCGGGATTCTGCCGCCGTTTCCAGGGATTCTCGGTCGAGCCGTAAGCGGAGCTCGTGGTCGAGGAGCCCATCGCGAATTCGTCAAGATTGGTCTTACCGAGGAAGATCGCGCCGTCGCGCAGAAGATTCTGCGTCACCGTGCTTTCGTAGGGCGGCACGAAGGGCCCGAGAATGCGGCTGCCGGCTGTGGTGCGAACACCCTGTGTGCAAAAAATATCTTTTATCGCCAATGGAATACCGAAAAGTGGCGCGCTTTGCCCCCGGCTGCGGGCCGCATCGGCTTCCTCTGCCGCCGCCAGCGCCTGCTCGGGTGTCACGGTGATGAAGGCGTTGAGGCGCGGGTTGAGCGCCTCGATCGCTTCGATATGGGCGAGCGCCAGCTCGCGGGCGGAGAAATCCCGCCGCTCAAGCCCGGCCCGCGCCGCGGCAATGCCGAGATCGGTGAGGTTCATTCCACGACCTTGGGAACGGCATAGAAATCCGCGGTGCGTTCGGGCGCGTTGCCCAGCACGATCTCGGCGTCTCCGCCGTCGCTCACCACGTCCTCGCGCATCTTGAGCGCCATGGCGACCGCCCCGGTCATCGGCGCGACCTCGGAGACATCGACTTCGTTCAGCTGTTCGACCCAGGCGAGGATGGTCCCAAGCTCACCCTCGAGCCGTTCCAGCTCCTTCTCTTCCAGGCGCAGACGCGCCAGGCGCGCAATGCGCCGAACTGTTGCGGGATCAAGCGGCATGGAACGGTGATATTCCTTCGTAAAGCGGGCCTTGCCGGACGCAGAGGGCGGGGACCATAACCATGGCGATGCCGCTCTTCAACCTGGCGGACCTTTGCGCGCAGCTCGCGCCGAATGCCCGCCTTCTCGGGATCGACCCTGGCACCCGCCGTATCGGCCTCGCCCTTTCGGACGTTTCGCTCCTGCTCGCGACGCCCTATGGGAACCTCTCGCGGCGCAAGCTCGCCGAAAATGCGGCAGAGATCACCGGGCTTGCCAGGAAAGAGGGGATCGGCGGGCTGGTGGTCGGCTGGCCGCTCGCGCCCGACGGCAGCGAGGGACCGGCGGCACAATCGGCACGGGATTGGGCCGCCGCGCTTTCCGAGGCGACCAGCCTGCCGGCGGCGCTCTGGGACGAGCGCTTCACCACCGCCGAGGCCCTTCGGATCCTGATCGAGGACGCCGATCTCTCGCGCAAGCGCCGCGCCAAAGTGACCGACCGCCTCGCCGCCGCCCTCATCCTCCAGTCAGCCCTCGACTCACGCCGCACCGCGCCCTGACTCTGATCTCGGCTATCTCAAGCCAAATTCCTGACCCCAGGATTGAACGATTTGGACAGTTTTCTCGAGTTCTGGGCAAAATCCGCGCGACCAGGCGATCTCGCGCCGATGCACTCGGTGGCCCATCACAGCCTCGATGTGGCGGCTTGCGCGATCAGGCTGGTCGAAGCGTTCCGTCCACGTGTTCCCCGCACGCGCGGGGCGGCTTATGTTCCCGAAACTGTCTATCCAACCGAGGCGGTGACGGCCGTCGGAGGAGATCCCGCCTCTCGGACACCCAAGCGGAATCGACGCTTTTTCTGTCCAGACTGCGGCACTCGTCTGGTCATCGAGGGGACCGCGCTCAAGCTGCGCGGGCTGCCGCATTACCGGTCGCGAGCGCCTCGGTTCGGCGGTTCCGGCGATCGTGTCGATCGGTGATGGAGAACAGCACGTCGTCAGACAGCCCCAAGTCAGAGCCATTGGTCAACGGGGCGACAAGACGAGAGATCACAAGGGCGGCCAGGTGTGCGGACGAAACACTGCGCGACTAGTGCCAGCTTTCATAGAAAGCTGGCACATAGGTCTTTGTCCCAGTGCCCGATTCACGCGGCGAAAAGTGCTCGCTCCGCGAGTCACTTTTCTCTGCGATCGGGCGCTAGGTGCACCGAGTTCACCGGCGCCACAGCCTACCGGCCTGGTCCGCCAGGCCGATGAAATCGGGCGCGACGATCTGCGGCTGGGGGATGTTACGCACATGCAGGGGTGCATTGACGCCACGGGTGATCAGGGCGGCGCCCGAGTAGCCCGCGGATTGGGCGCCGAGGGTATCCCAAACATGTGCGGCGACCATACCGCAGGCGGAGAGCTCCACGCCTAGCTCCTCTGCGACCATGTAATAGCACTGGGGCGCCGGCTTGAAGCGCCGCACCCGATCGATGCTGAACTCCCGCTCGAAAAACTTACCGAGGCCAGCATTCTCGGCCGGGCTGGGATGTACCGGCGGAGAGTTGGTGAAGGCGACGAGACGAAATCCTGCTGCCTTCAGCCGGGTCAGCCCCTGCTCGACATCGGGGTGGGCCGGCATGGTGGCGAAGCGGTGGCGAAGCTCCTCCACGTCCGACGGCTGCACGGAGACGCGGTGGATGTCGGCCAGCATCTTCAGCACGCCTTCGCCAAGCTCGAAGAAAGTCGCATAGGGCCCGGCGAGCGAGATGGCGTCGGAGTAGAGGATCAACTGAGCGAACCATTCCCGCAGGACAGCCTTGTCGCCGAATACACGCGCAAACACTGGCGCGGTGTAGTCGATGTCCAGTGTGGTTTCGTTGATGTCGAAGACCAGGATCGAGGGCACAGGCCCCGTCGGCCCTTGGGTCTGGGCTTGGGCTGGCGTGAAGCCGGCGGTCGCGATCAGACCGGCCGCCGCGGCCGTGCCCAGGCCCGAAAAGAGGCCGCGACGCGCCAGCAACGCGTGGTCTTGCTCTTCTGTCATCTCGATCTCCTTTGCTCAAGCCTGAAACCACTGTCGGCGGGGCCAAAGGCGGAGCGGGAACGAGCGGCGGCCTTCGCCGCCCGCGCAATCACTTCTGGTCAGCCGAATTGTCGGTCAGACGCGGGGTGGCAGGCCTCGGGCCTTGCGGACGGCGGCGACCATGCTTCACGGAACATATGCCCGACAATCTCTCGAAACTTATGGTCCGACCTGCACCTTGGTACGGGTTCACGCTCCCCGTGGGGATGCGGTCAAGCTGCGGGGACGGGCCGGGTCCGGCGGTCAGGCGGGATAAAATCGCCGAGACAGTCGTCCTGATCGACGAAGCGCATATTCACGCTGTTCACGGCAGCCATAGCTGTCACGTTGTCGCAAACTTGATTGCCCGGTCCGCGGAGCGGAGTATCGGCGCTGGTAGGGAAAGGGAGGAGCAGACGATGCTGCGGGGAGGATGCCTCTGCGGAGCGGTCCGTTATGAGACCGATGGGGCGGTGTTCCACGAATCCATTTGCCATTGCGCGATGTGCCGCCGCGCGAGCGGGGCGCCGCTCGTCGCGTGGTTCAGCGTGCCGCGTCCCTCCCTTCGGATCGTGGCGGGCAGCCCGGCCTGGTACCGCTCCTCGGCCAAGGCTGAGCGTGGCTTCTGCCCATCCTGCGGCTCCGCCCTCTTCTTCCGCTCGAGCCTGCTCACCGGGGAGATCGACATTACCACGGCGAGCCTCGACGATCCTTCGCCCGTACCGCCCAGGGACCAGATCTATGCCGCGGCCCGGATTCCCTGGGTTGCCACCATGGAATCCCTGCCCTCCTTCGCCGCGGCGCGGACATAAGCAGGGATCGGGGCACGGTTCCGCCGGCGTCGGCCCTCCGCTCCGCGTTGGTTGATCGTGGATCGGGGTTTATGCTGCCGTGCCGCTGTCAAGATGCACGCATGTCGGGCTGCACGCCCGCCGTGTCGGCGACCGGGAGGAAGAGATGAGACTTACCGAACAGGACATCGCGTGCTTTCATCGCGAAGGATTTATTTTTTTTCCTGAAGTCTTCACGCCGACTGAGGTCGCCGCCCTAGCCGCCGAGGCGGTCGCGATTTTCGACCATGACCGGAAGGAAATCTGGCGCGAGAAATCCGGCGCGCCGCGCACGGCCTTCGCCGCCCACACCTACAATGAGGCTTTCGGCCTGCTCGGCTGCCATCCGCGCCTGATCCGCCCCGTTGAGCAGATTTTTGGCGAGCCGCTCTACATGCACCAGTTCAAGATCAACGCGAAGGCGGCGTTCGACGGGGATGTCTGGCAGTGGCACCAGGATTACGGCACCTGGGTGCGCGATGACGGGATGCCCGAGCCGCGCGCCATGAACATCTCCGTCTTTCTCGACGACGTAATGCCGATCAACGGTCCGCTGATGCTGATCCCGCGCAGCCATCGCCACGGCACGCTGGCCGCCGGTCATGATCTTGAAACGACCTCCTATCCGCTCTGGACGCTCGACAAGGCGACGGTGACGCGCCTCGTCGATGAAGGCGGCATTGTCGCGCCCACCGGCAGGCCGGGCGGTGTCCTGATGTTCCACGGCAATCTCGTGCATGGCTCGGCCGGCAATATCACACCCTATCCGCGCAAGATCGTCTATCTCACACTGAATGCGGTCTCCAACTTCATCCGCACACCGACGCGCGCCGAGTGGATCGCCCATCGCGATTTCGCGCCGATCGTGCCGGTGCCCGACGAGGCGCTGGAGCATCATGCGAGAACGCGCCGCGCCGCGGCCTGAACGGCCCGCGATCAGGCCCGGCAGCGACGCCCGGCAAGATTCCATTCCTGGACTGACGCGCTGAGGCCGATGCGCTCGAACCCGAGGGCGGCGGCACCGAGCAGAGCGCCGGGGGCACCAAGCATGGAAGCGGCGAGCGGCGGCGGCGCACGCCAGGCGAGACCGGCCTTGAGCGCGTCACGCAGAGGGACGAGCAAATTTTCGCCCGCCTCGGCGAGCCCGCCGCCGATGATGAAGAGCTCGGGATCGAGCAGCATGGTGAGGATGACGAGGCCCTGGCCCAGCGCCGCGACCGCCTCCCGCCAGACTTTCCCTGCCCGCGCGTCCATGCCGGCCGCGCCGGCGATTTCGGCCGCCGTCAGGCTCGGATCGCCGCCCGCCGCCCGAAAGCGCCGCGCGATGCCGCCGGCAGAGGCATAGACTTCCAGGCAGCCGCGCTGGCCGCAGGGGCACGTCTCACCTCCGGGAATGATCGGCATATGTCCGAACTCACCGCCCAGGCTGCGCGCGCCTCGGATCGGTTGCCCATTGGCGAAGAGCGAAGCGGCGATCCCCGTGCCCAACATGATCATCGCGAAATCCCGCGCGCCGCGCGCCGCGCCGAACCGCACCTCCGCCGCACCCGCCGTCCGCACATCGTGCCCGGTTGCGACCGGCAGCGAGAGATGGCGTTCGAGGCGATCCCGGAGAGGCATATCGCGCCAGCCGAGATTGGAGGCGAACATCACGGAGCCGCGGTCATCCATGCCCGGCGTGATGACGGCGGCTGCGCCGGCAGGCCGGCCGCGAAGCGCCGCCTCCTGCCGCAGGCGATCCAGAAGATCCAGCAGCCGATCGAAGACCGCCTCGCCCCGCTCACCGGCGAGCGGAACAGCCTCCCGATGCAGAAACCGCCCATCTTCACCGACCACCGCCCCCTTGAGGCTGGTCCCGCCGACATCGACGGCCAGAACCGAAGGCCCCCGACCCATCTCCGGACTCATGCAGCCTCGCTCACGCAGCATCCTGGGCTGCGTCCCGGGCAACGCGAAGCACTGCATCGATCTCCTCCGGCGACGTGACCGGGCGGCCGAACCCATCCGGCCGCATTGCACGCAGATGCACTTCCCTCACGCCGGTTTCGGCCAGCAGGGTGCGCAGATTGCCGGCGCGCACGCCACCGCCGGCAAGAATGCCGATACGTCCGGCAGACTGCTCGACGAGCGAACGGAGCCTTTCACGGCCCGACGCGGCCGTGGGCGCGCCGCCCGAGGTCAGCACGCGGTCGATGCCAAGGGCGATCAAGGTCTCGAGAGAGGCTTGCATATCCGCGACTTCATCGAACGCCTTGTGAAAGGTCACGGGGAGGCCGCCACATTCGGCGAGAAGCATCTTGAGGCTCGGCACATCGATGCCGCGCCGAGCGGCCAGGGCGCCGAAGACGAACCCGACCTTCACCTCCGGCGCATGCGGCTCTTCGCGGATTGCCGCGATATCCGCCAGCATGATGGCGCGTTCCTCCGCAGTCACGAGAAAATCGCCGCCGCGCGGGCGGATCATGACCATGACGCCGATCCGCCGCAGCCCTCCGAGGACTGCGCGAATCATCCCGACGCTTGGGGTTATGCCCCCCTCCGAGAGGGCGGCGCAGAGCTCGATCCGGTCGGCGCCCGCCGCTTCCGCCGCCAAGGCACCATTCAGATCATCGACGCAAATCTCCACACAAGGCGGAGGGATGCGCGGACTCACTTGATCGCGCCAGCGGTCAGGCCGCTCACCACCTTTCCCTCGATCAGCGCGAAGAGGATGATGACGGGAATGATCGCGATGACGGAGCCGGCAAAGAGATGGCTCCAATCGACCCGATACTCGCCGATATAGCTGTTGAGCGTCACGGTCAGCGGCTCGGTCTGCGGCGCGGTGGTGAGCGTCAGCGCCACGATGAACTCGTTCCAGGCGCTGATGAAGGTGAAGATCAGCGCGGTAACGATCCCCGGCAGCGCCAGGGGCAGCGTGATGCGCAACATCGCGCCGATGCGGCTGGTGCCGTCGATGAAAGCGGCCTCTTCCAGCTCGGCCGGTATGGCCGAGACATAGGCGCTCAGAATCCAGACCGCAAAGGCCATGTTGAAGCCGGCATTGACGAGTATGAGAGCAAAGACGCTGTCGAGAAGGTCGAAGCTGAGGAACTCGCGATAGATGCCGACCAGCATCGCCGTCGGCTGGAACATCTGCGTCACAAGCACGAGCAAGAGGAAGAGATTGCGGCCGGGGAAGCGCTGGCGCGCGGTGTAGTAGGCGGCCGGCACGGCAACGAGCAGTACGAGGATCGTCGCCCCCGCCGCGACCTCCAGGCTGATCCGGAGGTTGTTTCCGAACCCGGTGGACCAGATATCGATGAAATTGTGCCAGGCGAAACGGCGCGGCAGATAGTCCCGGTCGAGCAGCTGGTTTTGCGGACGCAGCGCCGAGATGATCATCTCGATATAGGGCAGCAGGAAGAAAATGCCGGTGAGATAGGCGAGGCCGGCGAAGATCAGCGTGCGGTTCCTGAGCCGGCGTGCCGGCCGCCTCCTCTCGAGCGCCCGCGGGAGGCTGGTTGGCGAGGCGGGAACGACGCCCTCCATCACCGTGCCTCTTCCTGGCCCCACAGCGTCACGCGCAGATAGAGCAACACGATCAGCACGACCATCCCGAAATTGATGACGGACATGGCGGCGGACTCACCGATATAGCTCTGCTTGAGCTGATACATGAAAGTCGTCGTCGTGCTGGTGCGATGCCCTGGCCCGCCGCGCGTCATTTCCCAGATGATCGGGAACGAGTTGAAGACATTGATGACGTTGATGAGCAAGGCCACGATGAAGGCCGGCCGCAGCATCGGCAATGTGATCGCGCGATAGGTCCGCCAATGGCCGGCGCCGTCCACCTTCGCCGCCTCATAGACATCGGAAGGAATGCTCTGAAGCCCCGCCAGCAAGGCGTAGGTGGAAAAGGGGATCGAGACGAAGATCGCAACGACGATCATCCAGGCGAAGGCGGAGGATGGACTGCCCAGCCAGTCCGAGGCGTTGGTGTTGAAGTGCTTCAGCAGACCGAGATCGTGCAGAAAGATATTGATGACGCCATTGTTCGCATCGAGCGCCCAGCGGAACACGAGCGCGGTCATCATAACGGATGCAGCCCAGGGCGCGATCAACGCCCAGCGCGCGACCCGCCTGCCGGGAAAGCGCTGGTTGAAGAGCTGGGCCAGGACAAGCGAGATGAGCATCGTGCAGGCCACGATGCTCACCACCCAGATCACCGTGCGGATGAGGATGCCGGGCAGATCCGGTTCCTGCCAGAGATAGGTGAAGTTCCGGAATCCGGCCCAGCCAAGGATAAATCCGTCCGGGCTGATATGCTGGAAGGCGGTGCGGATCATGATGATCACGGGCCACACCACGACCAGCATGATCAGCAGGATCGCCGGCCCGACCCAAAGCAGCGGCGCCAGCCGGGCGGGCGGGCAGATCCTGCGCCGCATCCGCCCGGCGGCGTTCTCTGCCGCCACGACACCCACGATTGGAAGACTTTAGCTGCCCTTGAGTGCAGTTTGCTGAATCGTGTCGAGCACGCTCTTCGGGTCCGGGCCAATGGCGGTGCCGATGATCTGCTGGATCTGTGCCTTCACCTGCGCCCAGACGGGATCATTGGGATATTGCACGGCATTGGGCAGCGCCTTCACGAAGGGAGCTAGCGTCGCATCCGTCTTCGCCAGGATGATGGCCGCAGAGGTCGTGCCGGGCAGTTCCAGATACTCATGCACAAAGGCGAGTTGGTACTTGTCCTGGTAGGCAAAATCCAGGAACTTCTTGATCGCGGCGCGCTTCGTTCCATTTCCCTTGAAGGCGGCAACGAAATCGCAAACACCGAGAGTCTTGTCGATCGGGCCGTTCTTCCCCGCGATCGCTGCCGTGCCGACATCTTGCGGCTTCAGCACACCAGCCTTGCTGATGATCGGAAGCAACGCGACTTCTCCGTTCATCATGCCGATCTGGCCTTCGCCGAACTGTTCGAAGAGATCGGTGCGGTTCTTGGTGCCCGGGTTGGGCTCGGTATCGCCGGCCTTCACCAGCCTGGTCATGAACGCAAAGGTCTCGACATTCTGCGGGCTGTTAATCACCCATTTGCCCGAGGCATCCTGATAACCGCCGCCGTTGCCGAGGAACCAGAGCAGCGTCTCGGCCTGCGCCTCTTCCGGGCCGAGCGGCAGGCCGAACCCGATCTTGCCCTTGGCCTCGATCTTGGCGGCATCGTTCATGATCTCGTCCCAGGTCGTGGGCGGCGTGGTGATGCCGGCTTCGGCGAAGATCTTCTTGTTGTAGAAGAGCGCCCGGGCACTGGTGGTAAAAGGCAGGCCGTACTGCACGCCGTCGTAGCTCCCCAGTGTCTTGAAGACCGGCATCAGGTTGGAGGGATCGCTGAAGACGTCGGTCACCTTATAAAGCAAACCCTCCTGGGCATAATTCGAGAAGTAGTCCCCTTCGGTGATGTCGGGATACTGGCGATTCTGCACCATGGTCTGTACCTTGGTGTCGAAATCGTTCCAGTTGATGGTCTGCACCTTCACCGTGATGCCCGGGTTCACGGCATGAAAATCATCCGCGATCTTCTGCCAGTATTTCTGGCTCGTATCGGCCGGCCCCGTCCCATAGTCTGCGACGACGAGGCTGAGGGTGGTCCCGGCGGAGGCCGTCGCGGGCGCCAACGCGCCGAGGCCGCATCCGAGCGCTGCAAGTGCCAAAAGATTGGTACCGGCTGTGAGCCAGGATTTCAACATGCGAAAAGGATCCTTGGTCATTCAACGATGGCGGGTGCAAGCCTATGGGATCGTCCGCGCGAGCAGAGCTGCTCGCGCGGACACGTCATTCCTTCGCGGTGGGGATGCCGATCCCTCCGCCCGAAAAGAATTTCAAGTTGTTGGCCTGTACGACTGGAAAAAGCTAGACGTGCCATGTCAAGGATGTCAATAGTGCCATGCAAGCATTCATGTTGCATTTTGATTTTTCTGAAAACTGCCCGTCCTTTGGGCAATCCGCTCTCTTTTCATCCACGATATCTTCTCGTGGACGATGAGAATCGAATCGGCATCGAGTCCGGATCTCCTCCGCAATCGTTCTTCTCATGAAAGGGGAGAGGCGACATGGAAAACGATTTCAGATTAAGCCATCGCGACTTCGAAATCCTTGACCGCACGATGATAGGATTGATCTCGCCGCCGGGTGCGAAAGCCCCCCGGACCTTGCGAGTTCGTGGCCGCCAGAAGACCCGCGCGGCAACATCCCTGCCCTCGCCGTGCCGCCTCCATTCCGTTCGGCCGAGGACAGGGCGGGAATTTCCTCGCTTGCGGCTCCAGCCGGGCGTATCTTTCCCTCGTGGCGGGTCGCGGCCTGGTCGTGACTGGCAGCCGTCCACGACAAGTTTTGCGAAACCTGCCGTGGGCTTAGGGTCAAGGGCCGGATTGCTGCGGTGTTCCTTCCTCGCGCCCTGACGCACGGAACTCCGCGAGCCGGTCCTCGCGCGGCCAGCCACGGCCACGAACGCGGCCCCGAACCACGGTTCGGGAGGAAAAACCATGGCCGTCCGCAGCCGAAGCCCCGTCGAATGGGTATGGGAAGAGTTCAAGATCGCTGTCACCGCGGTGGGTTCGGTCGCCGACAATGAGAGTGAGGCCGAAGCCAGCCGGCAGGGAGAAGCGCCGCTCGTGCGGCGCATCGGTCTCGCCGAGCCTTGGGAGGCACTGAAGCAGGGATATGCGGATTTCGCGACCTTCCGTGGCGATGCGGTGTTTCTCTGCGCGATCTATCCGGTGGCCGGGCTCGTCTTCGCCTGGCTCGTCGCAGGCTATAACGTGCTGCCGCTCGTCTTTCCCCTGGTCGCCGGGTTTTCACTGATCGGGCCGCTCGCCGCCGTTGGCCTCAATGAGATGAGCCGCCTGCG
Source organism: Acetobacteraceae bacterium (assembly GCA_035509315.1). GTDB lineage: Bacteria > Pseudomonadota > Alphaproteobacteria > Acetobacterales > Acetobacteraceae > JAKAWQ01. Next base: position 228,203 of record DATJLS010000054.1, on the reverse strand, counting down.
CGAGGAGCGCGAGGACGTGACCTGGGTGGACTCTTTCCGGGTCTTCCGCTCGCACGCGATCGGCAAGATCATGGTCCTCGGCCTGCTGCTGATGCTGATCTTCCTGCTCTGGCTGCTCGTCGCCGGGCTGATCTACCAGGTAACCCTCGGCCCCCGCCCGCCAGCCTCGCTCGGGGTCTTCGCGCACGAAGTGTTCGCCACGGGCGCTGGCTGGACGATGATCTTCCTCGGCATCGGCGTCGGATTCCTCTTCGCCGTCCTCGTGCTGGCGATCGGCGCGATCTCGTTTCCGCTCCTGCTCGACCGCGATGTCCGGTTGGAAACGGCCGTTGGGATCTCGGTGCGCGCGCTCGCGACCAACCCGGTCGCGATGGTGGAATGGGGACTGATCGTCGCGGCCGGGCTGGTGATCGGCTCGATCCCGTTCCTGCTCGGGCTTGCGATCACGCTGCCGGTGCTCGGCCACGCAAGCTGGCACCTCTATCGGCGACTCGTCTGGTAGGATTTATTATCTCTAGCGCGCCGGCATCGCCTGGGAGAGCCGCCCGCCCAGCCGCAGCGGCTCGATCCGGCGGGCAAGGCCGGTGGCATCATCGGTCTCGACGAAGACGCCGCAGAGCGTGGCCTCGCCATCGGCCGGGGAGAGCCGTTCTCCCCCCACCCGGCCCCAGAAGCGCGCGCTCGCGGGCCCCTTCTGCATGCCGATCACGCTGTCATAATCCCCGCACATGCCGAGATCCGAGATGAAGGCCGTGCCGCCGGGCAGGATCTGATGGTCCGCCGAAGGGCAATGGGTATGGGTGCCGACGATGAGTGACACTTTTCCATCGAAGGAGTGCCCGAAGGCCATCTTCTCGCTGGTCGCCTCCGCGTGGAAGTCGATCACGATGGCGCCGACCGTCACGCCGAGCCGATACGCGGCGAGCACCCGCTCGGTGCCGCGGAACGGGCAATCGGCAAGATCCATGAAAAGCCTGCCGATGGCGTTCAGCACCAGCGCCTTGCGGCCGTCGGCGAGCGAAACGAGGCTCGCGCCCGCGCCGGGTGTGCCGGGCGGGAAATTGAGCGGACGGATGAGGCGGGGCTCGTCGGCGATGAAGCCGATGATCTCGCGCCGGTCCCAGGCATGATTGCCGAGCGTGAGGACATCCGCCCCGGCCGCGAAAAGCGCGCGCGCCATCTCGGGCGCAAGCCCGAACCCGTGCGAGGCATTCTCGGCATTGACGATCGCGAGATCGACCGCAAGCGCGGCCCGCAAGCCCGGCAGCGCAGCCGCGACGGCCTCGCGGCCGACGCGGCCGACCACGTCGCCGAGGAAAAGAATGCGCATTCCTCAGCCATCTTCCGTGCACAAGATGACACCATTCTCCGTCGCGACCGCCGGCAGCCGGATATCGGCCGGCCCGGCCGGAACCTCGGGAATCTCCTGGATCGCGAAGGCCGCGCCGACGCGCGGCACCGCCGGCAATTCCTTGAGCGTGCGGTCGTAATAACCGCCGCCATAGCCGAGGCGTCGTCCCGCGCGGTCGAAGGCAAGCAGCGGCACGACGATGTAATCAGGGATCATGATCTCCCCGTGCGGGGCAAAAGTGCCGAAGCGCCCCGGCATCAACGCGTCCCCGGGTGCCCAGCGGCGGAAGCGCAGAACCTCGCCGCGGCGCGGGGTTTCGGGAAGCACGATGACATGGCCGCGCTCATTGAGGCGGATGAGCAGCGGGCGGATATCGATCTCCTCGCCGATCGGCCAATAGCCCGCGACGATGGCCCCTTCGGGCGGCGGCGCTTCCGCAAGCACGTGGATAGCGAGACGCTCACCCAGCGCCGGGTCTGCTCCGACGCGCCGCGCGAGGGCCGCAAGCCGCGCCGCTTTCTTGATCCGCTTGAGATCGGGGTGCGGAGCCGCCATGGCCGTTGGCGTCTCACCCTCCCAAGGCCTGCGCTTGCAGGTGGGCGCCGGATACCGCGACCAGGATCGCGGCAGCGCCAGCTCCCGAGAGGATGCTTACTGGCCCCGGGGATGAATTGCCTGACGCACCGGGCAGCCCCGCATGACCCAATTTAAGGTCGCTCAAGGGCGTCGGCAATCGCTTCGGCGCGACCGGCAAGCCGGCCGAGCCGGCGGGCGAGAACGGCATCCCGGCCCTGAGACAAGGCCCCGGGCGAGGGCTCAGGCTTCGTGAGCTTCATGTCCGAAAGCTCGTCGGCGAGAAGCAGTGCGGCCAGCAGCAGCAGCCGCGCCTCGCCACTCTGCGCGCCAACCGCCTTGATGCTGGTGATCCGTGTGTCGACTTCGCCGGCCATCGCCTGCAGATGCGCCTCCTGCCCGTCCTCGCAGCCGACGGTATAGACATAGCCGTTCACGCGTACGCTCACTTCCGCCATGCAGGCCCCTCACCCCTCAATTCGGCCTGGCAAGGGCGCTGCGCACGGTCGCGATCAGCGCCTCGAGCCGTGATACCACCTCGGCAATGCGCCGATCCTCTCCGCCTTCCTCCGGCGGTCGCTTCGCTGCCTGCTGGGCAATTCGTTCCAGGGCCGCCTCGAGGCGCGCCGCCGCGGCAGCCACCTCCTCGCTCTCCGGCATCCTCGACTCCGAAGCCACAGGCTTCCTCGAATTTTCCAGCACAGTTGCAATCAACGCGCGCAATTGCTTGAACGTCAAGCATGATCCTGCGAACGATCATTCCCCCGGGCGTCCTTTTGGGCATCCCGAGAGCGGTGATCGTGCATGGGCTCGCCGATGCCTGCACGGCTCTGGCACCGGGCCTGCCGCTCATCTTGCTCTCGGCGCCGGGGGCGGCGCTCTATGCCGGCGCGGGCTGGTGGCAGGCCATGATCGAACTGGCGTGCGGACGATTTCCGGAGACCGATGCCACGGATCTCCTCGATTGCGCGGATGCGCCGGGCCGCGCCCTCGAAGCCTTGCGGATCGGCCTCAGAGGGATCGTGCTGGACCCGCTCTGCCCGGCCTTTCCGATGCTTGCAGAAAGCGCTGCCCGGCTCGGCGCGCGCCTGCTTCCCGCCGCCCCCCCGGCGCTCGATCTTGCCCGGCCGGAAGCCGCGCGCGGGCTGGCCGCCTGGCTCCGGCAGACCTCCTCATGACAGGGTGGGCGGCATCGCGTAGAGCGTGATCGCCGGAGGCGGGAAAACCGGAGGCGTGAATCACGCGGGAAAACAAGTGGCGAGAGCGGGATCGGTAAGCGCGAGCGAACGCCTCTTGCTCGAAAGGGTGCCCGGCTCTTCAGGGAAAGCAGTGAATTGAGCGAAACGGGCGGCACACGGGTTTGTCGGCTTTACCTGGTCACGCCACCGAGGCTCGCGCCGGAACGTTTCCGAGACGATCTCGCCGCCGCGCTCGATGCCGGCGATGTTGCGGCCGTGCAGCTCCGGCTTAAGGAGATCGACGATGCCGTCCTGAGACACGCCATCGCTGTCCTTGCCCCGGTCGCTCAGTCCCGCGGCGTTGCCTTCATCCTCAACGATCGGCCCGACCTCGCCGTCGAGACGGGCTGCGATGGCGCCCATGTCGGTCAGACCGATATGGCGGGGAAAGAGGCGCGGCGTATCCTCGGCCCCGACCGCACTCTCGGCGTGACCTGCCATGCGAGCCGCGATCTCGCCATGCGGGCGGGCGAAGACGGGGCGGATTATGCCGCGTTCGGCGCCTTCTTTCCCACCACGACGAAGGCGGCGCCGACACATGCGGATCCGGAGATCCTGGGCTGGTGGTCGGAGCTGACGGAGATCCCTTCTGTGGCGATCGGCGGGATCACCGCCGCGAACTGTGCCCCTCTGGTGAAAGCGGGGGCCGATTTTCTGGCCGTCGTCGGTTCCGTCTGGAACCATCCCGAGGGCCCGGCCACAGGCGTGCGCGCCCTCAACGCGGCAATCGCAGCTTCGCTCGACACCGCATGACGTGGGGAAAAAGAGATGGTGGAGCCGAAAATCCTGGCCACGGGGCTGCGCTTTCCGGAAGGCCCGGTTGCGATGGCGGATGGGTCCGTAGCACTCGTGGAGATCGCCCGGGGCAGGATAAGCCGCGTCGGCGCGAGCGGCGCGATCACAACGATCGCAACACCGGGCGGCGGACCCAACGGCCTTGCGATCGGCCCCGACGGGGCATTCTATTGCTGCAACAATGGCGGCTTCGGCTGGATCGATGACGGAAAGATCCTGCGCACCGGATACCAGCCCGACGATTACACCGGCGGGCGCATCGAACGTATCGACCAAGCGAGCGGCGCGGTCAGCCTGCTGTACGATGCCTGTGACGGGCGAAAGCTGCGGGGGCCGAACGACCTCGTCTTCGACGCGCATGGCGGCTTCTATTTCACCGATCTCGGGAAGAACCGCCCGCACGAGCGCGATCATGGCGGCGTCTATTACGCGCGTGCCGATGGCTCGCGCATCGTCGAGGTCGCCCATCCCGTCCTCACCCCGAACGGGATCGGCCTCTCACCCGACGGGCAGACACTCTATGTTGCGGAGACGGAAACATCGCGCCTCTGGGCGTTCGATATCGAGGAACCCGGCAAGGTCGCGAAGCAGCCCTGGCCGTCGCCCCATGGCGGGCGTCTGGTGGTTGGCCTGCCGGGCTATCAGCGCTTCGACAGTCTCGCGGTCACAGCTGCCGGCAATATCTGTGTTGCCACGCTGGTGAGCGGGGCCATCACCGTCGCCTCGCCTGGCGGAGATGTCCTCAGCCAGGTGAAATTGCCGGACCCGATGACAACCAATCTCTGCTTCGGCGGGCCCGATCTCCACACCGCCTATGTCACGCTCTCCGGCACCGGTCGGCTCGCCGTGCTGGACTGGCCCGAGCCTGGCCTCAAGCTCGCACACACGCGCTAGAGCGTGATGACCGGAGGTGGAATCACCGAAGGCGTGAATCACGCGGGAAAACAGATGGCGAGAGTGGCATAAGGGAGCGCAAGCGAGCGCATCCCGTTCCAGATGCGGCAGACGCTCGCGCAGGCTCCCGCAAACCGTGCCCGCTCTCCGTCTTGCGAGCACGATCAGAACGTGACGATGTAAAGTCATTACGCTCTTGCCTCACCGCCGCCACCGGGCCCGCGACGGCGGGTTGGATTGCCCGCGCTCACGAATCCCGCTCTCGTCCTTTGTTTTCGCGCGTGATTCACGCCTTCGGTGATGCCACCTTCGGCGATCACGCTCTAGAAGGGTCCATGCTCACCGCTCTCGTCATTCTGCTCGGGGCGATCGCGATTGCGGTCACCCTCAGCCGCCGCCTCGGTCTCGGCAGCATCCTCGGCTATCTCCTGGCCGGCGCCGTGATCGGTCCCACCGGGCTCGCGCTCGTGAGCAATGTCAATCAGATCGCCGCCGTCTCGACGCTCGGCATCATCATGCTGCTGTTCCTGATCGGGCTTGAGCTCCGGCCGCACCGGCTGTGGCTACTGCGCAAATCACTGCTCGGGCTTGGTCCCGGTCAGCTCGTGCCCACCGCGACGGTGATCGCCGCGCTCGGCTGGACCGCTGGCATCCCCTGGAGAGATTGCCTGGTCCTCGGTGCCGGCCTCGCCCTTTCCTCGACCGCGATCGTGCTGCCGATGCTGCGGGAACGGAACCTGCATGCCTCGCCGCCCGGGCGGGATGCGTTCGCGGTCCTGCTCTTTCAGGATATCGCCTTCGTTCCGCTGGTGGCGCTGCTGCCGCTGCTTGCACCCGGGCATCTGCCGTCACTGCATCTGCCGACCCATCTCCCATGGCTTCAGGTCGGGCGGACGCTCGCCGCGATCGCGGTGATCCTGCTCGCCGGGCAGTTCTTTCTCCGCTCGGCTTTCGCCATCGTGGGCGGGGCGCGCACCCCGGAGCTCTTCACCGCGACAGCGCTCCTTGTGGTGCTGGGGGCTGCCCAGATCGCCGAGATCGCCGGACTCTCGCCTTCGCTCGGGGCCTTCGCGGCCGGCGTGCTGCTCTCGGATTCCGAGTATCGCCATGAGCTGCAGGCGGATATCGAACCCTTCCAGGGCCTGCTCCTTGGCTTCTTCTTCCTTTCCGTCGGCATGTCGGCCGATCTGTCCCTCGCCAGGACCCGACCGCTCGAAGTCGCGGCCGCCGTCATCGGCCTCATCGTGATCAAGGGCGCGATCGCCTTCGGCCTGGGTTTCCTCAAGCGCGAGACAGTGGGGGGCGCGCTGCGCTTCGCGATTGCGATGGCGCAAGGGAGCGAGCTCACCTTCGTCTTCTTCTCCTCCGCCGAGGGTTTCGGCGCACTCTCCCATCAAGCTGCTTCTTTCGCCACGCTCGCGACCGCGTTCTCGATGGCGGCGACGCCGCTGCTTTTCGCCGCCTCGGAGCAATTCCTGGTCCCGCGCTTCGAGAGGCAGAAACCGGAGCCGCCGGACGCGATACCTCAATCGGACCCCCCAGTCCTCATCTGCGGCTTCGGGCGCGTGGGCCAGATCGTCGGCCGCATCCTCAGCCTGCAACATATTCCCTTCACCGCGCTCGATCGCAGTCCGGCGCAGATCGCCGTGGTGCGCCGTTTTGGTGGCCGGGTCTATTTCGGGGACCCGGCAAGGCCGGATGTGCTGCGCGCAGCCGGCGCGGAGACGGCGCGGCTGATCATCATCGCGCCCGACGAGCTCGACGAGACTCTGAAGATCGTCGAGACCGCGAAGAGCGACTTCCCCCATCTGAAAATTCTCGCTCGCGCACGCGACCGGCGCGCGGCCCATATGCTCATGGACCGCGGTGTAAGCCGGATCATCCGCGAGACGTTCTTCTCAAGCCTCAGGCTCGCGGAGATGGCGCTCGAGGAGCTCGGCGTGCCAGGTGCCGAGGCCAAGCGCACGACCGAGATCTTCAGCGAGTACGACGAGCGCCTGCTTGCCGAGACGCATGCGATCTATATGGATGAGAAGCAGCTTATCCAGACGACCCAGCAGGCGGCCGAAGAGCTTGCCGTTCTGCTCGAGGCCGATCGCGAACGCGCATGAGCTGGATTTCACGAGCCAGGCACTGCGAGCCAGGTCTGGCGCCCGCCACGCCAGGGGTTCATCCTGCCGCCATGATCCTGAAGCCGCTCCCTTTTGGCTGCTGCGCCCTCGGCGCGGTCCTCGTCCTCGCGGGACTTGTCGGCTGCGAGACGCCGCCACCGCCGACGCCGCAGCAGCAGGCGGCCATCGCGGCCTGCCGCAGCCAGGCGGAGCAGCAGTTCCTGATCCAGAATCGCTCCAGCCTCTACCAGCCCGACAGCAGCCTCACGCCCTACGCCTCCACGACGCCGCAATTTGCCCAGGTACAGAGCCTTGCCGACCAGTACAGCCACCGGCAAATGGTTCAGGACTGCCTTCGCGGCGCAAGCGGCCCGTCCCCGATCGCGCCGGCCCCGGCGCGGGCATCGGCGGCTCCTCCTCCGCCCCCGCTGCCTCCAGCGCCGCCACCGGCGTCTCCGCCCGCTCCCTGATCCTCCCGCGATCCCGGTTCTTGTCGGGGCAGGACGGAGGCCCTAGAGCGTGACAACCGAAGGGGGAATCATCGCAGGCCAGACTCACGCGAAAAAACAGACTCACGCGATGAAACAATGATTGAGGGTGGGATCCGTGAGCGCGAGCGATCTCATCCCGCTCGAGAATCGGGCCGATCGCGCGAAGGGGTGCCATGAGCAAGATCATCCGGACAGACGCCGGCAAGATTCTATCTCAAGCCGTTGAATATCATGGGTTCGTATTTCTGGCTGGAGCCACGGCCAGCGATCTCTCGCTCGATATCAAAGGTCAGACCCGGCAGGTTCTGGACGAGATTGACCGGCTTCTGGAAGCCCACGGCACGGACAAGACCCGCCTTCTCCAGGCCCAGATCTGGGTCAAGGATATCCGCGACCGTGAGGCCATGAACGAAATCTGGGCCGCGTGGCTTCCTGCCGGCGGAGCGCCGGCGCGCGCATGCGTGCAGGCGGACATGGCCGATCCTCGCCATCTCGTGGAGATCATGGTCACTGCCTGCAAATAAGCTCACGACTCGTTACGTAGGATTTCAGTCATAAACTGAGCAAATATCCACAAGCATGGATTGAAAAATTGCGCTCCGATGATTGATTCCGGCACGATGTGATTTGCGCGCAGCGCATCCCTGAGGTTACGGAACTGCGGCGTTCGTAACAAAGGGGGTAGCGAGCATGCGGCGGAAGAAGGGATTCTCGCATCTTTTCTTTGGCTTGTTCCTCCTTCCTTTGACCGCCTTTCTCTCGCTTGCTTCTCCCAGACCGGCCCAGGCGCGCTACTACTTCGTCTCCTGCGTGCCCTATGCGATCCAGCGCAGCGGCATCAACTTGCCGGGCAATGCCTGGCAATGGTGGTACAACGCCGCCGGCCATTATGCTCGCGGGCAGGTACCGGAGCCGGGCGCCGTGCTGGCCTTTCGCTCGATTCGCAGCATGCCGCTCGGACATGTCGCCGTGGTGAGCGGGATCGTGAATTCGCGTGAGATCCTGGTCGATCAGGCGAACTGGCTTCCGGCGGGCGTGATCCGGCTCGGCGTGCCGGTGGTGGACGTCTCGCCCGAGAATGACTGGACGGAGGTGCGCGTCAGCATCGGCGGGGGGCATTTCGGCTCCGATTATCCGACCTACGGCTTCATCTATCATGCGCGCCCGGGGGCGTTGCCGGCCGAGATGGTGGCCGAAAACCTGCCCGTGCCGCCGATGAGCCCGAGCGATCTCAGCGCGATCCGGGCGAGCGGGCTTTCCAATGGTGGGTTGGCGGGCTGGGAAGGTCATGTCGAAGTGGCGGAAGCGCCTGCGCCCTATGCCGCGCCGGGGGGCTCGGCGCTCGTCTCCGCCGGCCTCCAGCTCGACGCACCCGATCACAGCATCCGCTGACCGGGCGCGGCTCCGCCCTACGTCTCTCTGCCCTCAAGTCTGCGGTCCTTTAAGCCGGGAACGAGAGGCGCTCCTGTCGGACGCGAAATCGATACCCCTTCCCTCCGCCGCTGATTTCTCTGACATTCCGAGATAGGGAACCGCGCCCCTCGCCCATCGGTGAGAGGATGCCCGTAAGGAGGGGCCGGCAGGGAGGGAGAATGGACTTCCGCAAGGAATTCCGTGTTCCGGAAGGCGGCAAGCTCCGTCTTCAAGACATCGATCCGGCGTTCAAAGGCCACCACGAGTCAGCCGAAGCCGCGAGGGAAGAGACCGAGTCCTATCGCGGCAAGCTCGCCGCGCTGCAGACCCTGCTGTACGCGGAAAGGGATCGCGCCGTGCTGATCGTGCTCCAGGCGATGGATGCTGGAGGCAAGGACGGAACGATCGGCCATGTCTTCGGCGCCCTCAATCCGCAAGGCGCGCAGGTTGCCGGCTTCAAGGTGCCGACGCAGGCGGAACGCGCGCATGATTTTCTCTGGCGGGTGCATGCTGAGGCCCCTGCCAAGGGCGAGATCACCATCTTCAACCGCTCTCATTATGAGGACGTGTTGGTGACCCGTGTGCATGGGCTGATCGACCGCGCGACCTGGGAGGCTCGCTTCGAAGAGATCCGCCAATTCGAGAGCCTGCTCGCCCAAACCGGGACGACGATCCTGAAATTCTTCCTCCATATCAGCAAGGATGAGCAGCTCGCGCGCTTTGCGCAGCGACTCGACGACCCGGGGCGGAACTGGAAGATCAGCGAAGCGGACTACAAGGAGCGGGAATTCTGGGACGCCTACATGGCGGCCTATGAGGAAGCGCTGGCGAAGACGAGCCTCGCCCATGCGCCGTGGTACGTGGTGCCTGCGAACCACAAATGGTTCCGCAACCTGGCGGTCTCGGCGATCGTCGCGGCGACGCTCGAGGAGCTTGGGATGCGCTACCCGGCTCCCACGGTCGATCTGGCGCGGATCCGGCGCGAGTACCACGAAGCCGTAAAGGAGGAGAAGGCCGAACATCGCCATGGCTGAGGCCCATGGCTGAGGCGATAAAGACGCGGCGGGAGATTCTCTTCCGCTCGCTTCGCGGTTATCGGCTTGGCTTCCTGCCGCACGATGCGGTGGCGGGGGTGATGCTCCTTGCGATCGCCTTGCCCGGGCAGCTCGCGACGGCGCGGCTCGCCGGCATGCCACCCGAAAGCGGGTTGCTCGCCTTCGTTGCCGGATCGATCGGATTTGCCGCGTTCGGCTGGCACCGCTTCGCCTCGGTAGCGGCAGATTCGACCATCGCCCCGATCTTCGCCGGCACGTTGGTGGTCCTCGCCGGCGCGGATCCCGCGCGCGCCGCGGCCTTGGCGGCCCTGCTGGCGCTCCTTGTGGGCGTCATCCTCGCGATCGTCGGCGCTGCCCGCGCGGGTTGGATCGCCGATCTGCTCTCCATTCCCGTGACGGTCGGGTTCCTGGCCGGGATCGCAGTGCAAATTGTGATCGGGCAGATCCCCGGCATGCTCGGGATCACGGCGGGCGAGGGGCATATCGCGGTGCGGTTCGCGGCGCTCATCCGGCACCTGCCCGAGGCCAACCCCACGACGACTGCGCTTGGGCTCGTCGTCCTTGGCGCGACGCTACTCGGCCAGAGACGTTGGGGATCCCGGGGGGGATCGCGAGCCGGCACGCGGATCCCCGGGGCGCTTCTCGGGCTGGTGGTGGCGGGGCTTGCGGTGTGGCTCCTCAGGCTCAAGCATCGGGGCGTGGTGGTGCTCGGGCCACTCACCCCGCCGGTGCCGCAAATCACGCTCGGCCGGGTCGGGCTCGGGGATGTGGTGGAGCTGCTGCCGGTCGCGCTTACCGTCGCCTTCGTCTGCATGATGCAGACAGCCGCGGTGACGCGGAGCTTTCCGGCGCCGGGCGAACCCGAGGAAGAGGTCAGCCGCGATTTCGGCGGCGTGGGAGCCGGGAACATCCTGGCCGCACTGCTCGGCGCTTTCGCCGTGGACGCGAGCCCGCCGAGCACGGCGGTGGTGGCACAGGCGGGCGGGAGATCGCAGGTGGCGGCGCTGATCGCGGCGGCCCTGATCCTGGCGATCGTGGTGGCTGCCGGCCGGGCCTTCGCCTATGTGCCGGTGGCGGCGCTTTCGGCGGTGCTGGTGGTCATTGCCTGCCGTATCTTCCGGCTCAAGGAGATGATCGCGATCGCCCGCAGCGGCGGACCGGAGATCTTTCTCGTCGCGGCGAGCGCCTTCCTCGTCGTCGCGCTGCCGATCGAGATGGGTGTGGGGCTCAGCATCGTGCTCTCGCTCCTGCACAGCATCACCATCATTGCGCGGCCGGCCTGCACGGAGCTCGCGCGGATTCCCGGCACCACGATCTGGTGGGCGATGGGCGGGATCGAGAAAGGCGAGCATGAGCCGGGCGTGCTTGTCTTCGCGCCGGCGGCGCCGATCAACTTCACCAACGCCAATTATATTCATCACCAGCTGCAGGCGGCGATCGCGGCGAAGGAACCGCCCGTGCGGCTCGTGGTGATCGACGCGAGCGGCGTTGATTCGATCGATTACACGGGGGCAACCCTCCTGCGCACGGCGATCGGCGCATTGCGCGAACGCGGCATCGAAGTCGCGCTTGCGCGCCTCAGCGCGGAACGGGCACGTCATTCGGCGGCAATGACCGGGCTTCTCACCGCGATCGGGCCGGCATTCACATTTTATTCAGCTGAGGAGGCGGTGCGGACACTCAAGCCCGAATAGAGCGCCGGCCCGAACCTGACGAGCATTTGGTCAGTGCCTGGACAGAAACGGGGCAATCTCCAAGCGAACCCGGCGATCCGCGTTGTCCTCGAGCCCAGCCTGCCAAGGCGGAGGCTGGCACGAAGATTGCTTTTTCTTCGGCGCGCTTCCGGAAGCGAACCCCGAAAGCAAACCACCGAATCTGAGCGCCCGCCCGGACACGGCTTATCCGCTCTGCCGGGGGTTTCCGCTTGTCGGCGCTCACGGCTCTGCGGGCGCCGCATGGAACTTGGAGATCAACAGGCATGACCGGTTTCGGACTGAGAAGGCTGCTCGGGGCGGCGATCCTTGGGCTGAGCGGATTGGGTGCATTCGTCACGCCGCGCGCCGTGGCAGCGCCGCGCGATATCCTGATCGGGGCAGTCTATCCCCTCAGCGGCTCTGCCGCCGCGATCGGGCACGACGCGGAAATCGCCCTCGAGACCGAGGCCGCGATCATCAACGGTCATCACCATGCGCCGATGCTGCTCGGCCAGGGTGGCGGGCTGCCGGCGCTCGGCGGCGCGAAGGTCAAGCTTGTCTTCGCCGACAGCCAGAACAATCCGCAGATCGCAAGCAGCGAGGCCCAGCGCCTGATCACAGAGGATCATGTGGTGGCGATCATCGGCAGCTATACCAGCGCCACCGCCGTCACGATCAGCCAGATCTGCGACCGTTACCAGGTACCTTAATATCTTCGCCGAGAATTCCGCCCCCAGCCTGAGCCAGCAGGGCCTTACCTGGTTTTTCCGCCCCTCGCCCACGGACATCGACTTCACCCAGGCGATGTTCGATTTCTTCGCCGCGATCGGCAAAGAGACCGGGCACCCCGTTCATAGCATCGCGATCGTCCACGAAAATTCCGTCTTCGGCACCGACAGCGCCCGCGCCCAGGTGAGCCTGGCCAGGAAGGCCGGCATCAGGGTGCTGGCCGACATCTCCTATCAGGCGAACAGCCCATCACTCTCGGTGGAGGCGGAACGGCTGCGCGCCGCGAATGCCGATGTGGTGATGCCCTCCTCCTACACCAGCGACGCCATCCTTCTCGTACGCTCGATGCATGATGTCGGATACCGGCCCAAGGCCATCCTCGCGCAGGATGCGGGCTTCATCGACCCGGCCTTTCTCAAGGCGGTCGGTCCGCTCGCCGAAGGCGTGATGAGCCGATCGAGCTTCTCGATCGACGCAACCAGGACTCGTCCAGGGATTACGATAACGAACGAACTGTTCAAAGCGCGCGACGCCGGCAAGGACCTCAACGACCTGACCGCGCGCGAAGTGACGGCGCTGCAGGTTCTGGCCGATGCCATCAACCGCGCCAAATCGACGGACAACATGGCGCTGCGCGACGCCCTGCGGACGACGAACATCCCGGGAAATGAGACCATCATGCCCTGGGAGGGCACCAAATTCGACTCGATCGGACAGAATATCGAAGGCACACCGGTCATCCTGCAATATCAGCGCGGAACCTGGCACACGGTCTTCCCCTTCGACGTCGCGACCGCGCCGGCGATCTGGAACGTCGGCAAGTGAGGGAGGGCATTGTTGGAACCCGGCGATGAGCGCGGCGCTCATCGCCCAGGTCGCGATTGGCGGCCTGCTGATGGGGCTTGTCTATGCCCTCGTCGCCGCAGGCCTCTCGCTCATCTTCGGTTTGATGGATGTGGTGAATTTCGCGCATGGCGAACTGCTCATGCTGGCCATGTACGCGACCTTCGTCATCCACGAGAATTCCGGGCTCGACCCGCTGCTTCAGCTTCCTTTGGTCGCGGTGATTTTGTTCGCTCTTGGCGTTGCCATCTATCGGGGCCTGATCTCGCGCGCGCTCGATGTCCGCTTCAACACCGGGATGGTGCAGATCTTCGTCACCTTCGGGCTTTCCATCTTTCTCGTCGGTGCCGCTCAGCTTACCTTCGGCAGCGATTTTCGCAGCATCAATGATGGATTCCTGAGCAATCGCACGGCTTCCATCGGATCGGTGGTGCTGCCGCTCTCCCAGCTCGCGGCGGGGCTCGTATGCCTGATCGCCTTTGCCGCGCTGGTGCTGATGTCCCGCACGGAATTCGGCCGTGCGCTTGAGGCCACGCGCGAGGACCGGGACGCGGTGGCGCTGATCGGCATCGACCGCCAAAGGGTTTTCAGCATCGGTTGGGGAATCGGCGCGGCCACGGTCGGCATTGCCGGCGTCATGCTCGCGAATTTTTATTACATCTCCCCCACTGTCGGCAGCAATTTCGCCCTCATCGCCTATGTCACCGTCGCTCTCGGCGGGTTCGGCTCGCTCCTCGGCGCGCTGGTGGCGGGCCTCGTCGTCGGCCTCGCCGAGGCCCTGACGGCGCTGGTGATCGATCCCTCGCTCAAGCAGATCGGTATTTTCGCGATCTATGTCCTCGTGCTGATGGTCAGGCCGCGCGGCCTGTTCGGCCGCTTGTGAACCTCCCCTTTCGCCCGAACGCGATCACGAGACGGCGCCGGCGCGAGCTTCTGGTCGGCGCCGTGCTGCTGGCGCTGCTTGGGCTGCTGCCGCTGCCGATCGGCAATGTCTATCTGCGCGGGCTGATCGTGCTGACGCTGCTTTATGCCGGGCTCTCCCAGGGTTGGAACGTGCTCGGCGGGTATTGCGGCCAGATCTCTCTCGGCCATGCGCTCTATTTCGGCATCGGCGCCTATGCCTCGACGATTCTCTTCACCCGCTTCGGCATTCCGCCTACGCTTGGCATGTTCGCGGGCGGCGTGCTCGCCGCCCTTGCCGCCCTGCTCCTCGGCTGGCCCTGTTTTCGCCTGAGCGGCCATTACTACGCCATCGCCACGCTCGTCATCGGACTGATGGCAGAGTTGCTCGTGCAGAACTGGGGTTTCGTCAATGCGGCCATGGGCGTCACCATCCCGTTCCATACCCGGAGCTGGGTCAATCTCGAATTTCGCGTCGGGGTGCTGCCGTTCCATTACGTCATGCTCGCCTATACCGCGATCGCCTGGATCATTGCCTGGCTCGTCGAAGGATCGCGTTGGGGGTTCTATTGGCGCGCGGTGAAGGATGATGGGACAGCGGCGCAAAGCCTCGCCGTCCGCGTCTTCCCGAGCAAGATGGCGGCGGCCTCCATCAGCGGCGCCATCACCGGCGTGGGCGGCGCGCTCTACGCTCAATATATCGGCTTCATCGATCCGGACAGCACGCTCGGCCTCTCGCTCTCGGTGCTGATCGCCCTGCCGGCAGTGGTGGGCGGGGTCGGCACGCTGTGGGGCCCGCTGATCGGCGCGGCCGTGCTGATCCCGCTGCAGCAGCTTTCCGCAGCCTGGCTCGGCGGTGCGGGCGGCGGAGTCGACCTCATGATCTATGGTGCGCTCATCGTGGCGCTCGCCCTTGCACGGCCGCAGGGGCTGGTCAGCCTTTTCGGCGTCCGTAGCCGCTCTGGTGGTGAGGTCGCGGACGATGTCTGAACCGATCCTGCAGCTCAGGTCTGTGAGCAAATCCTTCAGCGGGATTGCCGCCAATGTCGATATCAGCTTTGATGTCGCGCGCGGCGAGATCCTGGGGCTGATCGGGCCGAACGGCGCGGGAAAGAGCAGCCTCTTCAACAGCATCTCCGGTGCCATCGTACCGGATCGCGGCGAAATCCTCTTCGAAGGGAAACGGATCTCGGGTCTCGGGCCGGTCGCCTGTACGAAGCGCGGCATTGGCCGCACATTCCAGGTCGTGCGCAGCTTCGATTCGATGACCGTGCTCGAGAACGTGATGGTCGGCGCCTTCGCGCGCGTGCAAAGGGCGCGTCACGCCATGGCGCGCGCGCTCGAAGTGCTCACGGTCTGCGGCCTCGATCGCCGCGCGGATATGCCCGCCGATGCGCTGACCCCGCCTGAGAAACGCCGCCTCGAAGTGGCGCGCGCACTGGCGACGGAGCCGCGGCTCCTCCTCCTGGACGAAATGCTCACCGGCCTCACACCGACCGAGGCGCAGGAAGGCGTGCAGCTCGTGCGCGCGGTTTGTGCCCGCGGCATCACCATCATCATGGTCGAGCATGTCATGGAGGTGCTGCTGCCGCTGGTCGATCGCGCGGTCGTGCTGCATCTCGGCCGCAAGCTCGCCGAAGGAACCCCCGCGGAGATCGTGCGGAACCCGGGGTCATCCGCGCCTATCTGGGCGACCGCTATGCCACCTGACGGCCCCCTGCTCAGTGTGAGGGGGCTCACCGCCGCCTATCGCGGGCTGCGGGCTCTGCACGGCATCGATCTCACCGCGAGCGCAGGCGAGATCGTCGCCGTGGTCGGTGCAAACGGGGCGGGCAAGAGCACGCTCCTGCGCGGTATCGCCGGCCAGATGCAGACCGGTGGCGGCATCGTCTTCGATGGAAGATCGATCGCGCGGATGCCGGCCCATCGCATCAACCGGCTCGGCGTCGTGCTCGTGCCGGAGGGGCGCAGACTCTTCGGCCGCCTTTCGGTCGAGGACAATCTCAGGCTCGGCGCCTATGCAAGGCGCGGACCGGACCGGTTCCGCCCGCTCGATCTCGTCTTCTCCCTGTTCCCCCGTTTGCAGGAACGCCTCTCGCAACGCGCCGAAACACTCTCAGGGGGCGAGCAGCAGATGCTGGCGATCGGCCGCGCGCTGATGACCAATCCCCGCCTGCTCATGCTCGATGAACCCTCGCAGGGTATCATGCCACGCCTCGTGGACGATATCCTTGCGGCCGTCCAGCGGATCCGCGGGCTCGGCGTCACGATCCTGATCGTCGAGCAACGGCTCGTCGAAACGCTCGCGATCGCGGACCGGGCCTATGTGCTGCAAACCGGCCGCATCGTGATGAGCGGCCCGGCGGCGGAGATCGCGTCCGACGCCGAAATCCGCCGCGCCTATCTCGGGATGTGAGTTCAGCGCCGCTTCGATCGCTGGTCAGACGCTGATCGGGCATCCGTGGGGCGATCCGGCCCCGAACCGACCACGAAGCGGCCAGATGCCTGAAGGCCGGGGCGCCGGGACACAGCCCCCGGACACCCTCCCTAGTGTCCCGACTCGTAAATATCGTCATCATGCGTCGGGACACTGGCTCTTTGTTTTCAGTGTCCTGCCCCTGAAATGCGAAGGCATTTCAGGGGCAGGACACTAGCAGCATGATCCGGTTTGCAATCAATTTTATTTCTTTATCGAATTAATTATGCTTCCACCGAAGGCCATGGAGAGAACTCCCCGATCGTGCCGGACGCCAGCGGAACATGGCGTTTGTGGAGCTTCTTCCACTTGGCGAGCGGGTTGAGCAGGCATCAGAAGTAAGCGGTTACATGAGGGTAAGCGGCCAATCCCTCACGCCACATGCCGTGGCGAAGATCGTCGGGAGTCATTATCTTTGTTCGATCCAGCATAAACCGAACAATTCATGCCAGCGACATCCGGCCCCGTCTCCGCTCATCCACGCCATGTCCGCCTCGCCGAGCGGATCGTGGAAGTGGCGGTCGCCGCGGAGTGGCCGGCAGGGGCACGGGTGATCGAGCAGGAGCTCTCCCGCCAGCTCGGTGTTTCGCGCACGCCCGTGCGCGCCGCGCTCGCTCTCCTTGCGCGGCATGGCGTGGTGCGGGTGCGGTCCAATCGCGGTCATGTTCTGATGCGGCCGGGCACCGAGCTGATCGGTTTCCGCCTCCCCGCCCAGGCATCGGCCGAGGCGATATTGCACGATGCGCTGATCAGGGACCGGCTCGCCGGGCGGATCGGCTCGGAGCTCTCTCAGAGCGCCCTCGCACGCCGCTACCGGACAGGGCTTGCTCTCGTGCAGCGGGCGCTGGCGCGGCTCGAGGAAGAAGGCCTGGTAAGCCGCACCGGCTGGCGCTGGTGCTTCGTTCCTTCGCTCGACACGGAGCAGTCGCGCCGCGCGAGCTTCGAGCTCCGGCTGATGCTCGAACCGCCATCCCTCCTGGTGCCCGGCTTTCACGCCGAGCGGGCAGCACTCGAGCAACTCGTCGAGGAGCATACGGCGCTGACCGCGCGGCCGGAGATGGTGCAGGAGGATCCGGCGCGGGTCTTCGAGCTCGATGCCCGTTTCCATGAGACGCTCGCCGGCTGGAGCGGCAATCTCTTCGTGCTGAGCATGGTGCGTCAGCAGAACACGCTACGCCGGCTGTTCGAGCTTGGCAGCTACGCCGACTGCGCGCGCGTCGTCGTCTGGTGCCGCGAGCACATGGCGATCCTCTCGGCGATCGCGGCGGACGATGCGGCGATGGCCGCGCGTCTGATGCATCGGCATTTGATGCATGCGGCCGAGGCGGCCGAGCATTCCCTTCCGGTCGGCTGGGCAACGGCACGGCCCGTTCGCGCGCGGCGGCGGCACGTCTGACGCGGCGCGCGCGGCCCCTCTCACACCGTTTCGTGAGTTGCCGAAGCCTATGTTCCGGCGCCAGAAATATTACGTGAGCCGGACAAGCGGGCAGAAGGGCCCCGCCAGAGCGGAAGAACGGGCCCACCGCCAAGCCGGCGCGCGCCTTGGTGCGAGCCCGGGCACGCGGGTTTGCACGCGGTGTTCGGCAGAGCTCCGAGGGACATGTTCCGTCGAGTGGGTGGGAGTTTGTCTCAAGGTTTGTCTGGGGGCTCAGCGATGACGTTTCCAAAACAAGTTATTATCATTGCGCTCGCGATCATGCCGCTGCTCTCTGCCTGCGAGAACAATGAGGAGACGGGCGGCCTGTTCGGCGCCGTTGGCGGCGGTGCGCTCGGCGCCGGTCTCGGTGAAGCGATCGGCGGCAACACCACGGGCGCCCTGATCGGCGCCGCGGCCGGCAGCGTCGCCGGCTATTTCGTGGGCAGCGCGATCGGCCGTCAGCTCGACGAGCGTGACCGCGAGATGGCGGCAACCGCCACTCAGCGCGCCCTCGAAGAGCCGGTCAGCACCCCGAGCACCGTGTCTGCCGCCCCACCGCCGCCGGCCACTTGGCAATCGGACCATAGCGGAGCGTCTGGCTCCTCGCAGGTCATTGCCGTGCAGCCGCAGAACAATGGCGGCCAATGCAAGCTCGTCCACCAGATCGCCTATATTCAGGGCAACGAGGTCCAGCAGAACGAACGCTACTGCCAGTCTCCGAGTGGAAGCTGGGTCCAGGCATGAGGGCGCTTTTCGCACCGCTCCTCCTCTTCGGGTGCCTGCTCGCGGGCGCTTCGCCTGTCCGGGCGGCCGATCAGCCGAGCGGCATCTTCGTTGCTCCCCCGCGAAATGTGGATGATTGCGCGGGCGACAATAGCCCCGATCAGATGCAATTCTCGCTCGTCAATGTGTCCCACGGGAAAGCCTTCTTCGCCTGGGGCGGGATCGATGATGGGGATACGCAACGTTTCCTCACGGCACTCAAGGCCGCGGGGCCGATTGAGGAGGTCATCCTCTGCTCACCCGGCGGATCGCTCGAAGACGGCATCGATATGGGCTACGTCATCCGCGACCGCAAGCTCGCGACCAGGGTGCCTTCCGGATATTTTTGCATCAGCGCCTGCAATTTCGTCTTCATGGGCGGCATCATAAGAACGATCGATCCCGGCGCCCATTTCATGGTGCATATGTTTGCCGCTGGAAAGCAAGTGGCGGAAGCGCTGCGCAAGGATGCCACGACAGAGGATTGGACGATCGGTGACTATGCTCTTTCGCATCCCGATGGCATGGTTGGGCTCGAGAATGATCCCGATTTCGAGAGCTTGCAGAACGACTATTCCGAATTTTCGATCGATTTCGCAAAGGACCACAACACGGAAATCCAGGCCGACTTCAAGCAATACAGCCAGGATCATCCCCAGGACAAGCTGTCGATCAACGCCTTCCTGAAGACGGATATCGCGAAGGCTCTCATCACGAGCGATGTGCTGCGCGCCTTTGCGGTCCAGGAAGATATAAAGCAAATCGAACAAAGTTCCGCTCAGCAAGCTGCCGAGATTGCCGAGTTCCTGGTGCGGATGGAACTCTCGCTCCACTTCCTCACGGCTTTTGCCAATATTCCGAACGACGCGCCGCGCGACCTGACCGAGGCCGAACTCATCGAATACAATATCGTCAATACCCAGTAGAGCCGAAACAGTAAGAGCGGGATGCGCTCACTCGTGCTCAACCATCCCGCGCTCGTCGTTTCTTTTCCGCGTGATTCAGGCCTGCGGTGATCTCACCTCCGCTCATCACGCTCTCGCGCTCCGCCCTACTCCGCCAGCGCCCTACTCCAGAAGCGCCCCTACTCCAGCAGCGCCTGGGCGCAAGCATCGAGGATCGCATCCGCATCGATGCCGTATTCGCGATAGAGATCGGGGATATCGCCGCTCTGGCCGAAATGATCGACGCCGAGCGGAACGATCAGTTGCCCCCGCACGGCGCCGAGCCAGGAATGGGCGGCGGGATGGCCGTCGAGCACGGAGACGAGGGCCGCCCCCGGCGCAAGCGGCGCAAGCACGCGCTCGATATGCGAAAGCGCATCGCGCATGCCGGCGCGCCGCGCGCGCTGCGCGGCGCGCCAGCCCGCATGCAGCCGGTCCGGACTGGTCAAAGCAAGCAGTCCCGCCTCCGGCTCGTCCTCGCGCAGAAGCGCGAAGGCGGAAACGGCCTCGGGCGCGAGCGGTCCCTGATAGGCGATGGCGATGCGCGCGCCCGGCGCGGGCGGAACGGCCCAGTGCGCGCCGGCGATCACCGCGCCGGCGTCGAGCGCGCGTGCCGGCTGGGGAATCTGGCGGGTCGAAAGCCGAAGCCACACCGCCGAGCCATCCGGGCGCTGCATATGCTCGAGCGCATGGCGGAAGAGGATCGCAAGCTCATCGACATGCGCGGGCTCGTACGCGGCGAGCCTGTCGGCCGCCATGCCGATCAGCGGCGTATTGATCGATTGGTGCTGCCCACCCTCAGGCGCGAGCGAGATGCCCGAAGGGGTGGAGACAAGAAGGAAGCGCGCATCCTGGTAGCAGGCATAAATCAGCGCATCGAGCCCGCGATTGACGAAGGGATCATAGACAGTGCCCACCGGCAGCAGGCGAGCGCCGTAGAGAGTCTGCGAAAGGCCCGCGGCGGCAAGGAGGAGAAAGAAATTCTGCTCGGCGATGCCGAGCTCGAAATGCTGGCCGCGCGGGCTCATGCCCCAGCGCTGCGCCGAGGCGAGCTTGGCGTCGCGAAACACATCGTTGCGCGTATGGCGGTCGAAGACGCCGCGGCGATTGACCCAGGGCCCGAGATTGGTCGAGACAGTGACATCGGGGCTCGTCGTCAGGATGCGCTCGGCGAGCGGCCCGAGCGCGCCCTCGCCGCGCCCGATCTCGGCCAGGATCTCCCCAAAGCCCGCCTGGGTCGAGGTTTTCTTCCCCGCGCTGCGCGGCGCGGGCAGCGCGGCCGGAATCGCAATCACCGGGGCCGAAAGCGCGCGTCCCTCGGGCGCAAGCGGACGGGCGAAGGGCACGGTGGCGATGAAGCGGCGCAGCTCAGCCTCGGAAACGGAGAGTCCTTCGGCAAGGTCCCATTCATGGCCGGGACGGATTTGCATGCTGGCGCGAAAGCTCTCCATCTGCTCCGGCGTCATCAGCCCGGCATGGTTGTCCTTGTGGCCGGCGAAAGGCAGGCCCATGCCCTTGATCGTATAGGCGATGAAGCAGGTGGGCTGATCGCCTTCGGCGGCGGCCGCTTCGAGTGTATCGATGATGAAGCCGAGATCATGGCCGCCGAGATTGGTCATCAGCTCGGCAAGCTCGGAATCGGCGAGCGGATCGATGATCGCCCGGAGATCGCGGTCCCGCCCGAGATCGGCGAGCAGCGCGGAACGCCAGGCCGCCCCGCCCTGGAAGGTGAGCGCAGAATAAAGGCTGTTCGGGCAATCATCGATCCAGCGACGCAAGGCGTCGCCGCCGGCGCGGGCGAAAGCGGCGATGAGAAGATGGCCGTATTTCAGGGTGACGACATTCCACCCCATGTCGCGGAACAGCCCCTCGATACGGCTGAAGAGCCGGTCCGGCACCACGGAATCGAGGCTCTGGCGGTTGTAATCGATGATCCACCAGACATTGCGGACATCGTGCTTCCAGCCTTCGAGCAGCGCCTCGTAGATATTGCCTTCATCAAGCTCGGCATCGCCCGCAAGCGCGATCGCGCGGCCGGGCGGGATATCGGCCCGCGCAAACCCATGACGATGGACGTAATCCTGCATCAGCGCGGCGAAGCTCGTCATCGCCACACCGAGACCGACCGAGCCGGTCGAGAAATCCACTTCCGAGCCGTCGCGCGTCCGGCTCGGATAGGATTGCGCGCCGCCGAACGCCCGCAGCCGTTCGAGTGGCGCGCGGCTCTCGCGGCCGAAGAGACAATTGACGGCATGGAACACCGGGCCGGCATGCGGCTTCACCGCCACCCGGTCCTGCGGCTCGAGCGCGGCGAAATAGAGCGCGGTCATGATCGAGATGACCGAGGCGGAGGAAGCCTGATGCCCGCCGACCTTGAGCCCGTCGCGATTGGGCCGGACATGGTTGGCGTTGTGGATCGCCCAGGTGGAAAGCCAGAGAAGCTTCCGCTCGATCTCCTTGAGATAGGCGAGCCGCCGCGCGCCCGTCGGGTCCTCGGCGATCGCGATGCCCGGTACGTTCATGGCGCAACGTTCATCGCTCAGCTCCAGCCACGCAGCAGCTTGCGTACCCCGGTCGAGGCATTGCGCTTGCTGCCGCCGACATAATCCTCGTGCCATTCCTCGATGCGGTCGGGGTCGTAAAGATAATTCACCATCAGCGTCCCGCCTTCCTTGACCCCGCGCTCGGACACATCCGCCAGCATGTTGATCCGTTCCAGCCTCGCACCGTTCGCCAGATGGAAGTGTGCCACGGGATCGAGCGCGCGCGGGCCGTTCGATTCGGCCAGAAGATAGCGCGCGCAAAGCCGGCGCAGCACAGGCTCCGCCGCCGGCAGTATGGAAGGGTCTCGCCACCAGCCCCGGCGGGAGAGGATGGCGAGCAGCGCCGCGGCGCCGGTTTCCGCCGCGGGCCGGTCTGCGGGCGCGGCGGTGCGCAGGCTTGCCGCCTCCTCGACGGAGAAGAGCCCCTCCTTCTCATCCGCGAGAAGCTCGGCAAGCCAGCGCCGGAAGCCCGGCACCGGCGAGAGCGTGGCGAAGGTGTGAAGATTGCGGAACTCGTGCGTCAGTTCCTCGACGACGCGCTTGATGAGGAAGTTGCCGAAGCTGATCCCCGAGAGTCCGCGCTGGCAATTGCTGATGGAGTAGAAGATCGCGGTATCGGCGGTGTGCGGATCAAGGAGCGGCGCCTTCTCGTCGAGCAGCTTCTGGACCGAGTCCGCGAACCCTTGCACCAACGCGACCTCGACGAAGATCAGCGGTTCGTCGGGCATGCGCGGGTGGAAGAAGGCATAGCAGCGGCGATCGGAATCGAGCCGGTTCTTGAGATCCCGCCAGGAGCGGATGGAATGCACCGCTTCATAGCCGACCAATCGCTCGAGCAGCGAAGCCGGGCTTGACCAGTCGATGCGCCGGAGTTCGAGAAAGCCGATATCGAACCAGCTCGCGAGCAGGCCGTGGAGATCGGATTCGAGCGCGGCAAGCAAGGTCGAGCCGCCGTTCGTTTCCCGAAGCTTCGCACGAAGATCGACCAGGAACTTCACCCCGTTGGGAATGGAGGTGAATTGGCGGAGCAGCTTCTGGCGCGGCGGCTCGAGGACGCGGCGCAGCGCCGCCGTGGCGCCCGCGCGGGAGGCAGGATCTCCGGCCTCCTGAAATGCCTGATAGGCGCTCGCCACCGCTTCAGGATCGGAATCGAAGCTGGCCAGCGTTTCGAGGAAGGATTTCTGTCCGGCGGCATCAAGCCCGAGATAGGTCCGGGCAAGACGCGCGGCGCGATTACGCGCGCTGATCTCGCCGCCGCGTCCGTCGAGGCAGGCACGGATCTGCGCCTCGATCGATTCCTCGCCCTCGCCGGTCGGGCTTGCGGCAAAGTCCCGCCACACACTCACCAGCCGCCGCCGCGCCCAGTCGAACAGGCCGGCCGGTGCCGCCGGCTCGTTCATCAGGCTTTGCTTCGCCATCGGATCCCCGCCCCAATGCCCGGTGCAGTCTAGCGCATTGGCGCTGCCTGCTCACGGGTCATTGCAAGATATTTCCGCGTACCCTCATGACTGTGCACGCATGGAAGCGATCACCCGCGGCAGCGCCTGGGGCAAATCCTCCGCAATCAGCCCGGGCCCGACCGCCTCCGCGGCTGCGCCGTGCAGGAAGACACCGGCGGAAGCAGCCTCCCGAGGCGCAAGCCCTTGCGCGAGGAGACCCGCGATCATTCCCGCCAGGACATCGCCGGTCCCGGCCGTGGCGAGGTCGGGCGGCGCGGAGTCATTGACCGCGGCCCAGCCATCGGGTGCCGCAATCACCGTGTCGGCGCCCTTCAGCACCACCACGGCGCCGGTGCGGCGGGCGGCTTCGCGCGCAGCCTCGAGCCGGTTGGGTCCGACCGTTCCAAAGAGGCGCGCGAACTCTCCTTCGTGTGGCGTCAGCACGGCGGCACCCCGCAATCCCGCGATCGAACCCGCGAAAGCGGTGAGCGCATCCGCATCCACCACAATGCGTCGCTTGGCGGCAAGCAGTGCCGGCAACGCGATTCGGGCCGCATCCACCCCGAGCCCCGGCCCGCAGACGAAGACTTGCCGCCGCGCATCCTGGAGCAGCTCGGCGAGCGGTGCTTCGCTCACGATCACGCCCGCTGCGCCCACCCGATAGACCGGTGCCGCCGAAGCGGGGGCGGCAATCGTCACCATCCCGGCGCCGATGCGGCGCGCGCCGGCCGCGGCAAGGCGGGCCGCGCCCGTCATCGTCGCGCCACCAAGCACGGTGACATGGCCGCGACTCCATTTGTGCGAATCCGAGGCGGGCATCGGCAGCCGCCAGAGAGCAGGACCATTGGCAAAGGTGCGTGGATGCACCGTCTCCAGCACAGACGGCGGAATGCCAATCTCTGCGAGGATCAGGGCTCCGCACAGAAGCCGGCCCGGCAGCAGGACATGGCCGGGCTTGCGGCGAAAGAAAGTGACGGTCAGCGCGGCGGACGGCGCATAACCTAGGACGGTGCCGTTCGCGCCATCGAGCCCGCTCGGCACGTCGATCGCGGCAACCAGCCGGGCGGCACACAGGGTATCGGCAACCAACCCCTCCACCGGCCGGGCGAGTCCGGCACCGAACACGGCATCGATGACGAGCTCGGCACGGACGGAAGCGGCAGGGGAGAAATCCGCGCATGGGCCGCGCCAGCGCGCGGCAGCCAGGGCGGCGTCGGTCCCGGGGCGCGGCGCGGCGAGAGAAGCGAGCGCGACCGGCCAGCCCGCCTCCGCAAGGCGCCGGGCGGTGATATACCCGTCTCCGCCATTGTTGCCCGGCCCGCAGAGCACAAGGGTGCGGCAGGGCGCGAAGCGGCGCATCACGGCGCGCGCAACGGCCCGTCCCGCATTCTCCATGAGCGCAATTCCTGGTGCGCCGCCGGCGATCGCGGCTTCATCGGCCTTGCCCATTTCGGCTGGACTGAGGAGTTCGGGTGCGAGGAGCTTCATGGCGGGAGCATGCCAGCCCGCGACCCGCCGGGCGAGGCTCGCTCCGCAAGATGGACGCATTTGCGCATGACCGAGGGCAAGGCTTCGTCTGCAAGCGCGGCAACCGGGCGGAGGAATCCGTCCGCGTGGATACGCCGCACGCGGCCGGCGAAGACGAAGAGGGAAAGTGTGAAGTGCGTGAAACCATGCTGAACTTCGCCGACCGGGTGCCAGGCCGCCCTCATCGGCGCCGACTTCAGTGCCTCCACGATTGGCCAGGGCTCGGGGCGCCAGACGGTGCCAGGCAATTCGGTCATGCCGCCAAGGAGCCCCGGGGCGGGACGGCGGCGCAAAAGCACCTGCCCGGCTTCATCGACGAGCCAGAAATGGGCGCCATAGCGATGCGGACGCACGGGTTTCGGAGCCTTGCGCGGCAGGCTTGGGGCAATGCCGGCGGCGCGCGCGGTGCAGATCTCGCGCCAGGGGCAGAGCACGCAATGAGGTTCAACCGGCCGACAGATCGTCGCCCCGAGATCGAAGAGCGCCTGCGCGAAATCCCCGGCACGAGCGGCAACGGACGGATCGGCGGCGAGCTTCTGCGCGGCGGAATGGATGAGCGTCAACGCGCCCGGCAAAGTCTCAGTGACGGCGTGACGACGCGCCAGCACGCGAACGACATTGCCATCCACAGGCACCACCGGAACACCAAAGGCAATCGCGGCGATGGCAGCGGCCGTATACGCGCCGATGCCGGGCAGGCGCGCGAGCGCTTCTGGCGTGCGCGGAAGGCCCTGCGCGGCGACAATGCGGGCGGTGCGGTGAAGATTGCGGGCACGCGCGTAATAGCCGAGCCCGGCCCAGGCGACGAGCACCTCTGCTTCCGGCGCGGCGGCGAGCGCGGCAAAGCTCGGGAAGCGGTCGATGAAGCGGGCGAAATAAGGTACTACTGCGGCGGCCGTCGTCTGCTGGAGCATGATCTCGCTCAGCCACACGTGGTAGGGGTTTGGTGGGATTTCGGGCCGCGCACGCCAGGGGAGATCTCGCCGGTGGCGATCGTACCAGCGGAGCAGACTCGCGGCGCCCGAGAGCGAGGAAGAGGACACGAAGAACGGTATGGCTTCGGCTGGGACGACGAACAAGAAGGAGGCGCGGCATCCTTACGGCCCGCGGCCGATCGCGGCGCTGCTGCCTGTCATCACGGGCCCGGCGTTCCGCCGGCGCTCGCCCGCCGTCGCCCGATTGTTGGCCGACTGGGAAGCCATCGTCGGGCCGGCACTCGCATCGGTCACGGCCCCCGAGCGCTGCGCTGCGGGTACGCTCTCGCTCGCCTGCGCTGGGCCGGTCGCGCTCGAGCTTCAGCACCTCGCGCCGAAGCTCATCGAGCGGATCAATGCCCATTGGGGCCGCCCGTTCGTGACAAGGCTTCGGTTTCATCAAGTTCCCCTCTCCCCCTCGCCTCGGTCCACGACGACAAGGACGCTAAGGCCGGAGATGGAGGAAGCACTTAGCGCGCGACTGCGTTCTATTCCGGAGGGGGCGCTGCGCGAGGCGCTGGAGCGGCTCGGGCGAGCGATCGCGAGTGAGGCCTGAAAAACTCAGCCGTTCGGGCAGACGCCGAAACTATTCTGACCCGGATGCGCACCCGGAACCGGTCCGAGCTTGATATCGGCGAAAACGGGTTCGTCCGTTGTCGGGAAGGGCTTATTGCCGGACGGATAGCAGTTCGAGGCGAGCAGGAACGCGAGGGCTGAGGCATATTCGGAAGGAGAGAGCGAGCCCGGCGCGTTGAATGGCATATCCTGTGTGACGAGGTAGCGGAGGGCCTGGAGCGTCCAGCCGTTCTTCTTCGCATTGATCAGGAAATCACTCCCCGCCACGGAGGGCGCGGCCGTGCCCTGCAGGTTCGAGCCGTGACAGGCAACGCATTTCGAGGCGAAGAGCTGGGCGCCGGCCTCAGCCTGCTCCTTGGTATAGAGCGCGGGAGGAGGGCCGCCTGCGCTTGCGGGCGCCGCCTGTGCCGAAGCCGTGTTCGCGGGCACAGCGTTCGCCGGCGCGGGATCCGCCGGCGAAGCGGTCGCGGGAACTGAGGGCGTGGCCGGGAGGCTCGCCGCCCCGGGGGACGCGTTCGCCGCCATCCGCTGCGGTGGCGCGGCCGGCGTCGGTGTCGGCTCAATCGCGGCATGGCTGTTGCACGCCTTGGCCACCGTGGAAGCCGCAGCCGTCGGCAGGATGATCATTCCGTTCCGCACGATCACGGATGTCTCTCCGGCATTCTCCTCAAGGGCATGCGCCCCCTCGCCCGCCGGCACCGCAACCCAGGCAACGTAGCCGCCATGAACCCCGTAGGACGGCGCGACGGATGGGGCTGCGCAACCATCCGCGACGGTCGCTCCATCGGGAACGCCGAGCGCGGTGCTGGCGAGCACACCTTCCATCCCGCCGAACACCCCGAGCTCGGTTGGGGCGCCCCGGGCAACAAGGAGATAGGCAAGCGCCCGCGAGACGGAAATCTCATAGCCCATCAGCTCACGCGCATGCCGCGCATCCGCCAGGTGCGCGACGGCCGCACGCATGTTCGCCTCCGCGCTATCCAGCGAAGCTGCCCAGACCGGCATTGCCTTGCGGTCAAGCAAGGCATCGATATGGCCGATAGCGCCTGCCGTATCGCCCGGCGTTCCCGTGCTCGCTACATAATCGGGACCACGCGCCCCCTCCAGCGCATTGATCGCGCGCTGGCTGGCACGATAGTAAAAATGTTTGTTGGTGTCGTAGCTCTGATCCGCATGCACGATTTCCCCAATCGCTACCTGCAGATCGGAGAGAGCGGCAACGGCCGCTTGGTGATCGCTCATCGATGCCGCTCGCGCTGTGGGGGAAAGCGCCACCGCCATCAGCACAGAGGCAACCACCAGAAAAAAGGCCGGCCCGGTAACCCGGGCCGGTACGAGGACGTTCGAAGTCATTGATCGCATTATGACAGTCTTACCTGCTTTCCTGATCGGACGGCTTACTTGAGCGTGAAGGCATTGATGATCGACGACTGGCCGGTCGCTGGCAACTCGGGGATCGCGGCATTGCCCGCAGCGCCCGAGGCGACGACGATATATTCCTGACCATTCACCTCATAGGCTTCGGTCGGCGCCTGGATATAGGCCCCAGTATCATAGCTCCAGAGGATGTCGCCAGTCTTGGTGTTGAAGGCATTCTCGGTCCCCCCGAGATTGCCGGAGAAGACCAGGCCGGATGCCGTGGTGAGCGCGCCGCCATAGTTCGGCAGATCGAAATTGTGACGCCAGTTGAAGGTACCCGAAGTGACGTCGATCGCGTTCATCTGCCCGGTGTTGGGCCCGACCAGCTTCGGGAACGCGCCGCCCAGATAGAATTGGCCGGCGATGTAGATGGCATCCTTGCTCGAGGTCCAGAACCCGCATTCATTCTGGCTCGGCAGGAAGACAGTGTTGGTGGCCGGATCATAGGAGCCGCCCTGATACTCCACGCCGCCCAGCGTGTTCGGGCAGGCATAGTTGCCCGCGAGCGACGGCGATGTGTCATGCCCTTTCTGGAAGGACACCGCCGTGTGATCGACGAGATTGCCGGTGGCGGCGTCGAGCATCCAGAAATTGCCGGCCTTGTCGCCGGTCGCGACAAGCTTCTCGGCATTGCCGCCCACAGTCCCCGTGAACAGGATCGGCTGCATCGGCGGATCCCAGTCGTGCGTGTCATGCGGGATGAACTGATGGTACCATTTCAGTTTTGGCTGGGCGCCCGAAATATCGAGCGCGACCATCGAATCCGTGTAAAGATTGTCACCTTGGCGCACGGTGGCCAGGAAGTCCGGCGTCGGGTTTCCGACATTGAGGTACATCGTTTGCGTGGAGGGGTCGATGGTCACGCCGCCCCACATGGCTCCGCCGGCGCGCTTCCAGGAATCGCCGCTCCAACTGTCATGGCCGGGTTCGCCGGGGCCGGGGATCGAGGTCCAGCTCCAGATCACGCTGCCGTCCTTGGGATCGTAGGCGGTGATGTCGCCGTTGCCGCCCCAGTCGCCGTTCGACACGCCGACCAGAAGCTCATCGCGCCCGCTGTTGGGATCGTGATAGGGAACCGGCGCCATCGTGTAGAAGGAATTGGCCGTGTCGGCCACGGTCACCTTATCCCACACTTTCTGCCCGGTTTCCGCGTTCAGTGCGATCAGGTGGCCATCCAGCGTGCCAAGATAGACGTTGCCGTCAAGCAGCCCCACGCCCCGGTTGGCGGCGAAGGAAATGACATGCGGGCTGTAGGTGAATTCCCACTTCACCTTGCCCGTCGCAGCATCCAGCGCATACACATGATCATGCGCCGTGGTGACATACATCGTGCCGTTGTAGACGATCGGTGAGTTTTCCATCGGGCCCGGATCGTCGAGCGTCGTCTTCCACGCGAGATGCAGACCCTCGACATTCCCAGGATTGATCTGCGTCGCGTCCGTATAATGGTTTCCGGAATAGCTCTTCGCCGGCAGGATCCAGTTCGCCGTATCCGATGCCGCGTTCAGGAACTCCGACGCGCTCGGCGTATCCTGTGCGAAGGCCGTTCCGGCACCGAGCCAGACAACGGCTGAGAGACCAAGCGCCATCGGCGCAAGACCGGCAACTCCCGCTCTGAGCTGTTCGCGGAACGTCATTGCGTTTCCTCCTTGTTGGTTAATTCGTTGCTGGGTGGGCACGGACGACCCAGCACATCCTGTCATGATTGC
This sequence comes from Acetobacteraceae bacterium, assembly GCA_035509315.1. Classification (GTDB taxonomy): domain Bacteria; phylum Pseudomonadota; class Alphaproteobacteria; order Acetobacterales; family Acetobacteraceae; genus JAKAWQ01. The sequence goes on along the minus strand of DATJLS010000054.1, from coordinate 198,330 downwards.
GGCACTTTGGCGAGTCCCCTTTGGCATGATTTGCACCGATCTGCACGATTTGCAGCCGACGTGGTGATCGCGGCGACCCCCCAGAACCGGGGAGCCGGAGGAACATCCACCACACACCCTCCGCATGCCGAAAGAAAACCATTCCGCGAAAGTCGCGCTTTGAAAATCTATCCTCGGAAGACGTCCTTCGCCGCGCGCAAGCGTGCAAAATCCGCCGCGGAAGCAGCCCGGAGAAAGGGGTTGGCTGCCCGCTCCTCGGCGAGCCGGGCAGGCAGCGTCGGCAGCCCGGCCGCGCGAAGGCGGCGGACTTCCTCCATCCGCCGCAACAGAGCCGGATTCGCTGGATCGACGGAGAGGGCGAAGCGCCCGTTCTGCTCGGTATATTCGTGGCCGCAGCAGACCAAGGTATCGTCCGGCAGGGCGGTGAGCTTGGCAAGGCTTGCGAACATCTCCTCCGCCGATCCTTCGATCAGGCGGCCGCAGCCAAGGCTGAAGAGTGTATCGCCGCAGGCGAGCACGCCGCCTTCGGCGAAGTGGAAAGCAATATGGCCGCGAGTGTGGCCGGGCGTGTCGATCACGCGGCCACGCGCGGTGCCAAGCTCGACCAGATCGTTCTCGATCAATGCTCGATCGAGCACAGGCAGGCGGCGGAGATCGGCACGCGCGCCGAGCACCTGACAGCCGAACTCGTTGCGCAGCGCATCGGTACCGAGGATGTGGTCGTCATGATGATGGGTGAGCAGGATGAGATCGAGGCGGCCACCGGCGCCATGGACAGCGGCGCTGCAGGGTTCGGCCACCGCCGGATCGACCAGCGCGACGGCGCCCGTCTCTTCGTCCTTGAGCAGCCAGGCATAATTGTCAGAAAGAATGGGAACCGGCTTTGCAGTGACGGTCATGACAGAGGAAGCCCTCCAGCAAAAAAAGTACGCGCGGCGCCTTCGGCGCATGATCTCCGTTGGCGCAAGATCATAGAAAATGATGATTGCGGGTTGCGGCCCTCGGATCAACCCAACAGGGTTCGCGCGGAATCGCGAAATGTCGCGCCAAATCCATGTCGATCTAAGGCAGCAGGTCGGACGTGATGCCGGCGAGCTCGTAGAGACGGTGCTCGATCTCGTCCGGCACGAAGCAGGCATAGGAGATCATGCTCTTGCGATCAGCGAAGACGCGCGTATCCCAATAAACCTGATCGGCAAGTTTCGAGATCTCCTGCTGATCCGGGTTCGCTGCGTCCTGAGCATCGTGCAAGGCGCTGATCTCCCCGCGGATCTGGGCGGCATAGCTCTTCTGTCGCGCACCGAACCGATCGAGGCCCTGGACGACCGCAAACCGCTCCTGGTCGAGCAGCGAAAAAAGCCCGCCCATGAAGGCGAGAAGCTCGGTCTCCCGCCCATCACCTGCCTTCTTCGCGAAGGCCTCGATCTCCGTCTTTGCCTGGTCGATCGGCACGCGGCGCTCGGCGAGACGCTGGGCTAGCATTGCGGCCTGTGGATAACTCTGCCAGTCCGCGAGAAATTTCCCGAGCGGTGGACCGCCCCACATCGTTGCAAGCGACATGTGATCGATCTTGATCTGCTCGCAAGGCCAGTTCGGGTCGAGGGAAGCGGGCTCGGTGGCCAAGGGCTGCGCCGCAACAGCTTGGAAGAAGGGGAGAAGAAAAACGACGCCGATAGCGACTGCCGCCCATCTCCAGGCCGGACGCGCGTCTCTTTTCATGTCCCGGCGCCCGGGCGGCGCGCCATCAATCCGCGCGCGGGATCATAGGCAAGGATCGCCGCCGCGGTGAAAATAATGGTGCAGACGAGCACGACGGCGAGCGCGAGCGGATTGAAGGTGGAATAGAGGCTGAAGCGGGCGAGCTCGACCGCATAGGTGAAGGGATTGAGCAGGCAGACCTGATAGAGGAGCGGGCTCGATTGCTGCACCTGCCAAAGCGGATAGAGCGCCGAGGAGGCAAAGAAGAGCGGGAAGATCACGAAGTTCATCACCCCCGCGAAATTCTCGAGTTGGCGGATCAGTGAGGAAAGAACCATCCCCATCGCGCCAAGCATGAAGCCCGAAAGGATGAGCGCTGGCAACACCGTGATCCAGCCACCATTCGGCAGATCCACACCCCAGAGCCAGGCCAGGACCATGAAGGCGTAGCATTGGATCACCGAGATCACCATGCTCGCGGTGAGGCGCGAGACGAGCAGGAACCAGCGCGGGAATGGGCTCACCAACAGCACCCTCATATTGCCCATCTCGCGGTCATAGACCATCGAGAGCGAGGATTGCATGCCGTAGAAGAACTGGATCATCGCCAGCAGTCCCGGCACGACGTAGGTGCTGTAGAGAATGTACGTGTGATAGGGCGGCATGATCGAGACGCCGAGCACCTCACGCCAGCCGGCGGCGAAGATGACCAGCCAGACGAGAGGACGGACGAGCGCGGAAAGAAAGCGTCCGCGCTGATGGATGAAGCGCAGCGCCTCGCGCCACATGACGCCGCGCAAGCAGATCGCATAGCCGCTGAGCGTGAGGCCGTGATGGCCGGCCCCTCTTGTGCCGAGGGTCGCAGGCTCGGCGGCCGCACTCGTGCCCGCGCTCATCCGCCCTCCTCCACCGTTTCCGGCGCCGGCACGGCGGCGCCCGTCAAGGCGCGAAAGGCCGCACGGAGATCCGCGGCCCCCGAGGCGGCGATGATCTCCGACATTTCGCCCGCGGCGAGCACTTTGCCCAGATGCAGGACGACGACGTGATCGCCGGGCTCGATCTCGTCGAGCAAATGGGTCGCCCAAAGGACCGCGACCCCGCGCGTGCGGGAGAGCGCGCGCACCTGATCGACGATGGCTGCCTTGGAAGCGACATCGAGTCCGACGGTTGGCTCGTCGAGGACGAGAACGCTCGGCTCGTGCACGAGTGCGCGAGCGATTTCGACTCGGCGCATCTGCCCGCCGGAAAGCCGGCGCGCCTTGTCGCGCGCGCGATCGGCGAGAGCGACATCCTCGAGCGCCGCCTCCGCCCGCGCACGCGCCAGCCTGCGCCCCATCCCGTGCAAGGCCGCATGGTAGAGGAGATTGTCGCGAACGGTGAGATCGAGATCGAGCGTGCGCGACTGGAAGACGACACCGAGTTCCGCAAGCGCCGCCCCCGGGCGCCGGGAAATATCGAAGCCCTGCACGCTGATCCGCCCGCGCCTCGTATCAAAGAGGCGGGTGATCAGCGAGAAAAGCGTCGTCTTGCCGGCACCGTTCAGCCCAAGCAAAGCGACGAAGCCGCCGCGCGGGACTGCGAGGCTCACGTCATCGAGGGCACGCCGCTCCCCGTAGGCATGACTCACCCCTTCGACGCTGAGGGCTGGCGTCTCGCCGGCGAGTGAAGACGTGCTCAGGCCGGGGAGACCAGGACCATCCATGGCTGCTGCCCGACCGGTATGGTGTTGATCACGCGCAATCGCGTCACGTCGATCACCGAGACATCGTTCGAAAGTCCGTTCGCGGTCAGCAGATAATTCTCATCTGGCGTGAAGCCCGCGTGCCAGGGACGTTGGCCGACCAGGAGATATTTCTGAACCGTCGCATCGAACACCTTGCTCCCTGTCGAGACATAGGAAAGAACCTTGCGCTCGGGGACGTCGACCACGGCAACGCGGTTCGCGGGGCCAAGGCAGACGAACGCACGCTTGTCGTCACGGGTAATGTTGATGCCGACCGGCTGGATGAAGGTGCTGCGCAGCCCCTCCACCACGAAATGGATGGTGTCCAGGACTTTGAAGGTCTTCGCGTCGATCACCGTCACCGTGCCGCCGAGCTCGGAGGATACCCAGACCTCACTGCCATCATGCGTGAAGGCGGCCCAGCGCGGCCGCGGCGGAACCAGCACGTTCGCCACGTTCTTTCCGGTGCCGTAAGAAAAGAACTGCGCCATGCTGGTCGTCTCGGTGGTGTTGACGATGACCTGCCCGCCCGGGCTTACCGCCATGCCTTCGGGCTCGACCCCTGTTGGCATCTGCACCAGCATCTTCTGAGTGTCGATGTTCCAGACCGTGACCAGCGCATTGTTCTCGTTGGAGACATAGAGCGGATTGTTCCCCGGCTGGCGGAGGGCGGCATATTCCGGATCCGGTGTATTGATCGAGCCCAGGACCTTCCAGCTTGTGGTGTCGAGGATATCGATGCGGTTGGAATCGCCGAGGCAGACGAGCAGGCGCTTGCCGTCGCTGGTGAGGTCGAATCCTCGCGGCCGCTGGCCCGTCTGGACGGTCTTCACCGTCTTCATCTGCGCGAGATCGATGACACTTATCGTGTTGTCCTTCTCGTTCGTCGCGTAGGCCCTGCCGGTGAGCGCGGCTTCAGCCGGCGTTGCGGCAGCGGCAAGAAGCGCGGGCGGCAAGCCGAGGATCGCGGTGCGACGCGTAATCATTTCCCTACCCCTTTTGTGCCGTTGTGAGCTTGCACTTGGTTTCCGGCTTGTCGGTGCCGAGCGTGTCGAGGACGGTGAACTGGTGAAGGAATCCCGGTTGCGGGGACATCGAGACCACCGTGCGCCCGGAATCGGAAAGCAGGATCGCCTGGCGCACCTGGCCGTTCCAATCCCTGACCGAGAGGCTGAGGCCGCGATAGGCCCCAAGCTGGAAATTGGGCCCGCGCATATAGGCCATGATCTTGTCGGGCTCGAGAGACTGGGCATAGCTCGCCGCAGTACCGATCATCCTGACCGCGACCCAGGCGTTCATATCGAGCGCGGTCATGAAGCGATGGGCGTAGGCGACGAAACGATCCTGCATCTGCCTGCCGCCGAACTCCAGGCTGTTGGGATCCCAGCTCGTCGGGATGAGGCCCGCCGAGCCGGCGACCGGCCGCGCATCCCAGGTGCGGTACGGCATGTAACCCCCGAAGACTGAGTTTTCGTCAGCGCAGACGAGCACGTCATAGTTTGGCGCGTTCTGGGTGAAGACGGGAAGCTGTTCCTGCAGCTCGATCAGGCCGCTATCCGTCTCGCGTGAGCCCGCCTTGCCCTTGTACTGGCGGTCGGCGACGATATGGGCGCCGAAGATTTTCGCCGAGCGCCGATAGGCGGCCGCAAGCAGCAGGTCGTTGGGTTGCGTGCCGTAGGCGAGGAACCAGCGCGGCCAGCGCTTCCAGATCAGGTACTGGGCAAGCGCGTCGGTGAGCATGTAGTACGAGGGAGCGGTGTGGATGACATTGGCGCGGCAATTTTCCTCGCGCAGCGCATCCTCGGCGGCGCCGGCATTGAAGATGGTGACGCCGTGCGGGGCGGCCACATCGGCAAGCTTCAGCACGTCAGCCGCCGGGCGGTCGGTGATAACGAGGCGGATTCCCTTGGCGATCAGCGTATTGAGCGCCACCACCGGATCCTCGTTCGTATGCGTCTCGACGACGGAAAGCAGAAAATTCTGATTGAGGAAGCGCCCCGTCGTGTTGTTGTCGGTGATTCCCACCTCGGCCCCGGAGCGGCCATTGTCCAGCGGCGGGGTGAAGATGTACGAGATCGTCTCGACGCTGTGCACCCAATGCACGTAGCCGATCGTAAGGGTGGGCGTCGGCGAGGCCTGTGTCGTCTGCGCGGAAACCGACCTTGTGAGCCCGGTGCCGACGGCGGTGGCGATGGCGCCAAGCATGGCGCGCCGGCCGGCTACAATTTGCGTTTCCGGAGCATTGTGATGAAGAGGCGGTGGCGTCATCGATCGGACTTTCCCCCGGCTGCGACAAGGGACTTCCCTGCCGTCTTTTTCTGCATCGAAGAACAAAATCGCGCACAGCGCAAGCGACCGGGATGCCCGAAATCTCTGCAAAAAATGCAGTATGTCATCACTTTATGAATCATGAAGCATCTTGGGGTGCCGGTGCGGCGCTCAAGAACGGAAAGCGAAGCAGCAATTTCTCCTTGAAACCGCCTTTGGCCGGCATGCCCGGAGAGTGTGCGGCCAGGCCGGTTGGGCAATCGGCGGCAAGCCGCGCCGGCGTGCCGGCCAGCACGAGCAGGCGATCCGCGAACCCGAGCACCTGATCGAGATCATGCGTCGAAAGCAGGATGAGGGCTCCATCACGTCGCGCCGCCTGGACCAGAAGCGAGGCGAGAGCGGAAGCGGCTTGCGGATCGAGCGAGGCAAAAGGCTCATCGAGGACCAGCAGGGATGGCTTGCCGAGAAGCGCGCGGACGAGCGCCACACGGCGCGCCATGCCGAGCGAGAGCGCCCGCGGATGGAGAGTCTCGGCACCGGCAAGCCCGACTTCGGCAAGCAGGCCGGTGATTTCCCGCTCATGGCCGCCAGGGACCAGGCGGAGATTGGCCGCCACGGTGAGCCAGGGCAGCAGACGCGGCTCCTGAAACATGACCCCAAGCGGGCCCGGCGGGCGCCGGACATCGCCATCGAAGTCGCGATCGAGGCCGAGCACGATACGCAGGATGGTGGTCTTGCCGGAACCCGAAGGGGCCAGCAGGGCGAGGATCTCGCCACCCCTGCCGGTGAAGGCCACCTCGCGCAGCACCTCGCGGCGCCTTCCGGCGGGATCCCGATAGGATTTTGTCGCGATGCGCACGAAAAGCTCGTCGTGGCCCATTCTACCGCCGCCAGGCATTCGCGTGGCGTTCCCAGGGCCGCAGGAGAAGGGCTTCCACCAGCAGCATCAGCACCGCGAAGGCGAAACCATAGGCCAGGATGCCGGCGACGTCGAAGGTCTGAAAGAGTTCGTCGAGCGCGAAGCCGACGCCGTTCGGCCGGCCGAGTAGCTCGACGATCAGCACGATTTTCCAGGTGATGGAGAGGCCGCTGCGGCCGGCCGCAGCGAGATAGGGCGCAAGCTGAGGGGCGATGATGCGGCGCGCCCGAAGCCGCCAGGGCAGGCGATAGACACTCGCGAGTTCATCGAAGCCAGGATCGAGCGCCCGCGCCCCCTCGCGCACAGTCACCATGACCGTGGGCACTTTGACCAGCGCGACCGCAAGCACCGCCGCGACATCGTTGAGTCCGACCCAGATATAGCAGAGGACGACAACCACCAGGACGGGCAGATTGAGGAGGATGATGAGCCAGGGGTCGATCAGCGTGTCCGCTCGCGGCGAGCGGCCGGCGAAATAGCCGATGGCGCTGCCGGCGGTCATCGAGATCGCGAATGCCGCGGCAACGCGAAGGCTGGTAATGGCGATGTTGCGCGGCATCGCTCCGGAGAGCACGGCCCGCCAGGCGAAAGCGAGGACGTCCGGCGGTGCCGGCAGGAGTGCCGGATTGCGCGCGATCAGCGCCGCCGCCCACCAGAGGCCAATGAAAGCGGCGATCGAAAGCGCGCGAAGCCGCCCCCCATGCCTGATCATGATGGGCGCCCGATCAAGATGCAGGGCCGATCAAGATGGAGCGGCCCAGAATACGCCGCCCGGCAGCGCCTCGAGCCCGCCCGTGGCTGCCGCTCCACCAAGACCGTGAAGGATCGCGAAGAGACGATCAGCCGCCGCCGCCTCGGCCGCCGGGCTTTCATGCACGATGCCGGCGCGAAACCCTTTCTTCAGCTCCGCGAACAGCCTCTCATCCGGGGCATGCATGAGGGGGCGGACCCCTTCCCAGACGCCGTCCGAATGCAGGAGAAGATCCTCGGCAGCCGCGCTCGCGGCGAGGAAGCCGCCAATCAGCGGGCCGTTCCTTTCCGCCCAGGCATCCTTGAAGACATAGCCGAGGAGAGGAGGATTGGCCGGAAGACCGAGCGCTTCGGCGCAGGCCGAGACGGTGACGAGCGGGCGGAAACCCCCGACCTCCAATGCGGCAACGAAGTTCCAGTAGGTGAGCACGGCATCGAGCCCGCCCTGCGCGAGCTTGGCGCTGAGGAGCGGCGGCGCCGCATAGACGATGTTTGCTGCGCGCGCGAGATCAATGCCATCCCGACGCTGCGCCGCGGCGCGGACAATCAACCAGGATTTGTCATAAGGGCCGCCGGCGACACCGAGACGGCGATGGGAGAGATCCTTGAAGGAGCGTATATCGGAGCCACGCCCGAGCACGATCGCCCCGGTGGCGGAAGAGAAGGGGGCAAAGCGAAGCCCGAGCCCACGCGCGCGTTCCGCGCCGACGAATAGCCAGTCCGAGACGATGATATCGACCGCGCCGCCTAGCAGCGCGACCTTGGCGCCGTCATTGTTGGCGAGCGCCTGCGTCGAGAGCGCAAAGCCATGGGCGCGATCGAGGCCGCGGCTTCGGATCACGCTCGCGACCCACTGCACGGTGCCGAATGCAAGGACGCCCAGTCTCACTTCCGGCAAGGAAGTCGCAGCGCCGGCAGCCACGGGCGTGAGCGCGGCAGCCGCGCCGAGAATGCTGCGACGCAGCAGCAAAGGAAAGCGCGAAGCCGGCACGGGCACTCATCCCTCCCGCCGCGTGGCGAAGCCCGGATCGCCCGGACCTGCTCACCCGCAGCACTTTTCGCCGGGCATCTTTCGATCTCCTGCGACCGGTTGCAAGATGTGCTGACAAGACTGGCGGCCTGCGGCTGACGGGACGGACGCTCCGTCGCTCGGAACCGCCGCGCACCCGGCATCATAAGGGATTCATGAGATCGCCGAAGACCAAGCGGAGGAGATGGGAAAATGGGACGTTTGCTTGCGCTTGCCTTGTTTGTCTTTCCTCTCACCGCTTTCGCCGCGGCATCCTGCGGCAGCGCGCCGGAGAGCTCCACGAACGACTACCCGACCTCAGCGCGGGCGGATTACGTGTTCGGCTGCATGGCGGTGAACGGCCAGACTCACGAAGCGCTCGACCGATGCTCGTGCGCGATCGATGTCGTCGCATCGATCCTGCCATACGAGCAATATGTCTCTGCCGAGACGGTGCTGCGCATGCAGCAGGAAAAGAGCTTGCTCGCCGCGGAGTTCCGCACCCCGGTTGCGAAAGAGATTGTCCGCCGGCTGCGGGAAGCCGAAGCCGAGGGGGAAGTCCGCTGCTTCTGATCGCATGCGTCAAGAGTGCCTGTTGTCTCGGGAGCGGTCTGTATCTCCCCTGTGACAGTCTGTCCCTTTTTCCCCATCGCCTCTGTCACGGCTTTGATGCGCACCTAGGTGCTGATTTTTCCCAAAGGGCCGGTATCGTCTTGAAATTCCAATACGACAAGGCGAACTCCACCACTGGCATGAGCCTTGCTTTGTCTATTGCAGCAGTTTTTGCAGCACGGTCTCTCCCCATCTGCATCCGGGACGGGGGCGGAGGCGTGTGCGCAGGCAACCATGGCGGGAGGTGCCCGATGGAAGCATAGCCGCGCGGGTGAAGCGATCTCGATTGCATGACCAGCCTGATGTCTATCGGCAAAATCCGAACCCGCAGCCCGGGCAAAGCTCGAAGGGGGGAATCAAGATGAAATCCAGAGGACAATGGTTTGCAGGTGCAGCAGTGGGAGCGTTCGGCTGTCTCCTGCTCGCCGTGCCGGCGGCGCGCGCGCAGAGCAGCGCGTCGAGCCCGACACTCGAACAAGCCGCGGCGAGTCCCGACAACTGGGCGATACCTGCCCTAGACTATGCTTCGACGCGCTACTCGACGCTGAACCAGATCACCGCCGACAATGCGAGCCAGCTCGAGCCGTCCTGGACCTTCTCGACTGGCGTGCTGCGGGGGCATGAGGGCCAGCCGCTGGTGATCGGGAACGTAATGTATCTTGTCACACCCTTCCCCAACACCGTCTTTGCGCTCGACCTCAGCAATGACGGGCGCATCATGTGGCAGTACACGCCGACGCAGAATCCGGACGTGATCCCGGTGATGTGTTGCGACACCGTGAATCGCGGGGTTGCCTATGGTGACGGCAAGATCATCCTTCACCAGGCGGACAACACCGTCGTCGCGCTTGATGCCCAGACCGGCAAGGTGGACTGGGTGCGCCAGCTTGCGAGCTATAAGGACGGCGCGACCGGCACCGGCGCCCCATTGGTCGTCGGGAACAAGGTCTTTGTCGGCGTCTCGGGTGGCGAGTTCGGCGTCCAGGGCTTCCTTGCCGCGCTCGACATGTCGGATGGGCATATCCTGTGGAAGGCCTATTCCGAAGGGCCGGACAATCAGATCCTGTTCAATCCGCAGACGACGATGTCCCTCGGCAAGCCGGTGGGCGCCGATTCCAGCCTCAGAACCTGGAAAGGCGATGAGTGGAAGATCGGCGGTGGAGATACTTGGGGGTGGCTCTCCTATGACCCCAAGCTGAACCTGCTCTATTACGGCTCGGGCAATCCCTCGACCTGGAATCCGAATCAGCGGCCGGGTGACAACAAATGGTCGATGACCATTTTCGCCCGCGACCCGGACACCGGCATGGCCAAATGGGTCTATCAGATGACGCCCCATGACCAGTGGGACTATGACGGCGTCAACGAGATGATTCTGGCCGACCTCGCGATCAACGGCCAGCAGGTACCGGCGCTCGTGCATTTCGATCGCAACGGCCTCGCTTATGTGCTGAACCGGGCGACCGGGGCGCTCCTCGCGGTGCACAAATACGACCCGGACGTCAACTGGACGAGCGGTGTCGACATGAACCCCTCGAGCCCGAACTACGGCCGGCCGACAGTGGTCGCGCAGTACGCACCCGGCTCGCGCGGCGTGAACGTGAACTATACGGGAATCTGCCCGGCGGCGCTCGGCTCCAAGGACGAGCAGCCGGCGTCCTATGATCCCCAGACCGGCCTCTTCTATGTGCCGACCAACCATGTCTGCATGGATTATGAGCCTTATCCGGTCGCCTACACCGCGGGTCAGCCTTATGTCGGAGCAACGCTTTCGATGTATCCGGGGCCGGGCGGCTATATGGGCCGGTTCATCGCCTTCGATCCGATGACGGGCAAGACCGTATGGCAAATCCACGACCAGTTCTCCGACTGGGGCGGTGCGCTCACCACGGCCGGCGGCGTGGTCTTCTACGGCACGCTGAAGGGTTATTTCCGCGCGGTCGATGCGAAGACCGGAAAGATCCTCTATAGCTTCAAGACACCTTCCGGCATCATCAGCAACGTGATGACCTACATGCATGACGGCAAGCAATATGTTGCCGTGCTCTCGGGTGTCGGCGGCTGGGCGGGGATCGGCCTCGCCGCGGGCCTGACCGATCCGCACGCCGGTCTCGGCGCGGTCGGTGGTTACGCAGCGCTCAAGGACTATACGACGCTTGGCGGTCAGCTCACCGTCTTCGCTCTGCCAGGATCGTGAGCCGCGTCCGACACTAAACGCAGCCAAGACTGGGCCGGCATCCTTGGAACGGGATGCCGGCCCTTCCGTTCTTCGCAAAAATCAAGGGAATCCATGGACGTGAAGGGTCATTCGCGTATTGCCCTCGCCACAATCGCGCTTGCCTTCGCCGGCGCGGCCGCAGCTTTCGCCGCCGCGCCTGGCAACCCGAAGCCGGTAAAGGAGGTCGGCGGCCTGTGGTTCGACAAAGATGGCGCCCCCACCTACAATATAACCAAGGACGGTACAGTGGATTGGGGCACCTTCGTCGGGTATCTGCGCTACAATTCGATTTGTCTCGACTGCCATGGGCCGGACGGGTCGGGCTCATCCTATGCGCCCGACCTGACGCAAGCTCTTCAGCAGTTGAGTTACTCCCAGTTCATTGCCGACGTCGCAGGTGGAATAAAATCCGTGAACACGGCACAGGACCTGGTCATGCCGTCCTTCGCGACCAACAAGAACGTCATGTGCTTCATCGGCGAGATCTATAGTTATCTTCGCGCCCGCTCCACAGGCGCCCTCGGGCGTGGCCGACCGGCGAAGAGCGCACCCGATCCCAAGGGTTTCGACGAGGCCTCGTACAAATGCCTCGGCATCCCGATGTGATGGCGATATGCCGAGGCCACGGCGATGCCCGCAAAGGCGAAACGGGCGTGCAATGAAGCTTGGTCCTCAAACTCTGATGCTCGGGTTGCTGCTCGTCTACGCCACCCCGGCGATGGCGCAGGCGCCCGGGCTCGGCATCGGTGCCGAGCTTGTCGATCCCCATGTCTTTCGCGTCTGCGCGGACCCCAGCGATCTTCCCTACTCGAACCAGGCGCAGCAAGGATTCGAGAACAAGATCGCCGCCGTGCTCGCCAAGGCCCTTGGCAAGAAGCTCGGCTTCACCTGGCAGCCCCAGGTGTTCGGGTTCCTGCAAATGACGCTCGATGTCTATCGCTGCGACGTGGTGATGGGCGTTACCCAAGGCTACGACTTGGTCGAGAACACCAATGCCTATTACCGCTCGGTCTATGCGCTGATCCTCCGTCCGCATAGCGGCTTCGATGGCATCAAGAGCCTTGAGGATCCGCGCCTCAAGGGCAAGCGGATCGGCATCATCGCCGGCACGCCGCCCGCGACCATCCTCGCCGAGAACGATCTTCTCGACCATGTCCACTCCTATGAGCTTTCGGTCAATCTCCGCTTCTTTTCGCCAGCGCGGGATCTTGCCCGGGATGTCGAGACAGGAAAGATCGATATCGGTGTGCTATGGGGACCGATCGCCGGCTATTTCGCTTCCCAATCGCACGGCAAGCTCGTGATCGCACCGCTCCTGCACGAATCGGACAACGACCCTCCGATGGTGTTCAGCATCGTGATGGGCGTGCGGCAGGGTGAAGACGCCTGGCGACAGACGCTTGATGCGGCGCTCGCGAAGGAGCAGCCGAAGATCACACAGATTCTCGAAAGCTATGGCGTGCCGCTGCTCGATGACCGCAACCACCTGATCTACGGAGGCGGCTGAGTGTGGGTGGCCCGCTGATCGCATTCGGCTTTCCCAGAGCGGGATGACCGAAGGTCTGAATCACGCGAGAAAACAACGACCGAAAGCGGGATGAGGGAGCGCGAGTGATTCCATCCCGCTAGATTTCGTCCGGTCCGACCCGGACGCCGTGTTTGCGCAGCTTGCGGTAGAGCGTGTTGCGGCTGATCCCGAGCGCTGCCGCGGTTGCGGTTGCGTTCCAATGACGCCGCTTGAGCTCGAGCAGCAGCCGCTCCCGTTCCGCCGTGGCGAGGGGATTCGACTCATCCTTCTTTTGGAGGTCTGGGAAAGCTGAATCAGCCAGCGTATCGACGATTGCGGCCTCGCCGACGCTGGGCCCCAGATGCCCAAGCTCGATCCTCTCGCCGCCGGCGAGCGCGCTCGCCGTCGCGAGAACGTTCCGAAGCTCGCGGATATTTCCCGGCCAGCGATAGGCGAGCAGTGTCTTGAACGCTTCGGGCGCGAAGGCAACCGCCACACCCGCATTCTCCTCAGCGGCGATGGCGCGCACGAGCTCAGCGATATCCCGCCGCTCGCGAAGCGGGGGAAGGGTGAGGGTAAGCCCGCTCAGGCGGTAATAGAGGTCCTTGCGGAAGCTGCCCTCAAGAACCATCGCGCCGAGATCCCGGTTGGTCGCGCTGATGATGCGCAGATCAACGGTGATGGCGCGGCTGCTGCCGAGCGGCATCACCTCCTTTTCCTCCAGCAACCGCAACAGGCGCGCCTGGAGGCTCAGCGGCATGTCGCCGATTTCATCGAGAAAGAGAGTGCCGCCATGCGCCGCGACCACCTTCCCGCGCATGCCGCCGGTGCGGGCGCCTGTGAAGGCGCCGGGATCATAGCCGAAGAGCTCGCTCTCGATCAGAGTTTCCGGGATTGCGGCACAGCTCAGTGCAATGAAAGGCTTCTCGCTCCTTTCTCCGCTCTGATGGATCGCCCGGGCAAAGGTGTCCTTTCCGGTTCCGGTCTCACCCTGGAGGAGGATATGGATATCGCGGCCCATCACCCGCTCGGCGCACCAGACATTGTGCGCCATCACCGGATCGCCGAGGCGATAGGACGAAAGATCGGCCCGGCCTCGCGCCACCAGCGCAGCCGCACCCCTCACCGGCCAGAACGCGGGCGGTGGCTCCTGCGGCGGCCAGATCCCGGCATGAAGACGTTGGCCGCCGCGGCTGCTCGCCGGCCAGATCTGGTATGGTCGGGCCTGCGCATCGCTGAAGAAACGGCTCGGCGAGATATCGAAGATCTCTTCGATGCTATGACCGACCAGAGCCTCATACCCGTCGAGGCCAAGGCGCGCCGGCGCTGTGCTGTCGGCCGCACGGATGCGGCCATGCTCATCCACCGCCAGCATGGCGGAATGGAGCTGCCCCACCATTTCCGCCTGGTCGTGGAAGCGGAGGATCCAGCAATCCTTGAAGCTGCTGGTGAAGTAGGACTGCTCGATGATCCGGGTCGAGGTACTGACGAGCGCCAGCGTGGGCACCTGGCTCTGGCGACTGTCGGGGCAATCGAAATGGGACGCATCGAGCGCGCCGAGAAGCTGCCCGTTGGGGCCCCAAAGAGGTGCCGCGGAGCAGGTCATGCGGCTGCTGCGGGCGAAGAAATGCTCCTCGCGATGCACAAGCCGCGGCCGTCGGTCATGCAGACACGTGCCCGGCCCGTTGGTTCCCTCGTGCTGCTCGTCCCAGATGAAGCCGGGGGCAAGATCGACGCGGCGCAGCAATTCCTCGTGGCCCGGTTCGCACATCCGCTCAAGGACAAGGCCGTCGGCATCGGTCAGCAGCAGCAGATAGTGTGAAGGTGCGATCTGTCCGAAGAGTCGGCGCATCTCCGCGCGGGCGATCTGCGTGAGCGGGCCAAGCTGGGCCCGCCGCTTTTCGAGGATTTTGTTGCCGACATGCTCGCTCCGCGGATTGTTGCCGGGCTCGAGATGATAGTCGGTGATGCAACGCTCCCACGCCGCGATGACATAAGTCTCCGTCTGCGGTCCGAGCAGACCGCTCCCGACGAAGCTATGGCGCCGCACGGACCCAGTGTCGCTCCGCTCGTCCCCCATTATCGGATTCGTCTGTTGGGCCGAAACCTCCGGGCCCATTTCCGGCTCCCTCCCCTAGAGATCGGCATCCGACCACCTTAGTAGCCAGCCGGTCCCCCGGCCCGCGTTCCTGAGGTACAAATTGTCTCCCTTTTCGGTGCTTCTGTCACGCCTCTGATGCAAGCTGGCGGAGGGACCCAGGGGCAAGCACATGAAATCGCAAGGGTTGGCGGAAATGCACCGTGCTGGCATGCCTCTTGCAGCCAATTCCAATGGGTTTGGCGGTGTCGGAAGGGTTTTGCGGGCCTTGGACCGTTCCGGCCGGAATCGGGAGTGGGCCTTGAACGACGGCTCCATGCCGTGCGAGGGAATCCACCCGGCCTATCCAACTGGTCGTGAACAGCGAGGGATGATGACAAGCGGATGGCGATGGAAACGAAACGTGACAGGCATGATGACGGCGGCGCTGTCGGCAGGGCTGTTCGTTGCACTTGCGCCGCGGCCAGGCCGAGCGGCCGTTCCACCCGGCGAGCAGCTTTTTCAGAGCAATGACTGCGTCACCTGCCACGCCATCGATCATCAAGTGGTTGGCCCGTCCTATATCGCAGTTGCAAAAAAATTCGCGGGCCAGAAGGACGCCGTTCCAACGCTCGTCAGCGCGATCAAAAACGGCCATGTCGGCACCTGGGGCGTGGTGCCGATGCCGCCGCATCCGAATCTGACGGATGCCCAGATCAAGGAAATTGTCGATTGGATCCTTACGCTCAAGTGAGAAGAACCGGCAAATGAGAAGGACGGGGGAGCCGAGGGTGACGGCCTGGCGAGTAAGCCCTCGGAGCATGATCCTTGCGGCGCTTCCTCGCCGCCCCGCGTGACGCATCGTCCTGCGTCAACGGTCTGATTTGCCGACGTGCCTGGCGACGACGACGGTCTGCGAGCCATTGCCCATCGTCGGCGCCGAGAATACGAAATCACGAAACAAGGAGGGCGTCATGTCCGAAACGATCAAGATCCATCCCGCCGTCGACGGTGGCGTGAAGCCGGCATCGGCCAACTTCGCAGGCGGCACGCTGGTATGCCGTTGCGTCGAAAAACCCGTGACGGTCGCCATCAGCGGCCAGGTCGCGCACAACCACGTCTGTGGCTGCAGCAAATGCTGGAAGCCGGAGGGCGTCTGGTTCTCCGTCGTTGCCGTCGTCCCGCAGGGCAACGTGCGTGTGCTGGAAAATGGCGACAAGCTCGAAGTCGTGGATCCCAGCGCCGTAATCCAGCGCCACGCCTGCAAGGTCTGTGGCGTGCACATGTACGGGCCCGTCGAGAAGGCCGGGCATCCGTTCCAGGGTCTCGATTTCGTCCATCCCGAACGGCTGCGCGAAGCCGGATGGGCGCCGCCGACATTCGCTGCCTTCGTCTCCTCGATCATCGAGTCCGGGTTCCCGCCGGACCGGATGCCGGCGGTGCGGGCGCGGCTGCGGGAACTCGGCCTGGAACCCTATGATTGCCTGTCGCCCGACCTGATGGACTATATGGCAACACACTTGGCGAAGGCCTCGGGGAAGCTGCCTGCCTGAATCGCCCCGCTTGAATCGCCCCGCCTGAATCGCCAGGTGACGCGACCCTCTCCTTCCCTTCGCCCATCGACCCATTGAGGCGCCCGCCATGGAAACCCGCGCTGCCATCGCCTTTGAAGCCGGCAAGCCGCTCAGCATCGACGCCGTCCAGCTCGAGGGCCCGCACGAGGGCGAGGTGCTGGTGGAGATCAAGGCCACCGGCGTCTGCCATACAGACAAATACACGCTCTCCGGCGCCGATCCCGAAGGGCTCTTCCCCGCCATCCTCGGCCATGAAGGCGCAGGCGTCGTGCTGGAGGTGGGCAAGGGCGTACACTCGGTGAAGCCGGGCGACCATGTGATTCCGCTCTACACGCCCGAATGCCGCGAGTGCGAGTACTGCCTCAGCCGCAAGACCAATCTCTGCCAGAAGATCCGCACCACCCAGGGCCGCGGCCTGATGCCGGACGGCACCAGCCGGTTTTCCCTCAATGGGCGGCCGATCCTGCATTACATGGGCACATCCACCTTCGCCAACCACACCGTGCTGCCGGAGATCGCGGTGGCGAAGATCCGCAAGGATGCGCCGTTCGACAAGGTTTGCTATGTCGGTTGCGGCGTCACCACCGGCATCGGCGCGGTGATCTTCACCGCGAAGGTCGAGCCCGGAGCGCGCGTGGTCGTCTTCGGGCTCGGCGGCATCGGCCTCAATGTCGTGCAGGGTGCGCGCATGGCCGGGGCGGAGATGATCGTGGGCGTCGATCTCAACCCGGAGCGCGAGAAGCTCGGCCGCAAATTCGGGATGACCCATTTCGTCAACCCGAAGGGCATCAGCGACGTCGTCGGCCATCTCGTGGAACTCACCGGCGGCGGCGCCGATTACAGCTTCGAGTGCGTCGGCAACATCACGCTCATGCGCCAAGCGCTCGAATGTTGCCACAAGGGTTGGGGTGTATGCACCATCATTGGCGTTGCCGGCGCGGGTCAGGAGATTTCGACACGACCCTTCCAGCTCGTCACCGGGCGGGTTTGGAAGGGCTCCGCCTTCGGCGGTGCCCGCGGCCGCACCGATGTGCCGCGCATCGTCGATTGGTACATGGATCATCGGGTGAATATCGATGATCTCATCACCCACACCATGCCGCTCGAACGCATCAACGACGCCTTCGACCTGATGACGAAGGGCGAATCGATCCGCAGCGTCGTGATCTACTGACCCCCGAGAGGACGAACCCTCACACCGGCAATTCTTCCGCTGGCAATTCTTCCTCGCGCGGCGTCTTCGCATAGCGGCGATAGGTGAATTCGCGCGGTACCGCTGCGCTCTCGGCCGAAGCCGTTTCGAACAGCCGCGCGTGATGAGGGGAAAGCTCGCAGGCCGGGTCGGTGGCGCCGGCATCGCCGGTCAGCGCCATGGCCTGGCACCGGCAGCCGCCGAAATCGATCTCGCGCCGATCGCAGGAACGACAGGGCTCGGGCATCCAGGACGTGCCGCGGAAACGCGTGAAGGCCTCCGAATGGGTCCAGATTTCTCCGAGAGACCGTTCCTTTACAGAATCAAATCGCAGCCCAGGGATGCCCTGCGCCGCATGGCATGGAAGCACCAGGCCAGAGGGAGCGATATTGAGGAACTGCTGTGCCCATCCGCCCATGCAGGCCTTCGGCCGGCGCGCGTAATAGTCCGGCACGACATGATCGATGACGAGCTGTCCCTTGAGCCGCTCGCGCGCCTCTGCCACGGCCTGGACCGCTGCCCGCACCTCCTCGCGAGGAGGGATCAGGCTCTGGCGGTTGGCGAGCGCCCAACCGTAATATTGCACGTGCGCGACCTCCAGCCGCCCGGCGCCAAGATCGAGCGCAAGCGCGATCATCTCCGGCAGATGCGCGAGATTCTGCCGATGCATCACCGCATTGATGGTGAGAGCGAGGCCGGCGGCACGCACCATCCGCGCGGCGGCGAGCTTTTTCTCATGCCCGCCTTCATAGAGGGCGATGCGGTCGGCATTGGCAGGGTCGGTGTCCTGGAAGCTGATCTGCACATGCTCGAGGCCGGCCGCCTTGAGGGACTCGAGCCGCGGCGCATCGAGCAGCACCGCGGATGTGATCAGGTTGGTATAGAGCCCGACTTTGCGCGCATGCCCGATCAGAGTGGCAAGATCGCGGCGCACCAGCGGCTCGCCACCGGAAAAATGGATCTGCAGCACGCCGAGAGACGCGGCCTCATCAATCACCCGCAGCCAGGTCGCCGTGTCGAGCTCATCGCGCACGCGGTCGAGAGTGAGCGGATTGGAGCAATAGGGGCAGCCGAGCGGACAACGATGCGTGAGCTCGGCGAGCAGGGCGAGCGGCGGCCCGACAGGGTTCGTGGGCGCGTTCATGCCGTGACCAATCCCTTGTCCCGGAGTCCCTGAAGCATCTCGATGATATCGTCCAGCACTTCTTCGCGCGGGGCTGCGTGCCGGCGCGCAAGTTCATCGGCGATGGCGCCGATCTCCGCCGTCCCGTCGCAGAGGGCGAGAATCTCCGCCGCGATCGCGTCGAGCATCAGCACCCGTTCCGGCGCGAGCAGCACCCAGCCGCCCCGCGCCGCGTCGTTCTTCATCCGCGTGTGCGGCGAAAGTCCGGGCCGGCTTGTCTCGGTGAGCGCGGAGCTCATCCGCTGGAACCGAGCGCCCCACCGAATGCCCCATCAAACGCCCCTGGAGGCACATGGCCGGGGACGACATAGGCGTGGTGGAGCGCGTCGAGCTGGGCCCACAAAAGATCGCACTTGAAAGTAAGCGCGCCGACCGCCGCCTGCTGCTGCTCGGGTGTGCGCGCATGATGCCTGACGTAATCGAGCGCGAAATCCGCATCCCGCGGCGCCTGGTCGAGACGGGCATTGAAATAGGCGAGGGTCTCGCGCGTCACGAAACCATAGTTCGCGAGCATGCCCGAGACACGTTCGGTGATGATCGCCGGGGAAAAAATCTCAGTGAGCGAAGACGCGACCGCCTCGAGCAGCGAGCGCTCACGAACAAAGGCGACATAGGCATCAACGGCAAAGCGGGTCGCCGGAAGCACGCCTGCGGTCGAGACGACGTAGTCACGATCAAGCCCAAGGCCGGATGTGAGGCGAAGCCATCGCTCGATCCCGCCCTCTCCTGGCTCTGAGCCATCATGATCGACCAGCCGCTGACGCCAGACGCGGCGGAGCGCCGGATCCTCGCAGCGTGCCATCAGGGCCGCGTCCTTCAGCGGAATGCGAGACTGGTAATAGTAGCGGTTGAGGGCCCAGGCCTGCACCTGCCGCCTGTTGAGCTTTCCGCCGTGCAGCAAGGCATGGAAAGGATGGCGGTTGTGATAGCGTGCGGCGCCGACTGCCCGCAGTTGCGCTTCCAACTCTGCCGGGCTCATCAGGCTCGTCACAGCGCGATCTCCATTCCGTCGTGAGCGACTTCCCAACCCGCCCGCGCGGCAATCGCCCGTTCGGGCGAATCTTCGAGGATCATCGGGTTGCTGTTGTTGACATGCACGAACACCTTGCGCGCGATGCCGAGCGCGGCAAGCCCGGCGAGCGTGCCGCCTGTGCCTGAAACGCTGAGATGGCCCATGCGCCGCCCAGTTTTCGTACCTAGTCCGAAACGAATCATTTCATCGTCGGTCCAGAGTGTGCCGTCGAAGAACACGAGTTGCGACCCCCGGAGACGGGCAAGAAGCTCTTCCGAAAATGCGGCGCAGGTGGGTACGAAGTGAAAGCACGCGCCTGCATCGTCGCTTACTGCGAACCCGACGGTATCGCCTTCCGTGGTGCCGAACCGCTCCTCACCCTCTTCCTCGGCATAGAGCGCGACCTTGCCCGGCACGGTGAAGGCCTCGACGGTAAGGCCAAGCGGCCGGCTGGCGAAATCACTGAGCGGCTCCGTTCTGCCGAGCAGGATTTCACGGTGCGAGACCGAGGCAGGGGTGAGGACACGAAACATCGGGTTAGCGGCAAGCAGCGTCAGCACGCGGCGCGACGCATAAAGTGCAAGTGGCTGGCTTTCTCGCAGATGCAGCAAGCCGGCCACCGCATCCACGTCCCCGCCGCTGAGGGCGACCGCCCGGATCGGGCTTGCGCGGGCGCTCACACCCGGATCGGCGGCACGCGGCTGAAGGGACGGTGTGGCGGCGATCTGTTCGCGCAAGTCTGGCGCCGCGTTGAGAAGAAGCCATCCCTCTCCATCCGCCGAGACGGCCAGAGATGTCTGCGTCCGCGACCGTGCGGCCCGGTCGTTATTGCGTGCCCGCGCACAGTTCGGGCAGGCACAGTTCCATTGCGGGAAACCGCCGCCCGCTGCAGAGCCAAGAACGACGATGCGCATGCCCAGAAAAAACGAACGCCGGGATGGATCTTGCGACGCAATCCGTCCCGGCGCGCTAAGAGTACGAAACGATCAATCGATATCGGCGCAAGCGTAGGCGTTGATTTCCATGCCCACGGCGATCTCGACCACCTTCGGCTTCGTCCACGACATATTGTATTCCTCCCAATTCAATCATCCCCTGCATCGCATGATGCATGGGCGATCCACTCCATAATGCGATCTTCCGCGCAGGGATTCAAGCTCTCCTAGGCCCACTAAGCGGTTGACAATAAAGATAGGGTTGGACTGATGCAAGGATAGACGGAAGCTATTGTCCCTCTCCCCCGGCCGGCATGTCTGGCGAGACCGTTCCGATCCCCCGTCCCAAAATGACTTTCGAAGCGATGTTTCTCGAGAGGCGCCAGGTCCGGATGCTGACCTGAAGGCGTCACTTTCACGACACCAAATGCAATAATTGTCGCCAAATGCAGTAAATGTGCGACCAAGTTTCAGAAAAGGACAAATATTTTGCATTCAGTATTTCATTTTTACTTATATTTACACGTGTAAATTTGCAGAATTTGAAGTATTGGCAAATATTATTTGGTATGCAACGCTGAAATTCTCTGCTCGAGAGCAATCCAAGCTCCGTAAAGCATTGGGAGGAGGCAAACATGCGCAAGTTCGCAAGGATAGGGGTGTGCGCCGCGGCGCTATTGCTGGCGGCACATGGCGCACGGGCGGACAGTTCGTCCGCTCTGTCCCAACAGGAGAATTTCAGGGCGAGCGGTGGGTCGCTCAATGCGCCGACCATTCCGCAGACCGGGCCGCAGGCTGACGCGATCAAGAAGAATTTGACCCAGATCGAACTGCCGCCAGGCTTTCATATCGGGCTCTATGCGATGGTGCCAGGGGCGCGCGAAATCGCGGTGGGGCCGCAGGGTGTTGCCGTCTTCGTTGGCACCATGAGGGGCGATGTCTATGCCGTGTTCGATCATGGCCATACCGGCGTTGCCAATGAGGTGAGGTCTTTCGCTCCCAACATCAAGTTCGTGATGCCGAATGGGGTCTGCTTTTCGAAAGATGGTTTCCTCTATGTGGCGGAACGCAATCGGGTGCTGGAATTCGGCGCCGCCGAATTCTTCTCCGGAAGTGCCGATGTGGCGGTGGACACAGTCGTGCCCGAGGGACAGCTGATCCCGAAGAAGTATGAAAGCTTCAATCACACCGCCCGGTACTGCCGTATCGGTCCGGACAACAAGCTCTACATCACCGTTGGTCAGCCCTATAACGTGCCGCCGCCGGATCTGATCGACGATCTCCAGGCGCACGGCCTCGGCGCCATCATCCGCATGAATCGTGACGGCTCAGACCGCGAGATCTATGCCCTCGGTATCCGCAATTCTGTAGGTCTGGACTTCAACCCGAAGGACCACACCTTGTGGTTCACCGACAATCAGGTCGACGGAATGGGGGACGACATTCCGCCGGGCGAACTGAATCGCGCGACCACGATCGGCGAGAATTTTGGCTTCCCCTGGTATGGCGGTGGGCATACGCGCACCAACGAATACAAAACTCAGACGCCGCCGGCTGGCGTGGTGTTTCCCCAGGTCGAGGAAATCGCGCATGCCGCCGATCTCGGCATGATCTTCTATACGGGCCAAACGTTCCCGGCGAAGTATGACGGCGCGATCTTCTCCGCCCAGCACGGCTCCTGGAACCGCACCGTTCCGGTCGGTGCACGTGTCATGGTCACCTTCCTGAAGAAAGACGGCACTGCCGATCAAAGCGAGCCTTTCGCCTCTGGCTGGCTCAATGAAAACGGCCAGTATCTTGGCCGCCCTGTCGATGTGGCGATGCTGCCTGACGGGTCGCTCCTCGTCTCCGACGATTTTGCAGGCGCACTCTATCGCATTTGGTACGACGGCAAATAACGGCCTCATGATCCCTCGGTCGCCATCCCCCGCACGGGCGGAGGATGGCGATCGGCCCCGGAGTTCGAATATGCGCTTTGGCGCACCAAAATTTATCGCGATCGCGGCAGTGCTCATCGTGATGCTGCATGCCACGACGACCAAAGCTCAGGGCAATGCTGTGGCTGGCCGCCAGAAGGTCCTGCAATTTCACTGCCAGACTTGCCACGGTCTCGACGGCATCGCAAAACTGCCGGAAGCTCCCAATCTCGCCGGCCAGAACCCGGACTATCTGGTTCAGGCGCTCCAGGAATTCCGCAGCGGCGCTCGGCAGAACGATATGATGTCGCTGATGGCTTCAAAGCTCAGTGACGCCGATATCGACGATCTGGCCACCTATTACGCTTCGATCAGGATCACGGTGGAACCGCAGAAATGAAATAGGCAAGCCAGCGGAGCCTTTCGGTTACTTTGGATCTTGCAATTCACAGAAGGGATTTTCACGGCTACGGGCGATATGATTCCCGCGCTCCCGAAGCGAAGAACACCGCACCGGCAGAACATCATTCCTTCATGGAAACCATGGCCTCCACGAAGCGTCGAGGCGTCGTGCCACATAAGACCCAGGAGACAAAGAGCATGGCCATGACGATTCCAATCTGCGTCATCGGGCTTGTCCTGTCGCTCGCGGTCGCTCCGGCACGGGCCGGGGACTTCAATGCCGAGGTCGACTTCGTGACCAGAGCCTCGATCGGCAATCTCTTCGCAATCACGGAGTCTCGACTCGCACTCGATCGGACCGGCGACCCCCAGGTCAAGACCTTTGCGCTCCGGCTGATCGAGAGCCATGGGAAAGCGGAAGCAGCGCTCCAGGCCGCGGCCGACGGGTCCGGCGCGACGGTCCCGACGGCGCTCGACCAGGATCACCAGGCGCGCGTGACGGCGCTGCGGAGCAAGTCCGGCGTGGACTTCGACAAGGCCTATGTCGCCGACCAATACGAGGTCCACTCCAACGCTTTGACCCTCTATGCCGACTATATGCTGCTGGGCGACAATAAAGCGCTCAAAGCCTTGGCAATCAGGATGATCCCGATCACGGAGGCAGAGCTCAATGATGCCCGGGCCCTCCTCGGCAACTGACGGTCCGGGTATCGGCTCTCCACGAGAGACCCCAATGACGGATAATCTGGTCACAGGCTGTCATGTTGCCGCTGGAAGCCGGGCTTTGAAGCGAAAACCAGTGGCAAGGGTCACGACGGTCCATTGAGTCGGGGCCCGGGACATCGGGGGGCTTGACCGGGACTGGGCGCAAGCCCCTCTTCCCGGTCAGGTGGTGCCGTTCCGGCCCACCCGGCCTGATCACCCGCTCCGAGGTCACAGACATGCCCCTCTTGCGCCGCTCTCTCCTCGCAGCCGCCGCGGCGGCCTCCCTCCCCGCCATTGCCCTTGGCGTTGCCCCCGGCATCGCCCTCGCGGCAGCGCCGCCAGACCCGGCGCTCGGGCCGCGGACACTTGGCGACCCCAAGGCGAAGGTGCACGTCATCGAATATTTCTCCCTTACCTGCACCCACTGCGCCGACTTCGCGAATGAGACGATGCCGGAAGTCGAGAGGAAGCTCATCACGCCGGGCAAGGTCTATTGGATCTTCCGCGACTTCCCGCTCGACCGGGTGGCGTTGACGGCGGCCATGGTCGCGCGCGCCCTGCCGCCGGATCGCTATGCTCCCTTCGTCTTCGCCCTCTTCGCGAGCCAGGACCGCTGGGCTTTCGCCCCGGACGTGAACTCGACGGCCGAGCTCGAGAAGACGGCCGCGCTCGCCGGGATGTCATCAGACACCTTCAAGAAGGCGATCGCCGACAAGACGGTCGAGAACTTCATCCTCGGCGAGGCCCGGGAGGCCCAGGAAAAATATCATGTCGACTCGACGCCGACCTTCATCATCAACGGCCAGCCGCACGCCGGGGAAATGCCCTACGCGGATTTCGCCAACCTGATCGCCGCTGCCAGCGGCTGAAGGAGAGAATTTGCCCGCCCGCGTCACGCGCCTGCGCCTGGTCGGATTCAAGAGCTTCGCCGAGCCGGTTGTCATCGAAGTTTTGCCAGGCCTCACCGGGATCGTTGGCCCGAATGGCTGCGGCAAGTCGAACGTCGTCGATGCGCTGCGTTTCGTGATGGGCGAGACAAGCGCCCGGTCGATTCGTGGCGGGGAGATGGAAGATGTGATCTTCGCTGGCACTGCGGCCCGGCCAGCGCGCAACCTTGCCGAGGTCGCATTGACTCTGGAAGCGGGCGAGGAGCCCCTGCCCGTCCCCTTCCATGCCGCATCGGAGATCGTGATCAGCCGTGGCGTCGAACGTGGACGCGGCAGCGCCTTTCGTGTCAACGGAGAAGAAGTGCGTGCGCGGGACGTGCAGACCCTGCTCGCCGATCTTGCCAGCGGCGCGCGCTCCTCGGCCCTGGTGAGTCAGGGGCGGGTCACGGCGCTGATTTCGGCGCGGCCGGAGGACCGGCGGGCCTTGCTCGAGGAAGCCGCTGGCATCACCGGACTGCACGCGCGGCGTCATGAAGCGGAGCTCAAGCTGCAAGCGGCCGAGGCCAATCTCGCCCGGGCCGAGGAGCTCAAAGCAGGATTCGAGGACCAGCTCGCCAACCTCAAGCGTCAGGCGCGTCAGGCGAGCCGCTATCGCAATCTCGGCGGCGCGATCCGTGCCGCCGAAGCCGAGCTGTTGGCGATCGAACGGGCTCGTGCCCTTGCCGTGCGCGCGGCAGCCGTCGCCGGGCTCGGTGCCGCTCGCGCAAGCCTCGCCGAGGCAACCGAAGAGGCGACGACGGCAAGCGCGCGCGCGACCGAGACAGCTTCGCGCCTGCCCGATGCGCGCGATGCGGCGGTGGCGGCGCGCACCGCGCTCGAACGGGCGCGCCTCTCCCGCGAGCAGATGGAGGCCGAAGTGGCGCGCGCGCGCGCGTCCCTCGCCGCTTCCGAGTCACGTCTTGCCGAAATCGAACGCGATCTCGGCCACTCCGCCGCTCTCGCGGGCGACGCGGATGCGGCGATTGCCCGACTCGCCGCC
Source organism: Acetobacteraceae bacterium (assembly GCA_035509315.1). Lineage (GTDB taxonomy): Bacteria > Pseudomonadota > Alphaproteobacteria > Acetobacterales > Acetobacteraceae > JAKAWQ01. The sequence continues at coordinate 172,704 of DATJLS010000054.1, read as the reverse complement.
GAGAACGACGAGATCGCGAATGCGGCTGCGGCGTTGCCCGAGCGTGAAGCAGCCACTGCCGCCGGCCTTGCCGCCGCGGCGGCGAAGGCGGCAGCGGCCGAGGCGGCGGCCGATCAGGCCGCCGATGAGGCTGCGTCGCTCGCGGCGCGCACCACCGCTTTCGATACGGAGCACAACCGGACACGCCAGCGTCTCGACCGACTCGGCGAGGATCAGGCGCGACTCGAACGTGAGCGGGAGCGTCTGCTCTCCACCCGGCCCGATCCTGCCCACCTTGCCGATATTGCAGCCGCGGAGGAGGCCACCGAGATAACGGTCGCCGAGACCCGCGCGGCGCGAGAGCGGCTTGAGGCGGAACGTCAGGCGGCCGCGGCTGCGCATGAGCGCTCCCGATCGGCGTTCGCTCAGGCCGAGGGCGAGCGTACGCGTCTCGCCGCCGAAGCCGAGGCACTTGCCGCCGTTCTGGCCGCCGGCACCACAACGGGCGTTGATACGCTTGCCGAGAAGCTCATGGTGCCGTCGGGACTCGAAGCAGCGGTTGCGGCCGCCTTCGGGGAGGCACTGGAGGCCGAGTCGGCGCGCTGGCGTGAGCTGCCCCCTCTCGCCGAAGCGCCGCCCCTTCCCGAGTCCATCGTACCCCTGGCATCCCTCCTTCCCGCTCCGCCCACGCTTGCTCGAGCGCTTGCGCTCATCGGCCTCGCGACCGCGCCGGAGGAAGGCGCACGGCTACAGGAACACCTCGCTCCGGGCCAGACGCTGGTCTCCCGCGAAGGCGGGGTCTGGCGCTGGGATGGTTACTCGGTCCCGCCCGGCACGAAGAGCGCGGCGGCGGTACGGCTTGCCGAGCGCAATCGCCTGGCGACTGTCCGGGAGCAGCTTGCCAATGCCGAAACCGCCACCCAGGCCGCCCGTGCCGAACGCGACGCATTGGCCGCCGCCGAGCGCGCTTCGCTTGCCGCCGCGACAGAGGGCGAATCCGCGCGGCGGGAGGCCGAACGCCGCCTCCAGGAGCTTCGCAACGGGGGCGAGGCACTGCGTCGGGAGGCCGGCACGGCGGCGGCGCGGCTCGATACCGTCGGCGAGCAGATGGGGCGGATCAAAGCGGAGCGTTCCGAGCTCGAATATGGCCTCGTCCGCCTGGAAGCCGAGCGGGCCGCTCTGCCCGACTCCGCCATGACCCGTCAACGGCTGGAAACAGCGCGCCGCCATCTCGGCGATGCCCGTGCCCGCGAAGTCACCGCCCGCGCCGAGCAGGCGGCGATCGCCGAACGGGCTTCTGTGCTTGCTACCCGTCGTGAGGCGATCCGCGTCGAGCAGATCGGCTGGAGCGAAAGACGGAGCGCCGCCGCTGCTCGTGCCCACGACCTTACCGAGCGTCGAGCCCAGGCCGAGGCCGAGCATGCCGCGCTTGCCGGGCTGCCGGATGCGCTCGCCGCCAAGGAAGGGACGGCGATCAGTGCGCTCGAGACTACCGAATCAGTCCATCGCGCAGCCGCTTCTGCGCTGGTTGCGATCGAGGGGGAAGCCGCGGCGAAAGACCGGGCGGCGCGCGGCGCGGAGCGCAAGGTCGCGGAAGCACGCGAGCAGCTTGTCCGTGGCGAGGCTTTGCTCTCTCAAGGAGACGCGGCGCTCGAGGCAGTCGACCTCAGAATTCGCGACCGCCTCGGTGCCGATGCCTCACTTCCGGACCTCGGGGAGCGTGGAGATCGTCCGGACGCCGAAGAGGCGGCGCGGCGACGCCTCGACCGTCTGCTCCGCGAGCGCGAGGCGATGGGCCCGGTCAATCTGCGCGCCGAAATCGAGGCCGCAGAGATAGAGGAGCGGATCGGCGGCATCGTCCGCGAGAGCGAGGAGCTCGCGACCGCAATTGCCAAGCTGCGCGGCTCCGTCGGCCACATCAATCGCGAAGGCCGGTCACGCCTTTCGGCAATCTTCACAGAGGTTGACCGGCACTTCCAGGCGCTTTTCTCGCGCATGTTCGGCGGCGGACGGGCGCATCTCGCCCTGGTCGGCTCGGACGATCCGCTCGCCGCCGGGCTCGAGATCTATGCGCAGCCGCCGGGCAAGAAGCTCGCCCAGCTTTCCCTTCTTTCGGGTGGCGAGCAGGCACTGATCGCGCTCTCGCTGATTTTCGCGGTATTCCGCTGCAATCCTGCCCCGATCGCGGTGCTCGACGAAGTCGATGCGCCGCTTGATGACGTCAATGTCGGGCGCTTCTGCCGCCTTGTCGAGGACGTGGTGCAGGAGTGCGGCACGAGAATCATGATCGCAACCCACCACCCCCTGACAATGGCGCGGATGGATCGCCTCTACGGCGTCACGATGCAGGAGCGCGGCATCTCGCGCCTCATCTCCGTCGATCTTGCCGCGGCCCGGGAGATGGCCGATCCGTCGCGCATGGCCGCCGAATAGAGAGTTCACATAGAGAGTCCACTGGGCGGCGATTTCGTCTAGGTCTCGCATCCTTGACACCAAAAGAGGCCGTCGTTACCAAGCCGGCGCTTTCCGCTAAGGTGCGCTGAGCGGAGGAGAGTCTATGGCCGAACCACCGGCCGGACCGGACCCCTCCTTCGAGGAGCGGCTTCGGGCTGCCCGGGTGAAGTCCGGGCTTGAAGCCGCACCGCAGGAGAAAGCGGGCGGTCTCAGCTGGGCGGAAAGACCGCTCGCGATGGGGTTCCGGGTGGCGGGCGAACTGGTCGCCGCCATGCTGGTGGCGGTGGCCATCGGATGGTCACTCGATCACTGGCTCGGGACGACGCCGTGGCTGCTCATGCTCTTCGTCGTGCTCGGCGCGGCGGCGGGCGTTCTGAATGTGTGGCGCCTGTTCAAGCCACGACACGAGGAAGGATCCGGGCCCGAACAGGGCTCGGGGGCCGGGAAAGAGTTCTGAGCAGCCCCGCCGGGGCGCGCAGGTGAGGAGACGGGCACGGGTGGCGGCAGGACCCTCGATCGACGCACTGGGCCAGTTCCAGCTGGCGACAAGCCTCGGGCCGGTCGGCGCCGCGGTGAATTTCACCAACGCAAACCTGGCGATGCTGCTGACAGCAGTGTTGGTGCTGGCACTGTTCGGTTATGGCATGCGCACCCGAGCGCTCATTCCGGGGCGAACACAGGCTGCCGCCGAGATGGGATATGAGTTCGTCGCGCGGCTCTGCCAGGACATCATCGGCGAGGGATGGCAATCCTTCTTCCCGTTCGTTTTCACTCTCTTCTTCTTCATTCTCTTCGGCAATCTTGTCGGCCTCTTTCCTTATTTCTTCGCCTTCACGAGCCATATCGCCGTGACCGCCGCGCTCGCAGTGATCGTCTTCGGGCTTTCCATCATCGTCGGGCTGGTGAAGCACAAGCTGCATTTCTTCACCTATTTCATGCCCGCCGGCGCGCCTAAGCTGCTCGCCCCGGTGCTGGTGCCGATCGAGATCCTGACCTTCCTCTCGCGGCCGGTTTCGCTCTCCATTCGACTTTTCGCGAACATCGTTGCCGGGCATGTGCTCTGGGAAGTGTTTGCGGGCTTCATGCTGATCGTCGCCGCGGCACTTGGCGCGATCGGGATCGCGGCAGGGGTGATCCCTCTTGCCATCAATGTTGTGCTGGTGGGTTTCGAGCTGCTCGTGGCCGGGCTCCAGGCCTATGTCTTCGCCGTGCTCACTTGCCTTTACCTGCACGATGCGGTGCATCTGCACTGATTGTTCTACCGACCTCACCCCGAAAGGAACCTCGACATGAACCCCCAGACCGCTGCCATGCTCGCCAGGGATATCGGAGCCGGTCTTGCCGCGATCGGCGTCGCCGGCGCCGGCGTCGGTATCGGCCATATCTTCTCCGCCCTCGTGAGCAGCGTGGCACGCAACCCCGCTTCGCGCGATCAGGTGTTCGGTCTTGGCATTCTCGGCTTCGCGCTGACCGAGGCGGTCGCGCTCTACGCCCTGCTCATCTCGTTCCTGATCCTTTTCGGCTGAGAAGCCGACCGGGAGCGCTTCGAATGCTTCCTCCCACCTTCCGACGCGCGGCTGCCTGTCTGCTTGCCGTCGCGCTCGCCATTGCCCCGGCCGTGGGGTGGGCTGCCGAGTCGGGCGGAATGCCGCAGTTCCAGTTCGGCAACGAGCTGACCCGCTCGCAGGTCGTCTGGATGGTGCTGATATTCCTCGTGCTCTACGTCCTGCTGGCGCGCTGGGCGCTGCCGCAGCTGCAATCGGTGCTTGAGGAGCGGGCGCGGCGAATTGCCGCCGATCTCGATGCGGCGAAGGCGGCGAAGGCTGAGGCGGACGCGGCGGTGACGGAGCTCACGGCCGCGACGCGCGATGCACGGGCCCAGGCACAATCCGAGATTGTCGAGGCAGCGCGTTCAGCACGTGAGGCTGCCGCAAGGCAGGCGGCGGTTTTGAATGAGAGGCTCGAGACCGAGCTGCATGAGGCGGAAGCACGAATCGATGCTGCGCGCGCGGCGGCGATGGGTGCGCTTCGGGAAGTGGCAAGCGAGACCGCAGTCGCGATGATCGAGCGGCTGACGGGCCGTCCGCCCCAGTCTTCGACACTGCAGGCTGCTCTTGCCTCAAGCCTCGCCGCGACTTCTTCTTCGACCCGAGGCTAGCCCATGGTCACGACCTTCTCCTTCGGCGTCTCGCCCTTCGTCCAGTCGGTGTTCTGGGTTTTCGTCGCCTTCGTCATTTTTTTCGTAATTTTCGGCAAGCGCCTCTGGTCGGTGGTTGCCGGCATGCTGGATGCAAGGGCCAATGCGGTCCGCTCCGAACTGGACGAGGCAAACCGGCTCCGCCAGGAAGCGGAGGAAATGCTGAAGGATGCCAGGTCACGACGCGAGGCAGCGCTCACCGAGGCCAAGAGCCTCCTCGAAGCGGCCAAGGCGGAAGCAGAACGGATCGCCAAGGAAGCCGCTTCGGAGGCGGAGGAAACGGTGCGGCGACGCGAGCGTATGGCAGTCGACCGCATTGCTGCCGCCGAGAAGGCGGCCATCACCGAAGTGCGGATGGCAGCAACGGACGTGGCGACGCGCGTCACAGCCGAGGTGATCCGCCAGGAACTCGACGCGGCGGCAGATGCCTCGCTCGTCAATCGCGCCATCGCTGCCTTGCCGGCGGCACTCGCGCGCAAAGTCGCCTGAACAATAGCCGAGAAGGACAATCCGTCTTTCGGCCCCAATCCGCTCGCACGACGTGAAGCCTATCAAGGCCTCAGTGCTTGGAACCCTCGCATGGCGGGCGACGACACGGGCGGTTTCCTCTTGGGCCGATACGTATCGTCCCCGCGTTCGCTCAGCCGCAAACCGTGCATGATGGCCCGTTGCCAGGATATTCCTGCTGGCCGGCATGCTGGCTCGCCACATTGACCATTGGCAGGTAGGGCAGGTTTTCGATCCGCGCCAGAGTCACGTCGGGCGGCAGGGTGAAGGCTGGCCCCCGCAGCACCTGCGCGGCGACGGGGGGGATAGGATTCAAGGAGAGCGCAAAGAGCGCATTCGCTACCACCTGGGACGGAGCATCCTGCGCGATGCCAAGTGTCGCGCGGACCTCTTCACGCGCCTGAACCATCTGAAGCTTGGTGAGCTGGGACATGAAGCTCCAACGTGGGCTCCAGAGCTGACCGCCCAGATACTCGATCGCCAGCACGGCACGGACCGCGTCGACCGGGTTGTTGCGAGTATGGGCCGGGTTGGAGAAGGCCCAGACGGCGAGATTGATTGCCATGATGTCATTGTCGTCATTGCCGCCAAATGCACCCGGTGGAAGCCGGGCGGTCGAGGGCGGCGGGGTGACATAGGCGCAGCCGGCCAGCATGAGCGCCGCCATCAGCAAGAGAATGCCACGCCTCATCATCGCCTCCCTTCCGGGTCCTTTATCGGTCGCAGCTTGTCACACGGCATCGAGCCCGGCGCGGAAACGCGCGGCAAGTTCCGCGTAGTGAGCCGCATTGGCGTCAAACGCCCCTCGTTCCTCCTGGCTCATGATCCGCACCAGACGCGCGGGCTGACCCATCCAAAGCTCGCTGCGGCCGATCCGTTTGCCCGGCGGCAGCAATCCTCCGGCGCCGAGAAGGCCCCCTTCCTCGATCACCGCGCCGTCCAGCACCGTGGCGCCCATCCCTACGAAAGCCCGGTTCTCAAGCGTACAGGCGTGAACGATCGCGGCATGCCCGATCGTCACGTCATCACCGATCAGGCAGGGAAACCGCCCGGTCGCTATATGCACGATCGTTCCATCCTGGATGTTGGTGCGCGCGCCGATACGAATGAAATGCGTATCGCCGCGTACCACACAGTGAAACCAAACGCTGGAGCGTTCTCCGATCGCGACATCGCCGATCACCGCCGCCGTGGGCGCGACGAAAGCATCCGGCGCGATTTTCGGCGCCTTTCCTTCAAAGGTGAAGAGAGGTCCGATCGATGAAGATGGCGGCTGCAGCCTTTCATGCATCGAGCGCGGCCTTCTCGCGGGCCTTGGTCGCGCCGGAAAGGCCGAGCATCAGCGCGATGTTCTGCACCGCGGCCCCGGCCGCGCCCTTGCCCAGATTGTCGAGCCGCGCCACCAGGACCACCTGCCGCTCTGCCTCATTGGCGAAAACACGAAGCTCCATCCGGTCGGTCCCGTTGAGCGCCTCCGGCTCAAGCCGCCCGTCCGCGGGCAAGGAAGCGACCGAGACCAGCGCCGCGCCTGCGTAGTGTGCACGCAGCGTGGCCTCGAGATCCGCCGCACGCGGCCGGCCGGGCAGCAGATCGAGATAAAGAGGCACCGAGACGAGCATGCCCTGCCGGAAATGCCCGACGGAGGGCACGAAGATCGGGCAGCGCGAGAGCCCGGAATAACGGAAAAGTTCAGGGACATGTTTGTGGGTGAGCGCAAGGCCGTAAAACTCGAAGGCGGGCCCGCCGCTCGCCTCATGTGCGGCAATCATGCTCCGCCCGCCGCCCGAATAGCCGCTCACCGCATTGACCGTCACCGGATGATCGGCCGACAGCAATCCGGCATCAACGAGCGGACGAATAAGCGCGATGGCACCCGTCGGATAGCAGCCTGGGTTGCTCACCAGCCGTGCGCCGGCGATCCGTTCGAACTGACCCGGTACCAATTCGGCGAATCCGTACACCCAGTCCGGATGGACGCGGTGCGCCGTGCTGGCATCGATGATTTTGGGCGCCTCAGCGCCGAGCGAGGCGGCCAGGGCGACCGATTCCTCCGCTGCGGCATCTGGCAGGCAGAGGGCGACGAGGTCGGCCTCCGCCATCAAACGCCGCCGTGCCGCCGGATCCTTCCGCTCGGCCTCCGGCAGGCTCAAAAGCGCAATGCCATCCAGCGCCTTGAGGCGACGGCGGAGATCAAGCCCCGTTGTCCCCGCTTCGCCATCGATGAACACTGCAAATCGCCGTCCGGCCATTGCGCCCTCCATCCGTCACCCATATGGGTGGGCCACTGCCCCCGGCCAGGGCAGGCAGCCGCCTGGATACAATTCATCACCCCAGCGCTCAATTTCGTCAAATCAGCGTTACGGCTGTAGGAGGCGAGAGAAAGAAATTGAAGCCGGCCACAGCCGCCCGCGAGAGCGTGATGATTTCAGGTCATCATACGCTCGCTTTGTTTTCCCAATCAATTTGATGGCCCAGCCTGGGCTTTGCCAGCCTGGGCTTTGGTGGATCGCCTCGCACCGCCCCCGCGAACGTATTCGTGAGGGCCCGATGCCACCGAAAGCCATATTGATCCAGCCTTCGATGCCGGGGACACCAAGCCCCGGCTCGAGAAATTCTGTCCCGCGAATACGGACCAGGCGGCCGAGGATCGCCGGCAGCCTCTCGCCTTCGCCTGGAGATCTCCTCAATTCCGACTGTGCCGGCCATCGACCCACCTCCCAGCTCTTCGCCCAGTTGTCGTCTTTCGCGCATCTCGCCACGATCCGCTCATCTATCCCAGCGATTTCCGCTACCGCGCGCCGGAGGCCGGTGCTGCTGCAAGCCAAAAACTTCGCCGATCCGCGACTCGAGAGGGGGGCACGAGCTCAAGACAGCAAGCGTGACGGCAAAGGCCGCGCTTGCCGAAATTCATGCCCACGCATCGTACATCGCGTTCCGGCAGCTTGCCTTGATCGATCTTTCCCGTAGCGGCTTTCTCCTTGGGCGCCCGGACATTTGGCCGCCATCACGCCGTGCCGCCCGCAACGCAGTTGCCACTGGCAATCTGCCCGCAGACGTTACGATTTAGGATCGGATTCCGGAGGCGCTTCCTCCCCTCAGGGGGAGGGCTCTCGGCGATCGTTTGATGGCGGCCCTCGCCCACAGGCGGTGAGGAAAGACCGGTGCATTTCGCCGGTATGCTCATCCTGCGCAATTTTCCTTTCCGGTCGCTTATCTGCGCATCGACTGGGGCGACACTGCGCCGATCACTGCGCTCGGAAAGGCAAGGACAATCTGCGAGCTCCAGCTCGAAGCCTATATCACCCGCGCTCGGTCCTGCTGTACCCGCCGCCGACAGAGCCCTCGGCTACCCCGATCAAGTTTAGAACGGATCCGGTCAAAGCCTCCGGGCGCCCGGTACCCCCGTTTCCTGGTTTGCTTCCTGTTCCTCCTCGAGAGGGTGCTTTCTTCAAGAAAAATCCGAGTTTCCAGAAGCTCGGCGCTGTGGAACACCGTTGACGATGACATGGGACTGCACCTCCCCATCATCGATCGTCGCCACGGCCAGGACGCTGCCCCTGCCGCCGGTCTAAAGCGTGGTCTTCAATCCATCGCTCGATGCGGGGTGGCCACTCAGAGACTGTTTGAGAATGCGACTGTGGTGGTCGTCCGACGCGTCTTTCTGCGCTTCCGGTGCTCACGGCCCTCAAAGGCCGCTCCGCTCCGGTTCTCGAAAGCCGCGCCGGCCGGCGCCTGCGGCGCCCCCAACTTGGAACGAACCGACTCATCACAGCGCATTCTCAAACAGTCTCTCAGCCCAAAAAACTTCCCCCCGCCTGCACGTTGGGCCCATTGCCGTGATGACCCGCAGAGGCAAGCCATGCGCAGCAAATGCCGCTGGGACAGCTGCAACGGCCAAAGCCTCTCTTTTTACGTTCATCCTCGACTTTCCTCTCTTGTGATTTCCTCCAGCGCCGTTGGCCGATGGATAGGTGCTGTAGATCAATTTTTCTCTGTAACGTTAACAGCCGAGGAGCAATCCGTTTCTGCCAGTCCAGAAACATGTTGCGACAAGTGGACAGAAACGATCAGAAGAGGGGATTATCCCTTTGACGCAAGTGTTGTATAATTGTCACAAATGGATTGGATCTCCCATTTTAGGGGACGCGGATTCATCTCCCGGATTGGTTTCCGGCGATGCAGAGTCACGAAACCGTGAAATTGCATAGAATGCCGTTCTATGGTCGGCTCTCGCCTGAGCCTAACTTAGGTGGCGGGGCAACGAACGGAAAAGGCGGCCATGAGCGAGGAAACATCCTCAGAGGTTTCAAGGGTCCATCCCCCCTTGAAAGACAGCGGACCCCAACTTCCGAGTATTCCAATAGCCCATTTCAGTCTCGGCATGTCTTACGGAGAATTTTTACTGACATTGGGAGTATCTACGGCTGTTCCTCAACAGCAAGCTTCCGGCCAAACGCTCCCCGTGCAAGCGATCTCTTGGATACAAATTCTTTCCATGAGCCCGCAAACTGCGCTTATGATTATGAACGCGATTGGGGATGCGCTAGAACAGTACAAAAAGCAATTCGGCGAAATTCCCGCAGCACCAAAACCGCAAATAAGGTCTCTCAAACCGCCGACTCAGGCGTGACCAATCGCCAATACCCTTGGTTGACTTTCCCGACACCCGTTCCAGGGTTGCCGGATGTTACCCTTTATCGCGACCAATGGGAGGATCACATTATTTCCCGGCATGTCGAAATGTCGGGGCAAGAACAGATAGTTGGGGGCGTTGTATCTACGCCAACCATTGTCATAAATTCGCCCGATAGTTCCGGATATTATCTTTTCGTAAATGAGGACGTGAGAAGTCAGAGCGGAAGAACCCCTCTAGTTGTCTGCGTTGACCCCGCTGAGAGGTTCCTTGTGACAGCCTACTATGACAGCGCGTACAAAACCGCAGTGATAGGAACCGTAGTATGGCAATCTTGATTCGCCAAGGCGAGTTCCAGGCGGACTATGATTCAAGGGGCGACGTCCTTTATGTAAGTCGGGGTAACCCACGCGCCAGTGAGAGTGAGCGCCATGATCGTGGCGTTCTTCTTCGATATGCGTTCGATAATGGAGCGGCATCAGGCGTGACGATCATTGGCTATCATAAGAATGGGTGGGGCGGCGATTTGTCCGAGCTTGCTCAAATAGTCGTAAACCATCTTGGCGGTAATAGAGACGATGCTCTTGCCATTATGTCTGCCGCCACTGAGTCACCCAATGCCTACTAGGCAATTAGGTTTGACCGACGCCATAAAGCAAGATCGGTTAAATGAGTTCATCACCCAAGAAGAAGAGTGTAGACCTGAGCTTCCTAATCAGCAATGTTTTGACCGGATAATCGCCGAAGCGATCAAACAGCCCCAATCAACAGATCGAACATCGCGTTCCCGACGTGCCGATGGTTCGACCGGAAAGCGAACTCGTTGAGATAGCGGTCCATATACTTCGCGGACACGTGAATGTGCGTGCTCTTCACTGCGTTCTTGAAGAGCCGCCAGAAGTTCTCAAGATTGTTGGTATGGTGAACGACTCCAAGCATTTCGTCTCGCTTGGCGAACTCGCCGTAGCCGTGCCGGACGGTCCCATGCCGGTAGCCATCGCCCGGCAGTAAGGCGTAGCCGATCAGCTCATCAGTCGAGACAATCGAGCCCGCCTGGACGCTCTCAATCACAACCCCGCGAAGCGTTTCCCGTTTCACATTCGGAATTACGGCCGTATCCATCCTGCCGTCGCGTTCCTTCATGCCCATGGCGATTGTCTTGCCAGCCGCCCCACGGCCCGGCTTGCTGCCCCGGCGCCGGCCGCCGACATAGGCTTCATCAAGCTCGACGTGCCCGCACAGAAGCATCTCACCGTCCGCCTTGTCCATGAGAAGGCGGATCTGCTGGCCCATCCGCCATGCGGTCTTATAGGTCACGCCAAGGACGCGCTGGAGTTCCTTCCCGCTCACGCCGTTCCGCGTCGCGATGAAGAGATAAATGGCATAGAACCAAACCTGGAGCGGCGTTCGGCTATCCTGAAAGATCGTGCCAGCGCAGGGGTAAACGTGGTGGCCGCAGTGGGCACAGGAATAGGCTGGTCGGTCTGCGAGGCGGTGGAACGTCGAGTCTTTCCTACATTTGGCGCATTGATGCCGAAGCCCATACCGAACCTCCATGACATGCCGGAGGCATGTCGCGTCGTCCGGGAACCGCTGGAAGAACTGGCGGACCGAAAAAGGCTGGACTTTGCTCGGGTTGGGCATGGGACCGCTCCTATGCCCAGAAATCTATCTCCTTACCTTACCTGCGTCAAAGGGATAATCCCCTCAGAAGAAACATATCACGGTTTGTAAACGTTTCAGGAATCCCGAATCCCGGGAGCAGGCAGGCAGCTGTTGCATTCGATCAGCCGGACGTCACGCGCAACCATAACGAGCGAGCGCATCCAAAATTCAACCCCAAGTCCAGAAATCGCACAAATCTTATCGCAGTCCTAGAAATCTTTGTTCTTAAGGCCGCTGCGAATTCCATCTCACGAAACCGTGATGATTTCGGGTCATCACGCTCTCTCTTTGTTTTCCCGATCGATTTCATTGTTTCAGGGGATCGCCGCGCGCCTTCAATTGATCCTCAATTTCGTGCCCTCATCAGCTTGGACGATGTGAAATTCTGGAACGCGTTCAGACCCCCGGGGCGGGTCTGTGTTTCCCTGCTTTGTCGCGTTATGATTGAATAGATTCCGGGCGGCAGGGGATGATTGTGTCCAGGACAATGAATGGGAAAACGGCGCTGCAGTTCGCCCGAATTCTGGTGGTCGACGACCTCGAAGAGAATCGTGATCTCCTGATCCGACGCCTGCATCGTGAGGGATATCGCGATATTGCCGTTGCAGTGGATGGCGAAGAAGCCCTCACGCAACTTCGCGCCCAGCCTTTCGATCTTGTCCTGCTCGACGTTATGATGCCGAAATGCGACGGTTACCAGGTGCTTGAGCAGCTAAAAACCGAAAATCGCCTGCACGAATTGCCGGTTATCGTGATTTCGGCACTTGGCGAGATGGACAGTGTCGTGCGCTGCATTCAACTCGGCGCCGTCGATTATCTGCCAAAGCCCTTCAATGCCACTCTTTTGCGCGCCAGAGTCAGCGCCAGCCTCGAACAGAAGTTCCTGCGCGATGTTTTGCGTGCCCATATGGCCCGGATGGAGGAAGAACTCGTTGCTGCTCGCCGGCTGCAGATGAGCATGGTGCCCGCGATATTCCCGAAACCGAGCACGGACCGGCCAATCGAGATCTTCGCAATGATGGAGCCGGCACGCGAAGTTGGTGGTGATCTTTATGATTTCTTTCTGACAGAGGACGGTCGCTTTGCCTTTGCAATCGCCGACGTCTGCGGTAAGGGCGTTCCGGCGGCAATGCTCATGGCACGCACAAAGAATCTGCTGCGTGTCGTTACTGGATTCCTGCGACGCTCCGATCATCTCGATCATGCAGCGGAAATCGTTGCCCGCGTCAATCGCGAGCTTTGCGACGACAACGAGATGATGATGTTCGTGACGCTCATCTTCGGTATGATGGAACCCGAAACCGGAGCGGTCGAGCTATGCAATGCCGGTCACGAACCGCCATATCGACTGAGCGGAACCGGAGTGACGGCGGTGGCCACCCCACAGGGCATGGCGTTGGGCATCAATGCCAGCAGCCACTATGAAAGCACGCGCTTCGAGCTTCTGCCGAATGAAGCGCTCTACCTGTTTACCGACGGAATCACCGAGGCAACCAACCCGGAGAGTGCACTTTTCAGCAAGGAACGCCTCGAAGCAACCTTGGACTCCCTCACGACCGCACCGCTCGAAAGGGTCGTCCGGGAAGTGACCGAGGCAGCCCAGAGTTTCGCGGGAGAAGCCCCGCAGGCCGACGATATCACGAGCCTCGCGTTTCGACGCCTGACGAGGGAATCCTTTTCCGGAGCGTGACCGTCGAAGACGGAATCATCAAGGGTATGAACCACGCGAGAGAACAATGACCGAGCGCAGGATGCACAAGCGCGAGCGATCTCGTCTCACTCTAAAGGCTTAAGAAGAGGGCGAAATACGTGGCGCCCATCCACGTTCGTGCCCCAAGCCGGATAACTCGATCCTTGAGCCGAGAATGACCACAACGGCGAGGGGGCTTCAACATGGCCACGGTTGCGCCAAAAATTGCCTTCAGAAGCTCCAAGCCCTGCTCGGGGGACTTGTTCGCTCCGTTCAGGGTCGCTGCACCGTCAGATCAGGCAGGGCCGAATCGCCGGCATCGCAGAACGCCCGCCAATTCGACCACCCGGGCGCTCCTTGCGTTCCTTGCGCTTGACGGCGCCCTTCGATCCCGTTAAGAATCTGAGATTAATAAACTTTCGGTTTGGTTTCGAAGAGGCTACAGTTGGAGATCAGGGAACTGCAGGGGGATGGGACGACCATCCTCCAACTTTGTGGGCGGCTTGACGGGACCACCTCCCCCGGAGTCGATGATAGACTTTCCGCCATGTCTGCCAAAACTGCGGTCCTTGTTCTCGATCTTGCCGAACTCAGCTATGTCAGCAGTGCCGGTCTGCGTGTTCTGCTCAAAGCTGCGAAACAGGCTCAGGCGGCAAAGCAGAGGCTTCTGCTCGCGGGCCTGCAGCCCGTGGTTAAGCAGATTTTTGACATCAGCGGCTTTACCAGCATCTTTACACTCTTCCCTAGCCGCGACGATGCGCTCAACAGCGTGAGGTGACGGCATTATGCTGACTTTTGCCGAAGAACTCCTCCTGCTTGGGCATGATGAAAACGGCAGCAATTTCCATGATCTCCCAGATATGCTGTTCGATGCGGCGCTGGCGGGCGCAGTCTTGATGGACCTCGCGATACGAAATCGCATCGATACAGATCTAGAAAGGCTGGTCATTCTTGACGCTACGCCGACCGGCGAGGAGCTTTTGGATCACGCGTTCGCCATTCTCGCCAGGCATCCTGAAATTGCCGCCACGGCTGACGCGCTCGATCTGCTGCGCAAGGAAGGATCGGTCATTGAGGATAAGGCCATTGCCCGCCTGCTAGAACGTGGCATCCTGCGAAGGGAGGCCAGCCGCATACTCTGGGTTTTCGAGACACGCCGTTATCCGTTGATCGACGGCAAAGAGCTGCAGGACGTAAAGCGACGCATCGCTGGACTTCTGTTCAGTGACACGATCCCGGATCCTCGCGATATTGTCATCATCGGGCTTGCCCAGGCGTGCGGTTTGCTCGAGCGTGTCTTCACTCCGCACGAACTAGAACATTGTCGGGCGCGTATCGAGCAAATCGCCAGGTTCGATCTTATCGGCCAGGCTACGGGCGCAATGCTGCAAGAGCTCAGTGCCGCGCTTACGACCATGTTCGTGCATTACGGCTAAGTAAGCCCGTGTTTCCGCCGACACCAATGTTCGCTTTGATCCATTCACAGAGATGGCAATGGCTGAAGTTCCCTTGTCGTGATGTCCGATTGTCTCTGCCAGGGCTTCGGCACGTAAGTCCTGCAAGCATAGATCCCTAGTCTGCGAGGCGATCATTTGCCATCATTGCCCTGCCACGCTTTCGCGAGGGTTTGATCGTTTGCCAATGTAACTCGGCGTGGAGCAAGACCTTGAATCGGAATGACAGGTTAGATTTCTTAGCCAAGATTTGATTGGGCTCTACCTTAAAAACACGCGAACCAGCATATTTTCTTCAAATGAAGATTGGATACTTTCCTTCCCGACCTCAAGGCAGAGAACCGCAATCGAATCTTCACTTTGGTTAGGAGTCCCGCGATCATGCAGTGGTTTCTCCAAAGCCGCCTCTGTCAGCAAATCGCCGTCAGCGTGTTCGTCATTGTACTGGTCACAGAGGCGGTGGTTCTCCTTCCATTCCTCTTTGTTCATGGCAAGGTCGATGGGCACATGTTTTTGCCAGCCTTGCTCGTCGCTGTCCTAGCCACCGCAATCGCGACACTGATTGCGGCACGAACGATTGTGAGGCCACTGCAAACCATCCGCAACCAAGCTTTTGGTGCCGAGCGCGATGTCATGACGCTGGCCGGCCGTCATGATGAGATCGAAGATCTCGCTCAGGCCGTATCGGAGGGGTGCAATCAAAATGAGCGAGAGTATGCCGGAAGGATTGCGGAGCTTTCGCGGAGTGAATCCCAACTCAGGGCCACGTTCGAGAACATGCGCCAGGGCGTGGCAATGTACGACGCCGACTATAAGCTCCTGACCTGGAACCAACGGTTTCGCGAATATCTTGACATGCCAGACGAGTTCTTTTCGCGCGAGCGGAGCTTCGTCGATTATCTGCGTTACAATGCGGAACGTGGAGACTTTGGCGACCAGGACATCGAGACTTTGATCGACCAAAGACTCGAGAAGCTGAAAACTGTCCATTCCTTCGAGCGTACTCGCCCGAATGGAACTGTGCTTGAGATCTCACGGGCACCGACGCCCGACGGCGGCTTCATCGCGATTTACACGGACATCACCGAACGCAAGAAGGCGGAGATCGACCTGACCAGCGCCAAACAGACCGCCGAGGCCGCCAGCCGTGCCAAATCGGATTTTCTTGCAAACATGAGCCATGAGCTGCGAACGCCGCTCAATGCCATCATAGGCTATAGCGAGATGCTGCATGAGGAGGCCACGGACGAAGGTCACGATGCATATTTGCCCGATTTGAAGAAGATCGAGAACGCCGGCAAACATCTCCTCGCGCTCATCAACGATATTCTCGATCTTTCGAAGATCGAGGCCGGCCGCATGACGGTCTTCATCGAGCCGGTGAATGTTGGGACCGTCGTCACCGAGGTCGGCAGCATCATTGAGCCGCTTGCGACTGCGAATGGCAACAATTTGATCGTCGATTGTCCAGCAGATATCGGCGTAATCGACTCCGACATCACCAAGCTCAAACAAAGTCTCCTTAATCTGTTGAGCAATGCCAGCAAATTCACCAAGAAAGGCACTGTCACCCTAAGCGTAGCACGCATCGTTGAAGGACAGAACGATGTTTTGACCTTCCGCGTTGCCGATACCGGGATCGGCATGTCTTCGGAACAGATGGGCAAGCTCTTCCAAGCTTTCGTCCAGGCCGATTCTTCCACCACGCGGCAATTCGGCGGCACAGGTCTTGGCCTCGCGATCACCCGTCATTTTGCCCGTATGCTCGGTGGAGATGTGACGGTGACATCCGAACTTGGCAAGGGTTCGATTTTCACTTTGACCCTGCCCGCGCGCCGCGCAACGAGATCCGCCGCGCCGGCGCAAGAGCCGTCGGTGCCGAAGCGCATGGTTTCGGGCGACGCCGAGGCGAAACTCACAGTGCTTGTCGTCGATGATGACGAAGCCGTTCATGAGACTGTGGGCACAATGCTGGGCCGTGAGGGCTATCGCGTCCTGCATGCGCGCAGCGGCCCGGAAGCCATTGCGACGGCCCGAGAGATGCGTCCGGACGCGATCACGCTGGATGTCATGATGCCGCAGATGGATGGATGGGCGGTCTTGGCGGCGCTCAAGGCTGATCCTGAACTCAATGGAATTCCGGTCGTTATCGTGACGATACTCAATGATCGCGCGATCGCCTTCTCTCTCGGCGCTTCAGGTTTCCTCACCAAGCCCATTGATTGGGGGCGCCTGAATGTCACATTGAGACAGCACATTGGCAGCACCGTCTCTGGCCCCGTACTGGTGATCGATGACGATCCAGAGATGCGCCGCATGACCCGGCAGGTGCTGGGAAGAATGGGGCTTCAAACCGCGGAAGCCGAGAACGGAGCGACCGGCCTCGACTGGCTTGCCTCCAATGCGCCACCAGCAATCATTTTGCTCGACCTCATGATGCCAGTCATGGATGGATTTGAGTTCCTTGATCGGGTTCGTACCCATGCGGACTGGAGCAAGATTCCAGTGATCGTGGTCACCGCCATGGATCTGAGCGATACCGAGCTCGATCAGCTTCAGGGACTGACACGCAAGGTGATTACCAAAGGAACGGCGACGGGAGTCGATCTGCGTTCGGCAATACGGGACATATTCCGCTCCGATGCACGTCGAGGTGAGACGGTGCAACGTTAAGAGGTGTTCGGGCTGGCGAAACGCATCAGTCCAATATGGTGACGAGGGCCGACCCGATGCCGGATCGGGTGATCGTTCCGGATAAGCCCAGTCTGCCTCGGGGAGCAAGGTCAGGAATGGCAAAAATTCTTTTGGTCGAAGACAATGAAATGAATCGCGACATGCTCTCACGCCGCCTCGTCCGCAAAGGTTACGAAGTCGTGCTCGGGCTCAATGGGCAGCAGGGCATCGAGCTCGCAGAAAGCGAGGGTCCCGATCTTGTCCTCATGGACATGGATCTGCCTGTCCTCGACGGATGGGAGGCGTCGCGGCGGTTGAAGGCCTCAGATGCCACCCGCGCCATCCCCGTCATTGCACTGACAGCCCATGCCATGGCAGAGCATCGCGAGCGAGCGCTCGCCGCAGGTTGTGACGATTATGATACAAAACCCGTCGATTTCGCGCGACTTTTGGGCAAGATCGAGTCGCTCCTTACGCGTGCCGTCGGCAAGTAGGCGGCCGAGGCGCTTCAGGGCGCAATAAGGCAAGCACGGGACCCGGAAGGCTGATGCAGTTCCGTTCGGGGGCCCATAAGAGTTCGGCAAATCTTACTCCTGGCGATGTTTCTGTCCAGTTGGAAAAACGGCCGGGTGCAGCACCAATACCGAGCCACGAAGGCCCTCGTAGATTATCAGCGAATCTTGCGCTTGGTTCATGTACGCGGCTTGCGAAGATTCATGCTCCTCTTCACCGGGCGTGCCATCCGGGACGGTGGCAATGAGCACTCTTAGCCGGATACCCTTTTCTGATTTCATTCGGTGGTGTGAATGATGTTGGACGCAATAATTTTCATGATTGCCGGCCTTGGACTTTTCTTCATCGGCGTCAAAGGTCTCGGCGCCAATATGAGCCAGTTGATGGGGCGAAGCCTCCGGCAATGGCTTTCGCGTTCAACCGGGAATTATCTTCTCTACGCGTCCGCCGGGCTTCTGTCCGGCGCGGTGACGCAAAGCACGAAAGCGGTCACTGTCATTCTGATGAGTCTTTCCTCAGCGAATTTGATCCCTCTGTCGCGCGCAAAACCGATCCTGGCTTGGGCCAATGTTGGCACGGCGGCGCTCGTTTTTCTTGCCACGATCGATATGCATCTCATCGTTTACGCTCTTGTGGGCGTAACGGGTTTCTGCTTTTACCTCGATTTCGATCGATCGCCGCGCTGGCGTCCTTTGGTATCTGCCGCTCTGGCGGTCGGGCTTCTGTTGCTTGGAATCGAGTTAATTCACGACGGCTCGAACGCGTTCGCCAATCTTGGATGGCTGCGCGGGGTTCTCCTCGACGCGGCCCACTGGTCGCTTCTGGCGTTCCTGGCCGGCACACTGCTCGCGTTGGTCGTGCAATCCTCCGCTACAGTCACAGTCATCACAATTGCCCTTATCTCAGCGCACCTCTTGACTCTCAATCAAGCCATATTGACCGTGTACGGTGCCAGCATCGGTTCCGGTGTTTCCACGTACCTCGTCTCGGCGAATATCCGAGGCGCTTCCGGTCAACTGGCCATTTTCCAGGTCATCATCAAGATTCTGAGTGCTGCGATACTTGTTCCGCTCTATTTCTTGGAGCGTTCTCTTGGCATCCCGCTTGTCGTGGCTTTTGTTCGGTCTCTGGCCACCGCTCCAGCACGGCAGATTGCCTTTGTATACCTCACCTGTAACTTGGTCGCCGTGGCGGCCGCAGCGGCCATTGGACCGGTGCTCCAGCGTTTGCTTGAAAGGCTTTCGCCGCCGCTTCCACGGGAAAGCCTGGCGAAACCACGTTATATTTATGACGAAGCCGTTGACGATCCCGAAACTGCCCTTGCCCTGGTCGATCGCGAACAGGCACGGCTTTTCGCGCTGATGCCGCTCTATTTCGGAATTACCGAATCGCTCGGCGATGAAGCGAGGCCCCTTGATCGCGTTGAGGCCCTTGCATGTGCCAAGAGTTTGGGACGCTCCATCGACGATTTCCTCAAAGACCTCGCCGACACAGGTGCGGAGCGCCGTGTGATCGAGGCGATTGCGGAGCATCAGGCGCGTAACGCGTTGATGGCCTCGATTCATGATTCACTGGCTTCTCTGGCCGAGAACCTTTCGCACCCCTTCGACTCCGCCGCGCTGAAAACACTTGGCGATGGTCTGCACGAAGGTCTTGGTGCCCTTCTGGAAACCGCGGCGGAAGCGGTAAGCAGCTTGGATCCCGAAAGTCTCATGATGATGCGGCACCTCACTGGTGATCGTGACAGTGTGGTGGTTCGGTTGCGGGAAAACGTATTCGCAGTGGATCAGGGTGTTACCGCCTCCGATCACAGGAAGCTCTATGCGATCACAAGCCTGTTCGAGCTCATCGTCTGGATGCTCCGCCGCTACAACGCGTTGCTTACGCCACAGGTGAGGCAGACGGAAAAGCCGCAACATGGGGCGAGGCAGGTAAGCCATGCGCCGGTGCCGCCATGAGTCATTCGTGGATTGTGGCTGAGCCTTGCCCAAGCCTGTCCACCCGGTTCTGTATCAAATTATTGTGACAATGCACGTGTCGTCGCACCACGCAATATCGTGAGTGCCGCCACGACGACGGCTGCATTCATCAGCGCGGCGATCAGAAAGACAATACGCCAACTGCCCGTGCCGGCCGTGAGCACATTGGCAAGCGGCACCAGAAAAGCCGCCGCCCCCTTTGCCGTATAGAGAAGGCTTGCATTGGCGGTTGCGTACTCCGGACCGAACACGTCCGTGCACATCGCGGGGAATAGCGAGAAGATTTCGCCCCATGTGAAGAAGATGAGTCCGGAGAAGATAACGAAAAGCCAAGGGTTCATGCCAAACGAGCCGAGTAGCCAATAGCTCACTGCGCCCACACCAAAAGCGAGCGCCATGGTCGTCGGTCGGCCGATATGATCCGAGACCCAGCCAAAGAATGGCCTAGCCAGTCCATTGAGGACATTATCGATAATCAGGGCGACTGTAAGGACGCTGCCGCCAGCCAGCACGATGACATGGGCCACCCCGTAGGTCCGGGCGATCGGCGCGAGTTGGGCGGTTACCATGAGGCCGCTCGCTGCGATCATGATGAACATCACCCAGAGTATCCAGAACACGGGTGAGACCAAAACCTCATGCGGAGGGTGGCTGCGGCGGCTCTGTTGCACCTTTGCCGGACGCCCGGCGGGAACGAGCCGTTGGCGGCTGGGTGCCCGCAAGAACTGCGAGATCAGGAGGACGATCCCACCCTGGACCAGACCGAACCAGAAGAAAGTGGCACCGTAGCCGTGGGCCGCAATCATGAGGCGAATCGGAATGATGGTAAGCGCCGCACCGGCGCCGAACCCACCGGCCGTCAGCCCGATTGCCAGACCTCGCCGATCTGGAAACCATTTGGCGGCATTGCCGACGGAGGTCGCATAGACGGAGCCGGCGCCAACGCCAGAAACGGCCGCGCCAAGATAGAGCATTGGGAGAGATCCCGCCGCAGAGTTGATAATCCAGCCGAGCGCGACCAGAACCCCGCCTACACCCGCCACGATCCTCGGCCCGAGGTGGGCGCCGAGTCGGTCAACAGACCATCCTGCCAGCGGTGTAAACCATGTCTCGAGCGCGACAAAAAGACTGAAGGCGACCTGGATGCCAGCAAGCTTCCAGCCATGAACCGCATGCATGGGGCCGACGAACAATGTCCAGGCATATTGAAGGTTGGCGATCAGGATCATGCAGACGATCCCGATCACGAGCTGGCCCCAGCGATTCGCCTCGGAGGGGGTAACCCCCTCCTCCGGTTCTGACAATGCACTTCGTCCGGATGGCATCACCGAATCCTCCCCTTACTCACATAAGGCATCAAGAACTCGCCGCCCGTTCTTGTTCTTCCGCAACAACATGTAGCGGAGTATCCAGAGACGCAACAACCATTTTTGCGTTTCTTGCACAGCAATGCTGCCCAAAATCGCGTATTCAGCGATACCGATTGGATCACATCGCCTGATATGGCATCGCGTGATCACGCAATCCCGAACCCGTTCTTGAAGACGTAAAAAATTCCTCCTCCCGCGGAGGGTCCGATGCAATCTGCTCCCCAGGATGCGAGGTCGCATCAAAGAAGGCTCGCCAGAGAGTTCCGGCAATTTTTCAATTTTGCAGTCTGCAGCCGGTCCATCGCTGCCGCTCCCCTACCCCGTGCGACAAGGTCAAAAAAATACATATCCTCCAAAGATCGAGGCTGATCACGCGGGGGCTGCGTCGGGTCTTGGCCAAACACAGGGAGCACCGGAGGGATCTCGCCACAGTCGTTACAGCGATATGCGTGCCGGTGGTCCGCCCCCCGACCAGGCATCACGATTCTTACACCGATTGGCAAGCTCGAAAACATCACGCGGCCGGTCCATTTGCCGGGCGGTCTGTCATACCTTCACGGAACCGTGAGCTGAGCCAAGCGCTCTCGCCCAATTGTCAAGAGAAAATGGCGGAGTACCCATTACTTTCATACTAGACTTGAATTAAGCTTCTGGATATCCAAACCGGTTCAGACAAATAGGTTGGGTAACTCCATGGAAATGCTGGTCGAAACGGCTGTGGAATCGGTGACGAGGGTCATCCTCGTGGGTCGGCTGGATATTCCGGGCGCGCAGGAGATCGATCTTAAATTCAGCGCGATCGTGGGGAGTCACCGCAAAATCATCGTCGATCTTGAACAGGTTCCATTCATTGCCTCGATGGGCATCAGGACGTTGATCATCGGCGCCAAAGCCTTGAAGTCCAAAGGTGGACACATGGTTCTTCTGAACCCGACTCCAGATGTTGAAAAAGTTTTGCTTACTTTTGGAGCCGACGCCATCATTCCTATTCTGCATGATCTCGAAGCCGCGATCCTCGCCGTATCAAGCTAGGGCATGATGATTCCAGGTCGCCGCGCCCTCGGTTTTCTGTCTCGATTAATTTCATGACTTCGCCTTGAACTTTGGTGGACCGCTTCGCTTATCCATCAGAGGCTATAGCGATCAAGCCGCCCCAAACTTTCGGAGGTCGCGAAGCTCATGCCTGAGACACTGATCGTCCAGGCCGAGATGGCAGAGCTGCCACGTATCAGAGCCTGGGCCGATGCACTTTCGGAAAGACTGCACATCGCGCATTCCGTTGCATTTTCGATTCAATTATGCTTGGAAGAAGCGTTCTCCAATATTGTGCTGTACGGCTTCTCCGACGTTGAGGACAGCCTCGATTCGAACAGGGATGTGCACCTGGTTTTCGAGCACGATGAGGAGACGGCTACCATCACGATCGAGGATCATGGCATGCCATTCGATCCTCTGCGCAGGTCTGAGCCAGCCAAGCCAACCTCGCTCGACAACGCGCCGATCGGCGGATTCGGCATCCATTTGATGCGACATTTTGCTCGAGCAATGACCTATGAACGGCGCGACGAGCTGAATCATTTGACGATCTGTTTCGACCTTGGGGCTTCCCCGACCTCGGCCTGACACCCCGGGCCCATTGTCCTCGAGGCGTGCCGATATTCTTTCGCCGGTTGCGGCATCCGGAACGAGACAATGAAAAGCCCCTTCCTCCGAAGGCAGCGAGCGCGACGAAAGGGACTTGTACGGCTATCGCCCTCTCTCTTGCCGAACCCACCAGTGCCGGGCAGGTTGAATGTCTATGCAGCGATCGGCGGGCTCAGCGTAGGGCGTGATCACCAAAGGCGCGAATCGCGCGGAAGACACTTGGCGAAAGTAGGATCCGCGAGCAAGAGCGAACACGTCCCGCTTTTGCGCTGCGGAGCGTAAGCAGGGCCTTGGCCCGCGCCTCGGATCAGTATCCGTCCAGGTCGGAAGGTCAAGGCAAGGTATTGGCCAAGCGGTGCATCTCCAAATATGGCTTAGATTTTAACACCTTCCGGCTCTTGCAGCCATCCCGCAGGCCGCTCGATCGCTTGTTTCGGGGCCGTTTTTTAACCGGGTCATGCCACTGCCGCAGCCTAGCTCATTGCGCTTCCGGACGGATCGGCCGTACTCTTGTTCAAGGGACGATGCCCGGATCTCACAGGGAGAACAGTCGCGATGAACGCTAAGCCGTTCTTTTGGCTCGCCTGCGGGCTTGCTGCCTGCGGCTGTGCGAGCCAGCAGCCAGCGTCACAACCCTACTCGAGCGCGGAGCTGCTGAGCGCCCGTACAACGCTCGATACTGCGCTGCACAATTGCACGCAGACATATGGCTATAGCCCGAGGCAAGCCGCAAACATCCCCGAACATGCCCTGGCACCGCACGAACTCCAATGGAACCAATGCGCCTACGACGCCGTGCGGACGTACGAGAAGGCCAACCCGAAACTCGCTCCGATGTACGAATCCTTGATCACGTCCTACGAGACGATGACTGACCAGATCACCCAAGGCACGCTGACGCGGAGCGAACGGCAGGCACAGACCCAGCAGAAGCTGGAGGCAATCAAGCAAGCCGAACAAGCTGAGATTTCGGCGGCCAATCTCCAGCAGGCGCAGCAGAATCAGCAGCAGCAGAATGTGATCGACACAATCCGGATGCTGAGCGCGCCCGGCTTCCGCAGCATGTAGGCCAGTCAGGGTGGCGGCGTCAGAACCCGGATCCTGACCACGTCGCGTACGTCTCGCCCACCATATCGGTCCCCCGGCACGATGATCCGGAAATGCCCCGGCGCAAGGGCGTGCCCGTCCATCTCATCGGCGAGGATCACCTCCTTGTCCTCGAACACCGGCGCGATCTCGCCCATCGCGATAGCAGCCGTATAGCCGTCGCTGCCGGTCACCAACAGCGTTTCATGAACCAAAGTGCGCGGCGCCCCGTCGCCGGTCATCCCGCAATGGCTCATCACGGTCCAAAGAAGCGGGCCGGCAAAGCGTCCGTGCCGGGGGCCGTGCTCGGTCTCGAATGACACGGTAAGCGGGACCGCGGGAAGTCCTGCCAGAGCCGTCGGGGTCACTAAGGACGAATGCCCCAATCCGTCCGTCACCACGATTCCGCCATCGCCAGGTTCCCCGCCTGAAAGTGGGACCGCACCTGGCGGGGCAGCGGCGAAACCGCGTCCTGCAAAGACAACGAGCAGAGCCCCCACCACGCCTCCGGCAAGACGGCGCCATGAGTGCACGATGAAAGCTCTACTTCGCCACCATCACGTCCGAGGCCTTGATGACGGCCACCGCGTCCTCACCCACCTTCAGGGCAAGCTCGTCGATCGCCTCGTTGGTGATCGAGGACGTGATGACGACGCCATTGCCGATATCGATGCGCACATGACCGGTGGTCTGGCCCTTCACCACGCTCACCACCTTGCCCTTGATCTGGTTGCGGGCGCTGAGCTTCATCGGGGACTCCTCCTCTCCTCTGCCGACCCGCTCCAGTATAGCCGGGAAGCAGGGCGGTCGAGCCCCCTTAGCCCGTCTTGATCCAGACCGACTTGACGTTGAGATATTCCTCGACGTGCTGCTTGCCGCTCTCGCGGCCATAGCCGCTCATCTTGTAGCCGCCGAAGGGCACCGCCGGGTCCATGGCCTGGTAGCAATTGATCCAGACCGACCCCGCCCGGATGCCACGTGCGAGCTTGTGAGCCTTGCTCACGTCGCGCGTCCAGAGCCCGCTGCCAAGCCCGAAGTTGGTCCGGTTGGCCCGCTCGATCACCTCCTCGATATCGGTGAAGGGGATGGCCGAGATCACAGGGCCGAAGATCTCCTCCTGGGCGATCCGCATCTCGTCCTTCACGTCGGCAAAGACTGTCGGCGGGACGAAATAGCCCTTGGCCATCGCGCCCTCTGTCAGCCGCTCGCCGCCCGAGAGCGGGCGGGCACCCTCCTGGCGGCCAATGGCAAGATAGCCGGTCACGCGGTCGAGCTGCTCGGCCGAAACCAGTGGGCCGACCTGGGTCTCGGGATCGCGGCTGTCGCCCACCTTCAGCGACTTCCCGAAGGCTGCAACCCGGGCGGTGAACTCGTCATAGATCTTGCGCTCGACGAAAAGCCGCGTGCCAGCGCTGCAGATCTGGCCCGAGTTGGCGAACACGGCCATGCCCGCGCCCGGCACCGCCGTTTCGAGATCGGCATCCGCGAACACCACGTCCGGCGACTTTCCGCCGAGCTCGAGCGAGACGCGCTTGAGGTTGCCCGCAGAGGCCTCGATGATCTTTTGGCCCGTCAGGTGGGAGCCGGTGAAGGCCACTTTGTCCACGTCCATGTGGCGCGCGAGTGCTGCCCCCGCCGTCTCCCCGTAGCCGGGCACGATATTCACGACCCCGGGAGGAACCCCTGCCTCCTGGCAGAGCTCACCGAGACGAAGCGGCGTCAGCGGCGCCTCCTCGGCCGGCTTGAGGACGACGGCGCAGCCGGTCGCGAGCGCGGGACCGATTTTCCAGATCGTTGCCGTGAGCGGCGAGTTCCAGGGAATGATCGCGCCGACGACTCCGACCGGTTCCTTGAGCGTGAAGGAGACATATTCGCCGGGCAGCGAGTTCTCGATCGTCTCGCCATGGATCGAGACGGCCTGGCCGGCATAGTAGCGGAGCATACCGAGGGCGCGCAGCCGGCTGCCCCGAGTGCGGCCGATCGGCGCGCCCATATCGAGGGTGTCGAGGGCGGCGAGCTCGTCAAAATGACGCTCGACCAGTTCGGCGAGCTTCAGCAGCAGATTCTGCCGCTCAAACGGCTTGAACTTGCTCCAGGGCCCTGTGAAGGCGCGCCGCGCCGCCGCCACTGCCCGGTCGATATCCTCGGCATCACCCTCGGCCACCTCGGCGAGCATTTCGCCGGTGGAGGGATTGAGGGTCGAGAAGGTCTTGCCCGAAGCGGCTTCGACCCATTTGCCCTCGATCAGCATCCGTTTCGGCTTGCCATCGAGGAAGGGATGACGGGTGGCAAGAATGTCTGCGGTCACGGACTTTCTCCCTGCGATCGGATCACGATGTTCAATTGACGACCGGCGGGCGCATGGCGGCGGCCTCCGCCGAATAGCGCAACATCTCCCCGAGGCGGTCGGCCTCGGGTGTGGCCAGCGCGAAGGTTACCTCGAACCCGTCCGGCGTCGCCAGACTGAGAAGGGAGGCATCGGCTCCCATCGCCCGTTCCACGCGCCAGTCACCCAGCGGATGGATCATCCTGAGCGCCCCGCCATCGAGACGCGCCGCAAGCGCCTCGCGAAGCATGCGCGGAATCGTCATCATCAAAGCGCTCAACACCTCGATCGGCAGGCTGATGGCGCAGTGCTGCCCGGCGTCATCCTCGAAGCCGAGCAGCACCCGCTCCCCCTCCGCCGCCACCGTCCAGGTGGTCAGACGCTCACCCTTGATCGCGGGCTCGCTCACGGGATCGGCTAAAGCCGTGCCGCGACGCCCTTCGTTTCCGTGTAGAGCTCGATCGCCTCATAGCCCATCTCGCGCCCCCAGCCGGACTGCTTGTAGCCACCGAACGGCAAGGCCACATCGTTGAAATTATGGACATTGATCCAGACCGAGCCCGCCTTCAGCTTGCGGGCGAGCTTGTGGGCGATGCCGAGATCACGCGTCCAGATCGAAGCCGCGAGGCCGTACTCGGTCGCGTTCGCTTCTTTCGCGATGCGGTCGAGATCGTCGTCGCCATAGGGCATCGCGCAGACCACAGGGCCGAAAATCTCCTCGCGCACGACTTTCATTTCAGGCGTGGTTCGGGCCAGCACAGTCGGCTCGACGAAATAACCCTCATTGCCGTGCCGCTTGCCCCCGGTAAGCACTTCCGCACCCTGGGCGCGGCCACTTTCGAGATAGTCGGTCACGCGCTGGAACTGCTCTTCGGAGACGAGCGGCCCCATATTCGTCGTGGGATCGAGACCAGGTCCGATCTTGATCTTCGCGGCTTCCTCGGTCAGGCCGCTCATCACCTTGTCGAACACGCGCTCATGCACGAAGAGGCGCGAGCCGGCGGTGCAGCACTGGCCCATATTGAAGAAGATGCCCGAGGCGGTGCCAGGGATCGCCACCGAAAGATCGGCGTCCGGGAAGACGATCGCCGGGGATTTGCCGCCAAGCTCGAGCGAGACCTTCTTGAGATTGCCCGCGGCAGCCTGAACGATCAGCTTGCCGACCTCGGTCGAGCCGGTGAAGGCGACCTTGTCCACGTCCGGATGCGCGGCAATGGCCGCACCCGCGGTGCCGTCACCAGTGACGATATTCACGACACCGGCCGGGAATCCCGCCTCCAGGATCAGTTCGCCGAGGCGGATGGCGGAGAGCGGGGTCTGCTCGGCCGGCTTGAGCACGACCGTGCAGCCGGCGGCGAGCGCCGGCGCGATCTTCCACACCGCCATCAGCAGCGGGAAGTTCCAGGGAATGATCTGGCCAACGACACCGACCGGTTCGCGCAGTGAATAGGCGTGCCAGTCGCCCGGAGCGGAGATCGGGATGCTCTGGCCGGTGATCTTGGTGGACCAGCCGCCCATGTAGCGCAGGAGCTCGCAGCCGAACGGCAGATCGACCCCGCGCGCATCACGGATCGGCTTGCCATTGTCGAGCGATTCGATCTCGGCGAGCTCGTCCGCGTGGGCTTCGAGAACGTCGCCGAGCTTCCAGACAAGCTTGCCTCGCTCGACAGGCGTCATCTTCGCCCAGGGTCCCTCCTCGAAGGTGCGGCGAGCGGCGATCACTGCCGCATCGACATCCGCCGTGCCACCCTCGGCGACCTCGGCGATCTGTTGGCCATTGGAAGGGTCGAAGACAGCGAAGCTGCGTCCGGAATGGGCATCGACCCACTTGCCGTCGATGAGAAGCTTGTGGCGGCGCGCGATGAAGTCACGTGCGGTCTGGCTCAGCCTTCCCTGGGAAGTGGCAATGTCCATCAAATCCCTCCATCGTTTGGGCGCTGGTTTTCAGACGTTATGTTCGTCCAAACATAACGACTCCTTGCCCCTTTTGTCCACCCACCCCCGTTCGCCAGGCGGCCGCTCCGCGGCGCTATGCCCTCTCGAGCATGACCCTACCGCGCACGCGAGAGCGGGACGGGATCGCTCGCGCTCCCTTATCCCGCTCTCCGCATTTCTTTTCCCGCGTGATTCAGACCTCCGGTCATCATGCCCTGGGCGGAAGTTTCGCGGCGGCCGCACGATCGACGAACCAGATGAGCTCGCCCACCGGCCTCAGCCTTGCCGCCGGAACATCGCTTCCCCCGGCATGAATCTCGCTCAGGATCGCCGCCTTTTCCTCCCCTGTGACCAGGAAGGCGATCTGCCGGCTGCTCTCGATCGGCGGATAGGTGAGCGTGATGCGGATCTCTGGCCTTCCATGCGACACGGCAGCGGCCCATTGCCTTCGCTCATCCAGCACCGGCTCGCCCGGAATGAGCGATGCGGTATGTCCGTCGGGGCCGAGCCCAAGCAGCATGATGTCGAACAACGGCCGTGTCGGATCAAGCACCGCTGCGCCGTAATCCTCCTGCAGCCGGCGCTCGTAATGCCGCGCCGCGTCATCCGGCGCACCATCAACGGGGATAGGGTGAATATTTGCCGCCGGCACCGGAGCCCGCGCGAGCATCGCTTCGCGCACCATGCGGTAGTTGCTTTCCGGATGGTCATAGGGGACAAAGCGTTCGTCTCCCCAGTACCACGAGACACTCTGCCACGGAAATCTTGTCACGAATTCCTCGGAGGCCAGAGTCTCGTAAAGCCGCCGCGGGGTCGAGCCACCGGATAGGCAGATGCGGAAATCTCGTGCCGCTCGCGCCGCGGATTCCATCATCCACCTGGCGGCGCGTCGCGCGAGCGCAGGAGGATCCTCAAGGATTTCAATCCGTCCCATCATCTGGCTCAATCCATCCTCCTTTTCCTTCGAAACGAGACGACATCACACCCGGCCGGCGACTTCTACCCCCGCAAGGGCATGTGCCCAGCCGATTTGACGCCCGCGCAGGCCGTGTATAACCAAAAGCCGAGCTATCGGCTCGGAAGGCGGTTCGCCGAAAGGATCCGCCGCAGGAGGATGGGAAGGATGGAGCAGACAAGCGAGCCAACCACGGCCGGAGCGGGCGTTCATATCGCCGCTCCTGTGCTCGAGGTTGTCGGAATCTCCAAATCCTTCGGCCCGATCCATGCCCTTACCGATGTGAGCCTGACTGTGAATCCCGGCGAGGTGATCGGCCTCGTCGGCGACAATGGCGCCGGAAAATCGACCCTCGTCAATATCATCGCCGGCGCGCTCCGGCCCTCTTCCGGGCGGCTTCGGATGGCGGGGCGCGAGGTCCGTTTCGCCTCGGCACTCGAAGCCCGGATGGCTGGGATCGAGACGGTCTATCAGGACCTGGCGCTGGCGCTCGATCTTCCGATATGGGCCAATATCTTCCTCGGCAGGGAGCGGGTCCGGCCCGGCTTCCTCGGGCGCCTCGGCCTGCTCGACAAACGTGGAATGCGCCACCGCGCGGAAGAGGAGCTCGGCCGCACCGCCATCCGGGTGGGATCGGTTCGCACGCCCTGCCGCTCCCTTTCCGGCGGCCAGCGCCAGGCGGTCGCCGTGTCGCGCGGGCTGATCTGGGGCTCGCGCCTGCTTCTCATGGACGAACCCACTGCGGCGCTCGGCGTCGCTCAGCAGGCAAAAGTGGGCGAGCTGATCGCGAGCGTCCGCGCCCGCGGCATCCCTGTCATTCTGGTCAGCCACAACATGCCGCAGGTCCACGCGCTTTGTGATCGCATCATCGTCCTTTTTCGTGGCCGCAAGGTCGCCGACCGGGCGGCACGGACGATGACAATCGAGGACATCATCGCCCTCATCACCGGCGCCCTGGCGGCCACGGCGGATGCGCCGGCATGAGCCAGCCCCTCGAGCGTAGCCCGGCGCCCGGGACGGCCGCCAAGTCTGAAGCAGAGGCTTTCGCGGCCGCCCCGCCGACCCGCCATCTCGCCCTATTCCTCTCGCGGGCGAGCACGCTCTGGACTCTCCTGATCCTGCTTGCCCTTGTCATTCTTTTCGGGATTGCGAGCCCGGATTTCTTCAGCCGGGCAAACTGGCTCGCAACCTCCCAGTTCGCGGTCGAATATCTCCTGCTCGGGCTCGGCGAAACCTTCGTCATCATTACCGGCGGGATCGATCTTTCAGTAGGCGCGATCCTCGGTTTCTCGGGTATGGTCGGCGCCCTCGTGATGCGGGCGCTGATCGCTGCTCACGCCGGGACGACGGCCGAAATCGCGGCTGGCATCGCCGCCGCGCTGGCCACGGGCAGCTTTGTTGGCTGGTTCAACGGCCAGGCCATTACCCGGCTCCGCCTTACACCTTTCGTCGTCACCCTGGGCATGCTCAGCATGTGCACGGGCGGGATCTATCTGCTCAACAACGGTGAGAATATCGGCTCTATTCCGGATCTCGTCGGCACGCTTGGTTCCTACGCGATCGGCGGGTGGTTGCCCGTCACCGTGCTCGTCACCGCGGTTGCTTGCGTGGGCTCCGCTGTCCTCCTCTCCGAGACACGCTTCGGTCTCAGAACCTATGCAATCGGCTCGAACCCGATCGGGGCCGCCCGCGCCGGCATCGGCGTCGAGCGCCATCTGGTGAAAGTCTATATGCTTTCCGGATTCCTTGCTGCGGTAGCGGGGCTGATGGTGATGGCGCGGTTCGCCTCCGCCTCTGTGCAGGCCGGCGCGAATGACGAGCTCGATGCGATCACCGCCGTGGTGATCGGCGGCGCAAGCCTGTTCGGCGGGCGCGGCACGATCCTCGGCACGGTGATTGGCAGCTTTGTCATCACCGTGATGGTGACGGGCCTGATCCTGATGGGCGTTCAGCCGTTCTGGCAGCAGGTCGCGGTCGGTGCGATCCTCATCTTCGCGGTTGCCGTTGACCAGCTTCGCAACCGGCTGATCGATGCCGCCTGATCCACAAGGCAAGTGTAAGGAGGAAACCATGTTTTGGCAAAAGAGGGCCACCCGGAACCGTGCCACGTCGCTGGCCCGCGCCATCCTCGCGGCCGCCGCCATCGCCACCGCGCCGGCTGCCGCCTGGGCAGCCGGGCCCGCCACTCTGGCGCTCGTGCCCGGCATCACCACTGATGCCTTCTACATCACCATGCAGCGCGGCGCGGCGGCGGAAGCGAAGAAGCTCGGCTATCCGCTGATCTGGCAGGGTGGCGCCTCCTTCTCGCCCGAGACCCAGATCCCGGTGCTCCAGGCTTTGCTTGCCAAGCATCCGGGGGCACTGATGATCGCGCCGACGGACACGACGGCGCTGATCAACCCGATCCGCCAGTTCGTGCAGGCTCATATCCCGGTGATCGCCGTTGACACGACAATCACCGACGCTTCGCTGCTTCAGAGCCAGATCACCTCGAACAATATTCAGGGTGGCGAGGCCGCGGCGAACGCAATCGCCGCCTTCGCCCATCAGACGGGTGAGGTGGCTGTGATCAACGTCAAACCCGGTATATCGACCACGGATGAACGCCAGAAAGGCTTCCTCGCCGCGATCGCCAAATACCCGAACATGAAAGTGGCCGCGATCGAGTACGACGACGATAGCCCCACCAATGCCTTCACCGAGGCCCAGCTCCTGCTGCTCAAATATCCCAAGCTCAAAGGGATTTTCGGCACCAACGTGTTCTCGGCCGAGGGCGTGGGCAAGGCTGTGGTCGCGGCAGGCAAGAAGGGAAGCGTCGATGTCGTTGGCTACGATGCCGAGCCTGACGAGGTGACTCTGCTCAAGCAGGGC
The DNA here is from genome assembly GCA_035509315.1 of Acetobacteraceae bacterium. Classification (GTDB taxonomy): domain Bacteria; phylum Pseudomonadota; class Alphaproteobacteria; order Acetobacterales; family Acetobacteraceae; genus JAKAWQ01. Next base: position 140,773 of record DATJLS010000054.1, on the reverse strand, counting down.
GTCATCACCACGCTTATCATTCAGCAGCCGGCGAAAGAAGGCTCACTTGCCGTCCAGTACGCAGTGGATATCCTGAGCGGGAGGGCCTCCGCCGTGCCCAAGACGATGCAACTCGACAACGTCGTCGCGACCACGGCGACGGCGGACGATCCGAAAGTGGCACAGTATTTTTATCAGACGCAAACGCTGCCCTGACCGGCAAGGAGCCTTGCCCCGGAATGGCCACCTCGCCGCGCTCATGGTGGAACGTGATGACCGAAGCTGGGATTGTCGTGAGTCTGAATCACGTTATGAAACAATGACCAAGAGCGGGATGGGTGAGCGCCAGCAATCCCATCCCCCTATCGGTGCGGGTTCAGGGGAAGAAACCGAGGGAGTCCCGTTAAGCTCCTGACATTTCGGAGAATCATCAGATTATTTGCGTTACTTCCCCTGATTTCCGGATCCGCGTCGAGGATGCTTTTATTCACCTAAGCTAATGAAACCGGAAGCCGCGTCGCGTAGCCCTCCGCCCCACCGAAATGGGAGGGCTTCATGTCTCAGTGCACTGCAACGCGACCTTTGGCCAGGCTTGGCGTAGGGGAAGCGCATGCGCCGACTTTCCACGCACCGATATCGGATACCGCCGCCCGCGGGATCGGTACGGCATCTTTCTTCTCGCGTGATTGTTCTGGCCACCTTCCAGAACAAAGCGCCGTGGCGGGAAATTCGCCGGTTAGCGAGACCAACGCCACGAACTGCCTGGCCCTGAGGCTCCATCGGCCTGAGCCGGTCATCGAAAGCGGTTTCAGGAACGTGGTGTGTATGACGATATACAATGAGCCCTTCGAAGCTCTCAGAAGCAGCCTTTCCGCCCTGATCGTCAGCATCGATGCGCAGCGACACGGCCGATCGGGGCAGGAAATTCGCTCCTGTATCGTTATAATAGTCGATGGCCATGACCGCGTGAATCCCGCCGTTTTGCAGTTTTTCCGGGACGCCGGGCTGATCGATACCGGACAGAATTTTTCTGCCTTGGAGGAGACCGTTCATTTCTCATGCCAGAAGGCTGAAAAGATCATGGCCGCCCTCGGCGTCGAGGGCGAAGTGACCACCGAGCTTCATTTCGCGGTCTGCGTCAAGGCCGGGAACCGCGGAAAGCTTCACTCCCATGCCCTGTTTTTTCAATCGATTTGTCCGGTTCTGGTACCGGATTTCTGCTATCAGATCGATGTCGGGACGGTTGTCGAGAGAGGTGCCGTTCCCGAGCTCGTCACTTTCATGAGGGAGAGACCGGACGTTGCGGCCGCCGCCAGCCGTATCCTGACACCGGCCCCGGGCGAAGGCGCCGGTACCTTGGCCATATGGCAATATATGGATTTCGTTTCGCAGAAGGCGGTGATGTGGCCGACGGAAATCGCTTCGGGCTATCTCAGTGTCATTCCAGGGCAGTTTTGTGTCTTCCGCTGGAGCGCGGTGAGTGCATCCTCATCCGCTTCGGGTGGTAAGCGGCCTCTCGATACCTATCTGCGCGGGCTCCACGCCGTTGCTCCGCTCGAGCGAGTCATGTTCCTCGCCGAGGACCGGGTCTTCGGCAACGAGATCGTCCTCGCCCAGGACAAATCCTGGAATATCGGCTACTGCCCGGCAGCGGAGGCGGCGACCGACGCCTGTGACACATTCCAGGAACTGCTCCGGCAGCGGAGGCGCTGGCAGAACAGCGCCCTTGCCGTGCGCCTGTGGCTCTGGGGACATCTGCCATCCTATCTCTTGAGGAAGGACAAGAGCGTTATCGACAAAGCGCGCTTCGCCAGCGCGATGCTATGGCAGGGCCTATTGACCGCATGCGAAGTGATCAGCCCCGCATTCCTGCTGCTGTTGTTCTGCGCTGGCGTGGCTGTCCTGATCCATTCGAAACACCCGGCCTTGACCGTCGCGACCGGCGGCACCCTGGCCGCAACGGCCACCCTCGCCTGGCTTACGCTACGCAATCCGCATTCCCGGTGGCGAACGAGGCTTTGCAAGGTCCGGGATGTGGCAGCGGCGGCATCGGTCGGCCTGCTCGCGGGATGCACGGTTTGTCTGCTTCCACCGTTGCAAGCCGGCCTTCTCATGGCGCCGGCCGTCCTTCTGGCTGCGGTCGTCGCGGCTTCCTTTCCCAGGCAAAGATGGGCTGCCTTGCGCCACCTGCCGCTTTACCTGCTCACGGACCGGCTGATCAGTCTCGTGCTCTATGGCTATGCGCTCGCCAATGTGCATAACGTAACTTGGGGCACGAAGGGTCTGATCAACGGCCAGGGGGAGCCGCGGACCGAACAGCTTCGGATGCGGCGGCTGCGCGATATCACGGCTGGCTCGATTCTCGGCATCGACGCATTGCTCGTCGTCGCAGGGTTGCATTACTCGGGGCGATGGATCACGTCCGCAAGCTGCGTCGTCGAGCTCTTCACTCTTCTCTGCCTTGCCGTGGTCACCAATGCCGCGGCCATATGCCTGGCTTCGGCATGTGAATCGCTGCCTTACCCCCGCCTTGCCGCGCTTGCCGCCTTCCTTGCGAAAGGCGCGGCCCCGGCGCCCGCCGCCATACCCACAGCCTTGGCGGGCGGAATACGCGCCGGCTGATATCAGCAGCCGGCGTGGACTTCCTGCCCTCTTCCATTGATCCATTCATGGCATGATGCGCGCATCTCTCTTGCCTGGGCGAAACCCAACGTTATAACGGCAAGGAAAAGGCTACCGTCGGGTACGTTATCCGGCCCCCGCTACGTGAATTGACAGATCGAAGATAAATCTGGGACCGCCATCATTTGGCCGATCGTACCGCATCGAAGTCGTTTTCGGCTCGATCAGAACAAAACACGTCGTAGAGTGCAACAATGGTGGCGATGATCGAGGTTCGCGGGCTGGTGAAGATGTTCGGCAACTTCACCGCCATCGACAACATCTCCTTCGCGGTTCCCGAGGGGGAGATCCGTGCCTTCCTCGGCCCGAATGGCGCCGGCAAGACGACGACGATCAAAATCCTGACGACCGTGCTCACGCCCAGCTCGGGCTGGATCAGGGTCGCTGGCCGCGATCCGGTGCGTGAACCGGCGGAAGTGCGCCGCGCCTTCGGCATCGTCTTCCAGGATCCAAGCCTCGATGATGAGCTGACGGCATACGAGAACATGGAGCTGCACGGCGCGCTCTACGGTGTCCCGCGGGCTCAGCTTCGCGAACGGGCGACGACGTTGCTCGGTTTCGTTGGACTCGCCGAAAGACGCCGCGATTATGTCAAGACCTTCTCGGGTGGGATGCGTCGGAGACTCGAAATCGCACGCGCCCTCCTCCATAAACCGCGGATCCTCTTCCTCGACGAGCCGACGATCGGGCTCGATCCGCAAACGCGCAGCCTCATCTGGGAGTTCGTGCGCGGACTTGCCACGGAACAGAGCGTGACCGTGTTCTTCACCACCCATGCCATGGAAGAAGCCGAGCGCGTGGCTGACGAGATTACCGTGATCGATCACGGCCGCATCATCGCCGAAGGCACGGCAACGTCACTCAAGGAAAGGACGCGGAGCACCTCCCTTGAGGAGGCGTTCATCGCCCTCACCGGCCGCGATGTCCGGGCCGAAGAGGCAAATCCTGCCGAGCGGATGCGAATGCTGCGCCGCGCCTGGCGGGGACGGTAATGCGCGCAGCTGCGATCCTTTGGCTACGCCAGCTCAAGCGCTATGCCCGCGCGCGCGCTCGCATGGTGGGTTCCCTTGGCCAGCCGCTGCTTTTTCTCTTCGCGCTCGGTTTCGGCTTCGGTCCCATCTTCGCACGCGCCGGCCATGGCAACTATCTCGACTTCGTAGTCCCCGGCGTGATTTCCATGGGAATCATTTTCACCGGCGTGTTCGGAGGGATCGAAATCATCTTCGATCGCCAGTTCGGCTTCCTCAAGGAAACTCTGGTGGCACCCGTGCCACGGTTCGTGATCGTGCTCGGGCGTACGCTCGGCGGCGCCACCACGGCGCTGCTTCAGGGCCTCCTTGTCTTCATCGTCTCGCTGATCGCCGGATTCCACATCCACCATCCGCTGGAGGCGTTACTCGCACTCCCCTTCATGGCTCTGATCGCGTTGCTCTTCAGCGCGATCGGCACCGCCATCGGCTCGGTGCTCAAAGATATCCAGGGTTTTCCGCTCATCATGAACTTCCTTGTCATGCCGATCTTCTTTTTTTCCAATGCGCTCTTCCCGACGCGTGGCCTGCCCGCGCCGCTGAAGCTCGTGGCGCAGATCAATCCGCTCAGCTACGGCGTTGCGGGCATCCGCGACGCTTTCGCAGGTCAGGCTTCGCTCGGCATGGTGACTGATCTTGCCGTGCTCGGTGCATTGGCCGCATTGCTGCTTGCGATCGCGAGCTATCTTTTCTCGCGGATCGAGCTTTAGAGCGTGATGACCGACGGTGGACCCAACCGTAGGTTTGAATCACGTGCGAAAACAAATGGCGAGAATGGGATCCGTGAGCGAGAGCGAACGCATCCCGCTCTAGCCAAGCAGGCGCTCCAGCGCCGCCGCGGCCTCGTCGATATCGTGCTGAAGTGCCGCGACAGCTGCCTCGCCATCACGCCGGCCGAGCGCCCCCAGCATGGCGCGATGACGAGAATTCGCCGCCTGCCAATTCTCCGAAGCGCGTAGCACATGGAAATAGGGCCCGATCTGCAGCCAGAGCGATTCGATGATGCTGAGCAGCGTTGGCGAGTCCGCAGCGCGATAGATCGTGAAATGGAAATCATGATTGGCCGGCACGTAGCGCCGCCCATCGCGCTCTTCCGCCGCGCGCTGCATCTCACGGACCATCTCTTCAAGCCGTCGCAATTCGGCCGGACCGACGCGCGTCGCCGCCCAGGTGACCGCCACGCCCTCCACCTCGCGGCGCACGCGCCTGAGATCGGTGAGCCGGGCGCGCGTCAGAGCCGGGATGCCGACCGAACGGCCTGAGACCACCATCAGTGCCTGCTCTGCCATCAACCGGCGCAGCGCTTCACGCACCGGCATCGCACTCACCTGAAACGCGGCAGAAAGACCCGGAATCGTCACGGTCTGTCCCGGCTCGATCTCGCCATCAAGGATCATCTCGCGGATGCGGCGATAGACGCGGTCCTGCACCGTCTCGCGATCGACCGGGTTGAGCGGAAACTTCCTCTCGGTGGTGAGGGGCTCCGTATCCACCGTCCCTTGCATCGCGCCTCTCGATCCGCAAGCGGCCGTTTCATGCTGGGGCCGCTTGCATGTGCTCTGATCCTTGATCTATGATCAAACCAATGTCGAGAGAAAAATGCCGCCCGGGTAAAGGGTGGCGGGATGGCGCCGCGGGACAAAACGGCGCATGGGAACAGGAGGAAACACGGTGAGGTGGAGATTTCCCTTGCTGGCCGTGGCGCTTGCTTTCGGGCTGGCCGCGGTTGCGCATCAGGCTGAGGCCGCCGGGAAGAAGTACAAGATCTTCCTCTCGATGAGCTATATTGGCAATGACTGGCAGGCCGAGGCCGCGAATATGGTGAAAGCCATGGCCGCCTCGAAGGATTATCGCGATCGGGTGAGCCTGCAGGTTCAGGTCGCCGGGCCGAACGCGCAGCGGCAGATTCAACAGATCAACGCCATGGTTCAGGAAGGCGCGCAGGCGATCGTCGTCTATCCGATCTCGCCCACCGCGCTCAATCAGGTGGTGAGAAACGCCTGTGCGCGGCACGTGGTGATTATCGCCTATGATGCCGAGATCACCGAGCCCTGTGCCTACAACGTGCATATCGACCAGCTTGAAGCCGGACGTGTCACCGCCGAGTGGCTGGCGAAGGCGATCGGGGGCAAGGGCAACATCGTCGTCATCACAGGCGTGCCGGGGACCTCGGTCGATACCCAGCGCACCGCTGCCGCCAAGGCCGTGTTCGCCAAATATCCGAGCATCCACATCATCTCCGAAGGGGTGGGCATGTGGAGCCAGGCGGTCGCGCGCACGGAACTCACGAAGATCCTGACCACGCATCCCTGGAGCGATATAGACGGGCTTTGGATGCAGGTCGGCTGCTACACCGCCGCCTCGATGGAGAAGGAGGCGGGCATCCCCGACGACAAGCTCAAGCCCTGCGCCGGTGAGGGCTCCAACGGCCATCGCATCCAGATGCTTCCAGTGGGTGCCGCGGGTGTCGAGGGGGCGCACGACACCTACCGCCCGATGGGCGAGCAGAGCATCTCCTATGCCTCGCCACCCTATTCCGGTGCGCTCGCGCTCAAGCTCGCGGTGGACGTTCTCGACGGCAAGACAGTGCCAAAATTCACGAAGCTGCCGCTGCCTGTCGTGACCAACGCGACCGTCAAGCTCTGCACCCAGGGCACCTGGCAGGAGATGGAACAAGGTTGCAACGTCTTCCAGCCAGCGATCATCAGCAATCCGGGCTGGTTCGCCTCGATCTACTCGCCCGATACGCCGGAGGCCGGCCTGCAGGCGGCCCTGAACGGCAAGCCCGAGCAGTGAGCCTAGAGCGTGATGACCGAAGGTGGAGTCATCGCAGGTCTGAATCACGCGAGAAAATAATGGCCAAGAGCGGGATGAGTGAGCGCGAGCGATCTCATCCCGCTCTGACCGCGCGGGAGGGTGCGCGGCGCCATCACGCTGCAATCCTCCCGCCCGCCTCGGAGCTGTCCGCCGTGCCGGATTCCCTCGCGCTCGAAGTCTCGCGCGTGACCAAATCCTTCGGCGCAACCGTCGCGCTCAAGGACGCGTCGTTCCGCGTCATCGCGGGCGAGGTGCATGCGCTCCTCGGCGAGAACGGCGCCGGCAAATCGACGATGGTAAAGCTGCTGTCCGGCCTTCTCGCGCCCGATGCCGGTGAGATCGCACTCGGCGGCATGCGTGTCTCGCTGCATGGCCCGGCGGCCGCGCAGCGCCACGGCATCGCGACCGCGTTCCAGGAATTGACCCTGGTGCGCGACCTGACGGTCGTGGACAATATGCTGATGCCGAATGCGCCACGCGGCCTGCTCGGCCAGCTTCGCCGCCGGCAGGGCGAGCAGCGCGTGACGGAGCATCTCGCCGCCCTCGGCCTTGCCGACATCGATCCGCGTGCCGAGATCCGGGATCTCGAGCTGGCGACGCGGCAGAAGATCGAGATCGCGCGCGCCCTGTTCCGTCGCCCGCACATCCTTTTGCTCGACGAGCCGACCTCGAGCCTCTCGGGCCGCGATATAGACTGGCTCGGCGAGCGGATCGCGACCTTGCGCCGCGATGCCGTGACCATCGTCTTCATCACCCATCGGCTGCGCGAAGTGCGGCGCTTTGCCGATCGCCTCACCGTGCTGCGCAATGGCCAGACGATCGGCACGGCGGAGGTGGAAGCGGCGAGCGATGACGAGGTGATCCGGATGATCATCGGCCGCTCGCTCGCCAGCACCTTTCCCGGCCGGCCCGCCGCGCCGGCTGTCGCGGCTCACGAAGCCTCCGCGCCGGTGCTGCGCGCGGAGAGCATCGCCACCGCGGGCAAGCTGCGGGGAGCGAGCTTTTCGTTGCATCCGGGCGAGATTCTCGGCGTGGCCGGCCTGCAGGGCATGGGCCAGCAAGAGCTCTTCCTCGCCTGCTTCGGCATGACGCCGCTCGTCTCGGGCCGGCTCCTCGTGGATGAACGCGAGATCGTGCTTGCCTCGCCGCGCGACGCAGTGCGGAGCCGCATCGGCATCAGCTTGGTGCCGGAGGAACGCAAGACCGAGGGCCTGTTCCTCAAGCTCGCGGGCCGGTTCAACGTTTCGCTGCCGGTCGTGGACCGCTTCGCCCGTTTCGGCGTGATCGACGTGGCGCGCGAGAATAGAGCGGTCGCGGGCGCGCTTGCGCAGGTGGAGGTGGATGCGCGCGCGCTCTATACGCAAGCCGGGGCCTTCTCGGGCGGCAACCAGCAGAAGCTTGTGATCGCGAAATGGCTGCTGGCCGAAAGCCGCGTCCTCCTCCTCTTCGACCCCACGCGCGGAGTCGATGTCGGGACCAAGCACCAGATCTATCTCCTGATGCGCAGCTTTGCCGATGCCGGTGGGGCGATTCTCTTCCATTCCACGGAAATTCCAGAGATCGTCAATATGTGCGATCGTGTTCTGGTCATGTACGAGGGCCGCACGGTCGCTTCGCTCGCCGGCAACGCGATCGAAGAGGAGACGATCATGCGGGCGGCCCTTGGCGAGGCAGGGACCGTCAGAACGGTTCCGGAATGAGCACGCTCGCCCTCCCCGCACGGCACCGCACGACGTGGCTCCCGGATTTCCGCCGCCATCGGGGCCTGATCGTCGCCATTGCGGTGTTTGTGGTGCTGTTCCTGGCAGTGGACGTGATCACGCCGGGCGCCTTCAGCTATTTCGAGATCCATTTCATGTCCGCGGGCGGGGCGACGCTCGCGCTCGCGGCGATGGGGCAGACCATCGTCATCCTCACCGGCGGCTTCGATCTTTCCACGGGTGCCGTCGTTTCGCTCGTCAATGTGGTGCTGGCGAGCGCGATGGGAACCTCGCCCCTCTCGCAGGTCGCATTCTTTGCGGTCGCCCTCGCGGTCGGCGCGTTGGTCGGCGCGTTCAACGGCGTCTTCGTCGCCTTCGTCCGCATGCAGTCGATCGTCGTCACCCTTTCCACCATGTTCATCGTCCAGGGTGTCACGCTGCTCGTGATGGAGAAGCCGGGAGGAAGCATCGCGCCGGGATTTGCCGCCTTCTTCAGCGGCGATGCGATCCCGAACCTGCTGCCCGCACCCATCGTCGTGCTGCTGGTCGCCGCCCTCGTCTGGCGGCTGATCCGGAATTCCCGCCTCGGGATCGGGATCTATGCCGTGGGCAGCGACGAGGAGGCCGCGCACGCAGCGGGCATCCGCACCGGCTGGGTGAAGTTCTGGGCCTATGTCCTTGCCGGCCTCTTCTACGGCGCGGCCGGTGCTTTCATCTCCGCGCAGACCGGGTCGGGGGATCCGCTGGTCGGGCGGCCGATGCTGCTCGAGGTGTTCGCTGCCGTGGTGCTTGGCGGCACGTTGCTCGGCGGCGGCCGTGGCGGCTGCATCGGCTCGATCGTCGGCGCCTATACGCTGATGATCCTCGTCAATATCCTCCTCGTGCTCAATGTCTCCGCCTATTACAGCTCGGTTGCGGAAGGGGTGATCCTGCTGCTCGCGGTGCTCGCCGCCTCGCTCAATCGCCACTCGCCGATCGCGTTCTATCTCAGGCTGGCACGTGACAAGCTGGCCGCGCGCGCCCGTGGCGCACTGGCCTCGGTCCACTCTGGCGTTGCTGCCGCGCCGGTGCTGCCGGCACCGTTGCATGCCGAACAATCTGCGGCCATCGCATCCTGGTTCGCGCGCCACCGCGAGGCGCTGCGCACGATCCTGCCAGCCTATGTCGGTTTCGTCATCGTTCTCGTGGTCTCCCAGGCGGTCTTCGGCGGCACGCTCGACAATCCCGGATATTTCGACTCGCTCCTCGTTCTCTCCTCTTTCCTCGCGATTCTCGCGCTCGGTCAGGGTGCGGCGATTCTCACGGGCGGGCTCGATCTCTCTGTGCCATGGATGATCGGCTTCATCGGCATTCTCACCTCCGGCCTGATCCACGGCTCGGATATCATCGCCCTCTGGGCAATTCCGCTTGGTCTCGCTTTCGGCGTCGTGCTCGGGGCCATCAACGGGCTCGGCATTGTGTTGCTCGGCCTGCCACCGATCGTGATGACCCTGGCGATGAACGGCATCCTGCAAGGCGCCGCCCTTGTCTATTGCAACGGCACGCCGGCCGGCTTCGCTTCGCCCGCCCAGCGCTGGTTCATGACCGGCCATTTCCTGGGGCCCACGCCGGTCGTCTGGTTCCTTGTCCTCTTCGTGCTCGCCGCCCTCCTCCTGCTCGACCGGACCGTGTTCGGCCGGCGTATCTATGCCGTCGGCAACAGCCCGCTGGTCGCGCGGCTTTCCGCGGTCGGCGTCGGCGGCACCCTGATCGGCGTCTACGCACTCTCCGGGTTTTGCAGCGCCCTTGTCGGCATCCTGCTCTCGGGCTTCTCCGGCCAGGCGAGCCTCGGCATGGGCGATGACTACCTCCTCCCCTCGATCGCCGTGGTCGTCGTCGGCGGCACGCTGATCACAGGTGGCCGCGGCCATTATCTCGGCATGCTGGGCGGTGTTCTGCTGCTGACCGCGCTTTCCACGCTGCTCGCCGGCACCACCCTGCCGGATGCCACCCGCGATATCATTTTCGGCCTCGTTGTGCTCAGCGCCGTCGTCGCGCTGCGCGAGCGACGGGCCTGACAGAAGGAGCGAGCATGGCAGGGTTGAGCGCCGAGGGGCAAAGAGTCGTCGTCACCGCCGGCGCCGCGGGAATCGGGCGTGCCATCGTCGAAGCCCTGGCGGGTGCCGGCGCGCGCGTATATATCTGCGACGTCGATGCCGAAACACTGGCCGCCTGCGCCCGAAGCCTCGGCGTCGGCACGACGCTTGCCGACGTTTCCGACGAGGCACAGGTGGACCGGCTGTTCGACGAGGCGGCAAGCACGCTCGGCGGGCTCGATGTGCTGGTGAACAATGCCGGCATCGCCGGCCCCACCGGCGCGGTCGAGGAGATCGATCCCGCGGAATGGCGACGCTGCATCGATATCGACCTCACGGGCCAGTTTCTCTGCGCGCGCCGCGCCGTGCCTCTTCTCAAACAAAACGCCAGCGGCGCCATCATCAATATGTCGTCGGCCGCCGGTCGCCATGGCTATGCCTACCGCACACCGTATTCGGCGGCGAAATGGGGGGTCATCGGGTTCACGCAAAGTCTCGCGAAAGAGCTTGGTCCCTCCGGAATTGCCGTCAACGCCATCCTGCCCGGAATCGTCAAGGGACCCCGCATTGAAGGCGTGATCCGCGCCCGCGCTGCGCAGCTCGGACTGACCTATGCCGAGATGGAAACGCAATATCTCGAAAAAGTCTCGCTCCGCCGCATGGTGACGGCCGAGGACGTGGCGCAGATGGTGCTCTTCCTCGCCTCGCCGCTCGGGCGCAACGTTTCCGGCCAGTCGATCGGCGTCTGCGGCAATGTCGAGACGCTCTGAAGGAAAATCCATGTTTCGGATCGAATTGCTGGTCGACGCACGGAACGAGCTCGGCGAAGGTCCGCTGTGGGACGTGAATGAGCAGCGTCTCTATTGGATCGACAGCCACGGTTGCGCGATCCACCGCACTGATCCGCACGGTCAGGAACACAAAAGCTGGAGAGTCCCCGAGCATATCGGCTCGATGTGCCTGCGCGCCGGCGGCGGCGCGGTTGTCTCTTTGCGCAACGGATTCCATTTCTTCGATTTCGATACCGGTATCGCGAAACCGATCGCGGATCCCGAAAGCAACATCCGCCGCACGCGGATGAATGACGGCAAGGTGGATCGCCAGGGCCGTTTTCTCGTGGGTTATATGGACTACGAAGAGCGGGAGCCGCTCGGCGGTCTCTATCGTCTCGATCCCGATCTTCGCGTAACCAAGCTCGAGGAGAACATTGTCGTCAGCAATGGTCCATGCTGGAGCCCCGACGGCGGCATATTCTACTTCGCCGACACGTTCCGCCGCGCCATCTGGTCCTATCAGTATGATGCCGCAACCGGCGATCTTCTGAGCCGCCGCATCTTTGCGAATTTCGAAGGTCATCTGCGCGGCTATCCGGACGGCGCCACGGTCGATGAGGAGGGCTTTGTCTGGAGCGTCGAGGTCTATGGCGGACGGCTGGTGCGCTTCGCGCCGGACGGCACGATCGATCGGATGATCGGCATGCCGGTGGACAGCATCACCAGCGTGAGCTTCGGCGGCGTTGATCTCGATATCCTCTATGTCACCTCGATGGCGCGACCCTATCAGGGAAGACGGCGGCAGGAACGCGAAGCCGGGGGCCTCTTCGCGGTGCACGGGCTCGGCGTCCGCGGCCTGCCCGAGCCGCGCTTCCGCGGCTGAGGAAGAGGAACAACATGCGCATCGATGTGCTCGTGGATGTAAAGACCACGCTCGGCGAAGGCCCGCTCTGGGATGTCGAGGAGGAACGACTCTACTGGATCGACAGTTTTGACGGCCGCGTCTTCCGCTGCACCGTGGATGGAAGGGAAGTCCGTGCCTGGGATATGCCGCAAAAAATCGGCTCGATGTGCCTGCGCAAGAATGGCGGCGCAATCGTCTCGCTCGCGCGCGGCTTTCATGCGCTCGATTTCAAGACGGGCGATGTCTCCCCCATTCATGACCCCGAGCCGGACAAGCCCAACAATCGGCTCAATGACGGCAAAGTGGACAAGGCTGGGCGCTTTGTCGCGGGCTCGATGGACACGATGGAGGACGGCCCGAACGGCGCCCTCTATTCCCTTGCCCCGGACCTCACGGTGACAAAGATCGACACCGGCATCATCGTCAGCAACGGCCCGTGCTGGAGCCCCGATGGGCGCATTTTCTATTTCACCGACACCTGGTCCGGCGAAATCTCGGCCTATGACTATGACCCGGCAACCGGAAACGTCTTCCACAAGCGCACCTTCTGCACCCGGCCCAATGATGGCGGCGGGTTCGACGGCGCGACCGTGGATGCGGAAGGCTGTGTCTGGAGCGCGCAGGTCTATGTCGGCAAGATCGTGCGCTATCGCCCGGACGGCAGCATCGACCGTATCATCGAGATGCCGGTGAAGAAGGTGACGAGCGTGATGTTCGGCGGCCCGAATCTCGACATCCTCTTCGTCACCAGCATGGCAAAACCCCCCTTGCCACGCTTCCCGGGGGATGGCGTGCTGCGGGGCTCTCTCTTCGCGGTCCGTGATCTCGGCATCCGTGGCGTGCCGGAGCCGCGTTTTGCCGGCTGAACCGGTCAATCCATTCGGGCCAATTCATTCGAGCGAGAGGACGAAAGACAGTGGCACAACCATCCGCACGAGAGCGCAAGGTCATCATCACCTGCGCGATCACGGGCGCGATTCATACACCGAGCATGTCGCCCTATCTCCCGGTGACGGCGGAGCAGATTGCCGAGGCCGCGATCGAGGCCGCCGAAGCGGGTGCAGCGATCGTGCATCTCCACGCTCGCAATCCAGAGACCGGCAAGCCCGACCAATCGCCCGATGCCTTCGGGCGCTTCCTCTCCCGCATCAAGCAGCGCACGAGTGCGGTGATCAATCTCACGACCGGCGGCGCACCGTACATGACCGTGCAGGAGCGCGTCCGCCCAGCGGAGACCTTCAAGCCCGAAATCGCCTCGCTCAACATGGGCTCGATGAATTTCGGCCTTTTCCCCATGCTTGGCCGCTTCAAGGAATTCCGCCACGAATGGGAGCGCGAGCATCTCGAGAACTCTCGCGATCTGATCTTCCGAAATACGTTTCAGGATATCGAGTTCGTCCTGCGCACGCTCGGTGATGCCGGCACCCGATTTGAGTTCGAATGCTACGATATCGGCCATCTCTACAACCTGCATCATTTCCTTGAGCGCGGCCTGGTGAAGCCGCCCCTCTTCGTCCAGACCGTGTTCGGAATCCTGGGCGGCATCGGCCCGCATCCGGAGGACGTGATGCACATGAAGCGCACCGCGGACAGGCTCTTCGGCACGCAATATCGCTGGTCGGTCCTCGGAGCAGGACGCAATCAGCTTCCTATTGCGGCGGAAGCCGCTGCGATGGGTGGAAATGTGCGTGTCGGGCTCGAGGATTCGCTCTGGATCGGGCCGGGCAAGCTCGCCCGGTCGAGCGCCGAGCAGGTCAACGCAGCGCGCCAGATCATCGAGGGGCTCGGTCTCGGCATCGCCACGCCTGACGAGGCACGGGAGATCCTCTCCCTGAAGGGGCCGGACCGGGTCAATTTCTGAAGCGCGGATCGGGAGACTGGCGATGCCGGAAAAAATCGCGATCATCGGCGCCGGCCTGATCGGCCGTGCCTGGGCCATCACCTTCGCGCGCGGCGGCTGCCTTGTCGCGCTCTATGACAGCGATCCGCAGCGGGTCGAGGAAACGCTCCGCACTGCCGCGGATCTCATCCGTGATCTCGAAGCGCGCGCCATGCTGGCGGGCCAGACCGCAGCGCAAGTCAGCGGCCGGATCACCGCGGCCGAGACGATTGAGGTCGCGCTCGAAGGCGTTCGGCACGCGCAGGAGAATGTCCCGGAAGAGCTGGAAGCCAAGCGCGCCATCTTCGCTGAGCTCGACAAAGCCGCCGCGCCGGGCACGGTACTTGCCAGTTCGAGCTCCGCTCTCCTGCCCTCTCGCTTCACTGAGACGCTTGCAGGCCGGCATCGTTGTCTCGTCGCCCATCCCATCAATCCGCCCTACCTTGTTCCTGCGGTCGAGCTCGTGCCCACGCCCTGGACCGAACCGGCCATCATGGAACGCACCCGCGTTCTGATGAGCGCGATCGGCCAGGTGCCGATCGTCATGCACCGCGAACTCGACGGCTTCATCATGAACCGTCTCCAAGGCGCGCTGCTCCATGAGGCCTTCCGCCTCATGGCCGAGGGTTATGCCTCAACCGATGACATTGATGCCGGCATCTGCAAAGGTATCGGCCTGCGCTGGGCCTTCATGGGGCCGTTCGAAACCATCGATCTCAATGCCCCTGGCGGCGTGCGGGACTATGTCGCCCGCTATGAAGGCCTTTATCGGCATATCGCGAAGTCCCAGGCCGAGCCGACAAACTGGTCTGGCACGCTCGCCGAGCGCGTTGAGGTGGAACTGAGCCGAAAAACCCCGCGCGCCCGCCTCGCCGTACGCCAGCAATGGCGTGACCGCCGACTCATGGCGCTTGCCCGTCACCTCGCGCAAGACGAAAAAGAGATCGGAGAATAACGACGAGGCAAAGATTGCGGGCAGGCTTCAGCATCACCCAATACGAAATCTCGCCTCCAACTTGGATTACAGCGCCCGCCATCGGCACTGCCGCAATCGGTGGACTGGCAATTGGCCGATTGGCAATTGGCGGATTGTCGGTTCGCAAGGCGAGGTTCCGGTCCACGGAGGCCGACGATGTAGCGGTCCGCTGCCTCCGCGCCCTGGCAACGAGCCCCCATGCCCGAGGGAGATCCTGGCAACGGAATAAGCCGCTCCCCGTCTAAAAATTCTCCACCCAGGGACGCAGTGCTATCTCGAATGTCCAGGCGCTCCGCGGCTGGGCAAGCAGATCGAGATAAGCCTGCGCGATCGCATCGGGGTCGAGCGTGCTGTCTGGCCGTTCCGGCGGATCGGGGTAGCGAGCCCCGCGCACCACGCCGTCAATGACGAAATGGGCAACGTGGACTCCCTTCGGCCCGAGTTCGCGCGCAGCACTCTCCGCCAGGCCGCGCAACGCGAATTTGCCCATTGCAAAGCTCGCCGAACGCGGAAATCCCTTCACGCTGGCGCTCGCGCCGGTGAAGAAGATCGCGCCGCGCCCGCGGGGCACCATGCGCCGCGCGGCCTCGCGGGCGACGAGGAAGCCGCCGAAGGCGGTCACCGCGATTGCACGGCGCACCGCCTCCGGATCGAGGTCCAATAGCGAGCCCTGAGCGCGAGCGGATGCATTGTATATGACAACATCCGGCTCGCCGAGCTTGGCGTCTACCGCTGAGAAAAGTTTTGCCGCTTCATCAGGCTCGGCAGCGTCAGCAGTGAAGAGATGCGCGCCGGTCGCAGCGGCGAGCGGGGTGAGCTTCTCGATATTGCGCGCGGCAAGACCCACACCGAGTCCCTCAGCCGCGAGCAAGCGGGCGAGCGAGGCGCTGATGCCCGAACCCGCACCAACGATCAGCGCCGAATGGTAGGGGATTGCGCTCAAGGCAACTCTACGGCTGGCCCGTTGGGTCAGCCTCGCCCGTCGTCGTACGCAACGTCGTCTCGATCTCCGCCATCAACGGGCTGGAAAATCCCTTCTTGCGCAAAGCGGCGAAGTCGCTCAGCACACCGTCGGTCCAAGACTGGCCATTGCCGGCATCCTTGACCGCCCGGAACCGAAGATAGATCGCGCGCGCCTCGTCCGTCTTCCCAAGCATCATCAGCGCGTCGGCGCGATTGCTCTGGAGCCAGACCGATTCCGGCATCAGGCCGACCGAGAGGTTCGCCGTATCCAGCGCCTTCTTGAACTCGCCCTGAAGAAGAAACTCATAGGCGACATCGCCGACATCACCGGCGAGGAGAGGAATGGCCTCCTTGGCGTCGGAATCGTTCGGATTCGCAACCAGTGCAGCTTGCGCCAGCCGGACCGATTTCCGGTATGCGGCAAGCGCCTCATCGTATTTCTTCTCGCGGGCAAGAATGTCACCGATCCGCCGTTCCCCGTCAGAATCGCCAGTAGCCGAGTCCTTCGCGAACCACCTCATGGCTTCAGCGTCGCTCTGTGGCACGCCGTGACCGGCATCGTAAAGATTGCCAAGGTTGTACGCTGCGTCTCCGTCGCCCTGAAGAGCAGCCTTGCGATACCATTCCGCCGCCTGGGCAAAGTCTTGCTTCACTCCCCGGCCTTCAGCGTAAAGAAAGCCAAGATCGAATTCTGCCGCAGAATCCCCCTGGAGAGCAGCCTTGCGATACCATTCCGCCGCCTCGGCATAGTCCTGCTTCACGCCAAGACCATGCTCGTAAAGATAGCCCAGATTGGATTGCGCCGCCTCGTCACCTTGAATGGCAGCCTTGCGATACCATTCCGCCGCCTGGGCAAAGTCTTGCTTCACTCCCCGGCCTTCAGCATAAAGAAGGCCAAGATCGTACTCCGCCGTGGAATCGCCTTTGCCAGCGGCCTTGCGATACAACTTCGCCGCTTCGGCATAGTCCTGCTTCACGCCAAGACCGTGCTCATAAAGATAGCCAAGTTCAGCCTCCGCGGGAGCATCGCCCTGATCGGCAGCCTGGCGGTACCAATCCGCCGCCATGGCATAATTCTGGTCGACGCCAAGGCCACGCTCGTAAAGACTGCTGAGATGATCTTCCGCCGTGGCGCCGCCCTGATTGGCGGCCTTGCGATATAACTCCGCTGCCTTGGCATAGTTCTGTTTCACGCCAAGGCCGTGCTCGTAAAAATAACCCAGATTGTTTTCCGCCACTTCATCGCCCTGGTCGGCAGCCTTGCGATACAACTCAGCCGCCTTGGCATAGTCCTGTTTCACACCGCGTCCGTGCTCGTAAAAATAGCCGAGGTTGGTTTGCGCCGCTCCATCGCCCTGATCGGCAGCCTTGCGGTACCAATCCGCCGCGGCATGAGAGTCCTGCCGCTTGACCCCGACGCCGTTGTCATAATCCCAGCCGAGATTATATTCCGCCGTCGCGTCCCCCTGGTCGGCGGCCTTGCGATAGAACTCGGCAGCCTTGTTGTTGTCCTGCGGGACACCCAGCCCATAGTCGTAAAGATAGCCGAGATCATTTTCCGCCGCAGCGTAGCCGCTGCCCGCCGCCTTGCCGTACCAGATCACGGCCATGGGATAGCTTTGCTTGACGCCGTTACCTTGCGCATAGAGATAGCCGACACGGTACGCGCCATCCAGGGAACCGAGCTTGGCGGCCTTGAGGAAATAGACCATGGCAAGAACGTAGTTTAGCTGGCCCTTGGTTGCGCTCTCGCCCAACATGTAACTGGTGCCCACGAGGTCGGCCTGCGTCGCCGCAAGAAGCCTCTGGTTGCGCCAGTACTGGTAGGCGATGATAGATCCGGCAACCAGGAACAACAGAACGAAACCGCCATAGGCGCCACGTGAGAAGCGCTGGATCGTCACCCCGCGTTTGCTCTTGTCGAGATATTGTGTAGCGAGCGCGAAATTGCCGCCATAGCGTTCCGCCCAGGCGGTGTTCGGCCGTTCGCGCTCCCACCACGCCATCGTGGCGTCAAGATCGCGTTTGCCGAGCAGCGCGCCATGGCCCGCCTGCCAGCGGCTCGCGCTCTTCTCAAGGTCACGGTACTCCCCCGCTGCCCGTGCCTCGTCTTGGGCCCATTGCCGGAGCCTGCTCCATTGGCGGATTAGGCTCTCGTGGCTGATATCGATCACAGTTTCCGGAGTGAGCGGACCCTGATCCGAGCCGATAAGAAAATTGCACTCCGGAGCGCGGAATGCGTCCACCACGCGCTCCACCGCGGCACGGTCTCCGCCTGCTAGGTTCACGAGTTCTTCGACGCGGCAAGGCCGGCGAACCGCAGTGGCAACGGTGCTGCCGCTCACCAGCGCACGAAACACGGTCCTTGCCGTCGCCTCGTACTCCGGCCCGATTGAAGCCAGCACCTCCTCTGCATGCGCGTTGAGCGCGCCTCCGAGGCCGCCGAGCGCCTCGTAGTCGGCGAGGTGAAGCGTGACCGGCCCATCCTGCTCCGCGGAACGCGCGCGAAGCCAAAGCCGGTTCAGCACGTGCTGCAGCACCGGCAGCTGGTCGGCACGTCTTGCCAGGAGCTGGAGCTGATCGACACTACGCTCGTCTTCCCAGGGCGCGAAGCTTGCCAGATCGTTGAGGAGGCGGCTGACCAATGCCCGCTCGATCGTGAAACCACAGACCCCGGCCGGACCTTCGATGGCCTCGCGCATCTCCTCGCGCGTCATTCGCCGCACGAGATAAAGTCCGGCATTGATCCGCTCGGCGAGATTGGGGAAAAGCGCGCAGGGACCGAGAAATTCCGAACGCATCGTCAGCACGACATAGATCGGTGCCTGCTCGGCCGCGGCGCTTTCGAGCAGAAGGGCGACAAAACGTTCCGCATCCTCTCGCCCGGCGTAATCGGCGTAACGGAAAAGCTCCTCAAACTGATCGACGAGAATGAGAAGATTGGTCCGCCCGGGAAGGTTGCCTTCGCGACACCAATGGATCACGGAGCGAGGGCCGCGCCGGAGCTGGGAAGCCAGCGGTGCCCGGTCCACCCCGTCGCCTGCCGTACGCTGCAGGGCACGGGCGAGGTTCTCGATCGGCCGCCCCCCCGGGCGCATCTCAACGATCAGCCAGCGGGGCCCGGCTCCGGCCATCAGGCCGATCTCCAGCGCATCGAGAAGCCCGGTGCGCACGAGCGAGGACTTGCCGCTGCCGGAAGGGCCGAGCACCGCGAGGAAACGGGTCGCCGAGAGCCGGCCAACCATTTCATCGACGCAGGATTCACGGCCGAAGAAGAGATCCGTCTCGTCGCGCTTGAACGGACGAAGCCCCGGATAGGGAAGCCTGACCGACCCGCTCACTCGGCGAGCGCCTCGATCAACGGCTGGAGAGATTGCTTGCTAAGCGGCGCGGAGACACGAATGCGCTTGAGCTCACTCAGCCAGAAATCATGGTCCTTCTTGTCCTCCGGCGGCTCGAGCCAGAGCTCGAGCACGCGCGGCGGCTCTGTGCGGCTCTCCTTGAGCTTGTTGTAAAGGCGCAGGTGCCCACGCACCCAAAGCGGCGTGGTCTGGCCATAAACCACGACCATGGCGCGGCAATTGATGATGTTCTCCTCAAGATCGGCCCGCAACTCCGTGGTCGGTCCTTCGAGGATCGGCAGTGCCGCGCCAAACGATTCCCGCTTGAGCTCCTCCGCGATCAGGCGCGCCGCCTCGAAATCATCTTCCGCGGCATCGATGAAGACGAAGGAGGAAGAGGCCGTACGACGCGCCTCCGCGGGCGATGCCGCCTTGCGTGCCTGTGCCTTGCGCACCGCCGCCTTGAAGCCCTCCAGGCTATCGACGATCACATGCTCGCCGCCAAGCAGCGCGCGGTGCCCGGCATCGGCAACGGCATCGGGCCGGAGCTCCGGGCTTCGCCATTGCATGATCTCGATGCCCTTGGCCGCAGCGGCGGCGGCCTGGAACTGGGCATACCCTTCCGGCAGATCGCGCGGCTTGCGCCCCGGGCGCTCCCCGAGAAGCTGCACAAAGAGGTCTGCCCGCTCGAGGTCGGCGGCGAAGGCGGCTCGGAAGGCATCTCCGCCTTGCGGGTAATCCTCGGCCGGCAACACCTGGATCTCGTACTGGGCGAGATAGCTCAGCACCTGCTCGCGCTGATCGTCGAGATCCTCCGTCACTTGAGCGAGCAAAACGGCGCACCCCTCGGGATGTTGCCCGGAACGCGCTCCCGGGCGCCCGGCAGCGGGCGGCGAGGAAGCCGCCGCCGGGGATGCCGCGCGCCTTGCCTCATCGGCGCGGATCTCACGCAACTTCCGTGCGATCTCGTCAACCAGCAGATAGAGGTTATCGGAATATTCCCTGTCCTCGGGTTGAAGAGGCAAAGTCGTCTTGCCCAACCGCTTCCACATCGGCCGAGCCATGGCGTTGTCGAGCGGTGGAGGGAAGCATGCGCGATTCTCAGGCTCCCGGCATTCGACCGCGAAGAGCCGCGTCGCGTCTGCGTCGTTCCAGCGATTGTGCGCGACAAAAGCATCGAGCTCCTTGCGGGTCCAATCGCGGTCCGCGTAGGAGTCCGAGGCTATGGCAAGAAAGACCGCCGCGTTGCGTGCCGCCGTGACCAGCCGGTCGAGCTGATGATTGGAAGCGGAACTGTTGCGATCGAAAAAGATCGTCGGGGTTCTGCCGCCGAGTTGCTGAGGCAGGAGCTTGCTCAACTCTTCGTAGAGACGCTCCACCCAACCCTTCTCTGAAGCCACCGCAACGTCATCGGCGCGGGCATAACTGATGAAAATGTCCCACTCGCAAGCCGTATAGCCCATGGGCCGGATCCGGAATGCAAACCGCTACAGTTGCCAAATATTATCGCATCGATCCGGTCGCCCGGAAGAGGGGGCTTACGCCGCCTCCATCACGTTGCCGGGAGGCCCCCTCGCCGCAAGCCTTGCCAGAAAAGAGAGCACCGTGCGACGCTTGTTGCGATTGCCGCTCAATATGGCAACGGGGAGAGGCAACGGAGAGGAGGCGATGGGGAAGAGGCCGCCGGGAAAGAGGCCGCTGGGGGCGCCGCTCGTTTTGATCGCGCTGCTCGGCCTTGCCGGCTGCGTCGCCGTGGACAATTTCGGTTCACGCGCGCTCGCCTACAACCAGCAGGCGGAGGAGATCAAGGAGAGCCAGCTCATGCTCAACGTGATGCGTGCCGCCTATCGCGAACCGCTCCAGTTCACGGACTTCACCCAGGTCACCGGTCAGACTTCAGCTTCCGGCACCGCCGCCTTCACGCTGCCCTTCAACCCAAGCCCGCCTACCTTCGGCCATGCCGACACCGCAAGCCCGAGCGCAACCTTGAGCGGCAGCCAGGCATTCACCGTCGCCAATCTCGACACCAAGGAATTCTACGAGGGCATCCTTTCCCCGATCCCGCTCACCAGCATTGATTATTACATGGAGCAGGGATTTCCGAAGGCGCTCCTGCTCACGCTCCTGATCAGCCGCATCGATATCGCGACGCACGGCGGATTGCCGCAAGTCTTCTACAATGACTATTATCGCGACAATTTCCGTCGCTTCGAGTTCGTCATCACCGCGCTCGTCGATCTCGGACTGAGTTCCGAGGTCGCAAAAAATGTCGCGAATATCGGCCCGCCACTGACCGCCAATGAGATATCGAGCCTGCGCGCGCTGGCACCTCTGACCGAAGGGGCGGAGCTCAAGCTCTTCACCCCCGCCTCTGATCCCTTCATCACACCGGATGAACGCGCCGACCTCGCACGCCAAGGCGTCACGGAATATTATCGCTTGCAGCGCACGTCCGAGCAGAGCCGCTTCTGTATCGACCGCAACAACCAGAATCTTCAGGCGGCAAGCGAGACTCTCGCTGCATTGGGCGTGCTCGCGCCCGGCGATACGATCATCGGGCCGCCACGCGAACCACAGGCAGCCGTTGAGGAAGCCGAAGCACAGGCTTGTGGCGCATCGGCCCGCGTGCGGGCGGACGTCGAGGAGCGCCTGGGCTATGCCGAACCGCGCAATCGTTTCGCCGCCGCCGTCCGAACCGCGAGCGGCGAGATAACGACGGTCTCCTTCGATGTTCGCCTCACCATCCGTTCGGTCGAGGGAATCATCTACTATCTTGGTGAGCTGGCGCGCGGTGAGCTCGATATCGGGGTCGGCCAGACGCTCGCACCGCCTGAGATCGACACCGGCCTTGGGATCGACCGGTTGTTCGAGGTACGCCAGGGCTGCTTCGCCACGGCGGACAGGATCGTCGCCCTTTATGATGGCGTACGCTATTGTGTCGCCGTCGATCCCTCCGGCGCGGACCGCTCGTCCGAAGTGATGGAGGTCGTGCTGCAGCTTCTGGCGCTCAACACCTCGGCTCAGACCCTTCCGGCACCGAGCGTGATCTCGATTCTCGGGCCATAGCCGATCTGGAGCACAGGGAAAACCGTGCTGAGCCTTCGCTTCTACCGACTTGGACAATGGGCGCCGGTGGTCCTGCTCGGCCTCCTCGCGACCGGGCTCGGCCTGTTCGGGTTCCTGACATGCGGTGCGAACACCGCTTGCCACGTGAATTCACTGGGCGATGCCCTGGTCCGTACGCTGTTGCTCATCCGCGGCAGCGAATCCTTCGCCTATGGCCAAGCCCCATTCTCTCTGATGGCGGCGCAGACCCTGATGTTCCTCGCGCTGGTGCTGGCCGGGCTCACCGGCAGCATCAAGCTCTTCATGCACAATCTCCGCCACGACGTGCAGATCGCGCGCGCCCAGACATTGCGCGAACATGTGGTGGTCTGCGGCCTCGGCGAAACGGGACTCGAGATCGTTCGTGGTCTCAAGCGAGGGGGGCATAGGGTCGTGGCGGTCGCGCGTGCAGACGCGGAAGCGGCGATCGCCGAATGTGACCGCCTCGGCGTGCCGGTGCTGAGCGGAGACGCGACGCGGCGCGAGACGCTCGAACAGGCAGGAATCGCGCGGGCGCGCACCCTGGTGGCGACCACCGGATCGGACGCAACCAATCTCGACATCGTCATCACCGCGGGCAGAGTCGCAGGCGCGGCAAGAGGAACGGCGTCCACCAGCCAGAGAGCGCCGGCGCTTCTGCGGGCACGGCCGGAGATCCGCGCCCCCTGGCTCATCGATGCCATGGCAGTGCCGGCTGAGGCGATCTTCGACCCAACTCTGCTTGTTCACCCACTGAGGACCGCCGAAGTCTCGGCGCGCCGGTTGCTCGGCACGGACGGCTTCACGCGCATCGCGGGCGCCCGTCCGCGGATCGTGCTTGCAGGCCTCGGCGATCTCGGTGCGGCGATCCTGCGCCATGCGGCCCTCTCGAGCTTCGCGCTGCCGGGGGTGAGGGCAGATATCCTCTGCTACGATCAGGAAGCCGAGGCGTGCGAAGCAATCCTGCACGCGGCCCCCTGGGGACGCACCCTTCCGCAATGCCTCGATCTCGAGATCAGGCCCGCCCATTTCGGTCAACCGGAAGCGCCCGGCAGCATGACCGACTGGGATTCCATCGAAGCCGATCTCGCGGCTCGTCCGCCCGATGCGGTGATCGTGGCGCTGGGCGATGACGATGCCGCGCTCGAGGCTGCCTTCGGCTTGCGGGCGGCGCTCGACCGGCTGCGGCGCTTCGCCACTCCCGTCTATGTCCGCACGCGGCGGGAGCAGGGATTGAGCGCGCTGCTCGGACGCATGGCCGTCCGGCCGCTCTGCCCGGACCGGCTCGCGGGCTTCGGCGATCTTGCTTCGGTGATCGGGCCGGTGCAGCTCTTCGACGAGGAGGCGGATCGCATGGCGCGCGCCGTTCATGACGACTTCCTTACCTCCGAACAGGAGCCGGACGCACCCGCTTCGCTGCCCTGGGAACAGCTTGCCGAGCGCTTCCGCCGCGCCAACCGTGCCTTCGCCGACCATATCCCGGTCAAGCTTCGCCATGCCGGGCTCCGCCTTGCCCGCGGCCCGGAGCCCGGTGCCGCGCTCAGCGACGCGGAGATCGAGGCGATGGCCCGCGCCGAGCATCACCGCTGGAGCCTCGATCTCCTCGCCGCCGGATGGCGCTTCGGTCCTCTACGCGATGAGGCAGCGAAAACTCATCCGAGGCTCGTGCCATGGGAGGCGCTGCCTGCCTCCACCCGCGCCTATAATCTCGGGGCCGTGGCGAAGATCCCACGCATTGCCGGCGAGATCGGCCTCACTGTCCGCCGCCTTCAGCGCATCGACCTTCCGTCCGGCATGCCTGCTCCTCCTCTCCAGCCGGGAGCGATCGCGCTCATCGAGATCGATATCACCGACGAGGGCGCCTGGAAGGCGGCCGAGGCACTCGCTCAAAATGCCACGCTCGCCGTCCATGCCCGTGGCCTCGACAGGGCTGCGCCCGCGGATCTGCAGCATATCGCCGCGGCGTTTCCGCGCACCGCGGGGGCAGTCGAAGCCTGGGTGGATATCGCACCCGCACCCGCTCGCAATTCCAGGAGCACCCTCCCCAGCACGGCATCCTCGCCGTGACATCGCCTCCCCCCCGCCCCCGACTCGCCTTTCGTCTCGGCATCACCGGTGCACGGTCGAACAAGCTCTGCCCGGCCTTGTGTCCCGCACTCAGCGAATCGGTCGCCGCCGTCGTGCGGCGCGTACGGGAGCAGATGAGGGCCATGGCCAGAGAGCGGACCGTGCTTGCGACCTATGCCCCCGGCGAACCGCTTATCCGGCTCTTCTCTCCGCTTGCCGAAGGCTCCGACCGGATCGCCGCCGAAGTGGCGCTTGCCGAGGGAATCAGGCTTGAGGTGCCGCTGCCCTTCCTCGTCGACGAATATGAAAAGACCTTCACGGAAGATGTGCAGGCCTTCCGTACCTTGCTCGCTGCCGCCAGGACGGAAGATGGCCGTCCTGCGGTGCTGGCCCTTGACGGCAACCGTGATGGAGACGCCGAGGCTGGGTACCGTGCCGTCGGCCGCTTCGTCGTCCGCAATTCGGATCTTCTGATCGCGATCTGGGACGGTGATCACGGCAAGCCCGGTGGCACGGGGGAGATCGTGCGCTATGCCGTGCGCAGCCATGTGCCGGTTTGGTGGATCGATCCGACGGCCGTGAGCGCCCCCCGCCTCCTGCTCGGCCCGATGGCTCTGGAGCGCCCAACCGCCGCTCCGACTGGTACCGCGGCGGAGGCGACGCTCGATGATCTGCTCCGCGCAGCGATCCGGCCGCCAGCGCCGGGCCGGCCCTATCATCACACCAGGATTGGCGCGGCCGTGCATTGGCTCTCCGGGCGCCTCTTTCCATCACGCACGCCCCTCTCCGCCTATTTCGCCGAAGCCGAGGAAGGCGTCCGGCCACGCCCTTGGCGTCTCTATTCATGGGCCCTCAACCATATCGCCCCCGAGCACGATGCCGCGCTTCATGTGCCTCCAAAGGGTCCGGCCGAACCCGACGACGATGTCGAGCGCCCATGGAGGGAGATGTACGAAGCCGCCGACCGGTATGGCAGCAAATACACGGACCGCTACCGCTCCTCCTATGTGCTGGTCATCGCGCTGGCCGCCCTCGCGGTCTCGGCGATGGGCCTCGCCCTCGCCTCCCCCCGCCTCTTCGGCCTGCCCGCTGGGGCGATCGAATTCATCGCTCTGCTCGCCATCCTTGGCATCGTCGTCGCAAGCGAGCTCAGGCGCTGGCATGAGCGGTGGATCGCGTATCGCCTTCTTGCCGAACTTTGTCGCAAGCAGCGGATGCTTGCCCGCCTCGGCTGGTCGCTGCCAATCGCTCAGGTGGCTGAGCTCGCCCGCGACCCCGAGCAGAACGGGCCACCGGCGGATGCATGGGTCGCCTGGTACGTCATGGCGATGATGCGCGGGGCGGCCGTGCCGCACGGCACCATCGCCGAACATGCCCCGCGTGCCCGTCATATCGGCGAGACGGTGATCGCGACCCAGACCGACTATCACAAACGCCGGGCGGGGCGCAGCCGGATCGCGGCACGAAGACTCGTCGATCTGGGCGAGCTCACCTTCGGCGCCACCTTCGTGCTCGTCAGCCTCAAGCTCGGCGTCATGGTGCATGCATTGCTGCACGGCACGCTCGCCGCCGCCGAACGCTCGGGCACGGAGAGCTGGGTCGGCTTCGCCTGCACCGCGCTCGCCGCTCTCTCTGCCGGCTTCGTCAGCCTGCGCGCCTATGCCGAGTTCGACCTTCTCCACCTTCAATCCGCGCGGATGCTGCATGCGCTTGCGGAGACGAAGCAGGAGATCGAAGCGATCGATCCCGCGCGCCCGCTCGCCGCCTCCATGCTCGGCGCGATCCTGCACGATCTGGCACTTGCGATGCTGCAAGACGTGCAAGGCTGGTCGCTGCTTTTCCGCACCAAGACGCCCGAACCGAGCTGACCGAAGTCCTGGAGCGGGACGCGTTCGCGCTCGCCTACATATCCCGCTCCAGCCACTTGTTTTCCCGCGTGATTCAGACCGACGGTGAGTCCACTTCGGTTATCCCGCTCTATCGCTCTATCGTTGGCGCGGGCGGAACTGTGGCCTCGATCACAGACAGCGGCCCATCTTCGTTGAAGAATCACAACAGCATCGAACCAGTTGTTGCATTGTCCTGCAAACGGGGGATCACCATGTTTGGCCGCTTCGCTTTACCGATCGCCGCCATCGCGCTCCTCGGTGCCGGCAGCGCCTATGCCGATGGGCTGAAGCCGATCGAGGCCCAAAGCTTCACGCTCGGCAGAACCACAGGCATCGTCTATTATACCGTGGAGCCCACGGGATTCCGCGTGGTCGCCACATTGCAATCCGGTGGAACCGAAACGGTGGTACGTTTCATCGCGACACTGACGCCCGAGCAATCGATCACGCTTTCATCTCCGCGCGATGTGGACGCACCGGCGATAGAAGTCCGGCTGGTCCGCCATGGCGACCAGCTTTTCGTCGATGATGGCGAAGAGACAACCAGCGCGACGACGATCGTTCAGGCAACCACGGGGCCCTAGAGTCCCGATTCCGAAATACGTCGCATTGGAATGGGGACGGAATAGGGACAATCGCTCTTTATTTTCAGTGTCCTGCCCTCTCCGTTCGTCGCGAAATGCGACAAACTTCGACGGCAGGACACGAAAGCGTGATGACCGAAGGTGGACTCACCGTCGGTCTGAATCACGCGGGAAAACAACAGATGGCTAGAACGGGATACGTGAGCGAGCGCGAACGAATCCCGCTCTAAAAAAGGCGCCGCCAGCCTTACTCTTCATCGAAGAGATCATCCTCGAGCACGACCACGACCCCGGTCGGCTCCGGTGCATGGCAGGCAAGCACGGTCCGGCTCGCATCCTCCCAATCCGCGACTTTGAGGATATTTCCTTCCTCGCCCGGCTCCGTCGCCTCAACGACGAGAAGGCCCGTATCGTCAAGGAAATATGTGTGATCGCCGAAGATCTTCGTAAGCTCCGGCACAGCCGGGTGATCCTCCGGGATGACTTTCGCCTCGAATTGGTCGAGGGTTCGTTCGACCTGTGCGGATGTGAGCTTCATCGCACATTTTCCTTCCCTTCCGAGTGCTTCTCTACGCGTCTCGCGCGAGATCCTCTCGCTTGGCGAAACCACGCTTCCGGGCTGGCGCCCGCACCGGTTCCGATGCGGCCCCCCGATGACGGCGCATCCATTGGATGTGCCCGCCAAACGCACATGGGAGATGCCGAGGGGAGATGCCAGGGCGTCATCAACCGAAAAAGCGTGCGGGGGATCAGTCTTGATCGGGTGGCACGTCCCCGATCAGGGAGATTTCCCGGACGGCGGCCCAGCCCAGCCCAGCAGCACAACCACACCCGCCGCTGGCCGCCCGGGCCTGGACGGAACCATGTTCTCGCGCACCTCCACGGCGTGCGGAATGTGGATCGCGAGCGCCGCGAGCTCGGCCTCGGCGGCACGCACGGAGCGGATGATGGTGAGCGCGCCGGCGATGCGGACAAATCGTTCTTCGGACATCACGCCGAGCCAGAGCGGCAGCCGCTCGTCTCCGCCGCGAATCACGGCCTCGCTCGGCCAAAGACGGAGCACGAGCCGCATCGGCGGGACATGATTGTCTGGCAGCAGGCGGGTGAGGACGAGCGCCTCGGGCCTGCCGTCCGCGAAGCGCGGCAGAACCGGCAAAGCTTGTGGATCGATGGTCGGCGCGAGCCAGGCCAGCGCGCTCTGCATCCCCCAGGGAGGCGGCTTCTGCCAACCTTGCGTCGCCAGCGCGTGCTCAAGCTCGGTCAGTGGGCCGGCCCACTGCAGCACGAAATGCTGCGCAAGATTGCCGAGCAGCCCGATGCGGCTGCCCGGCAGGCTCGCCCAACCGGTGTCGCGCCATTCTGTGAGCGCCATTTCCAGCACCGGCGGCGGCGGCGGCGGCACAGGCGGAGGCACAAGATCATAGCCTCCTGCCTGGGCGCCGACGGCAACGATCAGCACCGTGAGTGCAACCAGTGCGATCGGTAGCACCCGTCCGGGCGAGGGGCGCCGGAGCTGCGCAGCAAATCCTACCAGGCCGAGCCAGGCCAATGCGAAAGCGATCGCAATGATCTCGGTCGAAAATACCGAGAAGCCTAGATAAAGCCTGGCAGCTGCGCCAAACACCACGACGAGGCTGAGCCCGCTCGCGATGGCCGGCCGCAATCCGGGCGCAGAGGCCCTTGTGATGAACAGGCCCACCAGCCCATAGGCAAGAGCCGCGGCCATCGCGTCCCAATGGCCCGGCAGGCCCGCGAGGTCGGTCGCCGGCGGCAACAGCGGGTGCGGCAGCAGGCTGAGCAGAAAACCCAACGCCAGTGACGCGGCAAGGCCGACGATCCAGGAAAGCACGAACATCCATTGGCGCTCGGTCGCGAGGACGAGGAACACACCGACCCCGAGCAGGCCGAGCGCGGCACCACTGCCGGTGGCGGCGAAGATGCGCATCACCATATCCGCCCAATCGGCATGCAGGGAGCCGAGCCCGATCATGACGACTCCGTCGAGACGGGCGATGGGCCGGCCGGCCAGCACGCTCTCGACAGCCACGAGCAGAAGCCACACCCCCCCCACGATCAGACCCGCCATGGCAGCGAGACCGAACGCTTCGGCCCGGTCTGTGGCGAGCGCACGGGCGAGCAGACGCTGCGGACCGCCCGGCTGGCGCGCGGCCCAGGCCGCAAGGGGCCCGGCAAGTCGGCCGAGCGCTTGCGGCATGCTTTGCATCGCCCATCGCGAGACCCAGATGACGGCGTAAGCAAGCAGGATCAGAAGCAGGGCGAGCGCGGCGAGCCGACCGGCCACGGCGCCGAGCAGTTCGAGCGATGCGCCGAGGAACAGCCCAAAGAGAATGTGAGAGACGGCCCAGAGGACGGCCGCGGCAATATCGGTCAGGAAAAATCGCGCCGGCTTCATTGCCAGGATTCCGGCGAACAACGGGACCACGGCGCGCACGCCGGGAGTGAAACGCCCGATAAAGACGCTCGTCTCGCTGCTGCGGTGGAAAAGGGCCGCTCCGCGCTCTGCGAGCTCAGGATGGTTGCCAAGTGGCCAGAGACGGAAGACGGCGTCCTTGTAGCGCCGGCCGAGCCAGTAGCCGAACCCGTCCCCAACGACGGCCCCGAGCACCACGGCCCCGGTCAGCGGCCAAAACTCGAGCGCCCCGGCGGCGATCAGCGCGGCGAGGGTGACGATGACGGCCGTGCCGGGCACCAGCGCGCCGATCACAGGCAGGGCTTCCGCGCCCGCCAGCACCAGCCCCAGGCCGTAGGCGATCAAGGCGTGATCGGACGCAATGGCAACGAGACGGTCGACGAAAGCGTGCATTCAGCGACACCGCTGTCGGGAGGGGCGATGGCTGAAAAGCGTGGCTTCCGCTATCGGGCGGAGCCGATGCCGCGCGCCAGCCACGCGCAAGGCGCGATCTGTAGAACCGAGAGGGGCGTTCCGATACAGCATCTCGCTTCCGGGCATCCTTTTCGCTTGCGGGCGCTGGCGGGACAGGCTCTGGCCTCTCCTGCCCGCGGATGCAAGGCATTGCCCGGCACCCGGTTTGCACAACCCCGGTTTGCATAGATGTTTGCCTAAATGACGGCTCAGGTGAGCAAGATACGAGCAGCCACCGTCCTTGGCATCTTCTTCCGACTCGGCTGCACGAGCTTCGGTGGTCCGATTGCCCATCTTGGCTTCTTCCGCGCCGAGTTCGTCGCCCGAAGGCGCTGGCTCGACGAGGCCGAATTTGCAGACATGGTCGCACTCTGCCAGTCCCTGCCCGGGCCGGCGAGCAGCCAGGTCGCGGCGAGCATTGGCCTGGTGGCGGCCGGCCTGCCCGGCCTGTTCGCGGCCTGGCTCGGGTTCACCCTTCCCTCGGCGGCAGCGCTCATCCTCTTTGCCTATGGCGTTGGGCGGGTTGGATCCCTCGCGACCTCGCCGTGGCTGCACGGGCTCAAGATCGTCGCCGTGGCGGTCGTCGCTCAGGCGCTCTGGGGCATGGCGCGCTCGCTCTGCCCGGACCGGCTGCGCATGACGATCGCGATCGCCATGGCCGTGCTCACACTGGCCGTTCCTTCGGCACCCGGGCAAATCGCGGCGATCATCCTTGGCGCGCTTATCGGCTGGCGTTGGATCCGCGAACCGCCGAAACCGATCGCTGGCACCCTCTCCTTCTCGCTTCCCCGCGCCCTCGCGCTCACCGCGCTGGTCGTCTTCGCTGCCCTGCTTGCCATCCTGCCGCTTGCGGCGGATGCGAGCGGCAGCCACATCGCGGCGCTGGTCTCCCGCTTCTATCGCGCGGGTGCGCTGGTGTTCGGCGGCGGGCATGTCGTGCTGCCCCTGCTTCAGCAGGCGGTCGTGCCGCCCGGTTGGATCAGCAATGGCGGCTTTCTCGCGGGCTACGGCGCGGCGCAGGCAGTGCCGGGCCCGCTCTTCACCTTCGCGGCCTATCTCGGCGCGGCGATGGGCCCACAACCGAATGGCTGGCTCGGCGGCCTGATCTGCCTGATCTCGATCTATCTTCCTTCCTTTCTTCTGCTCATCGGCGTGCTGCCGTACTGGGACGGGCTGCGGCGCGCCGCAGCCGTGCAGTCGGCATCGCGCGGCGTCAACGCCGCCGTGGTCGGCCTGCTGCTCTCCGCGCTTTACGATCCGGTCTGGACCAGCGCGATCGATACGCGGGGAGACTTCGCGATCGGCATCGCTGCCTTCCTCCTCCTCGTCTTCTGGCGCGCACCGCCCTGGCTTGTCGTACTGCTGGGCGCGGCGGCAGCGGAGCTCGTTGCGTCGTTGTAGCAAACCGCACGGGGTCCGGCTTGCACCCCCGCAAGCGGCGTGCGAACCATGCCCCTCGTGCAGCGCCTGCCTGGCTGCCAAAGCAAGGAGGTCGGAATGAAAAGCAGCATCGTTGCGGGCGCGGCGCTCGCGATGTCGATCGTCTGGTGCGCCGGCGCCTCGGCCCAAGGCCTGGTGGACGCGACGAGCCTTTCGCAATGCTTTCTGAAGCAGTCTCCAGGCACGCCGATCGTGCAGCGCAAGGCCAAGCCCGGACCGTACAAAATCGCCTTCAGCAACTCCTATTACGGCAACAACTGGCGGACGGAAATGCTGAACATCGCGCGGGCGTACGTGAAGCAGCCCGAAGTCGCGAAATATATCGCCAAATTCGAGATCCAGAATTCCGGCAACGATGTCGCGCAGGAGGTGGCGCAGATTCGCCAGATGATCCTCGGCGGATATGATGCGATCGTCGTCGATGGCGCATCACCCTCGGGGCTCGACAGCGTGATCAATCAGGCAGTTCGCCAGGGCATCCTGGTGGTCGCGTTCGACAATACGGTAACGACGCACGAGGCCCTGAATATCAACGAGAACCAGTATGAGATGGGTCGGATGTGGGGCGAGTTTCTGGCCAAGCAGACGGACGGCAAGGGCAAGATCCTGATGGTGCGCGGCCTCGCCGGCACGACTGTCGACAATGACCAGGGCGATGGCGGGCTTGCGGTGTTCAAGAAATATCCCGGCATCTCGACCGTGCAGGTGTACGGCAACTGGGATGTCGGGGTGAACCAGAAGGTCACGGCCGACGCGCTCGCCACCAACCACGACATCGCCGGCGTCTGGGCGACCGAAGGCGCCACAGGCGCGCTGCAGGCGTTCCTGCAGGTGAACGCGCCGCTCGTGCCGATGACGAGCGAATCCGACAATGGCTTCATGATGCTGGCCGTGCAGCACAAGATTCCGGCACTGGTGATCGGCCAGTCCCCGGCGCTGGTGGCCACCGCGATCCGCGCCGCGATCGCCGTGCTCGCGGGCCAGGCCGTGCCCCGGGATGCCAATATCCCGCTGAACCCGGTGACGACGGACGAGATGAAGGCCGGGGTCAATTATTTCCCGAATTTACCGAACAGCTTCGTCACCAATATCAGCATCCCGCAATGCAACGTCTCGATCCCGGTGGATGACGTCGTGAAGTGACGGCCATGCGGCGAAGGGGATGCGACGTGACGGGTTGATGGAAGATCGACCGGCACAATCGGCCAACTCCGAAAGGCCGCTTCTCACGGCCACGGGGCTCACCAAGCGCTTCGGTGGCGTGGTCGCGCTCAAAAGCACGGACCTTTCCCTTTTTCCGGGAGAGGTCCATGCGTTGCTCGGCGCCAACGGCGCTGGGAAGAGCACGCTGGTCAAGATCCTTGCGGGAGTCGAGCGGCCCGACGAAGGCGAGCTTCGGATCGGCGACAGGCCCGTCACGTTCGCAACACCCCGCGCCGCACTTGCCGCCGGCATCGCGACCGTCCACCAGGAACTCTCGCTCTTCCCGAACCTCGGGGTTGCCGAGAATATCCTGATCGGCCGCGAGCCGCGGCGGGGCGGCCTTTGGCTCGACCCTCGCGCCGCACGCCGGCAGGCGGCTTCGCTGCTTGAAAACTTGGGCGCCGCAGACATCGACCTCGAGGCCCCTCTCGGTGAGCTGCCGCTGGCACAGGCGCAGCTCGTGGAGATTGCCAAGGCCCTGTCGGCCGAGCCGAGTGTGCTGATCCTGGACGAGCCGACTTCCGCGCTCTCCATCGCCGAGGTCGAACGGCTCGTCGCGGTGATCGAACGGCTCAAGGCGCAAGGAAAGGCGATCGTCTTCATCTCACACCGATTCGGCGAGATCGAGCGCATTGCCGATCGTGTCAGCATCCTGCGCAGCGGCGAGAAGGTGGGCGAGTTCACACCTGGCAGCTTCAGCCGCGTCCGCGCGCTGGCGCTGATGCTGGGCGAAAGCTGGCAAGAAGGAAAGCCGCTGGCGCGAACGACGCATGAACACTCCGCAGCCCAGGCCGTGCTCGATGTGCGAGGTCTTTCCCTCGCGCGTCATTTCGATTCGGTGAGCTTCACGCTCCAGCCCGGCGAGGTGCTCGGTCTCGCCGGGCTCGAGGGCCAGGGCCAGAAGGATGTGCTGTTCGCGCTTTTCGGACTCTTCCGCCGCGGCCTTGAGGGCAAGATCGCAATCGCCGGCAAGACCATCCGCCCGCGCCGGCCGCGCCAGGCGATCGCGGCGGGCCTCGCCTTCATTCCGGATGACCGCAAGAGCCTCGGCGGATTCCTCGGCCTCAGCGTCTCCGCCAATATCGCGATCGGCGCGCTCGACCTCGTCCGCAGGGGCCCACTGCTCAGCCCCGCCGCCGAGTCCGCACTGGTGGATGCACTCGTGCGCCGGCTCGATATCCGCTGCGCGAACCCCACCGTCCCACTCGGCAGCCTGAGCGGGGGCAACCAGCAGAAAGTGGTGGTGGCCAAGTGGCTGACGCGGCGCGCGCCAGTCTATGTCTTCTGCGATCCGACACGCGGCGTGGATGCCGGAGCGCGTGCCGGGCTCTTCGCCGTGATCCGCGAGCTTGCCGCCTCGGGCAGTGGGGTGCTCTTCTACTCCACCGACATCTCGGAGTTCCCTGCGCTCTGCGATCGGGTTCTGGTGTTTCGCGAAGGACGGATCGCAGGGGAACTCGCGGGTGCAGCGCTGACCGAGCCTGCCATCCTCGGGCTTTCCTTCCATGAGGCCGCGCG
The DNA here is from genome assembly GCA_035509315.1 of Acetobacteraceae bacterium. GTDB lineage: Bacteria > Pseudomonadota > Alphaproteobacteria > Acetobacterales > Acetobacteraceae > JAKAWQ01. Next base: position 106,987 of record DATJLS010000054.1, on the reverse strand, counting down.
TGAAGCCGCCTGAACCGGCGCGGCGCTCCCGTCGCTTCGCTTTCGAAAAGCATGCGGGCCCGATCTCCTGTGCGCTCGGCCTCATTGTGATCATCGGCCTCTACGCCGCGCGACAGCCGATGATTCTCTCCCCCTTCGGCCTTGCCAGCCTCGCCAATGCCTCGGTGGCGCTGGCGCTCGCCGCGGTCGGGCAGACCGCGGTCCTGCTAACCGCCGGGCTCGATCTCTCGATCGGCGCCGAGATCACGCTGATCAACTGCTTCGCCGCGACGACGATGGGCGCAAGCGGGCTTGGCATTGCCTGGGTGGTGGCGGCTTCGCTGCTGCTCGGGCTGGCGATGGGCTTCCTCAACGGAGTCGTTGTCGCCTATGGGCGGGTCGAGCCGCTCATTGCGACCTTCTGCACCGCCTTCATCTTCAGCGGCGCCGCGCTCATCGTCCTGCCGCGGCCTGGCGGCTCGATCCCGGACGGATTCGCTGCTGCGCTGACCGGGAGCTGGGGGCCGCTTCCCTGCTCGATCGTTCTGCTTGCCGGAGCGGTCATCCTGGTCTGGGCTCCGGTGTTCAATTCACGGCTCGGCCGCTACATTGTCGCCGTCGGAGACGATGCGGCGAGCGCGCGCCTCTCGGGCTTGCCGGTCCGCCGCATCGAGCTGGCGAGCTACATGCTGGCCGGCCTCTTCGCTGCCGTCGCCGCACTCTTCCTCGCCGCGGAGACCACCTCTGGCGATCCGGGCATCGGCAATATCTACACGCTCAATTCGCTGGCGGCGTCCGTGCTCGGAGGGGTGGCCCTCAGTGGCGGGCGAGGCACGGTGATCGGGCCGATCCTTGGCAGCTTCGTGCTCGCAATCATCCTCAATGCGCTTGGTGTCTTCAATGTCTCGGCCTTCTGGCAGGATTTCATCGAGGGGCTCATCCTGATGGTCGTGCTCGGCATCGGCGGCCTCCGGGTGCTCCGTGCCGGAAGCTGGCTCGCACTGCTGCGCCAATGACCCGGCCCGCCGGAACAGCGGAGCAGGATGCCGCGCCCCGGTTCGCAGTGGGAGACAGGCTCTCGCCGCGCGCACGGCGGGTGGTCCTCTCCTATCTGATCCTCCTCCTGATCTATGGCGGCTGCGTCGCGGTGAGCCGCGAGTTCCTGAGCTGGGGCACGATGCGGCTGCAGCTCGTGCAGGCAACCTTCATCGGCCTGATCGCGATCGGCGAGACGTTCGCCATCCTGATCGGCCAGATCGATCTCTCGGTCCCCTGGACGATCACGCTTTCCGCCATCCTTGGCACCAATCTCGCGGCACTCCACGGCCAGCAATGGATTGCCTTCGCAGTGGTGATCGCAGTCGGCGTCGTGGTCGGGCTTCTCAACACGTTCGGCGTCTTCATCCTGCGCGTGCATTCACTGATCTGGACGCTGAGCGTGAACCTCATGCTCCAGGGCGTGGCGTTGATCTATACCAATGCGGTGGCGCCGACGACGCACATCCCCGCGCTGGCGCGCTTCCTTGCCCTCGGCAATGTCGGCGGAATGCCGATGGCCTTCCTGGTCTGGGCCTTCTTCGCCGCACTCGCCATCCTCGCTCTCGGGCGGCTTGCCTTCGGCCGCCATGTCTATGCGATCGGCAACCGCCAGGCGGCCGCGCTGCTTTCGGGGGTGCGGCTTGGGCAGGTGCATGCCGTCGTCTTCATTCTGAGCGCGCTCGGCGCGGCCTTCGTCGGGCTGATGCTGAGCGGCTATTCCTCCCAGGCCTATCTCGGGATGGGCAATGACTACCTGCTGCCGCCGATCGCAGCGGTGGTGATCGGGGGCACGCGGCTTTCCGGCGGCGATGGCGGTTATGTCGGCAGCATCGCCGGCGCACTGACCGTCGTTCTGCTGCAGGCGATGCTGATCACGCTCAATGTCTCCGAAGGGGCGCGGCAGGTCATCTTCGGCGCCATACTTCTCGCTCTCGCGTTCCTCTTCCTCAAGCGCGGGCGATAGAGCGGGACGCATTCGCGCGTGCCCACCCGTTCCGTTTCCACCATTTGTTTTCGCGCGTGATTAAGCCCCGTGGTGATCCCGCCTCCGGCCATCAGGCTCAGCAGGCGTCTGGAATTTCATCGCTTTCGATCTGCGCGGCTTCTGGCGGAATCGCAAGACGATCCCGAAGCTGGCTGAGCAATTTTCTGACATTCTTCCATGCAGGCAGCTCATTCTTGAAATCGTTCCTCACGCATCAATGTGACAGCAGTAACAGAACATGGAGCACGGGTAGTGGCCCTGTAACGCCGCATGATCTAGAATAGGCGGAGTTCGCAAGTCCTTTGACCCTCAGCTCCGGCTATTTTCGGCGGCGACTCTCGCTGCCGCTTGGGGAAAATGGCCGGATAGTGGAGGTGCGCGTGTCGACCACGATCGGTCACTATCTTATCCAACGTCTGGCAGAGATCGGTGCGCGCCACGTCTTCGGCGTTCCGGGCGATTTCAGCCTGCTGTTCCTGGAGCAAATGGCCCACACCCCGCACCTCGCATTCATCGGCTGCTGCAATGAGCTGAATGCCGCATATGCGGCCGACGGCTATGCGCGCCTTGCCGGAATCGGCGCCTTGTCCACGACCTATGGCGTGGGCGAGCTCGCAGCGCTTTCCGGCGTCGCGGGAGCCTATGCCGAGCGTGTTCCGATCGTTTGCGTCACCGGAGCGCCCCCCCTCGACGCGATGCGAAGCGGCGCCCTCATGCATCACAGCCTGGCTGACGGCAATTTCGAGAATATGTATGTGTGCTATAAGCAGTTCACCGTGGCGCAGGCCCGGCTGGAACCCAAGAACGCCGGTTCCGAGATCGATCGCGTGCTGCGTGCCTGCTGGCTCGAGAAACGTCCGGTCTATATTCAACTTCCGTCCGACCTCGTCGCCGCCGAAATCCCCGATATCGCATCCCCCCTGGATCTTCGCCTGCCGCAAAGCCATTCGGCCGGACTTTTGCAGGCGGTCTCGGATATCGTTCAGCGGCTTTCCGCGGCCAAGCGTCCGGCCCTGCTGATCGATGCGGATGTCGACCGGTTCGCGCTGACCGCGCTCGTCCTCCGGCTTGCGGAAACCTATGACTTGCCGATCGCGAGCCTTGCACCCGCCAAGGGCATCGTCTCCGATCTCCATCCCCATGCGATCGGATCTTATCGCGGCGCCGGCTCGACCCAGCAGGTTCGTGAAGCCGTGGAGCACTCCGATTGTCTCATCGCGATCGGCGCGCGCCTTACGGATGTCTCGACGGGCCTTTTCACCCACGATTTCGGTGGAACGTTCCTGATCGACGTTCAGCCGTTCGAGGTCACGGTCGGCGACAAGACCTACCGGCGCGTAATGTCACGCGACCTGCTGGAGAAACTCCTCTTCGCTGCGCCTCAGGGCACGTCCCCGCCCGTGCCGCGTCCCTCCGCGCCTGCGGGCGGGGCAGGCCGACCAAATCACTCAGGCAAGCTCACTCAGGACTCGTTCTGGACGAAGGTTCAGGATTTCATCCGTCCTGGCGATGTCATCCTCGCAGACACGGGCACCTGTTCGTTCGCCGCCGGCACCCTGCTTTTGCCAGAGAACACGATATTCGTCTCGCAGCCGATCTGGGGATCCATCGGCTACGCGCTCCCGGCAACATTGGGGGCCTGCCTTGCCGGGCCGGACCGTCGGCAACTTCTCTTCATTGGTGACGGCGCGTTTCAGATGACGGCGCAGGAATTGTCCACAATCCTGCGGCTGGAGCTGAATCCCGTTATCTTCCTCATCAACAACGACGGCTATACGATTGAACGGCTGATCCTCGGCGCCGAAGCCGCCTATAACGACATCCAACCCTGGGCCTATCGCGATATGCCGGGCACCTTCGGCCTCGCGGACCGTGTCCGCCGCCATGTCGCCGCGACGGAAGAGGAGCTTGATGCCGCGCTCGCGGCGGCGGGAAAGAATGCAGGCGCGAGCTTTATCGAGATCCTGCTCCCGAGGATGGATGCCCCTGGAATGTTGGCCAAATTCGCGCGGCGTGCGGCAGAATTCGATTTCCCGCAGCTCCGTGATAAGCCGGCCCAGGTCGATTAGAGAAGGCCGGGTTCGACTTTCGAATCTTCCTCCCGACAATGATTTGAGGCTCCTGCCGATCGAACGCCCGGCCTTGGCCGGAGGCCTCTCCAATGCAGACCAACGGAGAACGGGACAAAGATGAGGCTCGCCATCTGCGGCGCATGCGTCGCCGTCACACTCACTCTCATTGGGCACACAGTTGGTGCCAAGGCCGTCGAAGCACCGGCCCGGGAAGCACCAGCCTGGCAGGACAATTTCACAATCCGTCTTGAGGCTTTGGCCCTTCTTGAGACCCTGAATGCCGAGCTTTTGAGCCATGACAGCGCGACCCTCACCCTCGACCGCTGGTGCGCCACCCACCGTCTCGCCTCGCCACCACGAATCATCGCCGAGCGCGTCCATGGTGTCTTCAAGGCGCCGACGGAAGCGCAGCGGCGGCTCCTCAATGTCGGGCCAACGGAACCCATTCGCTATCGCAGGGTCAAGCTTGCCTGCGGCACACACATCCTTTCGGAGGCTGACAACTGGTACGTCCCTTCCCGGTTGACCCCGGAGATGAACCACGCACTCGATACCACCGACATCGCGTTCGGCCGTGCCGTGCTCTCGCTCAATTTTCGGCGCAGGACGCTTTCTGCGAAGCTTCTCTGGTCACCCCTGCCGGAGGGGTGGGAGATGGGTGCCCGTTCGCTTCAGGAAGATAACGGAAGGCTCTGGATTCCCCTCTATGTGCTTGAGCATCGGGCGGTGCTGACATTGCCTGACGGGACACCTTTCAGCGAAGTGGTCGAGTCCTATACCAACGAAGTGTTCGCTTTCCCTCAACCTCCGAACGGCACCGCATCCGGCCGGAATCAAAAGTAAAAAAAACTCCTGCTTGCGCTGGCTTCCTTGGGACACAGCGATCTGGATCAACATGGCTTCGCCGGATCGCTGTGCAATTCCGCCAAGGCCTTTCACGATCGGCCATGCCAAGATCTTCGCGATCTATTGCAGGAAGCCCCATTCCGCGGTCGCCGGCTCGGCAAGCGCCCATCGCCATCGCGTGCCATCGCGGCATTCGGTAGTGACGTAGTGGGAACGGTCCTTGCCGTCGATCACGGTGAAGACGATTTCCCGGCACATTGCCAGCTTGTTCTCGATCATTCGGACGATGCGCAGTGTTCCGTGCTCGTCGCCGAACGGTATCATATACCGGATCTCCCAGTTGGCGGTACCGCCAACCGGGAGGGCTCCGGCGGTTTCGGCAATCGCATCCTGCTCGTCTCCTTGCCGCTCGCGGCCGATATATTTCACTAAAGAATCGACTGCCGCCTTGGTGCCAAGGCCCACCGCGGCCCCCACGGCGGGATTGGCGGTGCCGGCGCCACTCGCCAGGCCGGCGACCGCGCCGGCCGCAGTGCCCGCGGAGTTGCACCCGCTCATCAGAATGGCGGCCCCGAGCGCTGCCCACGACCTCATTGCAACGATCCCCAGCGGGCAACCGCAGGCTCGGCCGTGGCCCATTTCCATTGCGTGCCGTCGCGGCATATGCTCGCGGTGTAGAAATCCTGGCGCGGTTTCTTGTTCTCGGTGGTCTCGACCGAGAAGACGATCTCCTTGCAATCCAGCACGTTCCCGTCAGCCACGATCACGCGGCTCACAGTCACTTTCCCATGCTCGTTCGCCTCTATCGGAACGTCGTGGACGACGTGCCAATCGGCGACCCCGCCAACAGGCAGCGGCCCGGCCGCGCTCGCGATCTGTGTTTGCTCGGCGTTCTGCACACGCCTCTCGACATACTGCACGCCCGCGAGCGTCACCGCCTGAGCGCCGATCCCGATTCCCGCGGCGACGGCGCCATTGCTCGTGACGGCACCGGAGATCCCCGCCGCCGCCACACCTGCCCCAGCAGCGGAGCTTTCGGTCAGCAACGACGAGCATCCCGACAGGAGAAGGCTTGCGGCAAGGCCAGCGGCCATACCAAGCAAGGCGGAACGCGAAAGCTCCGATTTGCAGGAATCTTCCGAGATTTGTAACAATCGCGGCGGCTGATGTCGCCTGATCGGAAAGCTTCGGCATCTTCCCAAAAGACCGAGTGTTCCGATTCCGTCTGCATTGCGATGCCGCAAACCTCGGAATCGAGGCAGGAAAGCGGGATGCGTCCGCTCGTGCTCACTCATCCTGCCTTGTCCCAAGGCCGGCCACCGGACTGTCAGGTTCCGAATCGGATCGGTCCCGGCCGGTCGCTTCAGGAACCTGCCAAAGGCCTATGTGATCGCACGAGCGGTCCCGGGCCAATTCCGCGATCGAAACCGCATGCCCAGCGGTTTGGATGACTCTCCCTCCCGATCTCGCGTCATCGGATGGGCATGTCCCCTGACCGAATACGCGCCAAGCCCATATTTGCCGTTGTCGGGCATTCCTTCAGCGAGGATGACCGACGGGTGGCTGGATTCGCAAGCCGCTTGATTCACTTGGCACGGCAACGCCGCCTCGCGGCCGCACATGCAGCGCAGCGGCCGGTCGATAGCAAAGCGTCACGACTTTGAGGCACCACGCCTCGCTCTTCGGCTGCCTCCGCCAGGGGGGGGTCCTGCAGGTCATGCCAACACCATCAGGCACCATTCCGGTCTGATTGCCGGTTGGCTGCCGACCGTGTCGTGCCGGGGTCTGCGGCGGCGCCCTCGTCGATCAGGCCGACTCCGTCAAAACGGGATCGCTTTTCCTTGAACCTCCTGTAACGCCTCGTCCAAGCAAGACGAATTCAATCGCGGAAGACCTTCGGACGAGATTGCGCCATGGCAGAGCGGCTTTCCGGAAATCATGGGCCCTTGCTGCGGGAGCAGCCGAAGCCGCTTCAGTCTTTCGGGTCTCACAAGTTTTTGCGGGCTCCGGAAGCAGCCAGCCAGGGCTTCGAGGCGGATCGCCAAATCGTGCCTGGACCCTGTCCCGCAAAGCCGCGCATGTCCTTTTTTTGTTCCCTTGGATGGAGTTCCGTCCGTGGACCTTCCTCCACTGCCGCAAAGGCGGGATCCATGATCCGCACAGCGATCGCGACCCTGATCCTTCTTCTGCCGGCCGTCGCGCAAGCGCGGCCGGTGGTGGTCGAGCTCTTCACCTCGGAAGCCTGCTCCTCCTGTCCTCCCGCGGATGCCCTGCTGAGACAGCTCAAGGGGACGGAAGCCGATCTCCTGCCGCTCGATCTTCACGTCACCTACTGGAACGGAACCGGCTGGATCGATCCATTCTCTCTTTCCGCCGCGACCGAGCGGCAGCAATGGTACGCCTCGCTCGCCGACAGCAGCGAGGTCTATACGCCGGAGGCTGTGGTGGATGGCCGGGATCAGGTGATTGGCTCGGATCGTCGGGCCCTTCTTTCGGCGATTGCAAGCCTCCGAAGCGAAGCAGCCAGCGCCGTGCCCGTCACGATCGCGGCGACTGGCGACGAGGTCCAGATCACGGTGGGTTCGGGCAGTGGCTCGGCCCGGCTTTGGCTGTTCGGTTTCGATGATTCCCATACCACCTATGTCGGCGGTGGCGAGAATCGCGGGGCCACGCTCCGGGAGATCAACGTCGTCCGCTCGATGAATTCGCCTGGAATCTGGAACGGCAGTCCCGCAACCTTCCGCCTGTCGCGGCCGAGGGGCACGCATCTCGCGGTCCTGCTGCAGCAGGAGAACGGGCGCATCCTCGGTGCCACCGCCGATTGAGCGGCGCGGCAAGGCCTATTTGCAGTCGGTCAGGCTGCTATCGCGGATATCGAAGCTCGTTTCCTTCGTCATATTGACCGCGTGCAGGATGCAGGTCCGTCCGGTGTCATCCACCAGTTTCACATCGTAAATCCCCGGACTTAGCCCCGTCAGCGTCAGCCGCTCGCCGAAATCGAGTTCCTTGTCATCGTCATTCAGAGCCTGGTTCGGTCCCCATTGCCCGGCGCCCGCCGGCGCCAGATAGACCCCCTTGAAGGTGGTCGTTGCGGTCAGGTTGTAGGCGAAATAGTTTGGTCCCGCTGCCGCCGAAACGCTCATGCCTGCTGCCAGGGCAGCGCCGAGCGCCAAGATTTCGAGCCTCATGGACATTCCTCCCCGTGTCGTATTTGAAGTCGAGCCTACCCGCTCCGGGCACGAAATGGAAACAGGCTCGTGTCCCGATTCCGAAGTTCGCTGCATTGGAATGCGGACGGAATCGGGACACTTGCTTTTTTGTTTTCAGTGGCCTGCTTATCCTCTCCGTTCGTCGCGAACGGCGACGAACTTCGAGGGCAGGACGCTGTCCCCCTCTCACCACGGCACCGCCTCACCCTTATAGTTGAGGAAAGCGAGGCCCGGCGTACCGCGGCGGGCGGTGATGACATCAGCGATGCCCCGAACGCTGGTTTCGACATCGAGCGTGGCGTTCGGCCCACCCATGTCGGTGCGAACCCAGCCGGGCGTGATCGCAAGCAGCGTGCGGGATTTGTCGCGGGCGGCGAAATTGTGCATCAGCATGTTCAGCGCGGCCTTGCTCGCGCGATAGACCTCCCAGGTGCCGGTCTGGTTGTTTGCAATGCTGCCGAGGCCCGAGGACATCACCGCAATCACGCCGTCCTTATGCACGAGGTCCTGCAAGGCTTCGATGGTGCGCATCGGGCCATAGGCATTGGTCAGCATCACATGGGAGAATTCCCTGGCGCTGGTCGCGGCCAGGGTCTCGCCTCTGCCATGGCCGATTCCAGCATTGAGGAAGAGCAGATCGAGGCGTCGGTCCGAAAGGCGCGAACGAAGCTCCGCGATCTCGTCATCCACCACGACGTCGAGCGGCTCGACCATGAGCCGGCCCGGATAGTCGGCGGACAGTTCCTCGACCGCTTGCGGGGGGTTCTCGCCACGCGCAGTCGCGATGACGTGCCAGTCGCGGGAAAGGAATTCGCGAGCGAGGCCAAGGCCAAGGCCGCGCGATGCCCCAACGATGAGCGCGTGCGAATCCGGCATGAGGATTTCCTTTCCGTCTGGAGCGTGATGACCGAAGGTGGAATCATCAAAGGTTTGAATCACGCGATGGAACAATGACCGGGAGCGGAATGGGTGAGCGCGAGCGAACGCATCCCGCTCCAGGGACAAAACTACCCGGCCCTCCGCCGGATCGCGACCTGCTGTTCGACGAGGCGGGCATAGGCGCCGCGGCGCCCGAGCAGCTCGGCATGCGTGCCGACCTCGAGCACCCTTCCATGGTCGAGCACGAGAATGCGGTCGGCGGCGCGGATGGTCGAAAGCCGATGGGCAATGACGAGCGTGGTGCGCCCGTGCATCAGCTCGGCGAGGGCCGCACGCACCTCGGCCTCGCTGATCGCGTCGAGATGCGACGTCGCCTCGTCGAGCACGAGCACCGGCGCGTCCTTGAGGAAAGCGCGCGCGATTGCGATGCGCTGACGCTGGCCGCCTGAGAGCTGCACCCCGCGCTCGCCAACCTTGGTGGTAAGCCCCTCGGGAAGCCCTGCGACGAAGGGCCCGAGCGCTGCCTGGACGAGCGCACGACGAACCGCCTCTTCCGGCGCATCGGGCTGGGCCAGCCGGATATTCGCCTCGAGCGTGTCGTTGAAGAGGTAGGTGTCCTGGGCGACCAGCGCGATCCGCCGGCGCAGCGCATCGAGCCGGAAATGGCGAAGATCCTCCCCATCGAGCCGTACCGCACCTGCGCCGGGGTCCCAGAAGCGGAGCAACAGGCTCGCGATCGTGCTTTTGCCCGCGCCCGAGGCGCCGACCAGCGCCACCGTCGCCCCCGCGGGAACGGCGAAGGAGACATCGTCGAGCGCCGGCCGGCCACGCCCGGGATAGGTGAAGCGCACCCCTTCGAAGCGAATCTCCGCCCCCTGCGCCGCGGGCGGCGGGTCGGCGGGTCCATCAAGAATGGTCACCTTCTCCCTCGCCACGGCCGCGAGACGGCGCGTCGCGGCGATGGTGTCGGCAAGCTGACGGCCAACCTGGGCAATCTCCGAGACCGGCAGGAAGGCCGCAATCGCGACCAGCACGAGCAACGGCAAGGTGCTCGCCGCCAATCGACGATCGGCGACGCGCAGGGCCCCGAGCATGGCCACCGCAAGCCCGCCGAGGCTGGTCGCCGCCTCCAGCCAGGCCGCCTGGCGGGAGAGATCGGCAAGCAACCGAAGCCGGATCGCGCCATAGTCCCGGGCGGCCGCAAGGAACGCCTCGCGCCGCCTTCCGATCGCCCGGAAGGCGAGCAGATCGGCAAGCCCCTGGATCGTTTCGGTCACATGCGCCCCGAGCAGGCCGAGCCCGTCACGCGCCTCGGCGCCGAGCCGGTCGATCCGCACTCTCCCGGCAATGGGGGAAAGCAAGGCATAGCCAAGGAACGGCGCCAGCACGAGCGCGAGCGGCCAGCCGAATCCGGTTAGCAGGCCGAGCACCGAAATCGGCACGAGCACCGCCACCACCGCTGGAGCTACGGTATGGGCGTAGAAATACTCGATCGTCTCGACATCCTGGGTCGCGAGCGAGACGAGATCGCCCGAGCGGCGGCGCAGCAGATAGGCGGGCGCCAACCGGTCCAGCACCGCGAAGAGATCGATGCGCATCTCCGCGAGCAGTCGGTAGGCCATCTCATGCGCAAGCGTTGATTCGAGCCAGTGACAGAGCGCGGTGATGGGCGCGGCCGCGATCAGCAGCCCGACCAGGAGGCCCATAGGTTCATGGGCGCGCACCGAAGCGATCACCAGCGCGCCGAGCGCGCTCACGCCGATGAAGGAAGCCACGCGCCCGATCCCGAGCAGCACGGTCGCGGCGAGCGTCCCCCGCCAAGGCCTGATGAAGCCGAGCAGGGTCTTCAGCGTCTCGGGCCCGGTGATCGAAGCGGCGTCCTCGTCGAGCGGGCGCGGCTGATCCGCCCCCGCGGACTCGCCACCTGCCACCTCGGCGCCTTTGCTCTCCATCTCCGCCGCCCGGGCCGGATGATCGCGCACATCTGCCTCTTCCGCCTGCGCGCCCATCAGCCGACGATAGAGGCCATCCTCTCTCATCAGCGTCGCATGCGTCCCTTCCTCGACGATCCGCCCGCTCGCGAGCACCAGGATCCTGTCCGCGCCGATCACGCTTGAAAGCCGATGCGCGAGAATGAGCGTGGTGCGCCCCTCCATCAGCCGCTCCAGCGCCTGCTGGATCACCGCTTCGTTCTCCGCATCGACCGACGACAGCGCCTCATCAAGGACCAGGATCGGCGCATCGAGCAGCAATGCGCGGGCGATCGCGAGCCGCTGGCGCTGACCACCCGAAAGCCGCGCCCCCCGCTCGCCGATCCGCGTCTCGTAGCCTTCCGGCAGGGCGAGGATGAAATCATGGGCATTCGCCGCCCGCGCGGCTGCCTCGATCTCCTCCCCGCTCGCCTCCGGCCGCCCGAGACGGAGATTTTCCGCAACCGTCCCTTCGAACAGCACGGCATCCTGCGCGACCACGGCAATCGAAGCGCGCAGCGCTTCGGCATCCAGCGTTCGGAGATCCTTCCCGCCAAGAAGGATCGCCCCGCCCTCGGGGTCATATTCACGCAGCAGGAGCCGCACGATCGAGGATTTCCCCGCCCCGCTCGGCCCGACGATCCCGACACGCTCGCCGGCGGCAACACGAAACGAAAGCCCGTCATGCGCGGCGCCGCGGCCACCCGGATAGGCAAAGCGAACCTTGGAAAATTCGATGCTGGGCGTGAGGCCACGCACCGGCATCCCGCCCGAAGGCGGGAGCCTCGGCTCGGCTTCGAGCAGGGAAAAAATGCTCGCGGCCGCGGATTGGCCGAGCATGCCCTGATGCAGCACGGTGCGCAGATCGCGCAGCGGGCGAAAGATCTCCGTCCCGGCCATCAGCACGATCAGGAGTGCGGCTAGGCTCATCTCCCCGTGCGTGACGCGCCAGGCCCCGAGCGCCAGTGCGGAAGCCGCGCCGAGCGCGGTGCCGAGATCGGTGATCGCGCGGGTGAGCAGGCTCGCACCCAGCACCCAGAATGTGTTGCGCGCCAGCGCGTGCGCATGCTTGGCAAGCCGCGTCGCCCAGGCGCCGCTCTGGCCGAAGGCTTTCAGCGTCGGCAGGCCCTGCACGGCATCGAGGAATTCCTCGCCGAAGGATTTCAGCGCCTGCGTGCGCGCGAGACTCGCCCTACGCTCGCGCATATGCACGGAAACTGGCCCGACCAGGGCCAGCAGCGCGCCGAGGAGCAGCACGGCGGCCACGGGAAGGTCCCAGATCGCGGCGAAGGCGAAGATCGCGAAAGGCGCGGCAATGGCGATGGCGAGCTGCGGCAGATATTGCCCGAACCAGGTCTGGAGCTGCTCGACCCCATCCACCATCGAGAGCATTACCCCACCCGTCCGGCTGCCCGAAAACCAGGCTGGGCCAAGGGCCGCGATCCTGTCGAAGAGCTTTTCCCGCAGCCGTTGCTGCACGCGAATCGCGGTTGCATGGGCAATCCGGCCCCGTGCCTCCTCGAGCACGGCGCGAACCAGAATCATTGCCGCGGTGGCAAGGGCGAGGAGGATCTCCGCCCGTCCTCCGCCACCGCGAAAGACGAGGGCGAGCAGCTGGCCGAGGAATGCGAATCGGGCAATGCCGGCGGCCAGCGCGAAAAGCCCGAGCAGCACCGCAAGCGCGGCACGGCCCCGCACGCCCTCAGTGAGCTTCCAGAGGCGGAGGTCGAAATACATTTCGCGATCATCCGCCAGGCCGCCCCGTTTGCAAACCGCGCCCGACCGTTGAGCCGCGGCGGCGCGGCTGATAGGCAAACATCCCGTGCCCGCCCCATTCCCGGCCCGTCTGGATCAGAGGTTGATCGACGCCGCGCGTCCTGCCCGCGTCGGGCTCCATGCCGCCATTGGTCTCGGGCTTGCCTCCGGGCTCCTCGTCATCCTTCAGGCTCTCCTGCTGGCGCGGATCGTCGATAGTGTCGTGTTCCGCCACCATCCGCTGCGCGCGGTGATGCCCGCGCTTGTCGGGCTCTTCGCGCTCTTCGTCCTGCGCGCTGCCCTCACCTTCCTTTCCGAGATCGCCGCGCACCGCGCCGCCGCCGCGGTCAAGACCGAGCTTCGTCAAGCACTCCTCAACCACATCTTCACTCTCGGCCCCGCCCATGCCGCCGGCGAACGAAGCGCCGATCTCGCCGCGACCCTGACCGACGGCATCGACGCCCTGGAGCCCTTCCTTGCCCGCTACCTGCCGCAGAAGACGCTCGTCGCTCTGGTGCCGCTCGCGATTCTCGCCACCCTCTTCCCGATCGACTGGGTCAGCGGGCTGGTGCTCGCGGTGAGCGGGCCGCTCATCCCGCTCTTCATGGTTTTTGTCGGCCAGCAGGCCGAGGTGATCAACCAACGCCAGTGGCGCCAGCTCCTGGCGATGAGCGCGCATTTGCTCGACGCGGTGCAGGGCATCACCACGCTCAAACTCTTCGGCCGGGCGCGCGAGGAGATCGCGCTCATCGCACGGATCTCCGACGAATATCGCCGCACCACCATGGCGAGCCTCCGCATCGCCTTCCTCACCTCGGCAGTGCTTGAATTCTTCGCTTCCCTCGCGATCGCCCTCGTCGCGGTGATCTTCGGCGCGCGGCTCCTGCATGGAAGGGCAGATTTCTTCGCGGCCTTTCTCGTCCTGCTCCTCGTTCCCGAGTTCTTCCTGCCGTTGCGCACGCTCGCCACCCATTATCATGCGCGGATGAGCGCGCTCGCCGCCGCGCGCCGCATCTTTGCGGTACTTGATGTGGAGCCGGCCGCACGCCCGGGCACGGCAACTCCACCGCCAGGTCCGGTCACGATCTCCTGCCGCGCGCTCGAAGCCGGGTACGAGCCGGACCGGCCAATTCTGCGCGGGATCGATTGCGACTTCCCCGCCGGGCGCAGCAGCGCAATCGTCGGTCGTTCCGGGGCAGGAAAGTCGAGCCTCGCCGCCGCGATCCTCGGGTTCATCGCGCCCAGCGCCGGCATGATTCTGGTGAATGGCGTTCCGCTCGCCACGTTCGATCGCGAAACCTGGTGGCGCCGCCTCGCCTATGTCCCGCAGGCACCAAGGATTTTCGCGGGCACGATCGCCGACAATCTCCGCCTTGCCCGTCCCGATGCCGATGAGACGGCACTTCGCTCAGCCTGCCGCAGCGCCCTGCTGCTCGATGTGATCGAGTCTCTCCCGCAGGGCTTCGCCACACGTCTCGGCGAAGGGGGCACAGGCCTTTCCGGCGGGGAGATCCAACGCCTCGCCCTCGCCCGCGCCTTCCTCAAGGACGCCCCGCTTCTCATTCTCGACGAGGCAACCGCGCATCTCGATCTCGAAACCGAAGCCATGGTCGCGCAGGCAATCGCCGATCTCGTCCGCAACCGCACTTCGATCCTGATCGCCCATCGTCTCGCAACCGTCCGTCGCGCCGACCAGATCCTGGTGATGGAGGCAGGCCGCGTCGCCGAATGCGGCACGCACGAGTCTTTGCTCGCTCATGGCGGCGCCTATGCCGCCTTGCTCAAAACCGTCGCAATGCCGACATGAAGGCGCTGTTCCGCCTGCTCCGTCTGCTCGCCGCTGAGCGGCCCTGGATCGCAGGCGGGCTTCTTCTCGCGCTCGCAACGATCATCGCCAATTTCGGGCTGCTCGCGCTCGCCGGCTGGTTCCTCGCCGCGACAGGCCTGGTCGGGCTCGCCTCTTACGCCGCGCAGAACGTCTTCAACTTCTTCACCCCTGCCGCCTTCGTCCGTTTCTTCGCCACGCTCCGGGTGCTCGGCCGTTATGCCGGGCGGGTCGTCGATCACGAGGCAACCTTCCGTCAGCTCGCCGGTCTGCGCAGCTTCCTTTATGCACGGCTCGAGCCGCTCGCACCGGGCGGCCTCGCCGGGGAACGCAGCGGGGATCTTCTCTCCCGCCTGGTCGCCGATATCGACCGACTGGGCGATGTCTATCTGCGCGTCTTCGCGCCATTCGCGGTCGCCGCCGGTGCCTCCCTGGCAATGGCCGGCGCGCTCGCCTTCTTCACCCCCTGGGCGGGGATCGCGCTCTTCGCCGGTCTCGCCCTTGCCGGGCTTGCGGTCCCCGCGGCGAGCCTCGCCCTCGGCGCGCGGCCGAGCCGGGAGGCCGTGGCGCTCGGCAACACCATGCGGGCGGACATCGTCGATGCCGTCCAGGGCATGGCCGAGCTCCTCACCTACAATGCCGCGCCGGCGATGGAAGCGCGCATCCGTGCGGCGAATGCGCAGTTGATCACACGCGAGGGGCGGCTTGCCGCGGTCGCCGGGCTCGGTGCCGGGGCAGGCCTGCTGATCGCCAATGTCACGATGGGCGCGGCGCTGCTGATCGGGCTGCCGCTTGCCGTCACCCACCATCTGCCGGGAGCGGATGTGCCGTTGCTGGCCCTGGGCTCGCTCGCCGCGTTCGAGGCGGTGGCCCCCTTGCCGCAGGCCTTCCAGCGCCTCGGCGGCATGGCCGAATCGGCGCGGCGCGTTTTCGCGATCGCCGACCGACCCCCGCCCGTGCGCGAGCCGGAGGTGAGCCCCAAGCGGCCGGCTCGCCTCGACATCGCGCTCTCGAACGTGCGGCTCCGCTATGCGCGGGATGCGCCCTGGGCGCTCGACGGGCTTAGCCTTTCCATCCGCGAGGGCGAGCATGTGACGATCCTCGGCCGCTCCGGGGCGGGGAAGACCTCACTCGTGAACCTGCTGCTTCGTTTCGCCGAGTATGAAGAAGGCTCCGCGACGCTCGGCGGGATCCCGCTCAAGGCAATCCGCGGAGACGATGCCCGCAGCCTCTTCTCCGTGGTCTCGCAGCATATCCATCTTTTTGCGGGCTCGATTCGCGACAATCTCAGAATCGCCCGTCCCGACGCCAATGACGATGCGCTCTGGCGCGCGCTCGAGGCCGCCGCGCTCGCCGCCTACGTCCGCGCCGTGCCCGCAGGGCTCGATCAGCCGGTCGGCGAGGGCGCGGCCCGCCTCTCGGGCGGCGAGGCCCGCCGCCTCGCCTTGGCCCGCGCCTTCTTGCGCGACGCGCCCTTCCTCGTGCTCGACGAGCCGACCGAGGGCCTCGATCCGCTCACCGAGGCCAGCCTGCGCAACGATCTCGCCCGGCTCGCCGGAGGGCGGACCGTCATCACCGTCACCCATCGCCTTGCCTTCGTCACGCCGGAAGAGCGCGTGGTTGTTCTCGAGTCTGGCCGTGTCGCCGAGGACGGGATCTTCGCCTCGCTCCGCACGCATGGCCGCATCGTTCCGCGCCTTGCGCGCGTGCAGGATGCGCTGACCCATCTCTGAGCCACCGATCTTACAGCTCACGAGGGCCTCAAAAACACGTCATTGACATGGATCATATACGATCGGGCGTCTTGGCAATGTTATAAAGGCCGTAACATCGTCGCGACCGCCATCCCGCTGGCCCGTTCGCCATGCGCGGCATCCGTGTGCGTGAGGAATTCCCTGATGATCGATCCGGCCGTCGTCAATCTTTCCCGACTGCAATTCGCGCTCACCGCCCTTTATCATTTCCAGTTCGTGCCGCTCACGCTCGGCCTCACCTTCATGCTCGCGGCGATGGAGACGGTCTATGTCATCACCGGCAGGCCGATCTACAAGGAAATGACTCAGTTCTGGGGCAAGCTTTTCGGCATCAATTTCGCAATCGGCGTGGCGACCGGACTCACGATGGAGTTCGAGTTCGGCACCAACTGGTCGATGTATTCGCATTTCGTGGGCGACGTGTTCGGGACGCCGCTCGCGATCGAGGGTCTGATGGCCTTCTTCATGGAATCGACCTTCGTCGGGCTGATGTTCTTCGGCTGGGACCGGATGAGCAAGGAGGCGCATCTGGCGGTGACCTACCTTGTCGCCCTCGGCTCGAACCTTTCCGCGCTCTGGATCCTGATCGCGAACGCCTTCATGCAGGAGCCGCTCGGCGCGCGCTTCGACCCCCAGACGATGCGGATGCAGTTCCATAGCTTCGGCACCCTCGTCTTCAGCGAGAAGGCGCAGGGCGAGTTCGTCCATACCTCGATCGCGGGCTTCGTCTGCGCCGCGATGTTCGTCATGGGGATCAGCGCTTTTTATCTGCTGACCCGCCGGCATCGCGAATTCGCCCTGCGCTCGTTCCGGATGGCGGCCTTGTTCGGCGTGATCTCCACCCTCGCCGTCATCACGCTCGGCGACGCGGCGGGACGGCTCGACTATCTCGTGCAGCCGACCAAGCTCGCCGCCATGGAGGGGCTCTGGCACACGACCAAGCCGCCCGAGGAGCCGTGGAAGCTGATCGCTTTTCCGAACGACGCGACAGGACGCGACCTCTTCGATTTCTCGATCGGCATTCCCTATGTGCTGACGCCACTGATCACGCATAACTTCACCCAGGCGATTCCCGGCATCGATGCGCTCAAGATGGAAGCGGCGGCGCGGGTGGAGAACGGGATCGACGCGGTCCTGGCGCTTGAGGACTATGCCAAGACCAGGGATCCGAACGCGCTCGCCAAATTCGATTTCTATGAGGACGACATGGGCTACGGCTTCCTTGCCCAGCGTTTCGCTCCCGATCAGGATCTGGCGAAGGTCACGCCCTCCAATATACGGGAGATCGCGGCCGAGACCGCACGCGCGAGCATCCCCAATGTCTTCGTCGAATTCTGGGCCTTCCGCATCATGATCGCGTTCGGCTTCGCCTTCCTCGCGATCTTCGCCTTCGGCGCCTATTACAGCCTGAGGAACACGATCGAGAAGCAACACTGGGTGCTGCATCTCGCGATGTGGTTCATTCCACTTCCCGTGCTTGTGACACTCTATGGCTGGATCACCGCCGAGAATGGCCGACAGCCCTGGAGCGTGTTCGGCTGGCTGCCGACCTTCCAGGCGGCCTCCACCCATTCGCTCGGCTATATGATCTTCTCTCTTCTCGGCTTCGCGCTCCTCTACACGGTTTTCATCGGCGCCGAGCTTTACCTGATGTTCAAATATGCCCGCCTCGGCCCGAGTCCTGTCGGAAGCCCCGAGCCATATGCCTCCCCGGCCGCAGGCCCGGCCATCTTGCGGCCGGGCTATGCGGCGAAGTCCTGGGAATAGGAAAGGGTTCGGACGATGGAACTCTATGCCCTCCTGAAAATCGTCTGGGCCCTCCTGCTCGGTGTGCTGCTGGTGGGGCTCGGCACCATGGTGGGGATGGACATGGGTGTCGGCACCCTGCTCCGCTTCATCGGCCGCAACGATGCGGAGCGGCGCACAGCGCTCAACATCATCGGCCCGCACTGGGACGGCAATCAGGTCTGGTTCATCCTCGGCGGCGGGGCGATCTTCGCCGCTTTCCCTACCCTTTACGCAACGTCGTTCTCCACCTTCTACATCGTGATGATCCTGCTTCTCTTCAGCATGATCATCCGCCCCGTTGCCTTCGAGTACCGCTCGAAGGTGGATGCAGCGAAATGGCGCGATATCTGGGACTGGGCCTTCCTGATCTCAGGCGCCTTGCCGATGGTGATCTATGGCGCCGCCTTCGGCAATGTGCTGCAGGGTGTGGGGTTTCATTTCGCCTGGGATGGGCAGTACTACCAGGACGAATCCTTCATCTGGTACCTGCTCAATCCTTTCGCGATTCTTTGCGGTGTCCTGTCGCTCTGCCTCTCGATCCAGCAGGCGGGCGCGATGCTGATGATCCGCGGTGAGGAGCCGATCTATGGCCGGGCGCAGCGCTATGCCGCCGCCGCCGGCCTGGTCGCCGCCGCGCTCTTCGTGATCGGAGGCATCTGGATCCAGTTCATCAAAGGTTTCGCCTATACCGGCCCGGTCGATCCGGCCATGGCGGCGAGCCCGCTCGCGAGCCCGGAAGTGGCAAGGCACGCCGGGGCCTGGATGGACAATTTCCACGCCCATCCCATCCTCTGGCTCGTTCCCTTGATCGGCCTGATCGGCATGCTCGGCTCTGCGCTCTCGCTTCGCGGAGGCAAGCCCATTCTGGGCTGGTGGCTCGGCGCGCTCGCCTGGATCGGCACGATCGGCACCGCCGGGGCGGCGATGTTCCCCTTCCTGATGCCGTCCACGACCGTGCCGAGCCAGAGCCTCAGTGTCTGGAACGCCTCGAGCAGCGCCTACACGCTCGGCTGGATGCTTGCCTTCACCGTCATCTTCGTGCCGGCGATCATCGCCTATACCTCCTGGGCCTTCCGGACCATGGGCGGGAAAGTGCGGACCGAGACCATCGCCAAGAACGATCACTCCTACTGACACGCCTCTTCCCTCGCTGAGGAATTTTCCAATGTCCAACGCCGTAAAAATCTTCGCTCTCGCGCTGGTCCTGGCACTTGCTCTCTTCATCGCCGTCATCTGCGGCGGCTACGCGCCGTGGTATTTCGCCTGGCTCGTCGGCACGACGATGATCGTGCTGATCTCGGTCAGTGGAGCGGTGCTGTTCGAGACCCAGGAAGCCGCGCGTGAGGTACGACTGCAGCGGGGGGGGCGCGGGCAATGATCGGCGGACTCGAGGGCATTATCGTTTTCATCCCTCTCATCTATCTTCTGCTCTACATCATCGCCTGGCTCTATACGCGGAAGAAGTTTCCCTAGTGTCCTGCCCCTGAAATGCCTCCGCATTTCAGGGACCAGCAGGCCATTGAAAACAAAGAGCGAGTGTCCCGACGCATGATGACGATATTTACGAGTCGGGACACTAGTATCCCGATTCCGAAGTACGCCGCATTGGAATGTGGACGGAATCGGAACGCTCGCTCTTTATTTTCAGTGGCCTGCTTATCCTCTCTGTTCGTCGCGAAAGGCGCCGAACTTCGAGGGCAGGACACGAGAGCGCGGTGATTTCAAGTCATCACGCTCTCGCCTTGTTTTCTCGATCAATTTCGCGGCTTCCCCTCGGGCTTTGGCGGATCGTTTCG
This sequence comes from Acetobacteraceae bacterium, assembly GCA_035509315.1. Lineage (GTDB taxonomy): Bacteria > Pseudomonadota > Alphaproteobacteria > Acetobacterales > Acetobacteraceae > JAKAWQ01. The sequence goes on along the minus strand of DATJLS010000054.1, from coordinate 87,091 downwards.
CGCGCCCGCACCTCCGGCGTGGTCAGCGCGTCACTCCGCACGACCCGCCAGGCCGGCCATGTCTTCCGTGTCTCGACCACTCTCCGCTCGCGGAAGACATCGGCTTGCAACGGATAGGCGGTGGTGGATTTGAGGCGCTCCATCGCAAAGCGCGAAGTCACCTTCTTGAGCGGCGCAATGGCAATCAGTTGCTTGTAGAGCGCATCGAATTCGGCCATGTCGGCCACGGCAACGCGCAGCATGTAATCATCTTCGCCGGCCATGCGGTAAAGCTCCATCACCGCGGGCATGGCTGCAACGGCGCTCGCGAACCGCTCCAGCCACTCCGGCGTATGGTCCCCCGCCTCCACCGCAACGAAGACGGTCAGCCCCATCCCGACCCGGTCAGGGGCGACCAGTGCCACGCGCCGTGTGATGACACCGGTGAGCTCCAGCTTCTGAATCCGCTTCCAGCAGGGCGTGGGCGATAGGCCCACATGCCCGGCAAGCTGGGCGATCGAGAGGGTCGCGTCCTCCTGCAGGATGGCCAGCAGCTTGCGATCGATTTCATCCATCCGATTCTCCTTCGGAATCCTCCCCGCCGATCCCAAAACGAGGTCCCCTCTCGCAGGTCGCAGGCATGCCGCGGCACGAATGCGTGTCGGTGGGCATTCAATCTATAAAATTGATGGAGATAATAGACAATAAAAAACGACGTCGGACCGTACATGCGCTTGGCGCCACGAGGCCGGGTGGGTTAACCGCTCGCTTATGACCGATTCCTTCCTGCAGACGCGCTCGCGCCCCGGCCTCGAGCCAGCGCTTCGCCAGGCAATCGAGGTGGAATGGCTGGCACTCGGGCGCGCCGCCCCGAGCGCCCGTGCCGGCCTCGCCGGGGCGCGAGTCGCTTCCCTCGCCGCCGCCGCGGAGAACGCCGTGTTCCCCGACTGGTTCGCGCCGATGGCCGCCCCGCTTCCACCCAGCGAAGGAGCGCTGGAGACGATCTGGGCGGAAATAGGCAACGGCGAGCCGATCACGCCCGAAGATCTTGAAACCATTCGTGCCCTCTGGCCGTTGCTCGCCCCGGCCGAAACGATCATGGAGACGGGGGGCGACATCCGTCTCCAGCTTGATCCGCAGACAAGGCTCAACGGCTATGGCGCGAGCCATCGCCCGCGGCCCTGGGCGATCACCTACGCCTCCACCACCGCCTCCTCGATCTCCGAGCGCGGCTATGCCGCCGCCGACTCAGCTCGCCGCGCCGTGACCACGGCCATGCTGCGGCGTGGAGGCCGCCGGCCGGTTGCCTCCCTCCTTTCCACCGTCCGTGCTCGCCTGGCGCGCGCTTACCGCGTGCCGCGCGGGGGTGCGGTGGCGCTCGCCGCTTCAGGCACGGATGCGGAGCTGCTGGCGCTTGCGCTGACCCACGCGGCCGAGCCTGACCGGCCGGTTTTTACCATCCTGATTGCCCCCGAGGAGACCGGCTCGGGCGTGCCGATCGCCGCGCGCGGACGGCATTTCGCGATCGACACGGCCCGCGGCCAAACTGTTTCCCGCGAAACCCCTGTCGCGGGCTTTCGCGCCGACACCGAACTTGTCGCTATTCGTCTTCGCGACATGGCCGGCGCCGTCCGCCCACTCACCCAGGTGGAGGAAGAGATTGCAGAGGAGGTTGCCGCAGGCATCGAAGCCGGGCGGCGTGTTGTTCTCCATGCGCTCGATCTCTCGAAGACCGGCCTGCTCGCCCCGCGCCCGGCCTTGCTCCAGAGCCTCCGCGCCCGCTTCGGCGCGGCGTTCGACATTATCGTCGATGCCTGCCAGCTCCGGCTCTCGCGGGCCTCGATCCGCGATTACCTCGATCTCGACGCCACAGTTCTGATCACCGGCTCGAAATTCCTGACCGGACCGCCCTTCTCAGGCGCCCTGCTGCTGCCTCGCGTGATCGCGGCACGGCTCGCCCATGGCCGCCTGCCGGAAGGGCTCGCCGCCTATTTCGGACGCGAGGATTTTCCCGCCGATTGTCCGGCCGCCGATTTTCTTCCCCCAGCCGGCAATTACGGCTTGGCGCTCCGCTGGGTCGCCGCGCTTGCCGAGCTTGGCGCCCTGCTCCGCATCTCGCAGCCGCGGCGGGCTGCGATCATCGCCGGCTTTGGCCGTGTCGTGCGTGAGGAAGCGGCCTCCGATCCGGGAATCCGCCTGCTCGAGACCGAATTGCCGGAGCGCGGCCCGCATGAGCGGCCCTGGGAACGACTGCCAAGCGTCTTCGCCTTCGCCCTCCGCGCTCCTTTCGCCGAACGCTGGCTCGATCCTGGAGAGGCGCGGGCGGTCTATCGCTGGCTGAACGCCGATCTCTCTCGGGCCCTGCCGGATGCGCCGGCCGCGCTCGCGGCGCGCATCTGCCATATCGGCCAACCCGTCGCGCTGCCGCAATGGGACGGGCTGCCGGGCAGCATGGGGATGCTGCGTGTTGCCTGCGGCGCACGCCTGATCGCGGGCGAGCCATCCCATCGCGGGCTCGGCCCGGCCGAGCGCCTCGCCCGTGAATTCGACGATGTCCGCACCGTCTTCCGCAAGCTCCGCTTGATCCGCGAGAATTGGCAACGCCTCGCCGCCATCGATCCGAAGCCGCATTACCGTTCGCGCGCGATCTGACCCTCCGTTCCGCTGCCTAGGAAGGGATTATTTTCCCGAATAACCGTCGAATTTCGGCAAGCCCTCCGGCTTGCGGCGGCCTTTGTTCCTACCGACATGGCATGCCAGTCCTGGCACTCCAGGACAGAAGAGGAAGGAGGCGCCCATGATGCAGTCGGCAATGATACAGTCCTATGTCATCGACATTTCCGGCATTTTCGCCGGTGCCGCTATTCGCGTTCCTTCGCTCTATGGCGAGAGCTTCCGCTTCATCGCCATCGATCCCAGGGTCGAGGATCTCGATCAAAGTGAGTGGCCATCGCTCGAAGCGGTGCGCCGCGCGGCTTCGCATCTGCTGCGCACGGGCCGGCTGCCAGCCCCGCCGCCGGCACAACAAGCCGCGAGAGCCTGAGGCGGGCTTATCCTCTCCGGGCTGACTTCAGCACGCGATGGCATGATCACCGAAGATGGGATCACCGGAGGTCTGAATCACGCGAGAAAACAATGTCCGAGTGCGGGATGGCGAGCGCCGGCGATCTCATCCCGCTCTCGCGCAGTGGCGCACGCCCACCACCTGCCGCAGATTGCCCTCGATCAGGCCGAGCATTTCACGCGGCACATCGGCGAGGCGGATCTCAACCGCGAGCGCGCCGCCCTTGAGCCGCGCCGCAAAGGTCTCGGGCACCAGATTGCGCCGTGCCAGAGGCTGAAGCAGCCGCGGCAGAACGCCCGGACTGAAGTCCGCGACAACTTCGAAGAGAACGGAGGAGGCGGCAGCATCGGCCGCACAAACATCGTCAGACATGGAGTGCTCCGAATGGAGAGTGAAACCGCGCGAAACCCGAAATCCCGGCTGCTCAGGCAGCCGGGTGGCTAATTCGCGCGTTCCCCATCCGCAGATCCATTTGCGTCAAGTAGCACATCATCTGCGGCAGCGCCAGGGCCTTGCCGGACCCCGGGCCGCCCCGAGAGCACATCGTTTCAGACCACGCCGAGCCGGCGGAGGAAGATCGCGGTCGACGGCACCACTTCATCGCCAAGCTCTGCCAGCATCGTAGGGAATTCCGCCTCCGCCACGACCCTGAGCGGCGCATATTCGCCATCGCCGAACCGCGCATGCAGGGCAAGCGCCTCGGCTCCATCCATCGGCACGGTGACCGGAATGCCGATATCGAGCACATGGGTCCCGGGATGCTCGATGATGGCGATCGGCGGCTCCAGCCATTTCCGCTCCGCCGCAATTCCCACCTCCTCGCGCAATTCCTTCAGAAGCTGTGCGGCAAGATCGATATTGCCGTGCTCGTCCGCCGCGCCGGGATCGACGCTGCCGGCCGGCGGAAGCTGCCATTTCCCCGCCTGATGGGCTGTCCGCAGGCTCCGCCTCCCGAGCAGAATGCCGTCACGAAGCCGCACCACCCCGTTCACCGCGAGCGGCCGAAGCCCGAGCGTGGCAAAAAGCACCGGCCGCGCCACCTGGGCGACAATGCGGCGAAATTCGGTGAAGTGTCCGGTCACGCGCCGCGGCGTGATGCGTTCGGCGCTGAAGACCCGCCCGTTGAACAGGGCATCGCCGAGCCGCGACCGCGCTTCCTGCCACAGACGCTCGATCTCGGCCTCCACCGCCGTGCCGAGCGTGGGCATCGTCCGCTCCGCCACGACAACAAGCATGGGCTCGACCTCATGCACCACCCATTCGCACATGCCAGCACCCGGCCCTTCCTGCCCGACCTCGCTCGCGCCCGGCACCCCGCCCCGAAGGCACAAGGAGAAGCGGCGCATCCCATGGAGGAAAAATTCTCGCCAAGGAAGTCCGAAATTCCTCGAAAAGCCGTGCAGAAATGATGGAGCCCCGGCGCCCGCCAGCAGATTGACCTTGGCAGGAGACCGGGCGACGCTGCGTCTCTCTCAGGTGAAGATCAGCGGAGAATTCAGCCTTGATGAAGGTCCAAGTCCCGATGCTGGCCGGATTCCTATTCGTGGCCCTTCTCCTCTCGGGCGGGCGGGCGGTCGAAGCCGCCGGAACGCTCGATCCCACCCCGCGCACGGCGGTGATTTCCGCCTTCCCGCCGGAAATGGTCGAATTGCGGGCCGCGCTTCAGGGAGCCAAGGAATACGATGTCGATAATGTGATCTTCACCACCGGCACCCTGGAGGGCAAGCCGGCCCTGTTGCTGCTGTCAGGAATCAGCATGGTGAATGCGGCGATGGCAACTCAGCTCGCGCTCGATCATTTCACCGTGCGCCAAATCATTGTCTCGGGCATCGCCGGCGGCGTCGATCCGGCGCTCACGATCGGTGATGTCGTTGTGCCCGCGGAGTGGGGCGAATATCTCGAAGCCGTTTTCGCTCGGCAGACAGAAAGCGGGAGCTTTCAACCGCCAAGCTTCGCCACCCACCTCTTCGCCAATTTCGGCATGATCTTTCCAGAGCCGGAGGAGATCGCCCAGGGCAACAAGCCGCCGGAAAGCCGCTTCTGGTTCGCCGCCGATCCAGGGCTTCTCGCCCTTGCAAGAAAGGTGGCGCAGACGACAGTTTTGAAAGACTGCACGGCCAACGGAAAATGTCTCGACCATAAGCCGCAGATTCTGGTGGGCGGACGCGGTGTCTCGGGCCAGGCCTTCGTCGACAACAAGGCGTTTCGCGACTATGTCTGGAAAACCTTCGATGCCAAGGCGCTCGATATGGAAAGCGCTGCCATCGCCCATGTCGCGACCATGAACGGCACGCCCTTCATCGTCTTCCGCAGCCTTTCGGACCTGGCAGGCGGCGGCCCTGGCGAGAATGAGATCGGCACCTTCTTCCAGCTGGCCTCCGACAATGCGGCTTCCGTCGTCCTTTCATTCCTCAAAGCGGTGCCCGAAGATCAGGGCCGCTAGAGCGTGACGCGTTCGCTCGCGCTCACCCATCCCGCTCTCGCCTTTCGTTCCCTCGCGTGATTCACGCCTCCGCTGTTCCCACCTCCGACGATCACGCTCTAAACCCCGAACGCGCTTGCCAGATCGCCGAAATCCCACGCGACCACGTCCCAATCCTGCTCCGGACGAAGATCCTCCGTCTGGCCCGGCCCGTGTTCATTCGGCCGCGGCACGAAGGCGGTTCGCAGGCCACATTTCCGCGCCGCGGCGAGATCGCCATTGTGCGCGGCGACAAGACAGACCTCCGCCGGCCGCATCGCCAGCACCTCAACCGTGCGCAGATAGGCCTCCGGCGCGGGCTTGTAGGCGCGCACCACTTCCGCGCCCAGGATCGCATCCCAGCCAAGCCCGGCGCGCTTGGCGATATCGATCATCAGGATGATGTTACCGTTCGAGAGCGGCGCGATGATGGCGCGCGACTTCAGTCGCGCGAGCCCGGCAAGGACATCCGGCCAGGGATCGAGCCTGTGCCAGGCAAGATTCAAGTCGTCGAGCTCCGCGCATGGCACCTTGGCCATATCGATATCGAAATCCTTGAGTATCGCGTCAAGATTCTCCCGATGCAGCACATCCAGCCGGATGAAAGCCCGTCGCCCGCTCCGCACCTCCTCCATCGCCGGCTGGTAGCGCATGCGCCAGGCATCGGCGAAACGCTCCGGCGAAACGTCTGCTTTGCCATGCCGCGCCAGGAACGGTCCCGCTTCGCGGGCAATGCCGCTCCGCCAATCCACCACGGTGCCGAAAACATCGAACACGAGAGCCCGGACATCGCTCAACGCCATGACGCATCATCCTTCCGTATGTGATGCGGCTTTTGTGCCACCAAGGCGACGGTTCAGTACCGCTTGTAGGGCAGGAACTTTCCACTCATCGTGATCTTCACCCGGTCCCCCTTCTGGTCCGGCTGGCGCTCGAGCACCATATCGAAGTCGATCGCGCTCATGATCCCGTCTCCGAATTCTTCCTCGATCAGCGTCTTCCAGGTGGTGCCGTATACCATGACAAGCTCATAGAAACGATAGATCAGCGGGTCGCTCGGCGGCACCGCCGGCAACGATCCGCGATAGGGAATCTCCATCAGCAGCGCCGTCTCTTCCGTACCGAGGCCGAAGAGCGCGGCCGCCTTCTCCGCGGTTTCCGCGGTGAAGGACATCTGGCCGAGACAGCCTGCGCAGGCGAACACGGTGGAATGGCCAAGGCGCCTCGCGATCTCGGGCCAGGTCAGTCCCTTCTGCTTTTTGATCGCAAGGATCTTCCGTCCAAGCGCCATCTTCGCATCGTTCATCGCCGGCTCCGTTCCGCTCATGCCTTTCCCTTCTTACCCCTGGCGCGTGAGCCGGCGCAAAGCGGTTCGCCGCGCTTCATGCTGCTCCCGCGAAACGAACCAGGTCCGCAAGCAGGATCGCATCCGTGATCACGCGCGGCACCTTGTTCTGCCCGCCGAGCCGGCCACGCGCCGCCATCCACGCGGCGAAGGTTCCGGGCGGAACGAGCACGACACGCGGCACGCGGAGACCGAACCCGCCTGCCCGGTGCGCCGCATAATCGTCGTTCGCGTGCACGAGCGCCGCATCGAGCGCGGCCGCGAATGCCTCGGCCTTCGCCCCTTCGCCATCCGCGCGCGAAAACTCGACGATGAAGAGATGCCCGCCCCGCGCATCGCTCTCATCCGGCGGGAGTGCCGCCGCCGCATAATCGGCAACACGCCCGCCAAGCGCCGCCGCCGCCGCGGCGATGCCCGCATCCAGCTCTTCCCCGATCAGATGCTCTCCGGCGAGCGAGAGCGACCAGCCAAGCCGCCCGGTCACCATCAGCCGCGGCGGATCGCGCTCGAGAAGCCGCACCGTGTCACCCAGCACATAGGACCAGAGGCCCGCATTCGTGCTCAGCACCAGCGCATATTCGACCCCCACCTCCGCATCCGCGATCCAGCGCCGCTCCGGCGCGGCCATCCCGATCTCCTCGGGCCGCACGAACTCGTAGAAGATGCCGTTATCGATCAGCATCCGCAGCCCCTCGCCATCGCCGCGATCCGCGGCAGCGAAGAATCCCTCGCTCGCCGGATAGACCTCGCGCGTCTCCGCGCGACTCCCTTCAAGCCACGGAGTGAACGAGGCGCGATAGGGCGCGAACCCCACCCCCCCATGCACCAGGAGCTCGAGCGCGGGATAGAACTGCGCGAGACGCGCGCCGGGACGAAGCCGCGCAAGCTCCGCGAAAAAAAGCAGAAGCCAGCTCGGTGTGCCGGAGATGCTGGTGATGCGGCTCGCGAGTGAAAGCGGCGCCATGGCCGCGATCTTGCGCTCCCAGTCGGACATCAATGCGAGATCGCGCGGCGGAAACATCCGCCGCCGGACCCAGAATGGGATATCCGTCGCCGCGATGCCGGAAAGATCGCCGGCGGCGATTCCCGGCGCCAGGGTCTCGAGCGCCGTGCTTCCGCCGAGAAGGAAGTTGCGGCCCGAGAGCACGCGGCTCTCCGGCCGGTTGGCCACATGAAACGCCAACACTTCGAGCGCGGCGCGGCGATTGGCGCGCATCATCGCGCGGCTGACCGGAATGCGCTTCGTGGTCCCGTTGCTGGTGCCGGAGCTGTTGGCAAAGCAGGGAATGGTGCCGGGCCAGCTCACATCGACAAGGCGGGGAAAATCCCCTTCCCACCACTCATTCCAGAAATCCTCCCAGCGCCGCAGTTTCACCCGTGCCTGGTATTCCGCAACATCGCCGATCTCGGCAAACCCGTACGCTTTGCCGAACCGTGTCTCGCGCGCCGCATGCACCAGCCGCAAAAGCGTCCGGCGCTGCTCCGCCACCGGGTCCTGGCGCGCAAGCTGCTCGCGCCGCCGCCGCGCATAAATCCGGAGAAGCGGCGTCACATCCAGCAAGGGATTACCCCGGTTTCAGCACCGTGTGATGTGGCCAGAAGCGTGCCAGCTCCGGGCTGAGCGGCAGGGCAAGCATGCGCCCCTCACGCCAGAGGGGCACCTGGTCGAGAAAATTTTCGCTCCCGAGCCATCCATCCTGCCCGCCGAGCAACACCACCTGGTTGGCATCCGGCTCGCCCATATCGGTGAGGAAGCGTGCCGAAGCGCCGTAGCTCACGGCGTGCCGGCCACGCACGGGCGGGTGCGCGGTCTTGTTGAGCGTCTCCTTGCCGCCGGGCGCCGCCCATTCCTCGTAGGCGAAGCGCCGTCCGAGCACCGGCACGCGGGCGAGCTGATGGGCAAGCCGCATCCGATGCGCACCCCCCCAATTCCGATAGCGCCGAAGCGCGCGCCCCGCTCTCCGCAAGCCCGCGGTGAGGAGCGGCTCGAGATTCGCCCGCGGTGTCGCCGCAATCTCAGCAGCGAGCAGCGCCCGCGCCTGCCAGACCGCGCCGGCGCCCTTGAGCCGGCCGCGCTTCTCGAGCGCCGCGCCGAGGGAAGCAAGCATCACCTCGAAAACGAGCGCGCCCTTGGACTCCCGCTCATACTCTCCCCGCCACGCGGCAAGCGCCCGCACCGCAGGAAGGCGCGCATGGCGCGGCCCGATCCGGGCGAGCAGGAGATCCCGCACGACAGGCGCGCCCTCCGCCACCACGTCGTGCTGAAGCGCTTCCAGCTCCGAGAGGCCGATCCGCCCGTTTCCGCCGAGCAGGCGGCGCATGCGCCGCGCGCGGTCATTGGCCGAGAAGAAGAGCCCGACCAGCACATCGGTCTTTGCCGGCGCATCGTTCGCCGAGACGAGAAACCCTTCCGCCGGGTCGGTGCGGTGCGGCAGCTCCGCCGCGCCCACCGTCCCCTGCCAGGTTTTCGCCTCCCTTGGTGCAAGCACGAGATCCGGCGGCGTCTCGGGGGGCCGCAGCGGTAGGCGCGCGGCGAAGACATGCCCGATCCGCCCGTCCCGCCCCGCATGCAGCATATTGAGCCCGGGCACCGCAAAGCGGGAAAGCGCCGCGCGAAAAGCCTCCGGCCCATCCGCCCGCATCACCGCGAGCATCGCCGCCATCTCATCGCTCGGGCGATGGCCGATCCAGGAGAGCGCGACAGGCTTCGGGTTGCGCAGCATCATCCCATCGCTGACGATCGGCCCGAGTGGCGATTCCCGCAGCGCCACGCGCCGCTCACCTCCGCCGCGCACGCGGATCACGGTCCGCCGCTCATGGATCGGCAGATCGGAGGCATCGAACAAATCGCTGCTTGCCGCATGCAGGTTGGTACCTGCCCAGGCGATGCTCTCATTGCGCCCGATCCCGATGATCGGGAAGCCGGCCGGCATCAGCCCTGCGGCATGATAGCCCGGCGAACGGAAGGCGGCGATCAGCCAGACATTGGGCAGTGCCACCGAAAGATGCGGATCGGCCGCGAGCAGACCCGCCCCGCTCCGGCTGCGCGTGCCCGCCACCACCGCCGCATTGCTCCCCTGGCGTGCGAAACCCGTCATCGCCGCCTCGGCCACCCATTCCGCCTCTGCGGGCGGGGCAGCCGCGACGAGGCTCGGCCAGAGCGCGCGCCAGGCCTCCTCCGTCAGTGACGCCCGCGTCGCAAGAAGCCGCCCATAGATGAGCCAGTTCACATCCGCCGCGGCGAGCCGCGCCGCGGCGAAGAGATCAACGAGCGTCCAGGGTTCCGGCTTGAAACCGAGCAGCGCATATTCCGCCGGCAGCGGTCCCGCGCTGATCACCGCATTCACCCCGGTGATGAAGCCTTCGGCCCAGCGCCGCGTCTCCTCCGCGAGGCCCTCGATGATGGCGGGCACGGCGCGGGGAAAATCGATGAGCCGCAGCGCGTGGTCGAGCGCGACGCCGAGCGGCCCGATCACCTCCGCCACGCGCCCTTGCGAGAGAAGCCGCAGCATCTCCATCTGCGCGAGTCTGAGATGCGCATGCACGACACCGAGCGCCACCGCCAGATCCTCGTCGCGCTCCGCCTCGATGAAAGGGATGAGGTGCGCGTCCCAATGGATGGCAACCGGCCTCTCCACCGGCGCCCGGGATGGCAGCGCGGCGAGCCGCGCCGCGCGATCGGCCCGCCCGGGCCGCTTCGTCGCGAGCGCGCGGGCAAGGAGCCTGAGCGCGACCGCCATCCCGCTGGCCCGCTCGCCAAGCCCGCCGATCCGCCGTGCCGCCATAAGCTCGCCCCGCCATCCGATGGCTCCGCTCCATCAGAAGGGGCGCAACGGGGCATTGTCCAGAGTTTCCAAGAAAGTCAGCAGCTGGCTTCAGGAGGCGGAAATGCGCCGCTGATAGATCGCGAGATTCGCATAGGCGGCGGCGAGCAGAGGGGTCGCGATCCCCGCGCGCTGACCGCGGGCCAGAAGATCGCCCACGATATGATCGCCCTCGATCGGATTGCCCTGCTGGAGATCCCGATACATCGAGCTTGCCTGGCCCGAGCCCTTCGCCGTCATCATCGCGCCAACGATGGCAAGATGATCCGCGCTCGGCTTCTCCCCGACCGCTTCGACCACCGAAACCACCTCATCGATGAGGGCCGTGACGAATGAAGTGCCGCCCGGCGCCGCCTCGATCTGCCCAACATTGCCGCGCATCAGGCAGGTGGCGCCGCCCATCGCGGCAAGCAGCACCCATTTCTCCCACATCTCCCGCAGGACCGTCGGCGTCAGCCGCGCATCGAATCCGGCGCCCCGCATGAAATGGTCGAGCGACTCGGTGCGCGGCGAGGCGGCACCGTTCATTTCGCCATATGCAAGCTCCTGGAACTTCGCGAGCTGGATGATCCGGCCGGCCTCGTCGAGCGTCGTCGCGACCTTGCACACGCAGCCGACCAGCGCCCGCGCGCCGAACCGCGCCGTCAGGACATCGACATGCCTCATCCCGTTGAGAACGGGCAGGATCATCGTCTCCGGCCCCACGGCAGGCGCGAAATCGGCCAGTGCCGGTTCGAGCGCAAAGGCCTTCACCGTCACCAGGGCAGCGTCATAGGGACCGGCGATCTCGCCCGCCGTCACAAGCTTCGGCTTGAGGGTGGCATCGCCATAGGGGCTCACGATCTGCAGGCCCGATTCACGCAGCTGCTCCGCCCGGCGCGGGCGCACCAGGAATGTCACGTCGCGGCCCGCCTGCAAGAGGCGGCCGCCGAAATACCCGCCGGTCGCCCCGGCACCCACCACCAAAAGTCGCATTGCTCTCTCCATTCCCGCGATCAGCAGCGCCGGCCCTGGTAGCGTAACCGGAGACTTCCGCAAGCGGGATCGTTCGGCATGCGTCAGAACGGCTCTTTGAACGGCCTGAGATCGATCTCGAAGGACCATGCGGACCGCGTCTGCCGATGAATCTGCCAGTAACTCTCGGCGATCGCGTCGATCCCGAGCAGCCCATCCTCTCCGCGTTCCTTCGCCGCCTCGGGCCGGCGCGTGCGCAGCCGCTCGCCATCGATGCCGCCATCGATCACGACATGCGCGACATGAATTCCCGCCGGCCCATATTCGCGCGCCATGCTCTCCGCGATCATGCGCAGCCCGGCCTTGGCCGCTGCGAACTGCGCGAACCCCGGCTTGCCGCGCAGGCTCGCCGAGGCGCCGGTAAAGATCACCGTTCCACGCCCGAGCGGAACGAGCCGCCGCGACGCCTCCCGCCCGGCAAGGAACCCGCCGAAGCAGCCCACGCGCCAGAAATCCTCGAAAAGCTTCGCGGACACCTCGCGAAAATCGATCCTCTGATTGTTCCCAGCATTATAGACGACGAGTTCCGCAGGCTCGCGACCCGCCCCGGGCGCCATCGCGCGATCGAACAAGCGGATCACATCCTCCTCGCGCGTGGCGTCAGTGACGACCGCCTCGGCACTGCCGCCGGAAGCGACGATCCGGCTCGCGACCGTGTTGATCTTGCCAGCGGTCCGGCCGGAGACGAGGACGTGATAGCCCTCCTTTGCAAAGCGCCGGCAGAGCGCCGCGCCGAGGCCCGCTTCCGCCCCGACGCCGATGACGAGAGCCGTCTTCCTGCTCACGAAATCGCCTCCGGATCAGGGCGGAGACCGTTTCGCTCGAACAGTTCCTCGAGCTCGCCGCTCTCGTGCATCTCCCGCACGATATCCGCCCCGCCGACAAACTCGCCCGCGACATAGAGCTGCGGAATGGTCGGCCAGTTCGAATACGCCTTGATACCCTGGCGGATGGCCGGATTGGCAAGGACATTGACCCCATGGACCGCAATGCCATGGTGGCGAAGCACTGCGACGACAAGCGCCGAGAAGCCGCATTGCGGCAGAGCGGGTGTGCCCTTCATGAAAAGAACGACGGGATGGGAAGCGATCATCTGCGCGATCCCCGTCGCGATGTCGCCACGATCCCCCTTGGTTGCAATATCGGCCATCGGCAAATCTCCTTTTGTCAAGAATGTTGCATGTCAGGCGACAGCATGGCGAAGCACGCGCTCAAGCTTCTTGTCGAGCGCGCGGCCAACCGCAGTCACGCGTTCATCGCCGAACTGCCCGAAAAAAGACGAGGGCTTGTCATATTCGAACGTCGAACCTCCCTCGTCTCTCTCGTAAAGAACAACGCGCAGCGGCGCATAAAGCGCGGCCGGAAGATGGTGCCGGGTCATTTGCGACGCGGTAAGCGGATTGCCGATCTCGTACTGCACCGCTTTGCGCTTCTGGTCGGCGATCTGGAGCAGGGCGGCATGGTCGCGCACGAGGAAGATCGCCAGCTCCGGACCGTGCTCCAACACCTCGCGCAACCGCGCGGTCTCGCCTTTACGCGCCAGCTCGACGAATTCCGGATTCACATTCGGAACATTCCTCTCCAGCGCTGCCTTGGTGTCCTCGAAGGATTTTGATGAGTCAATCCTGATATGCTCGACAGCAATCTCATGACAGGTCACAGCAACCTCACGCACGATCTCCCTCCTCGCTCACCCGGCATGGAACGTCCCTCAGGCACGCTCGATCGCGATGGCGGTCGCCTCACCACCGCCGATGCAGAGCGCGGCGATGCCGCGCGTCCCGCCCGTGCGGCGCAGCGCATGCAGCAGCGTGACGATGATCCGCGCGCCGCTCGCCCCGATGGGATGGCCGAGCGCGCAGGCCCCGCCATGAATATTGAGCTTCTCGCGAGGAATATTCAGATCGCGCGCCGCCGCCATCGGCACCACGGCAAAAGCCTCGTTGATCTCGAAGAGATCGACATCCTCGACCCGCCATCCCAGCTTCGCCATCAGCTTGCGGATCGCCGGGATGGGCGCGGTGGTGTACCAGGCCGGCTCCTGCGAATGCGTCGCCTGTCCGCGGATCACCGCAAGCACCGGCAGCCCCTGGCGCTCGGCGACCGCGCGCCGCGTGAGCAGCAGCACCGCAGCGCCATCCGCATTGGCCGAGGCACTTGCCGCCGTGATCGTGCCATCGGGACGAAAGGCCGGCTTCAGGGTGGGAATCTTCTCGGGTGAAACCTTTCGCGGATGCTCGTCCTGCGCGACCCGCGCGGCACCCCCCTTCGCCGGCACCTCGACCGGCACGATTTCCTCGGCGAAGGCACCCTCCGCCAGCGCCTTCCGCGCCCGGGTCAGCGTCTCGATCGCGTATGCGTCCTGGTCCGCGCGCGAGAACTGATAAGCCTCCGCCGCCGCCTCGCCGAAATCCCCCATCGGCCGGCCCGGCTCGTACGCATCCTCGAGCCCGTCCAGCATCATGTGGTCGAACAGGCGATCATGGCCCACGCGATATCCGCCGCGCGCCTTCGCGAGCAGATAGGGCGCATTCGTCATCGACTCCATGCCGCCCGCCACGATGATGTCCGCCGAGCCGGCGGTAAGGATGTCGCGGGCCAGCATCACGGCCTTCATGCCCGAACCGCACACTTTGTTGATCGTCGTCGCCCCGGTTCCATCCGGCAAGCCGGCCGCCCGCGCCGCCTGGCGCGCCGGGGCCTGGCCTTGTCCTGCTGGCAGCACGCAGCCCATGATGACTTCCTCAACCCGTTCGGACGCGAGTCCCGCACGCCCGGCCGCCTCCCGGATCACGTGCGCGCCAAGCGCATGGGCAGAAAGTCCCGCAAGCTCGCCCTGAAATCGCCCGAGCGGCGTACGAAGGGCTGCGGCAATGACGACAGGATCGGGCTCGGACATGACAATCTCCTACAATCTCACTCAATGCGCCCCTGCCGTCGGTGTCTTCGGCGCCGCCACCTTGCGCAGCAAAAGCACCAAGGGCGTGGCGATCAGGAAAGCGAGCATGATGGCGCGAAAGGCGTCGGCATAGGCCATTGTCTGCGCTTCCCGGTACGCAAGCCCGTGCAGCATATTGAGTGCCGCAAGCCGGCCCGCCCGCGCCGAACCCAGCACGAGGGAAAGCCGCGTGGAGAGTTCTTGCATCAGCCTGTTCATCGCCGCGTTCGCCGGCGTCAGGTTCGAGGCGATATCGAGGAAATGAAGATTGGTCCGGTCGTTCAATATCGCGCCGCTCGCCGCGATGCCGACCGCGCCGCCCAGATTCCGCATCATGTTGAAGAGGCCGCTCGCATATTTTAGCCGCGCCGGCGGCAGGGCGCCAAGACCCAGCGTCACGCTCGGCGCGACCGCGAACACCTGCGGAAAGCCGCGCAGCACCTGCGGCCAGAGAAGCTGCGCGCCGCCCCAGTCATGGGTGATGAAACCGAAGCTCCACATCGCGAGACCGAAACAGGCAAGGCCGAACATCATCAGCCAGCGCAGATCGATCCTTTTCCCAAGCGTGACATAGATGGGCACGCCGATGATCGAGGCGATTCCGGTCGAGAAGACGGCAAGTCCGGTCTGCCAGGCGGAGAAACCACGCACATAGCCGAGAAAGAGCGGCGTGAGATAGATCGTCGAGAAGATGCCAATGCCGGTCACGAACGAAAGAACGCAGCCAATGGTAAAGTTGCGGTTGCCGAACGCGCGAAGATCGACCACCGGGTTGCGATAGGTCAGGCTGCGGATGACGAAGAGAGATCCGGCAATCGCCGAGATCGCGGCGCAGCTGCGGATCGTCTCGTTGCTCAGCCAGTTCCAGCGGGCGCCTTCCTCCAGCACATATTCGAGCGTGCCGAGCCCGATCGCCATCAGGACGATGCCGGGATAATCCGCGCCGCGCAGGAGTGAAAGATCGGGCGCATCGATATCGACAAGCGACGCCACCAGCAAGGCGACAGCCAACCCCGGCACGACATTGATGTAGAAAAGCCAGTGCCAGTTCAGCGCATCGGTGATCCAGCCGCCGATCACGGGGCCGAGCGTCGGCGCGATCGAGGCGATGGTGCCGATCACCGCCGCCGCATAGATCCGCCGCGCGCCGGTGAAATAATGAAAGGAAGACGTGAACACGGTCGGGATCATCGAGGCGCCGAGCAACCCTTGCAGGGCACGAAAGAGGATCATGCTGCCGATGTTCCAGGCGAGCCCGCAAAGCATGGAGGCGAACGTGAAGCCGAGCGCGGAGACAGCGAAGAGCCAGCGCGTCGAGAAGGCGCGGGTGAGCCAGCCCGAAAGCGGAATGACGATGATCTCGGCGATCAGATAGGCCGTCTGCACCCTGCTGATCTGGTCCTGCGCGGCCGAAAGCCCGCCGCCGATATCCTGCAATGAGGAAGCGACGATCTGGATATCGAGCAAGGCGACGAACATGCCGACGCACATCACCGCAAAAGGCAGGACATGCGCGGCGCTGAGTTGCCCGGACTCTTCGCTCACGGAGCGACACTCATGGTCTCACTTTGGGCGCGGGTGATGACATTCACCGTCGTCGAAAGACCCGGCCGCAGCAGCCCGAGCACGGAATCCTGCCCGTCGAGCGCGATCCGCACCGGCACGCGTTGGACGATCTTCGTGAAATTGCCGGTCGCGTTCTGCGGCGGGATCACGCTGAAGACCGCTCCCGTCGCCGGGGCCAGGCTCAGCACGTGACCATGAAAGGTCCGGCCAGGCAGGATATCGGCGACGATCGTCGCTGCATCGCCCGGCCTCATGTGCGCGAGCGAGTCCTCCTTGAAATTGGCATCCACCCAGAGACCGCGCGCCGGCACGATCGAAAGAAGATCGGTGCCGGCCGAGACATAAGAGCCCACCTGCGCATAACGATCACCGACATAGCCGTCGATCGGCGCGCTGATCGTGGTGTAGCCGAGATCGAGCCGCGCCTGACGAAGCCCGGCCTCGGCAGCCGCGATCTCCGCTTGCGCCGAGACCGTCTCCGCCTCCAGCACAACGAGCTGCTCGCGCGCGGCGACGAGAGCCTCCTGCGCCGCGGTCACCGAAGCCGTGGCCGAGCGCCGCGCCGCCTCCGCCCGCTCGGCATCCTGACGCGAGGCGGCATCGCGTCCCGCAAGCAGGCGATAGCGCGCCTCATCCTGCGCGGCGAACTGCGCCTCCGCCTCACACGCCGCGAGTTCCGCCGCGGCACGGCGAATCATCGCACTCTGCAACGTCCTCCGTGCCCCGAGCTCGGCGAGCGCCGCCACGCGCGACCGCACCACCGCCCGGGCACGCGCAAGCGCGGCCGCGAAATCGCGCGGATCGAGGCGGATGAGCGCCCTGCCCGCGCGCACGAATTGATTGTCCGCGACCAGGATCTGCGCCACGAACCCCGAGACGCGCGGCGCGATCGGCGTCACATCGCCGCCGACATAGGCATCGTCCGTCGTCTCGATGAACCGGTCTACTCTCCACCAGTGATATCCATAGCCCGCCGAGGCAAGCAGCAGAACGCCGCCGATCGCAACCGCAACCAACCCCCTCTTTGATCGCGCCGGCCTGCGACGTGAACGATTTCCGCCCGTCGCGATGCCGATCTCCCGCTGGCTCGTCTCGACATTCATGTCGACGATTCCTGGGACGATTCCCGCGACGATTCCCGCGACGATTCCCTGGGGATTCCCGCCGTTCGCGAATAACGCCGGCGCAGCCGCTCATTGGCCGCCGGCCCGGGGGCCGCGCGGAAACGCGGCGGGGCGATCTCGGCGCCGCTCGTCCGATCCACCAGCACCGGATCGGCGATCGCGCCGGTCGCTTCGTCGATCAGCACCAGGCTCGGCCCCTCAGGCGCGAAATGCCGGTTGCCCCAGGCCAGCAGCGCCCACAGCACCGGCTGGAAATCCCGCCCTCGTTCGGTCGGCATATACTCATCACGCGGCGGATGCGCGTTGTAGCGGCGGCGTTCGAGCAGCCCGGCTTCGACGAGCCCGCTCAGCCGCCGCGCCAGCATGTTCGGCGCGATCCCGAGGTTTTTCTGGAATTCATCGAAGCGGGTGATCCCGTTCAGCGCGTCGCGCAGGATCAGGATGCTCCACCACTCGCCAACGCGCTCGAGGCTGCGGGCAATCGGGCATTGCATCCCGCTGAAGCTCTTCCGCTGCACGGACCGCTCAGCCGAAGACAGCTATCATCATGATAGCGACATAAGCCCATCGCTATCATGATGCAAGCTCCCTGCCGCTACCCCTCGGGCAATTCTCCGGGCGGCCCGCCCGCGGCCGCCTCCGGGATCCCCTCGGCCGGCGCCGGCTCCGGCACCACTTGCACACGGGCCACCCGCCGCCCGTCCATTTCCAGAACCTCGAACCGCCAGCCGCCAAAGACGATCCGCTCACCCACTCGCGGCACGCGCCGCAACAGCGCCAGCAAAAGCCCGCCCAGCGTATGATAATCGCCCTCGGCCGGCAGGTCGGGCAGCCCGAGCCGTGCCTTCACCTCATCGACGGCGGTTAGCCCGTCGAACAGCAGCGCACCCTGGGGTCGTTTGGCGCCGAGAAGGCCCGGGGGCACGATTTCCGCGGCCTCGCCGACGATCGCCTCAAGCAGATCGCTCGTGGTCACCACGCCTTCGAAGCTTCCATACTCGTCCATCACAAGGGCGAGCCCGACGCGGTCGTCCCGCAGCCGCTCGAGCGCATCGAGCGCGGAAATCGTGTCCGGCACCACGATCGGCTGGCGCAGCACCGGGCTCACCGCGAGCGCCGCGCCGTCGAGTATCCGGTCGAGCAGGTCCTTCGCCAGCACCACACCCACCACATTGTCCACCGTCCCGTCGCAGACGACGAAGCGCGCATGGGGGCTCGCCTTGAGGGTCGCCTTGAGTTCCGCGGGCGGGTCGGTGCGGTCAAGCCAAGTGACTTCTGTCCGCGGCGTCATGATCGCCCGCACCTTCTTGTCGGCAAGCCGCAGCACACGCTCGATCATGTGCTGCTCCTCTTCTTCCAGGACGCCAGCCTGCGCGCCCTCCGCGACCAGTGCCCGGAGCTCCTCTTCGCTCACCGCCGGGGCAGCCACCCGTGGCACCCGGAGCGCCCTCAGCACGAGCGCCGAGGACTCGCTTAGCAGCCACACCACCGGGCTCGCGGCACGGGCGAGCCAGGCGAGCGGGCCGGCCACGAAGGCGGCAACCGATTCGGCATAGCGGAGCGCCAGCTGCTTCGGCACCAGCTCGCCAAGCACCAAGCTGAAATAGCTGATCACCAGCACCACGAGGACGAGCGAAAGCGTCCCGGCGAAGGGCCTGAGGGCAGGGAAGGTGCGGAGCGCGAGCGCCACCCGGTCGGCGATCTGCGCGCCGCCGAAGACGCCGGCGATAATCCCGACCAGGCTGATCCCGATCTGCACGGTGGGCAGGAAGCGCGCCGGCTGCTCGACCAACCGGCGCGCCAGCGCCGCGCCGCGCCGGCCGGACTGGGCGAGCACCGCGAGCCGTGCGCGCCGCGCCGAGACGAGCGCCATTTCGCCCATCGCGAAAAGACCGTTCAGCAGGATCAGGAACAGCACGAAGAGGATCTCGATCACAATCTGCATCGCGCGCTTCCCATCCTCATCCCATCAGTCAGTAACTTCGCGAAATACCCTGAATCTGCCGTATTCGGGCCGAATCGGTGCCTCAGAGCAACCTTTCCTTCCCCGCTTGGCCGGGCCGTCGCCCGCGCCTGGAATGTTCGTCGAATGAGCCGTCCCGTCATCCCGGCGCCGCAGGCCCGAAGCCTGGCCGGAGCGCCGCCCCCGACCCCCGCCACCAAAGCGCCGGCACTTGGGAATTTTCTGCGCAAGGCAGCTTTCTCTTCCTCTCTCGCCCCCAGCCCACCGACCCGCACTTCTCTCGTTCCGCCCGTTCGAGGCGAGATTCACGCACCGGCACGTACGAAGCCCCTCAAAGTCTCGATTCATGTGCCGGTCTGCAGCGAGCCGCCGCAGATTGTGTGCGAGACCCTCGATGTGCTTTCCCGACTCGACTATCCCGATTTCGAAGTGCTGGTGATCGACAACAACACCGACGACCCCGCGCTCTGGGAGCCGGTGGCGAAGCACTGCGCCAAGCTCGGTTCGCGCTTTCGTTTCTTCCATCTCGGATCCTGGCCCGGCTTCAGGGCGGGCGCCCTCAACTTCGCTCTCGGCGAAACGGCGGCGAATGCCACGATCATCGGCGTGATCAGCAGCGGCGATATAGTCTCGCCGGATTGGCTGCGTTCCATGGTGCCGGCCTTCGCCGATCCGAAGCTCGGGTTCGCCCAATCGCCGCAGGAGTGCCGCGAGAGCGAAGAAACGCTCTTCAAACGCTTGATGTTTTGGGAATATACTGAATCTTCGCACCTCGGGATGATCTCCCGGGACGGACATGACCCCATCATCGCGCATGCCGCGATGATTTTGGTTCGCACCACCGCAATCCATGCTGCCGGCGGCTGGGCCGAATGGTGCCCCGTGGAAGAGGCGGAACTCGGGCTGCGCCTGATGTGTCTGGGCTGGCGGGGTATCTCCGCACGGAAAAGCTTCGGCAAGGGCGCAATGCCCGATGATTTCGCATCCTGGCGCAGGCAGCATTTTTGCAAGGCCTACGGCGCCATCCGCATCGGAGAGGTCCATTGGCGCGCCCTGCTTTCACCCTTCAGCCGTGAACTCTCCTTAAGCCAGCGCTGGCGCTTCCTCATCGGCGGCCTGGCCGGGCTCGGCGAGGGGCTTTGCTTGCTCTTGCTCCTTACCGCGCTGGCATGGTCTGTTGCGCTTATCCTTTCGCCGGGGCACGTCGCGTTCCCGATCCTGCTCTTCCTGCCGGCTTCAGTCGCCCTCGCCATCTTCAGGCAGGCCGAGCCTTTCCTGCCCCATCACCGGCCTATTTCCCGTTCCCTGCGCGCGGAGATGGGGGGCGCCATCGCCAGGCTCGCGCGTTCGCATATCACCGGCAAAGCCACGCTGTGGGGCCTGACAGCGCAGCCCGTACCATTCTTCCGCATGCTCCGGACGGGCGATGCGCCCTGGTTCGCACAGGGGCTCGCCGCGGCGCGCGAGGAATCCTGCCTCCTTCTTCTCGCCTGGGCCGCGGTGATCGGCGTCGCTGCCGTGCACGGCCTTGCGGGCGGGAAGGTCAAGCTCTGGTGCCTGACACTTCTCATTCAGTCACTGCCCTATCTCGCCGCCGTCTCGCTTTCGCTTCTCGCCGCCCTGCCCGCCCCCTGTGGTCGAACGCACGCCAAGACCGAAAAAAAGGTCAGGAATCGCCGATGACACCTTGATCAGGCAGCAAGGCGGCAAGCCGGAGCGGGGCCTTGACGATCACCCGCCCCGGGCTGAGCGCGACCAGCCCCTCCTTCTCCCAGGTGCGGAGCTTCTTGTTCACCGTCTCGCGGGCCGCGCCGACCATCTCTCCAAGCTGGTTCTGCGTCAGATCCACCCGGGCGCCCTCCCGTCCGCCGGAAAGCTGAACCAGCGCCGCCGCGAGCCGCGTCCCGCTGTCATGGAAAAGCATCGCCTCGAGCGCTGCGGACGTTGCCCGCAGCCGTTTGCAGAGAAGGCGCATCAGCGCGAGCCCGAATTCAGTGTTCCGCGCGACTTCCTCGAGCACTGCCCTGCGGTCCACCACCAGCAGCCGGGCCCGCGTGACCGCGAGAGCATCGGCCGAGCGCGGTCGGCCGTCGAGCACGGCGATCTCGCCCACCACGTCGCCCGGACCGAGCGTGCGGAGGATCTGCTCGCGTCCATCCGTGCCCGAGACGCTGACGCGAAGCTCGCCGGCAAGAACGACCAGCAGGAAGTCCCCCGGATCGCCGCGATGGAACAGCCACTCCCCCCTCGCCGCCGCTCGTTCGCGCGCAAGCTGCGCGAAAGCGGCAAGCTGGCTGGCGGAAAGAGGGGCGAGAAGGGCCACGGACGCCAGCGCGCGCATGCGTGCAGCCATCCCCGACCCGTTCGAATCGAAGGGTTCGTCCAGCGACCGTCTCCCTGCTGGCCCGACGAACCCGAATTGTGCTCAGGAACGGTGCCAGGGAGCAAGGGCACAGTGCCCCCCGAGACAAGGTTCCATCAGGCAGGCGGAGTATTCTCGGCGATGGCCCGCCATCGGCCCTAGGAGAGACGACGATGAACCGCACCCCGCTCCTTGTGACGCTGCTCGGGTTGGCCGGGTTGCTGCCATTCCTTGTCTGCGGCTTCGAGAGCCTCAGGCACGCGGCGTCCTGGGCCCTGCCGGCGCTGATCGGCTATGGCGCGGTCACGCTCTCGTTCCTCGGCGCCGTGCATTGGGGGCTTGCCCTCGCCGCCGGAGCGCCGCCCTCATCACCCGAGGCCGAGCGCCTCAGGCTCTCGCTCGGCATCCTGCCCGCGCTCACGGGCTGGGTCGCCCTCTTGCTTCCACTCTGGGCCGGGCTGCTCCTCTTGATCGGCGGCTTCATCGCGAGCGTGGTCGTCGAGGCGGCCGCGCATCGCCGCGCGCTGGTCCCGGCCGGCTATATGTGGCTGCGCTGGACACATTCGGTGATCGTGGTGGCGATCCTCATCACCGTGCTGGTGTTGCGGCTGATCGGTGCCACCATCGTGATTTAGATTGAGAGCGACAGGGAGCGAATGCCGAACGAGGAGAAGATATGCGTGCCGGCGCCGCGCCAGAGCCCGGAAAAGACCGAGCTCGCCGCAGGCCTGGCCTGTCTTATTCGCTTCGCGACGCTGATGCTGAGGAGCGGCGATGCCGCCTTCCGCGTCCATGAATGGACGGCGAAGCTCGCCCGCGCCATGGGATTCGAAGGCTTCGCCGCGCGCATCTCGCTCGGCACGATGACAGTCACCGTGCGCCGCGGCGAGGATGAGATCACAAGCGTGGCGGAGATCGCGCCTCTCGGCATCAATGCCTTCCGCATCGGCGCGCTCGAGGCCCTGGCGCGTGCGGTGAAGCCGGGCACGAATCCCGGCACGATCGCGGCACAACTCGACAGGATCGAGAGGACGAAACCGCTTCACCCGCTGCTGCTGACCGCGATCGCGGTCGGCGCCGCCTCCGGCGCCTTCTCCTATCTCAACGACGGCGGCCCGATCGAGATTTTCGCAAGCGCGCTTGCCGGCGCGGCCGGTCAGTCCTTGCGCTCGATTCTGCTCGGGAGGCGGATCAACCAGTATGTCACCACCGCGCTTTGCGCGATCCTGGCCTCCGGCCTCTATTGCCTCGTGCTCGCACTGCTCGGCCGTCTCGGCCTGCCGGCACCTTCCCACGCGGCGGGCTTCATCTCCTCGGTGCTGTTCCTGGTGCCCGGGTTCCCGCTGGTCGCGGCACTCCTCGATCTCCTTCAGCACCAGACCGAGGCTGCGGTCATGCGCCTCGTCTACGGCGTGGCGATCCTGCTCGCGGGTGCCTTCGGGCTCGCCATGGTGGCAAGCCTTGCCGGCCTGACGGCAGCGCCGCCGCCCTTTGCGCCCGAGAGCGAGGCCACACGCCTTTTCTTCCGCGCGATCGCCACTCTCGCGGGCGGTTGCGGCTTCGCGATCCTCTACAACAGCTCCTGGCGAACTGCGCTCACCGTTGCCGGTCTCGCCCTGATCGGCAATGAGCTGAGGCTTGGCCTGCACGATGCCGGGATGGCGCTCGCTCCGGCGACCCTCGCCGGCGCCTTCATCGTGGGCCTGCTCGCATCCTTTGTGCGGGACCGCGTGAGTCGTGCCGGGCATCCCTGCCCTCGCATCGCGCTCACGGTCCCCGGCATCATCATCATGGTGCCGGGGACCTTCGCTTTTCAAACGATCGTTCTGTTCGACCAGGGAGAGGTGACCGCGGCTCTAAGCGCGGCGGGTCTCGGTGCCTTCGTCGTGGGGGCGATGGCGCTTGGCCTCGCGGCGGCGCGATTCGCCACCGAGTCGGGATGGCTCTTCGAAAGCTGAGAGGAGGCCTCACGATTTCTGCTCGGGACGGAGCATCGCTCTGGCACCCGCCCGGTCTCTGTTTACGATGCTCGATCTACGATGCTGGGCTCACGATGCTTCGCGCTCCGCAACCAGTCGCAAGGGCTCGCGGGTTCCATAGACCGCGTTGAGATTCCTGACCGGCGCGCTGAATGGCGTCGGAGCCTGGTGCTGGGCGCGAAGAAAAAGCTCCATCGGCCGAGCATCGGCCAGGCCAAGGAATCGCGCGAGCGAGGAAGCGGTCTCCTCCGGCTCCTCGAGCAGGTCGGCATAGGCGACCACCAGCCGGTTGGCTTCGTCGAGCTCGCCAAAGAACTCGTCAATCTCCCGCACATATTGCCGCCATACGGCCATTCCGTCAGCGACCGAGGGCACCCAACCCTTGCGATCGAGCGAATGGGCCACATCGGTGGGCTCCCGATGGATATGGATGAATTTCGAATCCGGCAGAACCTCGCGAATGAGCCGGAGGCACGAGCCAGAGACGGGCAGCAACGGCCTTGCCCCGGCACGGCCGGAAAGCACCGTGGGGTCAGCGTAAGGCGGGTGCTTGTCGCCCCAGACAGGCGTGGCGATCCCCAGCGCTTCCCGATAATAGCGCTCGATCAGGCCTCCCGCCTCGCGCTTGAGGAATGCGGTAAAGCGCTCGCGCTGCTCATGATCGAGGAGTTCCGGTTCGGCGCATGCCCGCTCGAGGATATGCTTCAGCAGCACGAACACCCGGCTCTCATTGGTGAGCCCGATCATCGGATGGCGGTTCAGGACCGCCGCGAGGAAGGTTGTTCCTGAGCGCGGGGCGCCGACGATCCAAAGCGGTTGTGAGCGCATTCCTTTGCCCTCCGGCTATCAACTCAGCGTGCAGACTTGCTCTGAGCTGAGACCTTACAGCGGTCGGGCGGTGGTCTTTTCATGGCAATCGTTTCGATTTGTATCAAATCTTTCGTCTTGTAACGCGCGCGGGGCGAGGCTTTTGTTCACGGTCGATTGGAAAATGTTTGTCTAGAACATGAAGATTTCTTGTCGCCATGCTCGGATCGTGATTTTGACGATTGGTTTCATGACTTTGACGAGAAGGCAAAAGAATCCGGGCGGAATCCACGATGGTTCGGCAGATCGCAATCGGAGGGAATTGGCTCGCCGCATGACGATGCTCGCAAAACAGATACATGGCGCGGTTCGCGCATGCCGAGGTGCATGGGGGCGTCCGTCGCGGCCGACAGGGTTCAGGCGAACCGCGCCGGTTTCCGCCGGATCGATGTGGCTTCTGGCAGATTGGTCCAGGATTGCGGAAGCGGCCAAGAGATTAGACCGATATCGTAATAATTAAGCGGTCATCCCGCGTTTGCCCTTTTTATATGTATTGACGTTTGTTGATCGATTTCACGGCCCTGGCGGCAAGCCGAAGCGCTTGATGCCGCGATCTCGCCGAAAGCCTTCCTGAAGCCACAAGACCGATTGGCCGCAATCGGTTGATCGCTTGAAGTTGCCCGCCAAAACAATGTCATGGCGCGGTTCGCGTGAGCCCGTGCGAACGCATGCCACTCCAGCCATTTGTTTTCCCGCGTGATTCAGACCTTCGGGAATTCCACCTTCAATCATCACGCTCTGGCGGAATCAGGCACCGCAAGGTCCCAGCGGATTTCCGCCGGGTGCCGTGCGGCAAGCCTCCGCGCGCCCTCCACACGCCCTGTCTCCATGAGCCGCCGAAGATAGGAAGGAAGCTGGCCGCGGCAATGAAATGGCCCACCCTCGGCCAGCACTTCGGCGAACGGGTCGATGCCGGTCTCGCTCCGCCGCGTCATCTCCTCGCGCCACCCCGCCAGCAAGGCTTTCGCATAGGCGACGAGCTCCGGCTCCGCGCGAGCAAGATCGACAAGCTCATGCGGGTCCACGCCGAGATCGAAAAGCATGACCGGGGAAAGATCCTTATACCCGTCATGGTCGGTGAGGAGGCAAAGAAGATCCCGTCCGTCTTTCACGAAACGGACGCCGCGCTGGCAGCACCAGGCACCATGGCTGGTGACGAGAAATCCCCGGCCGGACTCGCGGGCGGTGCAAAGCGACGCCGCGAACGACGCCCCATCCCACGTCTCCGGCACCCGCCCGCCCGCGAGCTCGACCAGACTGGCCGCCCAGTCGAACTGGTAGTGCAATGCGCGATCGACCCTGCCCGCACGAATATGTTTTGGAAAACGAACGATCAACGGCACGCGGTTCGTGAACTGGTCCGCCGTCTGATGGTCCGCCCAGACATTGAGCTCACCCAGATTCTCGCCATGATCGGCGGTGAGCACGATCATCGTCTCCTCGCCGAGACCGACCTCCTCGAGCGTGGCAAGCAATGTCCCGAGCCAGGTATCGAGATAGCGCAGGCTCGTGTCATATCCGTCCCACCAGGCGCGCGCATCCGCCATCGTCTCGATCGGCCCGGGCTGGCGGGGAAAGCGCGGATCACCATGCTCGTCGAAGCCAGTCGGCTCGCGCGCCGAGTGCGGCCCGAATCCCGCCCGGAAGCGCGCGAGCCTCGCCTCGTCGAACCATGCCGGACCCGGCACGCCGGCGAAGGGATCGCCGAACGAAGCCGGCGCACGATAGGGTGTATGCACGTCCCAGAGATTGACGTGCAGGAACCAGTCCGCCCTCTCGCGCCCACACTGGCGGAGCCATTTGATCGCCAGCGGTATCACTTCGTCGGCGCGATCCATCCCGAACAGCCCGGGATTGATCACCTCATTGTAGCCGGCATGAAAATGCCAGGCGCTGTGGCGCTCGGCGAAGGAGGAGATGCTCGCCGTATGATGGCCGCAGCTTCGAAGCGCCGTCATCCAGCCCGTCTCGTGGAAGTCGTCGCGAAAGCCGCGCCGCCTGCCTTTGGCGAACGGCTCGGCCCGGCTGCCGCCCTGATCCACCACGCCAGTTCGAAAACCGTGCCGCCCCGACCACAGGGCCGTGCGTGAGGGCAGGCAGGGGCTGTCCGAGACATAGACATTCTCGAACCGCAGCCCTTCGCGCGCCAGCCCGTCGATCACGGGCGAGGTCGCGCGGGGATAGCCGTAGCAGCCGAGATGGTCGGGACGAAGGCTATCGATATCGAGGAAGAGGATCTTCACGATTTGGCTGGCCAGGCACCCGGCACCGTCGCTGCCTCCGCGCCGGGCGTACCGGGTCCACTCTCCGGCATGATCAGCCAGACCAGCAGGGTGGCCAGAAGCCCGGCAAGCGCGAGGGCAAAGAAGGCGGCGCGCACGCCGACGAAACTGTCGATCGCGCCCGCGAGCGTGGTGCTTGCCGAGGCGCCGATCCCCGCCGCCACCCCGATCGCGCCCATCGTCAGGTTGAAATGTCCGCGGTCACGGGCAATGTCCGCGGCGATCAGCGGCAGGAGCACGCCCACGCAAGCCGCGCCGATTCCGTCCAGGCCCTGGACGAGAACCAGGAGCGCGGGCATGTGCACGATCCCGAAGAGGAATCCGCGCAACGGCTCGGCCGCGAAGCCCAGCATCAGAACGAAACGCCGCCCACGCCTCTCCGCCGCCCGTCCCACCAGCGGCGAAAGCATGGCCATGACGAGCTGCGGCAGCACGATCGCCGCAGCGATCGCAAGATCGGCGAGTCGGCTGGTCTCGCCGGCGATCTTACGCCCCGCGTAAGGCAGCATCGCGGCGTCCGCGACCTGGAAGACGGCCATGCAGGCCATGAACGCGAGCAGCCTTCGGTCGAGGACGAGGCCACGAATCTCGCGCCACGGCGCCCGCTTCGGCTCCCGAACCTCCAGCGCCTGGCGCTGCGGCCGGGGCCGCTCGATCGCGGCGAGCGCCACCGCCGCCGGAATGCACATGAAGGCGGCCAGCGCGAAGACCGACCAGCCGGCAATCCAGGCCCCCGCAACCCCCATGACCGCTGCCGCAATGCCATTGCCGAGAGAGGCGAAGCGGACATTTCGGCCAAGCCGCTGGCCAAGGAGATGTCGGCTGACCAGCGCGACGCTGATCGCGGCAATCGCCTGACCCAGCATGCAGCCGGCGATTCCATGCATGATCTCGGCAAGCCCGACGCCGAATTGCGTCGGCGCCACCGCGAAGAGCAATGCGCTCGCCCCAAGTGCCATGAGCCCGATCGCCGCGGCGAGGCGCTTGCCCGGCATCCAGTCCACGAGCAGTCCAGCGGGGATCTGGCTCAGCAGCGTGACCATGGTGCCGAGTGAAAGCACGCTGCCGATCGCAAGCCCGGTCCAATGGTGCAGCGTCAGATAGACGGCGATGAAAGCCCCGAACCCGGTCTGCACCTCGGCGGTGAAGAAATTGAGCCAGTCGAGACCGGCGAGGCTGCGCCTGGAAGCCATTGTCGCGCTCTAGCGCACACTCGCCGCGCCGGTTGCGGCTGAAGCGCGTCCGGCCGACGTGGCCACGGGCACCGACTTCGCCGCCGGCTTGTAAAGCGGCATCGCTTTAAGAGCAGCGGGTTCGAGGGCGACGCGAATCTCGATCTGGTCCTTCTGGACGGCGAAGCGCAGGGCCTTCCAGTCCACCGCGACGTCACGGTCGCCGAGACCCAGAAAGCCCGCGAACTCGATCACCGCTGCCTGTGGCTGGCCCTCGGGATCGATCAGGATGTCAACGACGTGGCCAATCGTCTGGCCCTTGGCATCCAGCACGGGCTGGCCGAGGACTCCCTGGGCCCGGATTCTTCCCATCGTCTTCACTTTGGGCGGCAGGGGCTTCTCCGCGGGTGCGGAAACGGTTTGCGGGGCTGTCGCGCCGATGGCCGCATGCGGCAGGACCGCGCCGGCGAGCGCCACCATGGCGATCGCCATCCCCGTATCGGCAAGAGCGCGACAAATCCTGTTCGTCGCGATCTTTGCGTCTCTCCGATCAACAAAGTCATGACTTTGGCGGATCGCTTTCAGAATCCGCCGCAAGCCGTTATACTGATTCGATTTCGTCGCGAGGCCCTCCCGCCTCCCTCCCGGGGCGATGACAGGGCTCCCGGCACAATCCGACAAATCGCATCCGGTCGCGTCGGGTCAACTAAACATTGAACAATGTAAATCGGCTTCCCATCCGGCGAAGAAATGGGCGACGGCGCTTGACGCGGCTCAATGCGCGTCGAGGTCCGTGTTACGAACAAGAGTCCGCAAACGAAGGGGAGCCGATTCATGCGATGGAGCGCGGGCTCCTTCCTTGCAGCCGCAATTCCTCACCGCAGCCGAAATACTGGGCCCTGCCGCCTGTGCCGGGCACCGCCGCCCACCAATATGGGGTTAAAACCGCCCCCGGTTATCCAGCCCGGTTATCCAGAAATGCCCGGGCTGCCCTTCGCCGCCAGCCGTTGCACGCGTCAGGGGCGGGATAAGGGCGGGGCTTCGGCGGCAATCCGCAGCCCAGATGTCCCCGCAGCCGCTTCCATGGGAAAAGCGGTCTGCCAGCCTCCACCGAGCGCTTTGTAGATCGCCACGAGATCGGTCGAGACGGCGGCGGTGCTGGTCGCCAGCTGCTGCTCGGCCGTGAGCACGTTCTGCTGCGCGGTCAGCACCTCGAGAAAATCGGTGAGCCCGTCCGCGTAGCGGCTTTGGGCAAGCGAAAGCGCCCGCTGATCCTGCCGGACGGCCTCTTCCAGGCTGGTACGCCGCCTCTGCTCACCGTTATAGGCGGCAAGGGAATTGTCCACGTCATGGAACGCGGTGAGCACGACGCGTGCATAGGAAACTGCCGCTGCCTTCTGCTGCGCCTTGCGCAGGCTGAGCTGCCCCTGCAGCTGCCCGCCCTCGAAGATCGGCAGCGAGATGGTCGGACCAAGCGCATAGGTTCGCGAGGCGATATCAGCGAATTGATTTATATCAATAGACTGAAGATCGATATTTCCACTTAGGTTAAAGCTCGGAAAAAAATTGGCGACCGCCACCCCCACCTCGGCCGTTGCCTGATGAAGCTGGTCCTCCGCCTGCATGACATCGGGCCGCCGCGTCAGCAGTTGCGAAGGGAGCCCGATCGGCACCTCGGGCGGCACGGGCGGCACGGGGCGCGCAGGGCTGAGCTTGCTCGCGAGCGCCTGTGGCGGCAATCCAAGCAGAAGACTGATGGCATTGATATCCGTCGTGATCCGCGTCTCGAGCGGCGGGATCTGGGCGGCGATGCTCGCCTCCTGGGCACGCGCATTGGCGACATCGAGGTCCGCCACCAGCCCGGCGGCTGCCCGCTGCTCTGTGAGCCCGAGGCTCTGCTGCGCGGTGCCGAGATTCTGGCGGGTGATCGAGAGAAGGTCCTGCGCCGCGCGGAGATCGACATAGTCCCGTCCCAACTCGGCAAGTGCCGAGAGGAGCACGCCCCGCCGGTCGGCTTCAGCCGCCGCGTAGTTCGCCTTCGCCGCCTCCACGCTGCGCCGTGTCGCGCCCCAGAGATCGACTTCCCACGCCGCATCAAATCCGGCCTCGAAAAGATTGAAAGGAACAGCCGGAATATTGAACGGCAGGAGCGGTTCGCTCGTGAATGGGCCGTTGGAGCTGTAGCGCTCGTGCGAATATGTGCCGGTGGCGGAGATCGAGGGCAGCGCCGACGACCCGGCAACCTGGATTTCCGCCCGCGCCGCGAGCAGCCGATCGGTCGCCTGCTGAACATCGAGATTCTGTGTCGCCACCCGCTCCTCAAGCGCGGTCAGCACGGGGTCATCGAAGGATTGCCACCACTGAACCGCAACCATTCCCCCCCCGGTGCGGCTCGCGTCGCCCGGCTCGCTCGCCCGCCAGGACGAAGGGGAGGACGCCTGAGGAGGAACGAAGTTCGGACCCACCGTGCAGCCACCCACTACGGCAGCCAGCCCGGCTGCCAGGGTAACGCGGCATATCATCAGCCCGCCTATCATTACTTCCACCTCTGCGCCCGCGTGAACCGGAGGTGAAATGAAATCCCGGCCAGGGAGCCATGCGACCAAAGCGAATCGGCCCCTGCCCTTGCAATTGCTGCTGTTTTTGTGCCTGCTCGGGACTTCCGTGTGCGGTGGGCGCCCACCCGGTCTCTAGGAAACCCTGCCGAGCAAGGAGGCATCGATGAGCCCTGCCGATTCCCAGCCCTCACCCCTGGCTCGCGTCCTCGAGGCACTCGATGCCGGCCTCGACGCCACGCGCGAGCGGCTTTTCTCTTTGCTCTCCGTCCCGAGTGTCTCGACCGATCCGGCCCATAACGCGGATTGCCGGCGCGCGGCCGAATGGGTCGCCGCCGATCTCCGTGCCTCAGGCTTTACCGCCGCCGTGCGCGAGACGAAGGGCCAGCCGGTGGTTCTTGCCCACCATCCGGGCCCAAGGGGGAATACAGGAGGAAATGCGCCGCATCTGCTTTATTACGGTCATTACGACGTCCAGCCGCCGGACCCGGTCGCCCTGTGGAAGAGCCCGCCTTTCTCTCCTGCCCTCGTCAATGGCCCGCATGGCAAGCGGATCGTGGCCCGTGGTGCGGTGGATGACAAAGGCCAGGTGATGACCTTCCTCGCGGCCTTCCGGGCCTGGCACGATGCGACGGGCTCGCTCCCCGTGCGCGCCACCGTGCTGATCGAAGGCGAGGAAGAGATCGGCAGCCCCAATCTCGAGCCATTTTTGGTCGCCGAGCGCGATGCGCTCGCCGCTGACGTCGCCGTCATCAGTGACACCAGCATGTGGAATATCGACACACCCGCCCTGACGACGCGCCTGCGCGGCATGGTTTATACCGAGATCGTGCTGAAAGGTCCGAATCGTGACCTCCATTCGGGCATGTACGGCGGCTCGGCGCTCAACCCCATCAATGCACTGACCCATATTCTTGGTGGTCTGCACGATGATGCCGGACGGGTGCGGATCCCCGACTTCTACGACGATGTCCGGCCACTCGATCCCGCGACCGCCCGTCAGTGGGAGAGCCTCGGCTTCGATGAGAAGGCCTTTCTCGGCGGAATCGGCCTTTCTCATCCCGCCGGAGAGGGCAATTTCACCGGCCTCCAGCGGCTCTGGGCGCGGCCTACCGCCGATCTCAACGGCATCTGGGGCGGCTATGCCGGACCGGGCAGCAAGACGGTCATCCCTTCCGAAGCCGCGGCGAAGCTTTCCTTCCGTCTCGTGCCCGATCAGGATCCCGAGAAGATTGTGGCCGGGCTGCGCCGCTTCCTCGCCGATCGGGCGCCTGCCGACGCGACGGTCGATCTCAAGGTCTTCGGGAGCACCCCCGCCATCGAAGTCCGGCTCGATTCCTCCCTCGTCCGTGCCGCCCGAGTGGCCTTGGCCGACGAGTACGGCAAGGAGCCGGTGATGATGGGCTGCGGCGGCTCGATTCCCGTGGTCGAATCGCTCGCCCGCGCGCTCGGAATCAACTCGCTTCTGATGGGCTTCGGGCTGGCGGACGATCAGGTCCATAGTCCGAACGAGAAGTTCGAGCTCCGCTGCTTGTACCGGGGGGCGCGTGCTCATGCGCGCCTGCTCGGTGCCCTCGGCCGAAGCTCGTAAAGCCTCACCAGACGAAGGCCGGCACTGTCGCCACCGGGTTGAGTCCAGCCAGCTTCGCCATTTCTTCGGCCGCTTGGCGATCGCCCCTGAGGCGCTCGCCATGGATTCCGCCGAGCACCCAGCAGGAGGGCAGATCGGCCGAAGCCGCTCCGGCAATGTCCGTCTCAAGCGCATCGCCCACCGCGAGCACGCGCGGGCGCGGCAGGCCCAGCATCGTCAGGGCCGGCGCATAGACGGAAGGATCAGGCTTTCCCACCTTGCGCACGACCCCGCCCAGCTCGCGGTAGCGTTCGGCGAGCGCGCCGGCGCAGAGCACGCGCACGCCGCCGCGGATCACTTCCCGGTCCGGGTTGGCGCAAACCATCGGCAGACGCTGCGCGGCGCAAAGCTCGAGCGTGGGTTCGAATTCATCGAGCCGCGTCGGGTTGCGATGATCGTCCGGCCCTGTGTTCAGCACGAATTCCGCGTCTTTCGGGTCCTCCACGCGCCGGTAATCCAGCCCCTCGATCACGTTCCGGTCGCGCTCCGGACCGAGATGAAAGACGCGCCGCCCGAGATTGGCGAACCAGGGATCCGCGCGGTCGCGCAGCATCGTGTGCGTGACTTCGCCGCTGGTCAGAATCCCGTCATAGAGATGATCGGCAAGTCCCATCTGCCGCATGGCTTGCGCCGCGATCGCGGCGCGCCGTGGCGCATTCGAGAGCAGCACCACCCGCCCTCCGCCCGCCTTGATCCGCGAGAGGCAATCGGCCGCGCCGGGCAGCGGCGCCACCCCGTCATGCACGACCCCCCAGAGATCGACGATGAATCCGCCATATTCGCCCGCCAGCCGGGCCATCCCCGCGTCGTGCCTCATTCTCTCCCCTTAGATCGGAATAGCTTCGCTCGCGCTCACGGATCCCGCTCTATTCATCTGTTTTCCGGCGTGATTCATGCCTTCAGAGATTACACGCTCGCTATCCCGACCGCTGCCTGAACGGACGCGAATCCCCCCGCCCTGAGCGCGGCGGCAAGCTCGGCCTTGATTCGCGGCACAAGCGCTGGCCCTTCATAGGCGAAGGCGGTGTAGAGCTGCACCAGGCTCGCCCCGGCGCGGATCTTGGCCAGCGCCTCGGCCCCGCTCGAGACGCCGCCACTGCCAACGAGCGTGAGCCGCCTGCCCGCGAGCCGGTAGGCACGAGCGAGGACCGTTGTCGAGAGAGCGAACAGCGGCGTCCCCGAGAGCCCGCCCGCCTCCCCGGCCCGCGCGGAGCGCAGGCCGACGGGTCGCGTCGTCGTGGTGTTGCCGACGATCAGCCCGGCTGCCCGGCCGGCGATGGCGGTCTCGATCAACCGTTGAAGCGCCTCATCCGCAAGATCGGGGGCGATCTTCACGAGGAGCGGCGGGTGCTTCTCCACGTTCGCCGCGATTGCTCCGAGAATCGCGGCGAGCGGCGCCTCGCCTTGCAGGTCTCGCAACCCTGGCGTGTTGGGGGAGGAGACGTTGAGCGCGACATAGTCCGCATAAGGCGCCACTGCGGCGACGAGCGCCGGATAGTCGCGGACAGGGTCCGCCCCCGCCTTGTTGATGGCGATGTTGACCCCGAAGATCGAAGGCCGCGTCCCAAGCGCCTTCAGCCGTGCGACGAAGGCATCGATGCCCCGCCCGTTCATGCCCATGCGGTTGATCGCCGCCCGATCCTCCGCGAGCCGGAAGAGGCGTGGCCGAGGGTTGCCCGGCTGCGGCAGCGGCGTCACGCCGCCCGCCTCGACAAAGCCGAAGCCGAGCCGCATCAGCGGCAGGACCGCCACCGCATCCTTGTCGAACCCGGCGGCGAGCCCGATCGGATTGGCGAAGCGGAGTCCGAATGCCTCCGTTGCCAGAATCGGGTCGTCCAGGGTGCGTTCCCGCCCGGCAAGGCCAAAGCGGAGCGCGGCGAGCGCCAATCCGTGCGCCCGCTCGGGGTCGAGCCGCGCCAGCAACGCCATCGCCATCCTCGTCCCGAGCGGGGCCATGCCGGGTTCCTGCCGCAACCCGGCAATGATGCCTAGTGCCAGCTTTCATAGAAAGCCGGCACAGAGTTCTTTGTCTCAGTGCCCGATTCACGCGGCGAAAAGCGCTCGCTCCGCGAGTCACTTTTCTCTGCGATCGGGCGCTAGGTATTTGTTTTGCCCCTAGGTTCCCGCAATTTGCCGCGCCCGCCGCGTGACCGGCGGATTCCCAACCGGGTGAAAAGGGCGATGCGGCAATGCACATGCAGGGTGAAGACGGAGCCAAGCCGTAATGGGACCGGGAACGCCTTACGCCGCGACGCGCAGCCGCAAGCTGCAGATCCTGATCCCGCTGATCGTCGCCTTCGCCTTCCTCATGGAGCAGCTCGACTCCACCATCGTGACCACCGCGATCCCCGCCATGGCCCATACCCTGAAGGTGGGCCCGCTGCAGATGAGCTCGGCGGTCACGTCCTATATTCTGAGCCTCGCCGTCTTCATCCCTGTGAGCGGCTGGATCGCCGACCGTTATGGCGCGCGCCGGGTGTTCGCCGCGGCGCTCCTGATCTTCACGATTGCTTCTGCCCTCTGCGGATTCGCTGAAAATCTTCCGGCCCTGGTGGTGATGCGGGTCCTGCAAGGCTTCGGCGGTGCCATGATGACCCCGGTGGGGCGTCTGATCCTGCTCCGCGCCTTTCCGCGCGAGCAGCTCGTGCGGGCGATGATCTACATGTCGATCCCGGCGATCATCGGTCCGACCATCGGTCCGATCCTGGGCGGCGTGCTGACCACCTATACGAACTGGCGCTGGGTCTTCTACGTGAACGTGCCGATCGGCCTCGTCGGCATCCTGCTCGCGCTCCGGTTCGTGGAGGACACGCGTGCCACGGAGCGGGAATCCTTCGATGTCACCGGGTTCCTGCTCTGTGGCATCGGGCTCGGCTTCGTGCAATTCGGGATCGAGAATGCCCAGCGCCTGATCGCGCCACGCGCGATCGTCCTTGGCCTGACGGGTGTCGGGATCCTGCTTCTGCTGGCCTATCTGCCCTATGCCCGGAACCGGGCAAACGCCGCGCTTGATCTCAGCCTGTTCTCGATCCGCACCTTCCGGATCAGCACGCTCTCCGGCGGTTTGAGCCGTACAGGGGTCAATGCTGTGCCGTTCATGCTGCCGCTTCTGTTCCAGATCGGGTTCGGGCTCAGCGCGGTTCAGTCGGGCCTGCTCACCTTCATCTCCAGCACCAGCGCGCTCGCGGTCCGCCCGGTGGCATCATGGCTTTTGCGCACATTCGGCTTCCGCCGCCTGCTTGCCGGCAACGCGGTCATCTGCGCCGCGGTCATCGCAAGCTTCGCGGTGATCCAGGCGCGCACACCGCACTGGGCGGATTTCCTGCTGGTGCTGGTGTTCGGGATCGTCCGCAGCGTGCAGTTCATGATGACCAACACCCTCACCTATGCGGACACGCCGGCTGAAAAGCTCAGCCACAGCACGAGTCTCGGCGGCGTCATCCAGCAATTGACGGTCTCGTTCGGCGTCTCGATCGCAGCCGTGCTGCTGGCGCTGATCGCGGGGCCGGCCCGGCGGCCGGATGTGACGGACTTCCACCACGCCTTCCTGCTGGTTGCGCTGATCACGCTGCTCTCCGCCCCCGGCTTTCTTCGCCTGCACGAGGACGATGCCGCTCATGTCAGCCTCTATCGCAAAGCGAGGCCCTCGGCCTAGTGTCCTGCCCCTGAAATGCCTTCGCATTTCAGGGACCAGCAGGCCACTGAAAACAAAGAGCGAGTGTCCCGACGCATGATGACGATATTTGCGAGTCGGGACACTGGAGCGGGATGAGATCGCTCACGCTTACTCATCCTGCTCTTGGCCATTGTCTTATCGCGTGATTCAGACCTCCGGTGATTCCACCTCCGGTCACCACGCTCCAAGGGGATCGCCCGAGGGGATCGCCCGAGGGGATCAATCGAACGCGATCCCGCCCGCTTGTCCCGACTTGCACGCCGCCCCAGACTCGCGGCCATGTGGAACGAGCCCTATCTTGAGAGCTGCTGCCGCGCCACGCTCCACCGTCTCGTTCTTGCCGGCTCTCTCGGCCGCCCGGACGGTCTGAAGGATGGCCCCTGCCTTCACCGTCTCGATACGATGGGGCTTGCCTGCCGACGCGCCGATTCACGCTTCGAGGTCACCGAGGCCGGCCGGGCCCGCCATGCTTCC
This sequence comes from Acetobacteraceae bacterium, assembly GCA_035509315.1. GTDB lineage: Bacteria > Pseudomonadota > Alphaproteobacteria > Acetobacterales > Acetobacteraceae > JAKAWQ01. The sequence continues at coordinate 50,816 of DATJLS010000054.1, read as the reverse complement.
GAGATTCTCAAGCGCCGCGAACCCTTCACCCCCTGATTGCACTGCCCGGAAGTTCTTTCCTTCCGGCCCTCTCGCCGGCATGATCGCCACCCTTTCGTCATCAATTTGGTTTTCGCTTCTCCTCACGCGCGGCGACGCGCGCGAGTCTCAGGCCAACCCGCCATGCATCACCAGGACATCTGGCGCGCGCTCGATACGCTCGCCGCCGAACACGGCCTTACCGTTTCCGCCCTCGCCCGCCGCGCCGGGCTCGACCCGACCACGTTCACCCCGGCCAAGCGCCAGCTGCCGGACGGGCGGGCCCGCTGGCCGAGCACCGAAAGCCTGGCGAAAGTCCTGATCGCGACGCGCACCCCCCTCGAGGCCTTCACCGCGCTCGTCAGCGGCGCCCGCGCGTTGCCGCACGCGCTCCCCCACCCCGGTATCCGCCGCCTGCCGCTGCTGCCGCTGCCCTGCTCCACTTCCGACGGCTATTTCGACACGTGCGGTCGCCCGACAGGTGACGCACCCGGGGATTTCGCTCATCCCGAGATTGGCGATCCCGCTGCCTATGCACTGGCGATCGGCGATACCGAGATGGCGCCGGTCTTTCGCCAGGGCGACATCGTCATCGCCTCTCCGGCGGCGCCGGTCCGCCGCGGCGACCGTGTTGTCGTGCGTCTCCGCAAGGGCGCGCTCATCGCTCGGGAGCTCGTGGAGCGCGCCGCGCGGCGCCTTGTGCTCCGCCGCTTTTCCCCGCCGCAGCCGATCGAACGTTTCGATCTTTCCGAGGTCTCCTTCCTGCACCGGATTGTCTGGTCGAGTCATTGATCTAAAAGATTCAGGGATCTGAAAGATTCAGGGCGAGCGATTCGCAACTGTCGGTAACGGTGCCGCGCGCACCGTTGATCTGGGGCGCGAGAGATCCCACATCGAAAAGAAATCTTTTCAAAGGTGCGGGTCGTGCGTGCGCCTGGCGCTTTGCTTGCCTCGCTTCTCCTCTCCATCGGCGTCATTCCGGGCGCCCCCACGGCCGCTCATGCCGCACCTGCTGCCCGCACGGTCGATGTCGCCCTCGTCCTCGTCACCGATGTCTCACGCAGCATCACCGATTCCGAGTTCTCGCTCGAGAAGAATGGCTACGCGACTGCGATCACGAGCCCTGAAGTGCTGAGTGCAATCCACCACGGCGCGAACGGCGCTATTGCCATCACCTATGTCGAGTTCTCGGGCGCAGATCAGGTTGGCACGGTGGTCGGCTGGGAGGTCGTGCGCGACGCAGCTTCGGCGAAGAAATTCGCGGCGGATATCCTTTCCCGGCCCCGCTCCTCTTATGGCCGCACGGCTGTCGGTGCCGGCATCGACGCTGCCGTACAGGACATCGCCGAGAGCGGCTTCAATGCCGAGCGCCGCGTCATCGATGTCTGCGGTGATGGCAACAGCAACGATGGCATGCCGCTCGCGGACGCGCGGGCCGAGGCGCTCAAGGCCGGCATCACCATCAACGGGCTCGCGATCGTGCACGAAAATCCCCCGCCCTGGCTTGCCCCGCATGTCGATCCGCCGGGCGGCATCGTCAAATACTACCAGGACCATGTGATCGCGGGGCCCGGCAGCTTCGTGATGAATGTGCGCGCGGATCAGGATTTCGTTGCGGCCATGACGCGCAAATTCGTGCTCGAGATCGCCGGCCGCCGGATGCAGGGCGCGCCCCACCCGCTTTGACGGCGGCGTCTCTTCGCCCCACCATCCTCTCTCCGGATTCCTTATCTTCCTGCCGCGCGAAGGGACAGGCATCTTGAAATTCCGCAATCTCGGCCGGTCCGGCCTCCGTGTCTCGGAAATCGGCCTTGGCTGCAACAATTTCGGCAGCCGCATCGATTTCGAAGCCTCGCGCAAGGTGGCGCACAAGGCGCTCGATCTCGGCATCAATTTCTTCGACACGGCCGATACCTATGGGGAGCGTGGCGGGTCCGAGGCGTGCCTCGGTCAAATCCTCGGCGAGCGTCGCAAGGAAATCGTGCTGGCGAGCAAGTTCGGGATGCGGATGGATGATGCCGGCACGCTCATGGGCGGCTCGCGCCGTTACATCATGCGCGCGGTCGAGGACAGTCTTCGCCGGCTAAAGACGGATTGGATCGATCTCTACCAATTCCACCAACCCGACCCGTTGACGCCGATCGAGGAGACGCTGCGGGCTCTCGACGATCTCGTCCACGCGGGAAAGGTTCGCTATATCGGCTGCTCCAACCTCCGCGGCTGGGAGGTCGTCGAGGCCGAATGGATGGCCCGTGCGGGTGGGTTCACACCCTTCGCCTCATGCCAGGACGAATATTCCCTGCTCGTCCGCGGCATCGAGGCGGAGCTCATTCCGGCCATGACCCGCTATGGGCTGGGCCTGCTTCCCTACTTCCCTCTCGCAAGTGGGCTGCTCACCGGCAAGTACCGTGCCGGCACGAAGCTGCCCGAGGGCTCGCGGCTGGCCGCCGACTGGATGCGGCTCAAGGACCGCTTCCTCACGGAGACGAACTGGCAGCGAGCGGAGAAGCTTCGGGCCTTCGCCGAAGCACGTGGCCATGCGCTGCTGGAGCTCGCCATCTCGTGGCTTCTGGCTCGCCCCGGCGTAGCTTCGGTCATCGCCGGAGCCGCCCGGCCCGAGCAACTCGCCGCCAACGCGGAAGCAGGCGGTTGGGAGCTGAGCGCCGAGGATTTCGCGGAGATCGATCGCATCACGCTCTGATCAAAACAGTTGGCTCTTGACACTGCTAAGATATATCTTAGATTTAGATATATCGAAACCCACTCGTCAGGAGACAACCCATGCATTTTCGTCATACTTCAGAACATGCCTTCGGATGCCACAGCCATGGCGGACGGCGCTTCATGCGCGGGATGTTCCGCGCCCGCATGGGCGGCGGCGGCCGGATGTTCGAGCAGGGTGCGCTGCGCCTCGTCATTCTCCGGCTGATCGAAGACGCCCCGCGCCATGGCTATGAGCTCATCAAGGAGATCGAGGACCGTTTCGGCGGCGCCTATAGCCCAAGCCCCGGCGTGATCTATCCCACCCTCACCTTGCTCGAGGAGCAGGAGCTGATCCGCCAGGAGGCGGAGGCCGAAGGCAAGAAGCGCTATGCGATCACCGAAGCCGGCCGCAGGCTGCTCGCGGAGAATGAAGCGGAGGTCGAGGCGCTCTTCGCCCGCATGGCCGAGGCGGGTGCCGGTGGCGCCGGACGCGCGCAGCTCTTCCGCGCCATGCACAATGTGCGGACGGCGCTCCGGCTTCGCCTGGCGCGCGGGCGGCTCACGGAAGAAGAGCTTCGCCGCGTGGTGGCGGCCCTCGACGTCGCGGCGCAGGAGATCGAGCGCAGCTGAGGATCGCCGTTCCGAGAGCGCGAAAAAAACTCTGACTGGCCGCGAATAAGCTTTCCATCTCCCCGGTCTCCCCTTTGTCCGTCACCGATAGGGGAGACCTGGAGATGAAAGCGAGCCTTGAGCAGGCGCAATCCGACACCGAGCCGAAGAGCGGGGCGCCAGAGAGCGGGCGCCGTCGCGTCCTCGAATGCATGGCCTGGGCCGGCACAGGCGTCCTGTGGACCGTTGTTGGCGGGATTCCGCGCTCACGCCTTCTCGGCAACGAAGCCGAGGCGGCCGAAAGCACAGCGAGCTTCCGCTTCATTCAGATCAGCGATAGCCATCTCGGGTTTCATGGCGCGGCGAACCCGGATGTTGCCGGCACGCTCCGCCAGGCGATCGCGGAGGTGAAGGTCAATGCCGACCAAGCCTCCTTCCTGATTCATACCGGCGATGTGAGCCATACATCACAGCCGGCGCAGTTCGACGCCGCCGCAATGATCATCCAGGAAGCCGGGCTCACGACCCATTTTGTTCCGGGTGAGCACGATGTCATCGGTGATGCGGGCAAGGGCTATTTCACCCGCTTCGGCGTGGGCAAGACACGCTGGTACAGCTTCGATGAGAGAGACGTGCATTTCGTCGGGCTCGACAATGTTTCGCAGTTGGGGGTGAAGGGGCTCGGCCATCTCGGCGCCGATCAGCTCGCCTGGCTGAGGAACGATCTTGCCGGCCGCTCGCGCAGCCAGCCGATCGTCGTCATGGCGCATATCCCGCTCTGGCAAATCTACCCGCAATGGGGATGGGGCACGGAAGAAGCGGCGGAGCTCCTTGCCATGCTGCGTCCCTTCGGTTCCGTGACCGTGCTCAATGGGCATATTCACCAGATCATCCAGAAGGTCGAGGGACAGGTGGCCTTCCATACCGCGCGCTCGACCGCCTTCCCGCAGGCAGCACCCTCTCCCGAGGCCAATCCGGGGCCGCTCACGGTTCCGGCGGGGCGGCTCGAACAGGTGCTCGGCACCGCCGGCATCCAGTACGTTCCCGGCAGGGCCCGCCTCGCGATCATTGACACGCCGCTCGGAGCCTAATCGCCATGCCCCGTTTCGCCACGTCTCTCTGCGCGGCTCTGATTGCCGCCATGCCTCTCGTTGCGCACGCGGATGCAGAAGTCACGATCACGCAGCATATGTTCATGCCGGCCACCATCGTCATCCATCCGGGCGAGAAGGTGACCTGGGTGAACAGGGATGCGGACGTGCACAATGTCACGAGTGACGGCAATGCCAAAAGCTTCCATACACCGCTGCTCGATACAGGCGAGAGCGCAAGCCTGACCTTCGCCACCCCGGGAACGTTCGGGTATCATTGCAGCATCCATCCCGACATGACGGGAACGATCATTGTGAAATGATGGGATGTTCGGGCAGGTCCGAGTCCAGGAAGAGTCCGCGACATTGAGCGCGGACTCCTCTTCTTTTGCCGTGCAGGTGCTGCCGCATCTCGATGCGGCTTATAATCTGGCGCGGTGGCTTGTGCGCGATGCGACCGATGCGGAGGATGTGGTGCAGACCGCGGTGCTGCGCGCGCTCAGCCATTTCTCGTCCTTTCGCGGGGAGAATCCGCGCGCCTGGCTGCTCGCGATCGTGCGCAATTGCGCCTATACATGGATGCAGGGCCGCAAGCGCGACCCCGAGCCATTGGCCGAGGATACGGACGAGCGGTACCGCGCCACGCCGGATCCCGGCCCCGACCCGGAAACGCAGTTCGGCTCGGCGGAGGAGCGGGTCCATCTCGGACGCCTTCTTGCTTCCCTTCCTCCCGAACTCCGCGAGTGCCTCGTGCTGCGCGAGCTTGAAGAGATGAGCTACCAGGAGATCGCCGAGATCACCTCGGTTCCGATCGGCACGGTGATGTCGCGGCTCTGGCGCGCGCGGCGGATCCTGATCAAGCAGGTAGAGCGGAGCGACGCAGGATGAACGTTCCCCATACTGAAGCGATGGGCGTTCTGATCCAGGCCGATCTCGATGGTGAGCTGGATGCCGTGCAATCGGCCGATCTTACGCTGCATATGGCCGGCTGCGCCGAGTGCCAGGCCCTGGCGACACGGCTGCGCGCGCTGAAGACCGGCCTTCGGTCAGGTGTTCCCCGCTATCAGGCGCCGGACTCTCTCCGGCTTTCGCTCGCGAAGGCGAGTGACACCGCGGCAAGGCCGCCGCGCCGGCGGGCTCGTCTTGCATGGATGTCCCTTGGGGCACCACTCGGCGGATTCATGGCAGGCGCGGTGCTGGCGGCGATGCTGGCGCTCGCGGTGCTGCCGATCGTGCCGCCGGAGGCGAGCCGTATTGCCGGCGAGGTCGCAAGCGCCACACTTCGCGCCGATGAGCCGGGCCATTTGCTGGACCAATCGAATTCCGCCCCGGCCGCGCTGGCCGGTTGGTTGCGGGAAGGGCTTGGCTACACTCCGCCCGTCCGTGCCGTTCCGGGCTTCATGCTCGCCGGAGCCCGTCTCGATTATGTGCATGGAAGACGCGTGGCCGTGCTCGTCTATCGGCGCGATCGCCGAATTGTCACGCTCTATCTCTGGCCGGAGCAGCATCAGCCGACGCCGCCTGTCTCGCTCGCGGCGGCAGGCATCGCGCTTTCCTATTGGCGCGCCGATGGAATGGAGTTCTGGGCCACCGCCTTATCATCCCGGGATGTCCAGGCCTTCGCATATGCCTGGCGTGGCTCGGCGTAAAGCATGATCGCCGAACGTGTGAATCCTATAGGAAGACAAATGGCGAGAGCGTTCGCGGGGAGAAGGACGCGCCGCGTTTCGTAGGATGCGGCGCGCCTGCCCCAGTCAATCAGCTTGCCCCGGTCAATCAGACTGGCGGCGCCCCGGATCAAAACAAGGGCAATTTGCGGATCGCTCGCAGCAGCCCTATATCCCTTGAGGGCGCGGTGATCCGTGATCAGCGCGCTCTCGCTTTGTTTGGCGATCAACTTCAAGGCGGCCGGCGGATCGTTCCACGCCGGGCCTCCTGCCGAAATGTAGGCGGGATGCCTCAGCTTCGCCGAAAGCCGGGGTGATCTGAACCTTTGGAGCATCGAGAATGACAAGTTCGGACGATTACACGCCGCCGAAGATTTGGACCTGGAGCAAGCCGAGCGGCGGCCAGTTCGCGAACATCAACCGCCCGATCTCAGGGCCCACGCACGAAAAGGAGTTGCCGGTCGGCCGCCACCCCCTTCAGCTCTACTCGCTCGCCACGCCGAACGGCGTGAAAGTGACGGTGATGCTCGAGGAGCTGCTGGCGCTCGGCCATGCCGGAGCGGAATACGATGCCTGGCTGATCAGGATCGGGGAAGGTGAGCAGTTCGGAAGCGGCTTCGTGGCGGTGAACCCGAACTCCAAGATCCCGGCCCTGATGGATCGCAGCGGCCCCACGCCCATCCGGGTCTTCGAGTCCGGCGCGATCCTGCTCTATCTCGCGGAGAAATTCGGCGCCTTCCTTCCGACCAAGGCGAGCGCGCGCGCCGAATGCTTCTCCTGGCTCTTCTGGCAAATGGGTAGCGCGCCCTATTTGGGCGGGGGACTTGGCCATTTCTACGCCTATGCCCCGACGAAGATCGAATATGCCATCGATCGCTTCGCGATGGAGGTGAAGCGTCAGCTCGATGTGCTCGACCGTCGCCTAGCAGAAAACGAGTATTTGGCCGGCAGCGATTATACAATCGCCGACATCGCCGTCTGGCCCTGGTATGGCGGGCTGGCGAAGGGCTGGCTCTACGGTGCCGCCGAATTCCTGCAGGTGCAGGAATACAAGAACGTCCAGCGCTGGGCCGACATGATCGGCAAACGGCCTTCTGTCCAGCGCGGACGCATGGTCAATCGGGTCACGGGCGATCCCTCAAGCCAACTGCATGAGCGCCACGACGCCCGCGACTTTGAGACGCGGACAGAGGACAAGCTGGCGGTCGCGAGTTAGCTCGGCAGTCTTCCGGTGGGTCTGCAGGTAGCCGACCCGCCGGCCCCGTGCCCGCAACGTGATGATCGAAGGTGGAATCACCGTAGGTCTGAATCACGTGGGAAAACAAATGGCTAGTGCGTCGGCTCCCCTCACGCTGCGCTGCGGGCTCCGTCGCAAGCCCCAGGCGCGTTGCTGCCGCCGAGCGCCTCGCATACCGCCCGGGTGACATCCCCGGTCCGCGCCGTGCCGCCGAGATCGGGCGTGAGGATGCCGGCGGCGCACACCTGCTCCACCGCCGTCATCAGCCGCGAGGCCGCTGCGCGCTCGCCGAGATGATCGAGCATGAGAGAAGCGGTCCAGAAGCTCGCCACCGGATTGGCGATTCCCTTGCCCGTGATATCGAAGGCGCTGCCATGGATTGGCTCGAACATGCTCGGGTAGCGACGCTCTGGATCGACATTGCCGGTGGGCGCGATGCCGAGCGAGCCCGCCAGCGCGGCCGCGAGGTCCGAGAGAATATCGGCATGCAGGTTTGTCGCGACGATCGTATCGAGGCTCTCCGGCCGGCGCACCATGCGCACGGTCATCGCATCGACCAGCTCCTTGTCCCACACCACGTCGGGAAAATCGGCGGCGACCATGGAAGCGATCTCGTCCCAGAACACCATGCCGAAGCGCTGCGCGTTGCTCTTCGTCACCACCGTCAGGTGCCGGCGCGGCCGCGCTTGCGCGCAGGCGAAGGCATAGCGCATGATCCGCTCGACGCCGCGCCGCGTGAAGATCGCTGTCTCCGTCGCCACTTCCTCGGGCAGGCCGCGATGGGCGCGCCCGCCATTCCCGGCATATTCGCCCTCGCTGTTCTCGCGGATGATGAGCCAATCGAGCGCGCCTGGCGCGAGATCCCGCAACGGGCTTTTCACCCCGGGCAAGACGCGCGTCGGCCGCACATTGGCGTACTGGTCGAACCCCTGGCAGATCGGCAGGCGCAGGCCCCAGAGGCTGACATGGTCCGGCACGTCCGGCGCGCCGACGGCGCCGAACAGGATCGCGTCATGTGCGCGAAGAAGCTCCAGCCCATCCTCCGGCATGTAGCGGCCGGTGCGGTGATAGCGCGCGCTGCCCCAGTCGTAATGCTGCACATCGAGGCGGAAACCACCATCCGTTTCGGCGAGCGCCGCGAGCGCCGCGAGCGCGGCCTCCACCACCTCGGGGCCGATGCCGTCGGCGGGAATGGCAGCGATCTTGTGGGTGCGAACCGTCATGTCTCTCTCACATCCGCGAGCGTGGTGTTGCGTCAAGCCGTGAGGGCGGAAGTCAGGTCGTGAATATCGGGCAGCGACGCGAGATCCTCGACCATCGCGATCACCTCCTCCGCCCGCGCCGGGGCGAGGCCGCCATGATCCGCGCATTCGCGGAATTTCGCCGCGACCTCGTCCCAGCTCATCGGGTTGGCGGGGCTCCCTCTGCCGAAATCCGCGCGGCCGGTGAGACGCCTGCCATCCGCAAGCATGATCTCGATAAGGCTTGTCATGCGGTGGTATCCGGCCGCCTCGGCCTCGGGATCGACATAGAAATCGACCCTCCTCATCATCGCCCGCACCTCGGGCCGATGGACCGTCTCGTCGGTGAATTCCCCGAGCCCGGCGCGGCGGCGCAAGACCAGGATCGCCGCGCAGAACTCCATGCTGAACTTGGCTTCGAGCTCGGTCCGCGGATCGTGATGCAAAAGCGTCGTCGGCATATGGCGATTGGTCCCGACCCGGATCTGCTCGACCTGGTCGGCCCGCACGTCATGGCGCGTGACGAGATCTAGGATCACCGCCATCGCCGGATGGGTGAGCGAGCCGGAAGGGTGCGGCTTGATCGAGATACCGGGGCTCGCGAAGGTCCAGGGATTGCCGAGCCTGTCGTGGATCGCGCTCTCGTCATAACCGCCGCAGGCCGCGTGATAGAAACCCCGCCGCGCCTCAAGGATATTGTGGGTGGCGGAAAAGCCCCGCCGGACGAGATCGGCCGCCAGCACGGCGCTTTCCGCCGAGCGGCCGGGATGAAACGGCTTCGTCATCGTGCCGAAATTCTCGCGCAGGCCCGCTGCCTGGCTGCCCGCGAGCCCGAGCACCGTCGCCACCTCCTCGGCGCCGAGGCGAAGCAGGTTCGCAATCCCCGCCGCCGCGCCGAACACGCCGCAGGTGCCGGTGGTGTGAAACCCGTCCTCGTAGTGCCGCGGATTGGCTGCCTCGGCGATCTTGCAGCAGATCTCGATGCCGACATGATAGGCTTCTTCGAGCGCCGCGCCGGAACTTCGCTCCCGCTCCGCGACCGCAAGCACCGCGGCGAGCACCGGCGCGGTCGGATGCATCAGGAGGCCATAGACCCGGTTCGGCGCCGCCGCGAGCTGGGTATCGTCGAAATCATGGGCATGGATGGCAATACCATTGGCGAAGGCCGCGAAGCGCGCAGGCAGGCGGAGCGCGGTGCCGAGCACGCTCGCCGCCCGGTGTACACCGCTATCCGCCACGCCGAGATCGCGCAGATATTCGGTGATGATATGCCCTGCCTCGCTCGCCGTCCCCGCGACCGCGAGGCCGAGCCCGTCGAGGATCGATTTTCGCCCGGCCGCGATCACCGGATCGGGGATCGTTCCCTCATGCGCGGCGGCGATGAAGCCGGAGACATGGCGTGTGAGCAGCAGCGGCGACGCGCCCGCGATCACCTCCCCGGCCATGCCCTCGCTCATGCTCATGCCGCCGCGCTCCGCGCCGGCGCGGGCAGGCAGGCGGCGACAGGGCCGAGCAGGAGGACGAGGATCGAGACCATGAAGACATCGCTCCAGCTTCCGCCCGTCACGTCAAGCAGCCAGCCCACCACCAGGGGCGAGACAGCCCCGGCGAGCGCAAAGCCGGTATTCACGGTCGCCGTCGAGGTTGCCGTGTGGGAAGGCAAGACCTCCATCCCGAGCATCCAGATCGAGGAATCGGCGAGCTCGATCATGAAATAGCCGAGCGCGAGGAAGATCGTGTCGGCGAGCAGATTGGCGGTGAAGAGCAACGGCAGGATGCAGAGTATGGCGGCGAGGAAGGCGGCGATCACGACATCGCGCCGAGCACGCCGCGCATTGCCGATGCGCCTCAGCCATGCATCCGTGGCGAGACCCCCGCACACTTCACCGAGAACGCCGGCGGTCAGCACCAGGGTCGAGAACAGAGCGACATGCTTCAGATTGAGCCCGTGCACATGCGTGAAATAGAGCGGCACCCAGCTCAACAGGAACCAGGAGAACCAGCCGTAGCAGAAAGAAATCGCCGTGACCGGCCAGACCCGACGGCAAAAATCCGCCCACGCGAGCGGCGGCGGCCGGCCGATGGAGCGATGATGGGGCGTTTCCTCGTGGTGGCCGAGGCGGACTAGCTCCGCGCGCGTGATGCCGGGATGCTGGCGCGGATCGTCGCGCAGATAGGCCAGAATGACGAAAGTGACGAGCAGGCTCGCGGCGCCGAGGATGAGGAAGGCGAGCCGCCAGGAAAAGGCAAGGATCAGCACCGTGACCGCAAACGGTGTCGCCGCGGCGCCGAGGCGCCCGCTTCCATGCAGCGCGCCTTGCGCGAAGCCGCGCCAATCTTCGGGGATCCAGCGCGCGATGACGGAGGACGAGATCGGATAGACCGCGGCCTCACCCGTGCCGACCAGGAAGCGTGCCGCGGCGAGGCCGAGAAGCCCGCCCGCGAGCCCGGTCATGAATGTGCCGACCGCCCACACCGCGCCGCAGATCGTAAGCCCGAGCCGCGCGCCAATCCCATCGCCGAGGCGCCCGCCCACGACCATGAGCGCCGCATAGGCGATCGAAAAGGCGGAAAAGGCGAAACCGAGCGAGACATTGTCGAGCCCGAAGCTGCGCTGAATGAGTGGGGCCGCAATCGCCATGTTCGTCCGGTCGATATACATGACGACGGCATTGCCGCAGAGCAGGGCGAAGACCAGACTTGTCGTCGAGATCGCCCGCGCCGGAACGACGATCACGGGGCTCTTCCCCGAAGCCGCGATGGCGCGAAGAGCGGGCTCACGCCTTGTCCCCGGCCCGTCGGGCTCACTCACCGCTTTTCCGCCGCGAGGCGGGAGAGAGAGCGCAATCCGTGATCTGCGAAACCTCGCGGTCCGGCCCTCGTTCTTCCTTGGATCATCCCGGTCTTCCCGTCGTTTCCTAGGCCAGAACGTGTCCGGCGAGCGCCGAAGTTCCGCCGCGCTGGGCAGGCTGTCAACGGGAATCGTCAACGATTCTCAATCTTCGATTCTCCAGCCTTGTGCCCCTTCCCGTTTCATCGCTTCGCCGGGACATGGAGCGGGTGCACATTCGCGTCATGATCGCTCCCTATCCTCTCGCGCCATGACACCCCTTCGCACGCTCTGGCGCGCGCTCCGGGCCCGCCCCTTTCTGCTTGGCGGCACAGCGGCCGGGATTGTCGCCTGGTTCCTCCTGCCGCGCTCGCTCCCTTCTCTCACGCGCGCGATCCTCGGCTGGGATATCGGGGTGATCCTTTTTCTCATTGCCAGCGCCGCCCGTTTCGCGACCGCCGATCCGGCTGAGATGCCCGGCTATGCCGCGGCCCAGGAAGAGGGCGAATGGACCATCTTCGCCCTGACCGTCGGCGGCATCACCTTCAGTTTTGCCGCCATCGTCGGCGAGTTCTCCGCGATCGGTCCCGCGGGCAAGGGGGCCACGGCTTTCCGCCTCGGGCTTCTGGTCGCGACCCTTCTCGCCTCCTGGCTGATGACGCACGTCACCTTCGCCTATCGTTACGCCCACGAATATTATGCGACGAGCACGGGCCGCACGGAGATCGATGCCGGACTTCAGTTTCCCGACGAGACTCTGCCTGACTACTGGGATTTCCTCTATTTCTCGCTCGTCCTCGGCATGACCTTCCAGGTCTCGGATGTTCAGATCACGTCGCGCAAGCTCCGCCGGCTCGCCACCGTGCAAGGAGTTCTTTCCTTCCTCTTCAACACGGTCATCCTCGCCCTCTCGGTCAATCTCGCGGCCGGCCTGCTTTGACGCATCCTCTTGCTCACGCTCAACTCAACGCGCGGGCAACTCAACGCGCGGGGGCGAACCCGCGCGCGGCAAGCGCGGGCAAGCCGCTCAGGGAATTGACGACGAAATCGGGCGGGAAACCGAGATTCTCGGCCTGGGTGCGAAGCGCCTTGAACATGGTCAAGGGACCGATCTGTCCGCCTTGTAGTTCCTTGCGCAGTGACGCGGGCGTGATCCGCTCGATCCGGGCGACGTGAAAGCCAAAGCTCTTGGCGCCGCTGATGTCGAAACCGTTCGAGGAGACGAAGAGCACGTTTTCCGGCCTGAACCCGGTCTCCTCTTCCACCAGCGCATAGGCGCGCGGATCGGGCTTGAACACCTTCTTCGCATCGACGCTGATGATCGTCTCGATCACGGGCTCGAGCCCGCTATTGCGGACCAGAGCATGCAGCATCTCCGGGCTGCCGTTCGACAGAATGGCCCGGTGATAGCGCGAGAGCGACCGCAGCGCCGGAACGGCTTCGGGATAGGATGCGAGGCTATTGTAGGCCTCGGCGATCCTCTCGAAGAGCGCCGTGTCAGCCTGGAGCCCGAGCGTCGTCAGCGTGAATGCAAGGGAGTCTTTCGTGACGGTCCAGAAATCCTCGTACACGCCCATCATCGAGCGTAGCCAGGTATATTCAAGCTGCTTCAGCCGCCAGACCTGCGTGATGAATTCACCGTGGCCGGGAAAGGCTTCGTTCGTGACGCCTTCCACCGATTGGACATCATAGAGCGTGCCATAGGCATCGAACACGATGGCTCGAATGTCCGGGGCCTGAATGTCGGGCGGAAGGGTCATGGATGAGCGCTCGCCGTGGCGCGGCACGGCCGGCACGGGATTTCCTCCAGATCCACTCTAATTCTTACTTGCCGCGGGGCCTGGACCCCGCTCCAGGAACGGGTCCGGCTGGACATCCGCAAGCGGCCTCTGCGCCGCGCCCCATTGACGCGTGATCTCATGAACATGGATATCTCCGCCATTGCAGCGCTCCAGCACCGCGAGCGCGCGCTTCTCGGCCTCCTTGTCCGGCACGCTTACCCAGAGCACAAGCCCACCCCGGGCCAGCCGTTCCTCGACCGACCTTGCGTGCTGCCGCGCCACCGCGCCTGCGAGGAGCGCGCCGATTCCGGCCCCGGCCGCGCCGCCGCCGAGTGTGGCGGCAATCGCCGCCGCAAGCGTGCCGCCAGAAGCGACCACGGCAAAGGCCCCGGTGATGCCGGCAAGATAGAGTGGAACCGCGACCGCGGCACCCGCGCCGATGGCCTGCGAATCCGGTGACACGTACGCAGTTCGCTTCACCCTCTCGTCATCTTCCGCTTCCGATGAAGTGTGACAAATTCGTCCGATCTTTTCCTTTGCCTTTTCGTCGGACGCGAAGACGGAAATCGCTGCCCGGTCGAATCCGGAAAGTTCAAGCTGTTCGACCGCTGCCACCAGGGCTTCAGAATCCGCGAAGACACCGACTGCCTCCCGTGCCCGATAGCGCGTTCTCGCCGATTCACGCATTGTTGCCATCATATCACCCTCTCACATCATCGGAATGATTACGGCTGGCCGGAGCCCGCACCCGTTCCGGCACGCTCTCCGACACATTCTCCGGCACGTTCAGCGCGCAGAGCACGCAAGATGCATACAAGACGTGGGAGCCTCCGCGAGAACCCGCAAGGCGGCGGGAGATTCTCACGAACCGATCACTTATCGGCCTTGCAATCCCGATCTCGCGTGCGCACGTCGAAGGAAGAAGCAGGAAGAATACTCTGCATCTCCTGTTCTTCCTCTTCTCCAGATTCAGAATGGAGACGCTCATGGCGCAAAAAGAAAAAGGGCAGAAATCGCGCAAAAATCTTGGGACTCTGCCCCATGATCCGCTGGATGAGATCGTAAACGACAGTTTCCCGGCCAGTGATCCGCCATCGCATACCGGCATCACGGGCATCGTCGGACGCCACCCTTCGGACCGCCCGGACCAGAAGAGTGGCCGTCCGCCATCCCATCAGCGCGGACACGACGCACGCCCCACCGGTTATCCAACCTGGGAACGCCATGCGGCGGAGACTGCCCATTGCTGGGAGGATGAAGAAATTTCTTAGCACCCTGCCTCGAAAAACAACTTCGAAAAAGCGTGCGGAGAAAGGCCGCGTCAGTCTCAGTCAAAGAACGCAACAGCGTTCCGGACAGCGTCGCGCAACCGGCATACCCCCGGGCATGCCCCGATGGGATCGGCCGAAGGGCAAATTGCAATTGCATGGAAAATCATGACGCATGGAGCAGGCCCGGCGTCACGCGCAGCGCGGTCACAGAGGCGACACGGGCCCTGGCCCGCCCCCACTTCACGACCGAAGCGGCCTCGCCTTGAGAAGGCAGAAAGGAGCGCAAGCAGAACCCGCCATCCCCCCGTCCCTCCGGCCTCTTCCCTCCGCGGTCACGGCCGGATGGACGGGCTCACCGGCCTGCGCGGCATCGCCGCGATCTGGGTCGTCACATTTCATTACGATATCGGTCCTTTCTCGCCCCTTCATATCGGCCGCGCCCTGCCGCTCATCCGGCTTGGTTATCTCGGGGTGGATCTCTTCTTCATACTGAGCGGCTTCGTGATCTGGCATGTTCATGCCACGGAATTTCGCAAGCCCTCGCTGGCGACGCTGAAACGGTTCGTCGGCCTCCGCCTTGCCCGTCTCTATCCGGTCTATCTCTTCACGCTGCTGCTGCTGCTGGCAATGCTTGTCGCAGCCCCCTATCTCGGTGCCATCGCGCTCGACCCGCGGAATTTCCGCCTTCACCAATTGCTCATCGACCTCGCGATGCTCCAGACCTGGGGTCTTTCGCACAAGCTCGGCTGGAATTACCCTGCCTGGTCGATCAGCGCCGAATGGTTCTGCTATCTCTTTTTTCCGCTCGCCGCGATCTCTCTCGCACGGTTCGGACGATGGCGCCTCATCCTTGCCCTTGCCGCCCTTCTCCTGGCGCTGAGCGGCGTCTATCTCGTCGTCTTCGACAAAACGATGAACCAGACTCTGGGTGCGACAGCGCTTATCCGCGCCCTGATCGAATTCCTCATGGGGTGCCTGCTGAGACGAATCGCCGATGTGCTGCCGGTCGAGCGCATTTCCTGGACTCCGCCTTTCGTCGCGCTGCTGGCGCTCGCGACCTCCGCCTTCGAGCTCGGGTTTCCATTGGCAAGCTTCATGCCGGTCCTGCTCTTCCCGGTCCTCATCCTCGCCGCCAGCACGCGCACCAATCTCATCGGCCGCATCACCGCCTGCCGACCTCTCGTGGTCATCGGCTCCGCGAGCTATTCGCTTTATCTCATGCAGGCACCGGTGCAGAAGGGCACGCGTGATCTCGCTGCCATGATCGCTCCCACACATCCTTTTGCTTCCGCGCTGGCGATCCTCGGTTATCTGGCGCTGCTCGCGTCCGGCACCGCCCTTGTCCATCTCTATGTCGAGGCGCCGTCGCGCCGCTTCCTCCGCCGGCGAATCGCCTGAGGGTCCAAACCCCCACCTTGATCGCGCCAGGCGTTCGCAAAGGAGGATCCTGGCGGCCGGCTGGACCCCACTCTCTGCCGGCCCGATGATCCCGCGGACTGGTGCTTCGCGCGCATCTTCAAGGATCGGGCCGTTGGAATCCATTCCAGCGCATCGTGAAACCCTGGCCGCGGCGGCGGTCGCGAAAGGAAGAATTTTGTCATGGAAATCTCGCTCGCTGGCCGCGTCGCGCTCGTCACCGGCGGCAGCCGGGGGCTCGGGTTCGCGGCGGCAGCCGAGTTCGCCGCCTCAGGCGCCGATATCGCCATCCTCGCCCGTCGCCCCGACGTGCTCGCAGAAGCCAAGGAAGAGCTCGCTCGCACCGCCGAAGGCCGCGTCGTCGCCTTCCCCTGCGATGTCTCGCGCGCGGCCGATATTGCCCGCGCGCACGAAGCCGTCATGGCGGAATTCGGCCGCGTGGACATCCTTCTGAACAATGCCGGCACCGCGCGTCATGGCGCGTTCGAGGAGATCACCGACGCGATCTGGCAAGAGGATCTCGATCTCAAGCTCTTCGCCGCGATCCGGTTCACCCGGCTCGTCTGGCCGGGAATGAAGAAGCGGCGCTGGGGCCGCGTGATCAATGTGCTCAATACGGGAGCGAAAGCTCCGGCCGCCGGCGGCGCCCCGACCGCCGTCTCGCGCGCGGCCGGCATGGCGCTCACGAAAATCCTCGCCGGTGAGGGCGCGGCCCACAACGTGCTCGCCAATGCCATTCTCATCGGCCTCATCGTGAGCGAGCAATGGGAGCGAAGGCACGCGAACGAAGGCAGCAACACGAGCTTCGCCGAATTCGTCGCCCGCATGGGTGAATCCGTGCCGCTCAAGCGCATGGGGCGTGCGGAGGAGTTCGCGAGCCTCGCCTGCTTCCTCGCCTCCGATGCCGCGTCCTACATCACCGGCACCGCGATCAACCTCGATGGCGGTCGCTCGCCCGTGGCGTGAGTCCCGGCCTTACGCAACCCGCGCGGCCCGCGCGCCCATCGTTGCGCCCATCGTTGCGGCCATCGGCGCGGGAAGCGGCCGGCGAGTCCGCGTGCCGATCGCCTCCTCGAGCCGATGCGCGAGGCGCAGGACCACCGCCTCGCTCCAGGCCGGCCCCATGATCTGCGCGCCGAGCGGCAGCCCCCGCACCGAGAAGCCCGCGCAGATCACCGCCGCCGGGATGGCTGCCACATTGGCGGGCGTGGTGAGGAAGGGGATCGCGAACCCCTCGTCCGGCCGCTGGTCGCACAGCAGCGGCGCGGGCCCGGGCACCGCTGCCGAAATCAGAAGATCGAAGCGGGTGAAGGCGCGCGCGGTCGCGGTGATCAGGTCCGTCCGCCTTCGCTGTGCCGCGAGATAATCTGCCGCGCGGATCAGCCCGCCCGCCAGCACCCGCACCCGGAAGGTGCGCGAATAGTCCGAGAGCCGGGTCTGCAAATTCGCCTCGTGCAGGGCATAGGCCTCGGCTGAAAGAATGACGCGGCCGACCGCATTGTATTCCTGCACGGATGGCAGGCTCGCCTCCTCCACACGGCAGCCGAGCTCGGCGAGATGACGCGCCGCCGCCGCGATCGTCTGGAGCATCTCGGCACTCGCCGGCACATCCCGCTCGTGGAAATGACGGAGCAGGCCGATCTTGAGACCTTTCACCGGCAGGCCGAGCGCCCGCACATAGGATTCCTTCGGCACGGGCACGGAGGCCGGATCGGCCGGATCGTGCCCGGCGAGCGCATCGAGCAAAATCGCGCAATCCTCCACCGTCCAGGCCATCGGGCCCGCCGTATCGAAGCTCGGCGAGAGCGGGATCACCCCGCGCCGCGAGACGAGCCCGGGTGTCGGCTTGATCCCGGCGATGCCGCAATAGGCGGCGGGGATGCGGATCGAGCCGGAGGTGTCCGATCCGAGCGCACCCAGGGCGAGCCCGGCCGCGACCGCCGCCCCCGAGCCGGAGGAGGAACCGCCGGTGAAGCGCTCGGCATCCCAGGGGTTGCGCGCCGGCGGCCAGGGCAAATCGAAGGCCGGGCCGCCGATCGCGAACTCATGGGTAGCAAGCTTGCCCAACCCCACCGCCCCGGCTTCCGCCAGGCGCCGCACCGCCTCGGCATCCTCCTTCGGCACGTTCTCGGCCAGGAGGCGGGAATGGGCGGTCGTGCGGATGCCCGCGGTTTCGTAGATATCCTTGTAGGCGAGCGGGATTCCACGAAGCCGGCCGCGCTTGCCCGCCATCACCGCCTTCTCCGCCGCCCGCGCCTGCGCCAGCGCCTGGCGGGCCGTCACGGTGACGAAGGCGTTGAGACTCGGATCGAGCCGCTCGATGCGCGCGAGCAGCGCTCGGGTGAGCTCGACCGGCGAGAGCTTTTTTGCCGCGATCAGGCGAGCGGCTTCGGCGATGGTGAGCTGCCCGGGATCGCCCCCGCTCATCGGCGAGGCAGGGCGAGAGCGGGATGCGTCCGCTCGCGCTCACCTATCCCATTCTTGGTCCTTGTTTTCTCGCGTGATTCGGACTTGCAGTGAGTCGGCCTCCGGTCGTCATGCCCTCGCCGGAAGGTGAAGGCGAAATCGTCCGCAAGGGGCCGGTCGCGCGGAATTGCCGCGATCAGCGCGGCCACCTGCCGCCAGGTCAGCACCAGATCGGCAAGCTGGCCCGGATTGAGCACGAGGCCCGCGCGCGCCACCATCTGCTCCATTTCCAGGGGCGTGACGAAGGTGCCATGGCTCGCGGGACGAACGGGCATCGCAATCTCAGGGCGGCCCAGACCAGCCGGACCCTTCCCAAAAGCCGGAAATCGTTGCGCTGAAAACCTAGCCAGTCGCGACAAGCCCGGCAAGCGGCCCGGTCCCCGCGTTCTCGGGCGCGAGACGACGTCCGCTCTCGGCATCGAAAACATGCAGCTCGGCGGAAGGCAGCGTCACCCGTAGCAATTCGCCCGAAGGCGCCACGCCCGCCATCTTGACCACGAGCCCAGTACCATCCGCGAGCCTGCCGTGCAGGAGGGTCTCCGAGCCCAGCGGCTCGACGAGGTCCACGGCGAAGGCCATGCCTCCCGCGTCGAGGAGGACATGCTCGGGGCGGATGCCCAAAATGAGCCCCCGCCCCTCCGGCCCTGGGCGGCGCCCATCGGCGAAAGGAATCGCGGGCCCCGAGGCCGGCAAGGCCGCCCCCCCGCCCGCGCCCAGCCGGGCGGGCAGGAAGTTCATCGCCGGCGCGCCGATGAAGCCGGCGACATAGGTGTCCGCGGGATGGGCGAAGACCTCCATCGGGGTTGCCACCTGTGCGGCGCGCCCCGCCCGCATCACCACCAGCCGGTCGCCGAGCGTCATCGCCTCGACCTGATCGTGCGTCACATAAAGGCTGGTGATCCCGAACCGGCGCTGCAGCCGGCGGATCTCCGCGCGCATCTGAACGCGAAGCTTGGCATCGAGGTTGGAAAGCGGTTCATCGAAAAGAAAGAGCTTCGGCTCGCGCACGATCGCGCGGCCCATCGCCACACGCTGGCGCTGCCCGCCCGAGAGGGCTCGCGGCTTGCGCGAAAGCAGGGCTTCAAGCCCGAGCATCGCGGCAGCCTCATCCACGCGCTTTCGGATCTCGGCGCGCGGCAGCCTGCGGATCCGGAGCCCATAGGCCATGTTCTCGAAGACGCTCATATGCGGATAGAGCGCATAGTTCTGGAACACCATGGCGATGTCGCGCTCGGCCGGGTCGCGCCCGGTCACGTCCCGCCCATCCAAAATCACTGCCCCCGCGCTCGGATGCTCGAGCCCCGCGACGAGGCGCAGCAGAGTCGATTTCCCGCAGCCGGAGGCGCCGACGATCACCACCATCTCGCCATCGCCGAGCGTGAGATCGATGCGCTCCAGCACGGTCTGCGCGCCGAAGCTCTTTGCAAGCCCGCGAAGCTCGAGGCTGGCCATTACTTCTCCACCTCGGTCAGGCCTTTGACGAACCAGCGCTGCATTGCCACCACCACAACCACAGGCGGAATGATGGCGAGGAGGGACATCGCCATCATCGTGTTCCATGGCGTGAGGATGGAACCGGTGTCGATGAGCTGGACGATGCCGATCACGATCGTATCGAGCCGCGGGTCGGTGGCGACAAGCAACGGCCAGAGATACTGGTTCCAGCCATAGACGAAAAGGATCACGAAAAGTGCCGCGATGTTCGCGGCCGAGACCGGGACGAGAATATCGCGGAGAAAACGGATCGGGCCTGCGCCATCCATCCGCGCCGCCTCGACCAGCTCGTCCGGGATCGCGATGAAGACCTGCCGGAAAAGGAGCGTCGCAGTCGCCGAGGCGATCAGTGGCACGGTGAGTCCGGCGAAGCTGTTGATCATCCCGAAATTCGCCA
This sequence comes from Acetobacteraceae bacterium, assembly GCA_035509315.1. GTDB lineage: Bacteria > Pseudomonadota > Alphaproteobacteria > Acetobacterales > Acetobacteraceae > JAKAWQ01. The sequence goes on along the minus strand of DATJLS010000054.1, from coordinate 30,595 downwards.
TCACCGCATAGGTCGGGATGATGCGCACCTCCACCGGCAGCATCAGCGTGATGAAGATCGTCCAGAAAGCGATCCTGCGGAAGGGAAAGCGGAAGAAGACGACCGCATAGGCGGAGATGAAGGAGATCACGATCTTGCCGATGGCGATCCCGAGCGCCATGAGGGCCGAGATCATCAGCATATGCCAGACCGGAATCTTGCTGTCGGCGGCGCCGTGGCGAAGCACGGAGAGAAAGATGCCGAGATGCGAGAGCCGCGGCAGAAGCGAGAGATCGCCGCGATTGATCGCGCCCGCATCCTGTGTCGCACCGGCGAAGATGAGCCAGACCGGAAAGGCGAAGAGAATGACGCCGAGCCCGAGCACGATATGAGCGAGCCAGTCCGTTCGGGTGCGCGTCAATTTGTCCGCCGGTCGAGGAAGCGGAACTGCAGCGCGGTGAGCGCGATGACGAGGAGCATCAGCACCACCGATTGCGCTGCCGAACCGGAAAGATCGAGATTGACGACCCCGTCGCGATAGACCTTCACCACCAAGGTCTCGGTCGCCTGGCCCGGGCCGCCGCGCGTCAGCGCCATGATGGTGCCGAAGGTCTCGAAGGCGGCATAGACCAGATTGACGATGAGCAGGAAGAAGGTGGTGGGCATCAGAAGCGGAAAGATGATGGTGCGGAATCGGTGGAAGCCTCGCGCCCCGTCCATCCGCGCGGCCTCGATCACCGCGGGCGAGATCGATTGCAGCCCGGCCAGGAAGAAGACGAAATTGTAGCTCACCTGCGTCCAGGCGCTGGCGACGATGACGAGGCCCATCGCCTGGATGGGGTTGAGCGTATAATCCCAATGCAGTCCCGCGCGGTTGAGCAGCCGTCCGAGGATGCCGACCTGCGGATGCATCACGAAGACCCAGAGCACGGCTGAGACGGCCGGCGCGACGGCATAGGGCCAGATCAACAGCGTGCGGTAGATCGCGCGGCCTCGGATCTCACGATCGGCGAAGACCGCGAGCACGAGGGCAAGAGCGAGGGCGAGCAGCGTCACCAGCGCGCAGAAGATCGCGGTCCGGAGGAGTGTCGCGAGATAGGTGGGGTCTGCGAAGAGTGCGGCAAAATTCGCCCACCCCACGAAGCGTGTGTGCAACCCGAAGGCATCGGTCGCGGTGAGGCTCTGATAGATCGCCTCCCCGGCCGGCAGCAGGAAGAAGAGGATCGTCACCAGGAGCTGCGGCAGCACGAGCGCCGCCGGCAAGAACCAGCCACCGAAGATCGTGCGCCGCTCCACGTCGCTCTGCCGCTGCCTCGGTGACGGCTACCCGCCGACCGAACGCTGGAAGCTGCGCAGCACCGCATTCCCGCGTGAGACTGCGTTGGCGAGCGCGGTTTTCGCATCCTGTTGCCCACCGAGCGCCTTCTCCCACTCCTCTTCGATGATGACGCGGATCTCGGGCATGTTGCCGAGCCGGATGCCGCGCGAATTGTCCGTCACCGGCAGCCGCTCAAGCTGCAGGACCGGCAGGTCGGCGCCGACATTCTTCTCGAAATAGCCCTGCTGTCTCATCCGATCCGAGCCCGCGAAGGTGACCGGCACATAGCCGGTGACGGATGCCCATTCGGCATCCTGCGCCGGCTGGCCGAGGAAGGCGAAAAAGGCTGCGACCCCCTTGTATTCCTCTTCGGCGCGGCGTGGCGCCGTCATCGTCCAGAGGCTCGCCCCGCCGATGATCGAGTTGATCGGCTTTGCGATCACCTGAGGATCATAGGGAAGATCGGCGTCGGCGAAACGGAACTTCGCGGATTTGACGAGCGCGCCGCGGCTCGAGGAGGAATTGAAGGTGATTGCGGCCTGGCCGGAATAGAAGATCGGGTCGGGAAGATTGTCGCGGCCCGCATATTTGAAGCTGCCCGCCTTGGCCATGTCGAGCAGCCGCTGAAGATTGTTCACGAAGGGTGCGGCATCGACGAGAAGCTCGGCGTTCAGTCCCTTGAACCCGTCCGACTCGGTCGCATAGGGCAGGTTATGGATGGCGGCGAACTGCTCGAAATGGATCCAGGTCGGCCAGGAGGTGGTGACCGCATAGTCCGTGACCTTCTTGGCCTGCAGCACCTCGGCCGCCTGGACGAGCTCCGGCCAGGTCGCCGGTGGCTTCGCCGGATCGAGCCCCGCCTTCTCGAAGGCATCCTGGTTGTGCCACATCACCGCGGTCGAGGAGTTGAAGGGCATCGAGGCCATTCGCCCATCGGCGAGGCTGTAATAGCCGCGCACCGAGGCGATGTAGTTCTCGGGCTTGATCGGCGCCCCCGTCTCCTGCACGAGCTGCCAGAGCGGCTTCACCGCCGGGCCCGCTGCGATCATCGAGCCGGTGCCGACCTCGAAGACCTGCACGATGTGCGGCGCCTGGCCAGCGCGCCAGGCGGCGATGGCGGCGGTCAGCGCCTCCGCATAGCCACCCTTGAAGACCCCGACGACCTCATAGGCGCTCTGCGAGGCATTGAACCGCGCGATCAGCTTGTCGAGCTCGTCCCCGAGCGCCCCGTTCATCGAGTGCCAGAAGACCACCTTGGTCGGCGTGGAGGCGAAAGCCGGGCGAGCGAGAGCGAGCGCGGTTGCACCCGCGAGCAGAGAGCGGCGCTTCATGGGGTTCGGCCTTTCCGTTCAGAGACCGCGCGCGACGTAACCTTGACGTGTTACAATACAACGACAATTCTATGACAATTGGGCTAAGCCGACACAAGGTGACACAAGTGTGAGGTTTCGGGGCGAGCTGGCGATGAAAAACGGGCATCCAGGATGCTGGGACATCCCGGCTTTCCTCAGAAAAACCGTAAAATCCGCCAGAAAAAGACAAGCTCGGCGGCGATTCATTGTCGGTTAAAGGCCAGCGGGGAAATGAGAAGGCGGAGGAAACCCGGGCACCCGGAGTATCTTGGCATGTCGTGGTGGTATTTCGGATTTTGGCAATCCTTCACTTTCTCCCTGGAGTGGTGGCTCTCCTGCTGGGCCCTTCCCGATCTTTCCCGGCCTCATGAAGTCATCCATGTGGACTTCAAGAAGCGTGAAATCATCGAAAACATTGCCTGATCCCGCCGATCCCGCAACGGCGACCGCGGCCGAGCCTTGAAGATGAATGTTCACCCGCTCGACCGGGATGAGATCGCTCAGGCTCGCCCGTCCCGCTCTCGATCATTGTTTTCTCACGTGATTCAGACCTGAGGCCGTCCGCCTCCGGTCGTCACGTTCCAGCCGCGGCGACGGCCAGCAGCGGGTGGCGGGCTTGAAGGAACTCCTCGACCGCTTCGGCAAGACGCTCGCATTCGGCATCTCCGGTCATCAGCGAGAGATTGATCATTCCGCGCCGCGCGATCCAGAAGCCGGCGGCCAGGAGATCGAAGAAGAAGAGTTCCTTGAGGCGCGGATCGGCCTTCGCCCAATCCTCGGGCGCGCGGATCGGCGTGGACGTGAAATGCGCCGTCATCATCGAGCCGATGCCGGTGAACTGCATCGGGGCGCCATGCTGGTGGCAAAGTGCATTGAGCCGTATCCGCAGCGCCTCGCCACGCGCATTCAGCGCCTCGGCCGCCTCCTTCGTATAGATCTCGGTGAGGCCCGCGATGCCGGCCGACATGGTGAGCACGTTGTTGTTGAAAGTGCCGGCATGCGGCAGCGCATCGGCGCGGCGCGGATCGAACCGCCCGAGCAGTGCCGCGCAGCCGCCGAAGGCGCCGCAGGACATGCCGCCGCCGATATATTTCCCAAGCGTCACGAGATCGGGGCGAAGCCCGTACTTGCCGGCAAGCCCCCCCGGCGCCAGCCGTGAGGTCATCACCTCATCGAAGATCGCGATCGCACCCGCCGCATGGGCGGCCGCGATGAGCGAGGCGAGAAACTCCGGCTCCGCAGGAATGCAGCCCCCGCCGCCCATCATCGGCTCGACGATCACCGAAGCGAGCTTTCCGGCATGGGCCTCGATCGCCGCCACCGTGCCCGGCCCGTCGTTGTAGCGGGCGAGCACGAAATCATAGGGCGCATTCACCGGCGAGCCGCCGCCCGCGAAGGTGAAGACCCCGCCATGATAGGCACCGTGAAAGGCAAGCACGGTCCGCTGCCCCGTGACAGCGGCAGCGCTCGCCAGCGCCATCAGATTGGCCTCGGTGCCGGAATTGGTGAAGCGGACCAGATCGAGACCGAAACGTTCGCTGACGGCGCGCGCGAACCGCGCCTCGAGCATCGTGTGCCCGCCGAGATTGATGCCGCCATCGAGCGCCGCCTCGACCGCGCGACGAATGACAGGATGCGAATGGCCGTAGATGCCGGCCGTATATTCGCCGAGGAAATCGATATAGCGTGCACCATCGAGATCATAGAGATGCGCGCCCTCACCGCGCGCGAGACCGAGCGGGAACGGCGCATGGAAGAGCACGCTCCGCGTATTGCCGCCCGGCATCACCGAGGCCGCCTCGATGAAGCGGGCAAGGCTTTTCGGGTTGCGCGCGACATAGGCCTCCCGCGCCTCGGCGAGAGCCGAATCGAGATCGGCGTTTCTGAGCCCGGATCCGTCCACCACAGAAGTCATTCCTCCGAGAGCGTCACTCGCCGCACCTGGGGCACGGCAATCGGCGCCATCGGACCACCAAGGCGGCCGCCCGGCAACGGCCCGTCCGACGACCGTATCCCGCAACTCATCCAACGATCCAGGCGCCGTGGATTGTCCGCGGCGCCCGGGCCACGATAGAGTTTCGATCGGCATCCCAGTGCCAGCTTTCATGGAAAGCTGGCTCAGAGTTCTTTGTCCAAGTGCCCGATTCACGCGGCGAAAACTGCTCGCTCCGCGAGTCGCTTTTCTCTGCGATCGGGCACTAGGAAACCAGGGCATTACGGGTTAGGGATCACCGCATGGACCTTCGTGAGCATATCCGCGGCATTCCCGATTTTCCGAAGCCCGGAATTCTCTTCTACGATATCTCGACCCTGCTCCGTCACGCGGATGCCTGGCAGGTGGCGATGGACAGGCTGGCCGAAGCGGTGCGGCCCTATCGGCCGGACCTGCTCGCCGGGATCGAATCGCGCGGCTTCCTCATCGCCGCGCCGCTCGCCCTCAAGCTTGACTGTGGATTCCTGATGCTGCGCAAGCACGGCAAGCTGCCCGGCCGCACCATCGGCCATGAATATGCGCTCGAATACGGCACCGATCGGGTGGAGATCCAGGCCGACGCGGTCGATGGCGGCAATCGGGTTGTGATCGTGGACGATCTGCTCGCCACCGGCGGCACGATGGCTGCCGGCATCGCGCTCCTGCGCCATGTCGGCGCGACCGTGCCCGCCGCCGCCGCACTGATCGAGCTTACCTTCCTCAACGGTCGCGCTCGCCTCGACGTTCCGTTCACCTCGCTCGTCCAATACGATTCCTGACCGCCGGAACAATGGTTTGAATTGACAGGAGCCGCCGCTCGCGTAGGAGTGCCGGCTCCATCCCGAGCGGGATGCGTTCGGTCGCGCTTACGTCTCCCGCTCCCGCCTTTCGTTTCCCGCGTGATTGAAGCCGTCGGTGATCCCACCCCCGGCGATCACGCTCCAGGGAGGGCTGATGCGATCGGGTGAAGCCCCTTCGCGGCGCAAGGCATTGCGGCTGCTTCTCGGAACCTGCGGGGCCGCGCTGCTCGCGCCGCCGAAACACGCGCGCGCCGCGACCGCCATGGCGGCCGTGCCATTCCCGAATGGTGCCGAGGTGCTCGTCGCCGGCACACCGGACGGTCCGCTCGATCACTGGGCGGAAGCGCTGATGCCCGCGCTCGCCCATGCCTTTCCGCCGGGCACGCGGCTCGTGCGGCAGAACGCCATCGGCAATGACGGGGTGACAGGGGCCAACCAGTTCACCGCCCTTGCGGTGCCCGATGGCGCGACGGCCCTTCTCGTCCCCGGCGCCGCTGCGACTGCCTGGCTGGTCGGTGATCCCCGCACCCATTTCGATCTGGCGAGCTGGGTTCCGACCCTGAACGCCCTCACCCCCTCCGTCGTCATGGGCAAGGTGCCGCTCTCGGCCCTCGCCCCGGACCAGAGCCCGCGCATCGCCGCGGGCACGCCGACCGGGCCGGACCTCCCGGCGCTGCTCGCGCTCGAGCTGCTCGGCACCAACTTCACCGCCGTCTTCGGCCTTGCCGAGCCCGATCAATTGCGCACGGCGCTTGGCGAAGGCTCGGTCGATCTCGTCTTGCTGCATGGCGAAGACGTGCCGGAGCGGGCGGGCGTGCTCGCCCAGGAAGGCGCGGCCCCGCTCTTCTCGTTCGGCATGGTCGATGCGGACGGCCGGCGGACACGCGATCCCATGATGCCGGATGTGCCCACGCTCGAGGAGGTCTCGGCCTCCCTGCTCGGCCATCCGCTGCGCGGCCGGCTGCTCGGCGCGTGGAAGGCGGCCGCGGCGGCGACAACGCTCGATTACGCGCTGGTGCTGCCCTCGCTCACGCCGCCCGACGTGGTCGGCCTCTGGCGCAGCATGAGCACGACGATGGCCGCCGCCCCCGCGGTGCGTGCGCTCGCCAGCGCCGCCTCGGTGCGAATCGAGACCGCGCCCGATGCCAATGCCGGCACCGTCGCTGTCGCCACCGATGCGGCGACGCTACTCGCGCTCCGTGGCTGGCTTGCCCGGCGCTTCGGCTGGATGCCGACCTGAATCAAAGCCTGATCGGGAAGGGCCGGCCCTCACGCGGCCGACAGCGAAGGACAAGCGCGACCGCATGAAGGAAATCGTGCTCCATCTCGGCATTCCGAAGACCGGCTCCTCGGCGCTGCAGGTCTTCCTCGCCCGCAACCGAGCGGGCTTGCTCGCGCGCGGGGTCGATTATCTCCGGATCGGGGAATTCACGCTCGGGGTCGAAGGCCGCATCTCGGCCGGCAACGGCGCCTATCTCGCGCGCACCATGCTTTCCCCGCACTCACCCGCGCATCTCTCCGATGCCGAGCGCCATCGCGCGGAATTCCGCGAGGCCGTCGCGCGGAGCAGCGCCCGCATGGGCATCGTCTCGAGCGAGCTCTTCATCGATGCCAGGCGCGAGGCACTCGAGAGCCTGATCGCCGGCCTCGGCGAAGACGGCATCAGTGTCAGGGCGCTCTACTATATCCGGCGGCACGACCAGTTCCTCGCCTCTTCCTACATGCAGCAGGTGAAGCGCCACGCCTGCACCGAGTCCCCCGAGAGCTACGCACGGGCCGGCTACCGCCAGCATCCGTTCCTCAAATATCACAGCTTCTACCGCTATCTTTCCGGGATCTTCGGCGCCGAAAACATCCTCTGCCGCATCTATGAGGGTGCGGTGACGCGGGGCGAGGGGCTCTTTCGCGATGTCCTCGGCGCTCTCGGCATCGAGGCCGAGGGCCTCGCCTTCACGGTGCCTGATATCAATACCAGCCTGACGCCGAAGGACGTGGCGATCATGCTGCTCATCAACCGCCACAAGCCGCGCATGCAGTTCTCCGACCTCGTGGTGGAGAATGCGGTGAGCACCGGCGCGGTGCAGGCCGGCGTCGCGCATCACATCCTGCCGCGCTGGCTGATAGCCGAGGTGGAGGCCTATTTCCGCGAAGAGAACCAGGCCATGGCGCGGGATTATTTCCGGCGCGAGCAGCTCTTCGCGGGCCCGCCCCCCACGGGCCAGATCGAGTCGATCACCATGCCCGCGCTTTCATTTGAGGACCTGATCAGCTTCTTCGGCGGCCTTCTCGTCCGTCACGACCAGCGGCTCGCCGCGCTCGAGCAGAGGATCGGTGAGATGAGCAGCACGATCCACGCGCTCCGCGCCGAACGAATCGCGCCTGAGATCGCTCAGGGCTAGACCCCCCGGAGCCAGATCGATCCAACGTTTTCTCGGCCCTGAGCGGAATGCCGGCAGGCACGACAGTCCTTCGCTTGCGGGTATCGGCGGCGAAAATGATTGGACTGGTCGGAACGTCAACCACTCCAGTCACAGCTGCTAGGCGTCCCGGATAATATGGACATAAGCATATCTTTATGAGATAGATGCGTATGGAGGGCCTGCTGGCAAGCCTGCGCGCCGCCGCCGAGCCGACTCGGCTTCGCCTGCTGGCGCTCGCCGTGCGCGGGCCCTTCTGCGTGAGCGAGTTCACCACGATCCTCGGCCAGTCCCAGCCGCGTCTCTCCCGCCATCTCCGTCTTCTTTGCGAGGCCGGCCTGTTGGAGCGCACACGCGAAGGCGCGCATGCCTGGTTCCAGCTTCCCGCCGGTGCCGAAGGCGGACTCGCCCGCGCCCTTCTTGCCCGCCTGCCGGAGGAGGATCCCGTCCTCGCCGCAGACCGCCGCCAGGTCGCCCGCGTGCTCGCCGAGCGCGCGCGCATCGCTTCGGAAAGCTTTTCCCGCCAGGGGGCGGACTGGGACGAGATGCGCGCCCTCAACCTGCCGGCCGGCGCGGTCGCCGAGACCCTCCTCAGTCTTCTTCCTGGATCCGGCATCGGCCGCCTGGTCGATATCGGCACCGGCACCGGCAGCCTGCTCGCGCTCCTCGCTTCCCGCATCACCCAGGGAATCGGGATCGATGCGAGCCCGGCCATGCTGGCGCTCGCCCGCACCCGGCTTGCCGATGCCGGCCTCACCCATTGCACGGTCCGGCGCGCCGATATGTACCGCCTGCCGCTGCCGGATGCCGGCTTTGACCTCGCCACCCTCCAGATGGTGCTGCATTACGCGGAGGATCCGGCCTCCGCGCTCGCCGAAGCCGGCCGCGTGCTGCGCTCCGGCGCACGGCTCATCGTCGTCGATCTCGCCTCGCACGGCGAGGAGAAGGCGACCGTCAGCCTTGCCCATCGCTGGCCGGGCTTCACCGACGCCGAGATGGCCGGATGGTTCGGGGCCTCCGGCCTCGAACCCGCGCCCGCCCACTCGGTCCCCGGTCCGCTCACTGTTCGCATCTGGCCCGCCCGTCGCGCCGCCGCCTGAAGGAAAACGATGCCGCGTCCACCCCTCCTCGAGCTTCTGGAAAACCGCGTCCTGCTCTGCGACGGCGCCATGGGCAGCCGTGTCCAGGCGCTCACGCTCGATGTCGAGCGCGATTTCTGGGGCAAGGAAAATTGCACGGACGTTCTCAATCTTTCGCGCCCCGACCTCGTGCGCGAGATCCATCGCGGCTATTTCGAGGCCGGCGCCGATATGGTCGAGACGAACACCTTCGGCGGCTCGCCCATCACGCTCGGGGAATTCGGCCTCGCCGACCGCACGCGGGAAATCAACCGCATCGGCGCCGAGCTTGCGCGCGAGGCAGCCGAGCAATTCACCGATTCCCGCCCGCGCTATGTCATCGGCAGCGTCGGTCCCGGCACCAAGCTGCCAAGCCTTGGCCATATCGCTTACGACCCGCTCGAGGAGGCGCTGGCGCTCCAATGCACCGGGCTCATCGAAGGCGGTGTCGATGCCATCCTGATCGAGACCTGCCAGGACACGCTGCAGATCAAGGCGGCCGTGAATGGCGCGAAACGCGCCCGCGCCGAAGCCGGCACCGAGACGCCCATCTTCGTCCAAGTCACGGTCGAGACCACCGGCAGCCTGCTCGTCGGGCCGGACATTGCCGCCGCCGCCACCGTTATCCATGCGCTCGACGTGCCCTTGATGGGCCTCAACTGCGCCACCGGCCCGCAGGAGATGGCCGAGCATATCGGCTGGCTCGCGCGCAACTGGCCGCGTCTGATTTCGGTGCAGCCAAATGCCGGCCTGCCCGAGCTGGTGGACGGCAAGCCGCATTACCCCCTCGCGCCGGCGGAGCTTGCCACCTGGCTCGAACGCTATGTGGTCGAGGACGGGGTCAATCTCATCGGCGGCTGCTGCGGCACCGCGATCCCGCATATCGCCGCCCTCGATGCGATGCTCCGCCGCCTCGGCTTGCCGCGGCCCGCGCCCGTGCCGCGCCGGGTAGTGTGGGTGCCGACGGTGACCAGCCTCTATGGCCAGGTGACGCTGCGCCAGGAGAACAGTTTTTTCTCGATCGGCGAGCGTTGCAACGCCAACGGCTCGCGCCGCTTCCGCGAATTGCAGGAAAAACACGACTGGGATGGCGCCCTGGTCATGGCCCGCGAGCAGGTCGCCGAGGGCTCCAGCGCGCTCGATCTCTGCACCGCCTTCGTCGGACGCGACGAACTCGCCGAGATGAATGCGATCGTTCAGCGTTTCAATGCCGGCGTCAATGCGCCGCTCGTCATCGATTCCACCGAGACGCGTGTGATGGAAAGCGCGCTTAAACTCATTGGTGGCAAGCCGATCCTCAATTCCATCAATTTCGAGGATGGCGAGAAGCATGCCGACGATCGTCTCGCGCTCGCCCGCCGATTCGGTACTGCCGTGATCGCCCTCACGATCGACGAGGAAGGCATGGCGAAGACTCCCGAGCGCAAGCTCTCGATCGCCCGCCGCCTCGTCGATTTCGCGCGAGATCGCCACGGCCTCTCGCCATCCGATCTCCTGATCGATCCTCTCACCTTCACGATCGCCACCGGCAATGAGGAAGACCGCAAGCTCGGTCTCTGGACGCTCGAAGGCATCCGCATGATCCGCGAGGCGCTGCCCGAGGTGCAGATCGTGCTCGGCCTCTCCAATATCAGCTTCGGCCTCAATCCCGCCGCTCGCGCGGTCGTCAATTCCGTCTTCCTCGATCACGCGCTTCGCGCGGGCATGACCGCGGCGATCGTGCATGTGAGCCGGCTCCGCCCGCTGCACGAGATCCCGCCCGAGGAGGCCGCGGCCGCCGAAGATCTCATCCTCGATCGCCGCCGCGAGGGCTATGACCCGCTCACCTGCCTGCTGGAGCTCTTCGCTGATCGCAAGGCCGCGGCAGCGACCGAACGCAAGCGCGCCGAGACGCCGGAGGAACGGCTGAAGGAGCGCATCATCGCCGGCGATCGCAAGGGGCTCGCCGAAGATCTCGGTGCCGCGCTCAAATCCCATTCCGCCCTCGATATCATCAACACCATCCTGCTCGACGGCATGAAGGTGGTGGGCGATCTTTTCGGCGCCGGGCGCATGCAGCTTCCCTTCGTGCTGCAAAGCGCGGAGACGATGAAGGCGGCGGTCGCCTATCTCGAACCATTCATGGAACGCATCGAAGGCCAGGAAAAAGGCACGATCGTGCTCGCGACCGTGAAGGGGGACGTGCATGATATCGGCAAGAACCTGGTCGATATCATCCTCACCAACAATGGCTACCGTGTCGTCAATCTCGGCATCAAGGTGCCGCTCACGGAAATGCTCGCCGCGGCCGCCGAGCATCGCGCGCATGCGATCGGCATGTCCGGCCTGCTCGTCAAATCGACCGTGGTGATGCGCGAGAATCTCGAGGAAATGTCCCGCCAGGGTCTCGAGATTCCGGTCTTGCTTGGCGGTGCGGCGCTCACCCGCCGCTATGTCGAGGAGGATTGCGTCGCTTCCTATGCGAGCGGCCGCGTCGCGTACGCGCGCGATGCCTTCGACGGGCTTTCGCTCATGGAGAAGGTCACCGGCAACGCGTTCGACGATTATCTCGCCGCGACCGCCGCCCGCCGCGCCGGGCGTGCGCGCCATCCTGCGCGCACACTCGGCGAGGCCGATCCGCGTGCCTTCCGCCCCGTCGATCTCGCCAAGGTCCAGGCGCGAAGGCGCCGCCTCACTGAGAATGAGACACCGCCCACCCCGCCCTTCTGGGGGGCGCGAACGATCGAGGCCGATCCGCGCGCGCTCGTCCCCTTCCTCAATGAGCGGAGCCTCTATCAATTCCAGTGGGGCTTTCGCAAGCAAGGCCGCTCGCTCGAGGATTTCCTGGGCTGGGCACGGCAGGAGCTGCGTCCCGTCCTCAAGCGCGTGCTCTCGCTCTGCGAAGCGGAAAAAATCCTGAGTCCTCGCTCAAGTTACGGTTACTGGCACGCAGCCGGTCAAGGCAATGACCTCATTCTTTTCGATCGCGACGGCACGACTGAGCTTTGCCGCTTCACCTTGCCGCGCCAGCCGCGCGAGGATGGCGAGTGCATCGCCGATTTCGTGCGCGATATCGAGGACGGGCCGCGGGACGTGATCGGCCTGCAGGTCGTCAGCATGGGCACCCGCGCCTCTGAGATTGCCCGCGCCTGGTTCGAAGAGAACCGCTACCAGGATTATCTCTATCTGCACGGACTCTCGGTGGAGATGGCCGAGGCCATGGCCGAATATGTGCACAAACGCATCCGCGCCGAACTCGGCTTCGCCGCCGAGGATGATCGGGACATGGAGAAGATGCTCGCGCAGGGCTATCGCGGCAGCCGCTATTCCTTCGGCTATCCCGCCTGCCCCAAGCTCGAGGATCAGGTGCCGCTGCTCCGCCTGCTCGAGGCCGAGCGCATCGGTGTTTCCCTTTCCGAGGAATTCCAGCTCGAGCCCGAGCAATCGACGAGCGCGCTCGTCATCCTCAACCCGCACGCGAAATATTTTACCGTGTAGTTTCAGAGGCCCAGACCCCACGAAAGCATGACAATTTCAGATCACCCGGCTCCAAATCATTTTGATATGAGGTATATGTGTTGATATCAACTTAACTAGTCGACAAGGAAAAGTGCTATGCCAGACATCACCCCGTTCCTCTGGTTCAATACCGAAGCCGAAGAGGCCGCGCGATTCTACGTCTCGCTTTTTCCCCATTCGAAAATCACCAGGATTGTCGAGCGTACGGAGGCCGTTCCGGTTCGTGGCGGAAAGGTGCTGACGGTTTCCTTCGAACTCGGCGACAAGCCGTTCACCGCGCTCAATGGCGGTCCCCATCACAAGTTTACCGAAGCCGTGTCTTTTGTCGTCCATTGCAAGACTCAAGACGAGATCGATCGCTACTGGAACGCACTCGTCGATGGTGGGATGCCTGGTCAATGCGGCTGGCTCAAGGATCGGTTCGGCCTCTCCTGGCAGATCGTGCCTGAGATGCTGCCGGAGCTGATGTCCGGTCCTGCTGCGGATCGCGTTATCGCTGCGATCCTGCCGATGTCGAAACTTGACATCGAGACGCTGCGTATTGCAGCTGTGTCGTAGTTGTTATGTTCCACGACCTCCGCGCGATGGACTCGGTTCACGTCCGCTGGGGCGGCTTAGCCTCGATCACAAACTCTTCGAGAACCTTTCGGGCCGCTTCTCGCTGAGGACCTACACCTGCGCCATTGCCAGCAGCAGGAATCCTCCGAAGCCGGGGCGACGCAGGAACTTCTCATGTACTCGGTCGATCGCCGCGTAGGAGGCCACGGCACTATCGTTTGCAGAATCGATGATCAGGCGGAAAGGGCATTTCTCGAGCGGAGTGTTGACGATCTTCGCCATTGCGGTCGCGACCGCGGCCGGGTCGGCGTCTTCCTGCGCGATGGCCGCAAGCGCAGCAATTCAGTCGCGCCTTTGTCGCGGGACAGGGATGAGGCCCGCCAAGGCTATCGAGCGCTTGAGAGTGGAGACTGCGCGTCCCAGGGCGGAGGACGGCCAGGAAACACTCGATGCAATAGCTCAAAAGGTGGAATTTGCGGATTCTGGACGGATGCGTCAAAGCCTCATCCGAATACTTGGCCACCGCGGGCATTGCGTCGTACAGTGCAGAAGGCGAGGTCATCAGAATAACCATGCGCGGCGCTTTGCCGAGGCGACAGGTCTGCCGTCCACAACAAACGATCTCCGGATCCGGTTGCGAGGCGACTCAAAAATGCCTCGGGCCTCCGCGCAAGGCAGGGCAAGCAGGTATTTGGCCGGATCAGCCCACCACGAAGACGCCACCCTCACCCATATGGCTGCTGAGCTGCTTCTCCACATAGAGGCCTACGGCCCGAATTGCATTGCTCCGCACATCCGGTTCCTTGATCCTCACCGCCTCACACAGAACCTTAACCGCCTGGGCCACGCTGAACCATTCCGTCTCGGCTCGCACTCCACTCACCACGTGCACAGCACCATCCGCCGTGTCGAGATAAAAGGCCGCACCATCCTCGGTGCCGCTGTGCATGAAGATCTTCACTCCTGACCTCCCCGAAATATCTGGGAAATTTCATCAATTTTCTCAACCCAAGTCAATATTCCTCTATTCTTCGCACCCTCCGGAAAAGGAATTGCCGTTTCACAAGATACATCGTCAAAATCTCTCTCTCTGGTGAATCTTGCCCTTCCCGAAACCTCTCGCCTCCTCATTCCTGCGCCTGGCCTTCCGCCAACGCTTCACGGTCCATCACGCCCTAAGGAAGATCCGCGGGGGTCCTTGAGGAATCGGGAAGGCTCCTGCGAACATGACGGCAGGCTCCCCTTGGTGCGACGCAAGCCACCGAAGCCAAGAAATTGATCAAGAAAATAAATCTAAAGCGCGATGACCTGCGGTCATTGCGTATTGCCCCGGAAAATTCTCTGATTCTGCTACATATCAGTAATGAAAGGAAAATTCGGGCCGCCCTCAACCCGCGCTCGCCTGCTCCTCCGGGCCGAGCTCCGCCCCCCACATTCGCTCAAGAGCATAATGGGCGCGTGCTTCCGGCTTGAAGAGGTGCACGACGATATCGCCGGCGTCCACCAGCATCCAGTCCGAGCCCGGCCGTCCTTCGATCGCAAGCCGCCCGAACCCCATAGCCTTCAGCTTCTCCTCCAGATGCCGCGCCATTGTCGAGATCTGCCGGTCCGCAAACCCAGTCGCGATCACCATCCGGTCCGCGAAGCTTGCCCGCCCGACGAGATCGAGCGTCACCAGATCCTCGGCCTTGTCGTCCTCCAGGCTCTGGATGATCGCCGCCTGCAGCGCATCGAGCGCCAGCTCCTCCTTCGCTTTCCGCCGCCGCGCTGAAGGTGCTTTGCCAGGCGTGGCTTCCGTCTTCTGCGGACTCGTCCCCTTCTTCGCCTCCGCGGTCTTCTCCACGATCTTCCGGGGCCCGGCCGCCGCCGCTTTCTTGCGCACGCTCTCGGGCGGCGAAGCCGCAGCAGAAACCTCCGCCGCTCTTGCCTTCAGCGCTGCCGAAACGCCGGGCCGGCGCACGCGCGAAATTCGCCGCTCGCGCCAGCTCGCATCATCTGGGGGCAGTGTGGTGATCGTTTCCTCTCCTCTGGCTCGCCGTCGGATCGCGCTCGCTGAATGTGGGTCTTCGGTGCCGGGCAGGAATACCCAGGCCGGCGGATTTCTCCGCCCCGCTAGCAGCAATTTTCCGTTCCCACGCGGCATCCGCGCATGCCGGTAGCGCTGCGCCACGCAGCCCGCGAGCGCCGCAAGGGTAAATCCCGGCCGCGGCAGCACCGCGAAGGGTGCGAGGCGCACCACTTCCTCCCAGCGCCGCCAGCGCGGCAACTGCACGAGGATGTCGGCCCCCATCAACCAAACGAAGCACGCCCGCGGGAAGCGCCGACGCAGAAGACGGAGCGTATCGCGCGTATAGCGCGTATGCCACGCCTCCTCCAATCCGACCGCGAAAATGCGCTTTCCATCCGCAATCGATTCCGCCGAGCGCAAGCGTACCGGAAACGGCGCCATTCCTGCAACTGACTTCAGCGGATTGCCGGGCGAGACAAGGAGCCACACTTCATCGAGCGCGAGGCCGCGGATCGCTGATTCGGCGACCTTGCGGTGCCCGATATGCGCCGGGTTGAATGATCCACCGAGCACGCCGATCCTGCGTGCCCGCGCATCGCCGAAACGTGGCACGGATCTCACAGGCGTGCCCTCATCTTTTTCTCCACGCCGTCAGGGCCGGATCTGTCCCGTCCCGATCACGAGATAGCGATAGGTGGTGAGCTGCTCGAGCCCGACCGGCCCGCGCGCATGAACCCGTCCCGTCGCGATCCCGATCTCCGCGCCGAACCCGAACTCGCCACCATCACAAAATTGTGTCGAGGCGTTCCACAGCGCCACCGCCGAATCGACCCCGGAAAGAAACATTTCGGCTACCGCCCGGTCCTCGGTAATGATTGCGTCCGTATGGAAGCTGCCGTGACGTGCGATATGCGCCATCGCCGCTTCCACACCGTCCACTACGGCGATCGAGAGCACCGCATCGAGCCACTCGGTATCGAAATCGCCCGGTTCCGCCGCGGGAAGCGCCGGCATGATCGCTTGCGCCCGCGCATCGGCGCGGAAGCGGCAGCCAAGCGCCGTGAGATCGCCGACGATCGCGGGCAACAGCCGTCCGGCGATGGCGGCATCGATCAGCAGCGTCTCGGTTGCCCCGCATATGCCTGTCCGCCGCATCTTGGCGTTTGCCACGACCCGTCGCGCCATCTCCGGATCCGCGGCTTCATGCACATAGGTGTGGCAGAGCCCCTCGGCGTGGGCGAGCACGGGCATCCGCGCCTCGCGCTCGACACGCTCGACCAGCCCCTTGCCGCCGCGCGGCACCATCAGGTCGATCAGGCCCGAAGCCGCCAGCATCGCGCCCACGAAGGCGCGATCCGGGCTCGGCGCCGTCTGCACGGCGGCCTCTGGCAACCCCGCGGCGCGAAGACCCGCGGCCATCGCCGGATGGATCGCCGCTGCGCTTGCGAAACTTTCCGAGCCTCCGCGCAGAATCACCGCATTGCCGGACTTGAGGCAGAGACCGGCCGCATCCGCGCCGACATTCGGCCGGCTCTCATAGATCATGCCAATCACGCCAATCGGCTGCGCGATCCGCCGGAAGAGAAGCCCATTGGGTCGCTTCCATTCCCCGAGCGTCCGCGCCAGCGGATCAGGGAGCGCGGCGACCGCCTCAAGCCCCGCCGCCATCGCCTCGATCCGCGCCGGATCGAGCGTCAGCCGGTCACGGAAGGCCGCCGTGCCTTCTCCGCTGCCCGCCAGATCCTTCTCGTTCGCGGCAAGGATCATGCCTGCGCGCGCGCGCAGCTCCCGCGCTGCCGCCCCGAGCGCAGCATCACGCTGGCCGCGCGAGGTGTGCGCGAGCGCCCGCGCCGCCTCGCGCGCCTCTGCCGCCATGGCCTGCAATTGCATCGTCGCTCTGCCGTCCTCTGCCGTCATCCGGACCGTTTCCTTCCCGTTTCACCCATGTCCAGCAGCACGAGGTCGTCACGATGCACCAACTCGTCCCGCCCGCGCCAGCCGAGCAGGGTTGCGATCTCTGAAGAGCGGTGCCCGGCAATCCTTCGCGCATCCTCGCTCCCGTACGCCGAGAGCCCCTTCGCGATATCCCTCCCATCCGCGCCGCGCACCAGCACCGGATCGCCGCGCGAGAATTCGCCTGTCACCGTAAGCACGCCCGCAGGCAGGAGCGAGCGGCCGGCGCGCAGGGCCGCCGCCGCGCCCGCATCCACCGCGATCATTCCGAGCGGAGCCAGCACGCCGGCGATCCAGCGCTTGCGCGCCTGCGCTCCGTCCGGCTCGGCAAGGAACCAGCTCACCCGCGCGCCATCGGCGAGCGCGCGGAGCGGGTGCAGCCCCGTTCCGCGCGCGATTGCCATGGCCACGCCAGCGCGGGTTGCGATCCTTGCCGCCTCAAGCTTCGTCCGCATGCCCCCGCGCGCGCCGAGCGAGCCGGCATCTCCCGCCATCGCCTCGATCGCGGGGGTAATCCGTTCCACGATGGCAATATGCTCGGCTGCTTCGTCCTTGCGCGGATCTGCGGTGTAGAGCCCGTCGATATCCGAGAGCAGCACCAGACGGTCGGCGCCGACCATCGCCGCGACGCGGGCCGCGAGCCGGTCATTGTCGCCGAAACGAATTTCGCTCGTCGCCACCGAATCATTCTCGTTGATCACCGGCACCGCGCCGGCCGCGAGAAGGGTGGCGAGCGTTTCCCGTGCATTGAGATAGCGCCTGCGATCCTCGGTATCGCCAAGTGTCAGCAGGAGCTGCGCGGCGATGAGACCATGCGCCGAAAGCGCCTCGCTCCATGCCTGCGCCAGCCGGATCTGCCCGACCGCGGCCGCCGCCTGTTGCTCTTCCAGGCGCAGCCGGCCACGGAAGCCGAGCAGCCGGCGCGCGAGCGCGATTGCGCCGGAGGAAACGGCAATCACCTCCGCCCCGGCCCCGCGCAGGGCAGCGATGTCCGCGGCCATGCTCGCGAGCCACGCCGTCTTCACCCGCCCCGTACCGCCTTCGGCGATCAGCGCACTGCCGATCTTCACCACCACGCGCTTTGCCTCGAAGAGCCCGGGCAAGGATGCGCGCGCTTTCATGGCTTGCGCACCTGAGTGGCAATCGCCCGTTTCAGCTCCGCAAGTCCCGCCCCGCTCACCGCGGAGACGAGAAACACCTCTCGTCCGGCCGCCCGTTCGAGCGCCGCTCGCCGCGTCGTCGCCTCGCGGGCGCTCATCGCATCCTGCTTGGTGAGGACGAGAATCTCCGGCTTTTCCGCGAGGCCCGCCCCGTAGGAAGCAATCTCCCGCCGCACGGCCCGCCAGACCCGCACCACATGGCCCGCCGCCCCGTCTACCAGGTGCACCAGCACCCGCGCCCGCTCGACATGGCCGAGGAACCGCGTCCCGAGCCCCGCCCCTGCGTGCGCGCCCTCGATCAAGCCGGGAATATCCGCGAGAATGAAGCTCTCGCCCTCGCTTTCCACCACTCCGAGCACGGGATGAAGCGTCGTGAAGGGATAATCCCCGATCTTCGGCCGCGCGGCGGACATGGCGGCCAGCAGCGTCGATTTCCCCGCATTCGGCAGCCCGATCAGCCCGGCATCGGCGATCAGCTTGAGCCGGAGCCAGACCCAGCGTTCCTGGCCGGGAAACCCCTTCGTCGCCTTGCGCGGCGCGCGGTTGGTGGCGGATTTGAAATGCGCGTTCCCGAACCCGCCATCCCCGCCCGGAAGCAGGATGCTCCGGCTGCCGGCGCGCGTGAGATCGACGAGTTGTGTCGTGCCGTCGTCGGCCAGAACCTCGGTCCCCGGCGGCACCCGGATCACGAGGTTCGGGGCGTTCCGTCCGGTCCGATTCTCGCCCGCCCCATTGCCGCCTTTGCGGGCCCGGAAATGCTGGGCGTAGCGGAAATCGATCAGCGTATTGAGCCCATCCTCGGCGGTGAGCACGATGTCTCCGCCCTTCCCGCCATTTCCGCCGTCCGGGCCGCCAAAAGGGAGAAATTTCTCGCGTCGGAAGGCGACCACGCCGTCCCCGCCATCGCCGGAGCGGACGTAGATTTTCACCTGGTCGAGAAACTTCATGGATCAAGTCGCTGAAAATAAAAAGGGACCGGCCGGCGCCGATCCCTTTCAAACACGGGCTCGCGCCGGAGTGTGCTACTCCGCGGGCGGGACATCCGTCACTGGCGGCGGCTCCGGGGCGGTCGGCGCCACCGAGACAAACACCTTGTCATCGCTTCGCCGCGCGAAGCTGACCCGCCCGTCGATCAGCGCAAAGAGTGTATGGTCGCGCCCAAGCCCGACATTGGAACCCGGATGCACCTTGGTGCCACGCTGACGGACGATAATGTTCCCGGCCAGCACCGCCTCGCCGCCGAACTTCTTGATCCCGAGCCGCCGCCCGCGCGAATCGCGACCGTTGCGCGAGGAGCCACCCGCCTTCTTATGCGCCATCGTTCTGCCCCATCCCGCTCTCGCCCCGGATCTCACCCACCCGGAGCACGGTCACGTGCTGGCGGTGACCCTTGCGGCGACGCGAGTTCTTCCGCCGCCTTTTCTTGAAAACCAGGATCTTGTCGTCACGCTCCTGGGCGATCACTGTCGCCGTCACCGAAGCGCCCGCAACAAGCGGGGCACCGAGCGTGACACGCTCTCCCTCGCCCACGGCAAGCACATCAGCAAGAGTGACGACGTCACCTTCGGCCCCATCAAGCCGTTCCACGCGCAAAACAGAATTCGGGGTGACCCGGTACTGCTTGCCGCCCGTGCGGACAATTGCAAACGCCATCGATCGGGTCCCGCTCTCTGTCCAAACTGCCCAAAAGGAGAGCGGCGGATATAGCCCCTCCCCCCGCAAAGTCAATCTCCGCGCCGGATTTCAGAAAGCCTCGACACGCTCCACCCCCGGCACAACCTTCAGTGCCTGGGCGAGCCGCGGCGTCACCCGGAATCCACCCGGGAGCGCGATCTCCACCTCCCGCGCCCCAGAAAGCAAAGGCAGCAGAAGCACCCGGCCCCTCCCGCCCGCCTCATGGGCAAGCAGAGTCTTGACCGGCGCCACTGCCTCTTCCCGGTCGAGCCATACGCGGAGCCCTTCGCCCGCCGCCGCGGCGGCCTGGTCGAGCCCGGTGATCTCCTGCACCGTGATCCGGACCGTCTCCCCCTCCAGCCGCGCATCCGCCGTCACCAGGAGATTGGCCCCCGCTTCGATGAGGCCGCGCGTGCGCGCCAGCACCTCGCTGAAGACCGTAACCTCGAAGCTGCCGCCGGCATCGGAAAGCCGCACCCAGGCCATCCGGTTGCCCGTGCGTGTCGTCCGCTCCTTGATCGCGATCACCGTGCCCGCGAGCTTGAGGCGCGCCGCCCCGGCCGCCGCTCGCGCCTCGATCCGGTTGCTCGCCACCACCCCGAACCGCTTGAGGAGCGGCCCGTAGACATCGAGCGGATGGGCGGAAAGATGAAGCCCTACGGCCTCCGCCTCGAAGGCCAGCCGTTCCATCGGCGGCCAGTCCGGCAGCCGGGGCAGCTCGAGACCGCTCTCCGCGCCATCACCGAAAAGCCCTATCTGCCCCGCTCCCTTTTCGGCCGCCGTTGCCTGTGAGCGGCGCAGGATCGTCTCGGCCGCGGCGAAAAGCCGAGCGCGACTGGGCTCGAGCGAATCGAAGGCGCCGGCCTTGATCAGGTTCTCAAGCTGCATGCGATTGAGCTGCCGCGGATCGACCCGGGCGGCGAAATCGGCGAGGTCGGCAAAGGGTTCGGACCCGCGCGCCGCCACCACCGCCTGCATCGCCTGCAGCCCGACCTTCTTGACCGCCGCCAGCGCATAGCGGATGGCAAGGTTTCCCTGCTCGTCACGCTCGACGGAGAAATCCGCGCCCGATCGATTGATGTCCGGCGGCAGCACGGGAATCCCGAGCCGCACCGCCTCCTGGCGATAGACCGCAAGCTTGTCGGTGTTCGAGATGGCGAGGCTCATGCAGGCGGCGAGGAACACCGCCGGGTGATTCGCCTTCATCCAGGCCGTCTGATACGCCACCAATGCGTAGGCGCAGGCATGGCTTTTGTTGAAGCCGTAATCAGCGAAGCGCGCCATCAAATCGAAAATCTCGGCTGCCTTCGCCTTCGCAATGCCCCGCGCGACCGCGCCGTCGATGAAAGTCTGGCGCTGGCTCTCCATCTCCGAGCGGATCTTCTTGCCCATGGCGCGGCGAAGAAGATCGGCGCTGCCCAGGCTGTAGCCTGCCATGAGCTGGGCGATCTGCATCACCTGCTCCTGATAGACCATGATGCCGTAGGTCTCGCTCAGGATTTCCGTCAGCTGCGGGTGCGGCGCCTCCCATGCCTCGCCATGCTTGCGCTGGCAGAAGGCGGGAATATTGGCCATCGGGCCGGGACGATAGAGAGCGACCCCGGCGATCAGATCCTCGAAACGGTCGGGTCGCATCTGGCGGAGCACATCGCGCATGCCCTGGCCTTCGAACTGGAACACCCCACTCGCATCGCCACGGCTCAGCATCGCATAGGTCGCGGGATCATCGAGCGGCAATTGCTCGAGATCGACCGCGATCCCGAGCGAGGCGAGAAAATCGCAGGCACGCTTCAGGATCGTCAGCGTCGTCAAGCCGAGGAAGTCGAACTTGATGAGGCCGGCCTGCTCGATATGCTTCATCGAGTACTGCGTGACCAGGAAATCCGAACGCGGATCGCGATAGAGCGGCACCAGGTCGGTCAGCGGGCGATCGCCGATCACGACGCCGGCCGCGTGCGTGCTCGCATGGCGATAGAGACCTTCGACGCGGAGCGCGATCTCGACCAGACGCCGCACCTCCTCGTCGGAATCGCGCATCTCGCGAAGGCGCGGCTCGGCGGCGATCGCGTTCTCGAGACTGACCGGGTGGGCGGGGTTGTTCGGGATGAGCTCGGCGAGCTTGTTCACCTGCCCATAGGGCATGCCGAGCACGCGGCCGACATCCCGCACCGCCGCGCGCGCCTGGAGCGTTCCGAAGGTGATGATCTGCGCCACCCGGTCGGCGCCATATTCGGATCGCACATAGGCGATCACCTCGTCGCGGCGGTCCTGGCAGAAATCGATGTCGAAATCCGGCATCGATATGCGCTCGGGATTGAGAAACCGCTCGAAGAGCAGGCCGAAGCGGATCGGATCGAGATCTGTGATGGTAAGCGCCCAGGCCACCACCGAGCCCGCGCCCGAGCCGCGCCCGGGACCGACCGGGATGCCCTGAGACTTCGCCCACTGCACGAAATCGGCGACGATCAGGAAATAGCCTGGAAAACCCATCCGAGCGATCACCGAAAGCTCGTATTCGAGCCGCTCCTCATAGGGGGCCCGACTCGCTTCGTCGCGGCCCTCCAACCGGCTGGCAAGACCCGCGCGGGCCATCCCGGCGAGCGCGGCACTCTCGTCGGTGCCGGGCGGAAGCTTCGGAAAACGCGGCAGGAGGGGCTTCTGCACCTCCGCCATCACGGAACAACGGGCAGCGATCGCGAGCGTATTGTCGCAGGCATCCGGCAGATCGGCGAAAAGGGCGCGCATCGTCTCCGCCGGCTTGAACCATTGCTCGGGCGTGGCACGCCTGCGGTCAGTCTCGCTCAGAAGCCGTCCCTCGGCGATGCAGAGCAGGGCATCCTGCGCCTCGAACATCTCGGGATCGGCGAAAAGGCAGTCATTGGTGGCGACGAGCGGCAGGTCCGCCTCGTCCGCGAGATGGATGAGCCCCGGCTCGATCGTGTTCTCGATTGCGAGTCCGTGCCGGCTGAGCTCGACGGCCACGCGACCGGGGAAGGCTTCGGCGAAGGCGGCCAGGAGCTGCGCCGCCTCCATCGCCTGGCCTTCGCCGAGGAGTCGGCCAAGCGAGCCAGCCGTGCCGCCGGTGAGCAGGATCAGGCCGGATGCGTACGCGGCGAGGGTGGTGAGCGGAAGCTGCGGGCGCAGGCCGGGGTCGGTTTCGAGGAAGGCGAGCGAGGAAAGGCGCTGGAGATTGGCAAGCCCGGTCTCGTCCTGCGCCAGAACAACAATCGGATCGGGCGCGAGCCGCCCATTGCCGCTGCCGTTGCCGCCGGGGCGGGAGAGCGCGAGCTGGCAGCCGAGGATCGGCTGCACACCGAGGGTGGCGCAGGCTTGGCTGAATTCGAGCGCGCCGAACAGATTGCCCGTATCGGTGATGGCCACGGCCGGCATCGCCGCCCGCTCGGCGAGGGCGGCGATCTTGCCCGCCTTGATCGCGCCTTCGCTTAGCGAATAGGCGGAATGGACACGAAGATGCACAAAATCCGCATGCGGCACGGCGGGATCCGGTTCCGATTCGGGGTCAGGCGAGCGGCGTGATCTTACCCGCCTTGAGCGTCACCTGGCGATCCATCCGCCCTGCCAGCTCCGGGTTGTGCGTGGCGATCAGGGCGGCGAGCCCATGGCCGCGCACTGCCGCCAGCAGCTCCTCGAACACCACGGCGGCGGTCGCCAGATCGAGATTGCCGGTCGGCTCGTCGGCGAGCAGCAGCACCGGCTGGTTCGCGAGCGCGCGGGCGATCGCCACCCGCTGCTGCTCACCCCCCGAGAGGGCGCCGGGCAGGTGCTTCGCGCGCGCCGCCAGCCCGAACGAGCCGAGCAGGGCCATCGCCCGCTCCTCCGCCGTTCGCCGCGGGATGTTCGCGATGAGCTGCGGCAGCATCACGTTCTCAACGGCGCTGAACTCGGAGAGAAGATGATGCATTTGATAGACGAAGCCGATGCGCTGGCGGCGTAGCGTCGTGCGCTCGGCATCCGAGAGGGCGCCGGCGTCCCGTCCCTCGATCACCACCGCGCCGCCATCGGGTTTTTCGAGCAGCCCGGCGAGCTGAAGGAGTGTGGACTTCCCCGCCCCGGACGGTGCCACCAGGGCCACGATCTCACCCGCCTTGACGATGAGATCGACCCCACGGAGCACCGGAAGATCGCCTCCTGCGCCGCGAAATATGCGCGAGAGGCTCCTGAGCGCCAGAGGCTCACTCATGCCGCAGCGCTTCGACCGGGTCGGTGCGGGCTGCCCGCCAGCTCGGGTAGAGCGTGGCCAGCAGCGAGAGTGCGAGCGCCATCACGATCACCCGCACCACCTCGCCCCAATCGAGTACGGCCGGAAGCTGCTCGAGATAATAGACCTCTGGGTTGAAGAGATTGGTGCCGGTCAGGGATTGCAGCCATTGCCGGATGGTCTCGATATTGCGGCAGAAGAGCACGCCAATCACAGTCCCGGCCACGGTCCCGACGATTCCGACCGATGCCCCGCACATCAGGAAGATGCGCATCACCGCGCCGCGCCCGGCGCCGATCGTGCGCAGGATGGCAATGTCTCTCGTCTTGTCCTTCACCATCATGATGAGCGAGGAGACGATGTTGAAGGCGGCGACGAGAATGATGAGCGTGAGGATGAGGAACATCACGTTGCGCTCGACCGTGACGGCCGCGAAGAAACTGTCATTCGCCTGCGTCCAGTCGATGATGCGGATCGGCTGCCCCGGCAGGGCGCGCGCGATCGCGCGATCGATCGCGGCCAGCGCGTCCGGATGCTGAACGGTCACCTGGATCTGCGTTGCCTCGTTCGGCTTTTGAAAGAAGACCTGCGCAGCTTCGAGCGGGAGAAAAACGAAGCTGCTGTCGTACTCGTTCATCCCGACCTGAAAGATCGCCACCACCTGATAGGAGCGGATACGCGGGATGGTTCCGACCACCGTGGCCGCGCCTTGGGGTGAGACGAGGGTGAGGCGGCCGCCGATGGTGAGGCCGAGGGTCTGCGCAAGCCCGGCTCCGATCGCCACGGCATCGTCGCCGGTCAGATGATCGAGGCTGCCCGCGATGATGTGATCGGAGACGGAAGGCAGCGCTTCGAGATCGGATCGACGGATTCCGCGAATGAGGCCGCCGACCGCGGCACCTGTGTCGTTCGTGAGCAGCGCCTGGCCCTCGACGATCGGGCTCGCCGAAAGCACGCCGGGAATGTGGCGGATGGCGGCGGTGACCGCGTCGAAATCCTTGAGCCCCTCGCCCGTGGCATAGATAGCGAGATCGCCGTTCAGCCCGAGAATGCGCGAGAGGAGTTCCTGGCGGAAACCATTCATCACGCTTGTGACGATGATCAGCGTTGCGACGCCGAGCGCAATGCCAAGCAGCGAGAAACTCGCGATCACGGAGACGAAGCGCTCGCCACGCCGGGAGCGCAGATAGCGGAACGCGACGGCCCGCTCGAAAGCCCCGAACATGCTCAGAGGATGCGCGCGAGCGCGGATTCGAGGGCAAGCTCCTGGCGCTCGCCGCTGGCGCGGCGCTTGAGCTCGACCGTTCCGTTCGCCGCCCCGCGCGGCCCGACGATGACCTGCCAGGGATGGCCCATCAGGTCTGCATCCGCGAACTTCACCCCTGCTCGCTCCTCACGGTCGTCATAAAGGGCATCGTGGCCGAGCTTTGCATAGAGTACCTCGCAGAGACGGTCACAGGCGGCGTCCCCCTGCCGCAGATTAAGGATGGCGGCGCGAAACGGCGCCACCGCCTCCGGCCAGATGATGCCCGCCTCGTCATGCGAGGCCTCGATCAGCGCACCGACCAGGCGGCTCACGCCGATGCCGTAGCTGCCCATCTCCGGCGCGACCTGGCGGCCATCGGCGCCCGCGACGGAGAAGCCCATGGCGGCACTGTATTTGGTGCCGAAATAAAAAACGTGGCCGACCTCGATGCCGCGGCCGCGCCGCTGCCGCTCGGGCGCAAGCTCGGCCCAGAGCGCCGGGTCGTGCTTCTCGTCGGTCGCCGCGTAATGGCGCGTCATCAGACCGGCGAACCGGTCGAGATCATCGGCGGAAAAGATGTCGAAGCCGGATGCGGAATAATCAATCTCCTCAAAAGCGGCGTCGTAAAACACTTCGCTCTCGCCGGTTGGCGCCAGGATAATGAACTCATGGCTCATATTGCCGCCGATCGGTCCGGACTCCGCCTGCATCGGAATGGCCTTCAATCCCATGCGGCGAAAGGTGCGCATATAGGCGAGCATCATTCGCCGATAGCTGATGACCGCGCCGTCATAGTCAAGATCGAAGCTATAGGCATCCTTCATCAGGAATTCGCGCCCGCGCATGACGCCGAAACGCGGCCGCACCTCATCGCGAAATTTCCACTGGATATGGTAAACAATCTGCGGCAGCTCCCGATAGGAGCGCACCGACTGGCGGAAGAGATCGGTGATCATCTCCTCGTTGGTCGGGCCGTAGACGAGATCGCGCTCGTGGCGGTCCTGAAGCCGAAGCATTTCCTTTCCGTAATCATCGTAGCGCCCGCTTTCGCGCCAGAGCTCGGCCGGCTGGACGGTCGGCATCAGCAATTCCTGCGCCCCCGCGGCATCCTGCTCCGCGCGGACGATCGCCGCGATGTTCTGCAGCACGCGGAATCCTGCCGGCAACCAGGCATAAATTCCGGCGGCCGTCTGCCGCACCAGGCCGGCACGCAGCATCAGCCGATGCGAGACGATCTGCGCCTCGGCCGGGATCTCCTTCAATGTCGGCACAAAGCTGCGGGAAAGGCGCATCTTGCGTTCCGTCCTCCAGAGGGTGGGCGCCAGACCCTAGCCGCCCGCCTTGCGCCCGGCCAGATGGCCCGGATGGCGGAGCGAGCGAGGCTCCGTACAGCATTCTATCGATATTCTATCAATCCGCTGCAGCGCAGCAATTTTTGTGCATTGCACAACTGAAGCGCGCAAGAAGACCCAGAAATCTTGGCGATGCAAGCACGAAAATGCGTGACTTGGCATGATCAACCGGGTAACAAAAGCGCCGCGGCGGAGCGATCCGGGCCAAGTTTGGGGAGGGAACGCCAATCTCGGTTGGCAGGATGAGGGCGTTTGTCCTCATCCTGCCACGTGTATTGAGCAAGTTCCAGCGCCCGAATTTTCCAGCATCACGCTCTCACGCACGCGCATCATCACATTGTCAGGCAAAGCGCCCTCGACCGTGCATCCCGTCGTCGTGATCCCGACCCGCCTTGGCTCGACACGGCTGCCCGGCAAGGCGCTCACGGAAATTGCCGGCGATCCGATGATCGTCCATGTCTGGCGGCGCGGGATCGAGGCAGGGATCGGACCCGTCTATGTCGCTTGCGGCGATGCCCCGATCGCTGATGCGATCCGTGCCGTGGGCGGCCAAGCGGTTCTCACCGATCCTGCCTTGCCCACAGGGTCCGATCGCGTGCAGGCCGCGCTCGCGATCATCGACCCCGAACGGCGCCATGACGTCATTGTCGTGCTGCAAGGGGACCTGCCAACGATCGAACCCTCCATCCTGCACGCGACCCTTGCCCCGCTTGCGGATCCCGCCGTGGACATCGCCACCCTCGCCACCGTGATCACGGATCCGCTCGAATTGCAGGCCCCGCAGGTGGTCAAGATCGCGCTCGCCATATCGCCCGGCGCGCAAATGGGACGGGCGATCTATTTCAGCCGCGCCGTTATTCCCGGTGGCGCCGGTCCGCATTACCATCATGTCGGGCTTTACACTTATCGCCGTGCCGCGCTCGAGCGTTTCGTCAGGCTACCTCAAGGTGTGCTCGAGCAGCGCGAGAATCTCGAGCAGCTCCGCGCCCTCGAGAACGGCATGCGGATCGACGTCGCGGTGATCGAGAGCGAACCGCTCGGTGTCGATACGTTGATCGATCTCGAGCGCGCGCGGGTGATCCTCGGCAATCCGAACGCAGCCTGAAGCGTGATCGCCGAAAGTGAAATCACCGGAGGCGTGAATCACGCGGGAAAACAATGACCGAGGGCGGGATCCGTAAGCACAAGCGAACGCATCCCGCTCTCGCTCAACGCCTGATTGCAGCCGGATGCGGCGGCGCGAGACGCCGACCTCGTGCGAAGAGTTTTTCTCGATAAGTTCCCGGAACATATCTGCGCTTGTAGAGTCCCCGTTCCTGAAGGATCGGGATGACGAGCTCAATAAAAGATTCGAAACATTCGGGAACGACCGTGCGGGAGAGATTGAATCCGTCCACGCCCGCTTCATCAACCCAAAATTGCAGCTCATCAGCCACCTCTTGCGGCGCACCGACGATCGGCTTCTGGCGTGCGCCGAGCACGAGCTGATCGATCAGCTTGCGCTTGGTCCAGTGCAGACCGGCGGTCTTTTGCAATGCCTCGATGTTCGAGCGGATGGCATTGCCTGGCCCGACCTCGATCGGATCATCGAGGCCATAATGTGAAAAATCGATGCCGAGGGAGGCCGAGGCATGGGCCAAAGCGGCCTCGATACTGGCATGGCGCCGGTAGTCCGCGAGGAGATCCTGTGCTTCCCTCGTCGTGCGGCCGACGATGACGGTTGCTCCGACGAAGGCGAGAACCGGCCTTGGCGCGGCCCTGGCTCGGATATCGGCCACCAGCCGGGCCACGTTTTCCTTGCTGCTCGGATTGAGGAACACGCATTCGGCGTGTCGCGCCGCGAAAGCGCGGCCGCGATCCGAGGCACCCGCCTGATAGAGCACCGGCGTGCGCTGCGGGGAAGGCTCCCACAGCGGCACCGCGTCAAGCGCCCACTGCCGGCCCTGGTGGCGCACGCGATGCACGCGGGCGGGATCCGTATAAATCCCGCTCGCCCGGTCGGCGTGGACCGCGCCATCCTCGAAACCGCCTTCCCACAAGGCGTACATGAGTTCCATGTACTCCTCCGCGAGCTCGTAACGGTCGTCATGCGCCATCTGCCCGGCGAAGCCCATGGCACGAGCGGCACTGTCGAGATAGCCGGTGACGACGTTCCAGCCCATGCGGCCCAGGGTCAGGTGATCGAGGCTCGCCATGCGTCGGGCGAAGAGCCAGGGCGGCTCGAAAGCGAGGTTGCAGGTCACCCCGAAGCCGAGATGCCGCGTCGCCTGCGCCATCGCCGGCACGAGCAGCATGGGATCGAGCAGAGGCACCTGCACCGCCCCGCGCAGCGCCGCATCGGGTGCGCCCTCATAAACATCATAGACACCGAGCACGTCGGCCAGGAAAATCCCGTCGAACAGCCCGCGCTCGAGCAGGCGCGCAAGCTCCACCCAGTGATCGAGCGAACGATACTCGGCCGAATGGTCGCGGGAATGGGTCCACATCCCCTGCTGGATATGGCCAGGCGTTGCCATTTCGAACGCGTTGAGCCGGATCTCGCGACTCACGACAGCACGCGCTGCATGAAGAGCACATCGAGCCAGCGATCCAATTTCCAGCCGACCTCGCGCAGAACCCCAGCCCGCGTGAAGCCGAGCCGTTCATGCATGCGGATCGAGCCCTCATTCTCGGCATCGATCGCGCCGACCATCATATGCTTGCCAAGCACGGCCGCCCGGGGGATCAGAGCAGCGACGAGCGCGGACCCGATTCCTTGCCTGCGTGCAGCCTCCGCCACATGGACCGAATGCTCGACGGTATAGCGGTACCCGCCTGGCCAGACGCGGAAATCGCCGAAGCTTGCAAGCCCGACCACCGCGGCCGACACCGCCTCTGCTGCCACCAGCACCGGAAAGCCCGCCGCCATGCGGCCGGCAAACCAAGCTCGGCGATCCTCAAGGGTGAGAGGCTCCTCAGTGTAGATCGCGGTCGTAGTACAGATCACCTCGTTATAGATCGCCAGAATGCCGGTCAGATCGGCTTCGGTCGCATCGCGGATCAGCAAGAGCCCCTCCCAGCGCCAGTGGCGCAAACCGGCAGTGTCCACTATGGTAGAAATATGGATATGATACAAGACGACCCGGCGCCAGAGCCGGACTTCAATGCACGCCTTGCCCAAAGGCTGCGCGCCGAGCGTGAGGCACAGGGCTGGTCGCTCGCCGTGCTCGCCGAGCGCTCAGGTGTTTCGCGGGCGATGATCAGCCGTGTCGAGCGGGGCGAAGCGAGCCCGACCGCCGCCCTCCTCGGCCGGCTTTCAGGGGCGTTCGGTCTCACGCTCTCAATGTTGCTCGCGCGCACGGAGGCCGATGCCGCGGGTCGGCTGCTCCGCGCTGCCCACCAGCCCATCTGGCAAGACCCCGCCACGCGTTATCGCCGCCGCGCGCTCACTCCGCCCGGCGCGGAGCCCGAGCTTGTGGAGGTAACCCTGCCGCCCGCCGCGCGCGTGCCCTTCCCGGCCGCGTCCTACGCCTTCCTTCGCGGGCAATGTTTGTGGGTGATCGAGGGCATGCTCGATTTTGCCGAAGGCGGCACGCTGCACCATCTCGATGAAGGGGATTGCCTCGCTCTCGGCCCACCGACCGACTGCATCTTCGTCAACCCCTCGGCGGATGCGCCCTGCCGCTATCTGGTCGCGCTGGCTCGGCGCTAGTGTCCTGCCCCTGAAATGCCTTCGCATTTCAGGGACCAGCAGGCCACTGAAAACAAAGAGCGAGTGTCCCGACGCATGATGACGATATTTACGAGTCGGGACACTAGGTCGTGGTGACGATTTGACTATTTGAGCCAGGTAGTGATGGCGGCGAGTTTGACGAAGCCCATGAAGTTGGCGAGCAGCTTGTCGTAGCGGGTCGCGACGCGGCGGAACTGCTTGAGTTTGTTGAAGAAGCGCTCGATGATATTGCGCTCCTTGTAGAGGTCGGCGTCATAGG
>DATJLS010000053.1:0-49377 GCA_035509315.1 Acetobacteraceae bacterium | reverse complement strand
CCGCATCTTCGACAGTGCCGACGCCCTCGTCGATCACTGTTGCGACGCCTGGAACAAATTGGCCGATCAGCCGTGGAGGATCATGTCCATCGGCTTGCGCAAATGGGCACATGGGTTCTGATCACTGAGTCTTGGTATTAGAGGCAGTTAACCTCCATGCGAGGCGTCCCGCATTGTCTCCAGCGCTGCCAGCCGGCCCTCCGCGGTCGACCAAAGCCGTTCGGTAGTCGATGCGACAATTGCCTCGACCAGCGCCAATAGCGCAACCATGGAATCCCAGCGCGACGGCACCGGGACATGGGCCGCGAGGATATGGTCGGCTTTTTGGGCGATTGGCGAAAGCCACTGGTCCGTGAACAGCACGATACCGACGTGGCGTGCCGAGGCAATCGCGGCAAGCTCGGCAAGATCCGGCGTATAGCGGCGGATGTCGAAGATCACCAGAAAATCGCGCTCGCCAAGATCGAGAAGATGATCACGCCAGTTGGCACTCTGCCCGGCGACGTGGCTGATGCCGGGGCGAATAACCCTCAGGTGAAAGCTCAAATAAAGCGCGAGTGCGTCACTGAAGCGGCCGCCGATCGTCAGCACTTTACGACGGCGATCCGAAAAGATATCGGCCACGGCATCGAATTCGGCAGAGGGCACGCTGCGAAACGTCTTGGCGAGATTATCCGCGAGCGATTGATGGAAGCGATTCAGAAGTTGCTCCGTGGGGGTGGCGCTTTCGAGCGAAAAGCGGGCCTTGACGAGTGGTGACTGAACCTGCTGCTCAAGCTCGCTGCGAAGCGCCCGCTGGAAATCAGGATAGCTTGCGAAACCCAGCCGCGAGACGAAGCGGAGCACCGTGGGCGCGCTGACTTGCGCCCGGCAGGCGAACTCGGAGACCGTCTCCAGCCCAGCAACGGGATAGTTCGCAAGCAGGATATGCGCCACCTTGCGTTCGGTCGGCGTGAGCCGACCGAGCCCGAGCCGAATTCGCTCCGAGATCGTTGCACCATCATCCAGCGCCATACCATCTCCCTCTAGACCATCGGCCTTCGCAGGCTCGAACCGCTTGCCGGCCGTATGATTTATTACAGAACTTGACTGTTATTTAATTTTGGTACTACATATTACACCTGGGTGGGGGAGGCGATAGAGTGGGCGAAGCTCCCTTTGGGGTCGAGAATATCGACAGCGCAGGCCAGGTCGTCATCATCTGCGACCACGCCTCGAACCGGATTCCCGAGTCCTGGGGTGATCTTGGCCTCCCGCCGGCTGCCCGTGAGACGCATATCGCCTGGGATCCGGGCGCGCTTGCCGTTTCGCGGCGCCTCGCGGCCCGGCTCGGTGCACCGCTGATCTTCTCCACGGTGTCACGGCTGGTCATCGATATGAATCGCCCGCTCGGCTCTCCGACACTCATTCCCGCGATAAGCGAAACCACGCCGATACCGGGCAATGCCAATCTCACGGCGGCTGACCGGCGGCACCGGATTGAAACAATCTACAGGCCCTACCATGCTGCCATCGACCAGCTCATTGGCAAGGTTGCAGCGGAGCGGACGAAGACCGGGCTTCTTCCGCCCTCGGTCGTCGCGATCCATAGCTTTACGCCTGTCTTCAAGGGGGTGCGGCGCCCTTGGCAAGTCGGCGTCATCCATGACGCCGACAATCGGCTGAGCAGCCTTGTACTCGCGCGACTGAGCGCCGATCCAACGCTCTCCGTGGCGGAGAATGAGCCCTACGTTCCGGCGGAAGAGGTCTATTTCACACTTGAGCAACATGCGCTCGGGCGTGGACTGATGAATGTCATGATCGAGATCCGCAACGATGAAGTGCAGACCTGCGAATCTCAGGACGCGTGGGCCGGCAGGCTTGCCGAAGCGATCGCCGGAGCGGTCAACCTAGCATCAGTCAACGGGCATGACGAAGCCAGCCGACCGGCAGCCGCTATCAACAGAACAGCGGAGAAAACGCCCAAAGCTCTGCAAGAGGGGGGCCATGGAGCAACCACTGTCGGAAATGGTGAAGACTCGAATCCCCATCCATGAAACGGACTTCAACCAATCCACCCCGGGAACCGAGGGTAGAATTGCAACACCGGGGGTACAACACCAGGGAGGATCTCGATGACCACTCGCCATGAACCCGAGGAATATTCGGGGGCCCACGCCGATATTCAACAGCTGCACGGCATGGGCTACGCCCAGGAGCTCGCGCGGCGCATGGGCCAGTTCCAGAATTTCGCCATCTCCTTCTCGATCATCTGCATTCTCGCCGGCGGCATCACCTCGTTCCAGGCCGCCTTCAGCGGCGCTGGTGGCGGCGCCGTTGGAATCGGTTGGCCGCTTGCTTGCATTTTCGCACTGATCGTCGCCGCGGCGATGGGCCAGATCGGATCCGCCTACCCGACGGCCGGCGGCCTCTATCATTGGTCGTCGATCCTTGGGGGGCGCGGCTGGGGCTGGGCGACCGCCTGGTTCAACCTGCTTGGTCTGATCTTTGTCGTCTCCTCGGTCGATGTCGGCACCTGGACCCTCTTCGTCAACCTGATCGGCGTCAAATATCTCGGCATCAACGCCGCGGCAGCGATGCCGGACACCACAAAATCCTTTGCCGCCCAATTCGCCAGCGGCGCGTACTGGGTCCAGGCGGCCGCCATGGTCGTCATCCTCGTCTCGCAGGCGCTGTTCAATCACAGGGGCATTCGCACCACGACGCACCTCACCGATTTCAGCGGCTATCTGATCTTCCTCGTGGCGATCGTTCTGACGCTTGCCTTCCTGGCTTACGCACCCAGCATAGACATCGGCCGGCTCTTCACCTTCACCAACTATACCGGCGACGCGGGGGGCGGTGTTTGGCCGCGAAACAATAGTCTGCTGGTGGCCTTTCTGCTCGGCCTGGTGCTGCCGGGCTATACCATCACAGGCTTCGATGCCTCGGCCCATACCTCGGAGGAAACCCGCCACGCAGCCGTGAATGTACCGAAGGGCATGATCCGTTCCGTTTTCTGGTCGTTCCTTTTCGGCTGGATCATGATCTGCACCTTCGTACTCGCCATGCCGAACACCACCGCCGCCGCCAAGCAGGGCGGCAACGTGTTCTATTGGCTTATGGACGGATCGTCCATGCCTGCGGCTCTGAAATTCCTGCTTTGCATCGGCATCGTGATTGCCAACTATCTGTGCGCCCTGGCCGGCCTGACATCGCTCTCGCGCATGATCTTCGCATTCGCCCGCGACGGCGGCTTTCCCTTCTCGACATTCCTCCGTCATGTCAGCCGGGCACATCGCACACCAGTGAATGCGATCTGGGTTGGCGCCATTCTTGCCGTTCTTTCGACCCTTTACACACCCGCCTTTCTGACATTGGCGGCCGGGTGCGCAGTCTTCCTCTATATCTCTTACGCCATGCCGGTAGCGGCCGGCCTGCTGGCGGAAGGCAAGACCTGGACGACCAAGGGGCCGTTCCAGCTGCGCACGTTTTCCAAACCGTTTGCTGTGATCACCGTGGTGTGGGCGGTCCTGCTCTTCGCTATCGGCATCCAGCCGCCAAATGATAGCGTCCTTACCTATACGATCGGTCTTCTGGTTCTCATGGCCGTGCTGTGGTTCGGGATCGCCAGATGGAAGTTTCCGGGGCCGCCGATCGGCGAGATCATCGCCAGGCGGCAAGCGGAGATCCTGGCCGAAGAAAAAGCCGTGGGTGAACTCGAGGCCTAGGCGTGATGACCGGAAGTGGAGTGACCGTGGGCCTGGATCACGTGAGAAAACAGTGACCGAGAGCGGGATGGGGGAGCGCTGACGACCTTATCCCGCTTTCGACCATTTTTCTCCGGCGGCAGCAAAACGATCGTCTCGGGTCAAAAAGGCGGAGTAAAGGAGCCCGAGGTAAAGAGGCGGAGTGGGAAGGAGGGCCTCGGTTGCGCCTTGGACGGTGGGGCTTTCTCCACGCGAGGATGGCCGCGGACGGTAAACAAGGACGGAAAGGCGAAAGCGACATGCGCAGCATCGTCACGTTCGAGGACTTGAAGAAAGGGGTGGCGGAAGGCGCGATCGACACCGTTCTTGCCTGCTTTCCGGATATGCAGGGGCGGCTGATCGGAAAGCGGTTCCAGGCCGAATATTTCCTTGATGCCGCGCACGAGGAAACTCACGGCTGCGACTACCTTCTCGCCAATGACATCGATATGGAGCCGGTTCCCGGCTACGAAGTTGCCAACTGGGAAAAGGGCTATGGCGATTTCGTCATGAAACCGGACCTCACGACGCTTCGGCGGGCGAGCTGGCTCGAGGGGACGGTGCTGGTGCTTTGCGATCTCGTTGATCATCATGGCCACAAGCCGATCGCTCACAGCCCACGCGCCATCCTCAGGAATCAGCTCGATCGCCTTGCTTCGCTCGGCTACAAGGCCAACTTCGCATCCGAGCTAGAGTTCTATCTGTTTGATGAAGACTATCGCTCCATTCACGGCAAAGGGTACCGGGAGCTGGTCACCGCCGGCTATTACATCCAGGACTATCACATCTTTCAGACCAGCAAGGAAGAAGAGGTGATGCGTGCGGTCCGCAGGCACCTGGAGGCCTCGGACATACCCGTGGAGAATACAAAGGGTGAATGGGGACCGGGGCAGGAAGAAGTCAATGTGCGCTATGCCGAGGCGCTCACGATGGCAGATCGGCACACCATTCTGAAAAATGCCATCAAGGAGATCGCCCATGCAAAGGGCAAGGCGGTCACCTTCATGGCGAAATGGGACTACGCCCTCGCCGGAAGCTCATGCCACATTCACATGTCCCTTGCCGACAAGCAGGGCAATCCAGCTTTTTTCGGTCCCGACGGCGATCACGGCATGTCGGAAACCATGCGCTCCTTCGTGGCCGGGCTTTTGGCCCATGCCACCGATATGGCCTGGTTTCTTGCTCCCTACGTCAATTCCTACAAGCGTTTTCAGGCGGGCACCTTTGCGCCGACCAAGATCGTATGGAGCCATGACAATCGCACCGCCGGCTTTCGGCTTTGCGGGGCGAACTCAAGGTCGGTCAGAATCGAGTGCCGGATTGGAGGCGCCGACCTCAACCCCTATCTCGCTTTCGCCGCCCTCCTCGCTGCAGGCATCAAGGGAATCGAAGAGGTGCTTGCTCTCGAGCCACCATTTGCGGGCGATGCCTACCTGGAGAGAGGCCTCAAAGACATACCGAAGACGCTGCGCGCTGCGATCGAGACCCTCAAGGGTTCCTCCATGTTGCGAGAGGCCTTCGGGCCGGATGTCATCGCCCATTATGTTCACGCGGCTGAATGGGAGCAGCTTGAGTATGACCGCCGCGTCACGGACTGGGAATTGAAGCGTGGCTTCGAACGAGCCTAGTAAGCAGTTCAGCAGAAACAGGAACACATGACCGAAACGGTTGAAATCGTATCGCCCATCGACGGGCGGGTTTATGCCGAACGCGCCCTCGCGACCGCTACCGAAATCAAGGCCGCCGTGGCACTGGCCAGGCATGCGCAAGCGCATTGGCGCAGGGCTGCTCTAGCAGAACGTGCGGCAGGTCTGACACGGTTCATCGATGCTCTGCTCGACATGAACGAGGAGATCGTCCCGGAGCTCGCCTGGCAGATGGGTCGGCCGGTCCGCTTTGGCGGTGAGGCTCGCGGGGTCGAGGAGCGCGGGCGCCACATGATCGCCATTGCCGAAGAAGCCCTCAAGCCGATCCAAAGATCCGGTAAGGACGGGTTCCGTCGGTTCATCAGCCGTGAACCTCTTGGTACGATGCTGGTCATAGCGCCCTGGAATTACCCCTATCTTACGGCGATCAACGCCGTCGTTCCCGGACTCATGGCGGGCAACGCCGTCATTCTCAAGCATGCCTCCCAGACTCTGCTCGTGGGTGAGCGTTTTGCCGCTGCGGTCCGGAGCGCGGGACTGCCCGAAGGCATCTTTCAAAATTTTGCAATGAGTCATGACGCCACGGAAAGACTGATCGGCTCGGGCGAAATCGACCACATCAATTTCACAGGTTCGGCTGAAGGAGGCCGCCGAATCGAAATGGCCGCCGCCGGAACCTTTGCTTCTCTTACGCTCG
Organism: Acetobacteraceae bacterium; assembly: GCA_035509315.1. Taxonomy (GTDB): domain Bacteria; phylum Pseudomonadota; class Alphaproteobacteria; order Acetobacterales; family Acetobacteraceae; genus JAKAWQ01. The sequence continues at coordinate 43,306 of DATJLS010000053.1, read as the reverse complement.
AGCTCGGCGGGAAGGATCCCGCCTATGTCCGGGAAGATGCCCCGCTTGAAGCCAGCATCGAAAATCTTGTCGACGGCGCCTTCTACAATTCCGGCCAAAGTTGCTGCGGCGTCGAACGGATCTACGTGCATGAAAATCTGTTTGGCCGATTTGTCGAAGGTTTCGTGGAGCATGCCAAGACCTACACGCTCGGCAACCCTCTGGACATGGGCACGATGGTCGGGCCGATGGCACAGCCACGCCTGGCCGATCTGGTACGCGAGCAGATGGCAGAAGCACTGCGAAAGGGAGCGAAAGCGCATTTGCATACTCGAGACGATCGCAACGGGCCGGGCTCGCCCTATCTCCCTCCGGAGATTCTCACGAACGTCAACCATCAGATGGCCGTGATGCGCGAAGAGAGTTTTGGGCCCGTGGTCGGCATCATGAAAGTCCGGGACGATGATGAAGCCATCGCGCTGATGAATGACAGTCCCTACGGACTCACTGCCTCGATCTGGACCAGTGATTTCGAGCGGGCAGCCGCGCTCGGGGCGCGAATCGAAACAGGCACGGTATTCATGAATCGTTGCGACTACCTCGATCCGGGGCTGGTCTGGACGGGGGTCAAGGAAACGGGCAAGGGTGGCTCTCTATCCGAGATCGGATACCATAACCTCACGCAGCCCAAATCCTATCATCTGCGGCGAATCTGAGACGCCCGGGAGTTTGAGATCATGAGAGCGCTTGTCGCGAACTGGAGTTATCCAACGCAAGTGCGTTTCGGCGCCAGTCGGATCAAGGAATTGCCCGAGAGTCTCGAGGCGGCTGGCATAGCCCGGCCCTTGCTGGTGACCGATCGTGGGCTTGCGCGCCTGAAGATGACCGCCGCCACACTCGATATGCTGACAGCAGCCGGCATTCCCCACGCCGTCTTCTCCGATGTTAAGCCGAATCCTACGGAATCGAACGTCAATGCCGGCATCGAAGCGTTCCGCGCTGGCCAGCATGACGGGGTGATCGCCTTCGGCGGGGGATCGGCGCTGGATGCCGGCAAACTCATTGCTTTCATGGCGGGGCAAACCCGCCCGATATGGGATTTCGAGGATGTTGGGGACTGGTGGAAGCGGGCAAATCCCAGCGGAATCGCGCCGATCATCGCCGTCCCAACGACAGCAGGCACCGGGTCCGATGTAGGGCGTGCGGGTGTTGTCATCAACGAGGCGACCCACACAAAGAAAGTGATCTTTCATCCTCTCATGATGCCAAAGACGGTTATTCTGGATCCAGAACAGACGGTCGGGATGCCTCCCTACATTACAGCCGGCACCGGAATGGATGCCCTCGCCCATAGCCTCGAGGCCTATTGCTCTCCCGCCTACCATCCGATGGCCGACGGCATCGCTGTGGAGGGGATCCGCCTTGTCTTCAAGCATCTGCCGCGAGCCTTCGCCGATGGCAGCGACATTGTCGCGCGCGGCCATATGATGAGCGCGGCGGCCATGGGTGCGGCGGCCTTTCAGAAAGGCCTTGGCGCCATCCACTCCCTCTCTCATCCTGTAGGGGCGCTCTATGACACGCATCACGGGATGACCAATGCCGTCTTCATGCCGTATGTGCTGGTGACCAACCGTCCCGCGATCGAGGAAAAGATCAAGCGGCTTTCCGCCTATCTTGGGATCCGTCCCTCATTCGAAGCATTTCTCGAAGCCCTTCTGAAATTGAGATCCGATCTCAAGGTTCCGCATACATTGGCCGCGTTCAACGTGCGGGAAGAAAAACGTTTGCAAATCGCCGACATGGCGATCATCGATCCGACGGCTGGCGGCAATCCGATCGAGCTTACGCGAGAACGCGCTCTTGAGATTTTCGACCGGGCCATGGAGGGGGAGCTAAAATCTCTTCTGTAGCCTTAATGACAAGAGGCCCGCCTAGCCAAGCATTGTCGAATTTCCGCCGATCTTTGCACAAGAAGGACGTGTGACCGGCGCTTCACGACCGCGCGAGCAATCAAGCGCATCTTTTGCTGCGGACTCCATCGGTCCAATGCGGCAAGCATTGAAATTGGTCGAAAAATAAAAGCAGGGCGTGATGACCGAAAGTCATCACGCTCTCGCTCATGCGTCACGGCAGAGTCGGTGCCCCGGGAAGCGTGATCGCCGCGGTGTCCTGCAGTTCCGGCTCCGGCTGCGCCTGCAGCAACCGTGCAGCCCAACCGGCAAGTACGGCTCCGACAATGGGCGCCAACCAAAACAGCCAGAGTTGAACGATCCAGGGCATGCCCGCAAACAGCGCGGGACCCGTGCTGCGTGCAGGGTTGACGGATGTGTTCGTCACCGGGATCGAGACAAGGTGGATTAAGGTCAGCGACAATCCGATTGCCACGCCGGCAAAGCCCGCCGGTGCGCGTGGCGAAGTGGCCCCCAGGATCACCGTGACGAAGAAGAACGTCATGACGATTTCGCAAAGAGCGCAGGCAAAAAGACCATAATGTCCAGGACTGAGCGCTCCATAGCCGTCTGAGGCGAATCCTCCAGCGGTAAAGCCTGGCTTGCCCTCAGCGATCGCGTAAAGGATCGCGGAAGCCATGATCGCGCCGAGAACCTGAGCAACCCAATATGGCACGATGTCAGAGGCCGGCATTCGGCCGCTGGCCCATACCCCTATGGTGACAGCGGGATTGAAATGCCCGCCGGAAATGTGGCCGACAGCGTAGATCATCGTGAGCACGGTAAGCCCGAACGCCAAGGCCACACCTGCGAAGCCAATGCCGAGCGCCGGGAAAGCGGCGGCCAGAACGGCGCTGCCGCACCCACCAAGGACCAGCCAAAAGGTGCCGATGAATTCGGCAGCAAATTTTCGGGGCATGATCGTTTCCTCCACGACATTTCCGGCCCATCGCCGCTATCGTAGCTGGTCCGGAATGAACGGGACTATACTGCGTCATCAGTCCGGCAGGGTCGGGTTTCTTCAATTTCCGGCTGCGCTCTCTTATTGCATGATATGCTCGCGTCATGCCGAACGCGGTAATGTCCATATTTCAAACGGATACACATCATTCTTGTGCGTCATGCTCATTGGCGCGCCTAGAGCCAGTCGCCATTACCGGATTGTTCCGATTGTGCTGCCGTCACAACGGGTCGAAGTTGTGCCAGGGGTCTGATCCCGGCGTGATCGAGCCCCCGCGATATCGACACGGAAGGAAGCTGAATAGCCATTCAGGAATTGGTCGGACGGTCGTCGAAGGCATGAGCAAGGCCGTGGCCATGGTCTTGACCGACCCCCTCACAGACAAGCAGTCCCAAAAATCCGGGCAACGCGCTTAGACACCCCGATCCGATATTGATGCGCTGACGTGGGCTTACGTGACGTCTTGCTAGGCCCTATACGTGGACCATGATTCCGCTTTCCGTTCTGGACCTCTCGCCCGTGCCTGAAGGCAGCGACGCCGGGCAGGCATTGCGCAACTCGCTCGAACTTGCGCGGTTCGCCGAGTCATTGGGCTATGCACGCTATTGGATGGCCGAGCATCACAATATGCCGGGGATCGCAAGCGCTGCTACTGCGGTCGTGCTCGCTCACGTTGCCGCAGGCACCCGCACCATTCGCGTAGGAGCTGGCGGCGTCATGTTGCCGAATCACGCGCCTCTCGTCATTGCTGAGCAATTCGGGACCCTGGCCGCCCTGCATCCGGGCCGGATAGACTTGGGGCTTGGTCGCGCACCCGGGTCCGATCCAGTCGCCGCGCGGGCGATGCGGCGGAGTTTGGCCGGCGGTACCGATAACTTCCCTCAGGACGTGCTTGAGCTCCTGTCCTACTTCGATCCCGCCTCGGCCGGCCAGGCGCTGCAAGCGGTGCCGGGCGCGGGTGAGAAAGTCGAAGTCTGGATTCTCGGGTCGAGCACCTTTGGAGCGGAGCTGGCTGCGGCGCTCGGTCTTCCTTACGCCTTCGCCTCTCATTTCGCACCGGAGCAGATGAGGGAGGCGATCGTCATCTACCGGGAACGTTTTCGGCCCTCGCCACGCTTGGCCGCGCCCCACATCATGCTCGGAGTCAATATATTCGCGGCGGAGACAGATGCAGAGGCCCGGCGTCTCTTTTCCTCCTTGCAGCTCGCGTTCCTGAACCTACGTCGAGGACGTCCCGGCAAATTGCCGCCACCGGTCGATGATCTGGATAAGGATCTCGATCCTTTCGCCCGCGCACTGCTTGCAAATTTTCTCGCCTGTTCCATCGTCGGCAGCGCGGAGACAGTCCGCCAAGGGCTTCAGGAGTTTGTCTCCTCGACTGGAGCCGACGAACTGATGGCAACGGCGCAGATCTTTGACCATTCCGTCCGGATGCGGTCATTCGAGATTCTCGCTGATGCAAACCGCCAACTTGGCTCAACAGCGACTCGCGCAGACCGAACTTGTGCGTAACCGCCATGTCAGCCAGTCCGGTGGCTTCCAGCCGCTCCATCATGCTATCGCGATGCCATTCGCCGCACCTTGCCCGCCGACAGACCAAGCCGCACGACTCTGACTGGCCTTCCCAGCACGCCCACCCTCAAGTCAAACTATCGAGTCTGCCTGCCACATCATCACTCGGCTTGGGCGCCCTCGAAGAGTCAGCCCTTCGAACAATTGGCATAAACCTATCTCATCGGCTATTTCCATGCCGATATCGCCGAAGTGCGACTGGCTGAAGGTTTGCTCTATCTCTTCGTCGCAATCGATCGGACCCAAAAATCGCCCTCACCAGACTGCATACAAACGCCGAAATGCAAACCGCAACAGAATTTACCTGCCTTGAAACCTCGTCTGACCATGTCTAGGGCCGAGGCTGTTATCAGCGGTATTGTGCGCGGTCCTGCGCCCATCCCGCTTGCCGGAAGATGGCGGAAATCCATCAACATGACCGTAACCGAATCGATCCTTCATGGTACTGGTGATCGGGAAAAATGACCGACAATATCTACTTTCTCATTCCGCCTGCGCAGCCATGACCAGTCGGCGGTTCCTGCAAGGCAGGGTGGCGTTGCTGACCGGATCATCAGATGGGCTAGGATTTGCCCTGGCGGAAGCATTGGCGCACTCGGGCTGCCACGTAATGCTTAACGGAATCGAGCCGTCAGCCTCGGTGGAGGTCAGACGAGCAGCACTGGAACAGAGCACTGGCGTGTCAGTCGGCTACTGCGAGGTCAGCGTCGCTGAGGAGTCTGGCGTGGCGGCGCTGATCGAGGCGACTCGCAAACGGTTTGGAGCTCTCGATATTCTGGTCAACAATGCAGTCGTCCGCCACTTTGCGCCGATCGTTAATTTTCCGACGGAAAAGTGGGAGGCCGCACTCGCGGTCAATCTTTCGGCCGCCTTCCACACTATCCGCATGGCACTGCCGGGAATGAGGACCGGCAACTTCGGCCGTATTTTCAATATGACATCTGTTTACGGTTCGCGCGGCACGACAAATCGTGTGGACTATGTGACTACGAAGGCAGCCCTGCTCGGGCTGACACGTGCGGTCGCCCTGGAGAATTTGGATTGCGACGTGACCTGCCACGCCCTTTGCCCAGGCTCAGTCCTCACGCCGGGGACCGAGGCGCGGATCCGCCAGTTGATGGCGGAGCGGAAACTCTCTCGCGCGGCTGCCGAACAAGCCTTCCTCGCGGGAAAGCAGCCTGGTGGCCGATTCATTCCGACTGCGAGTGTCTCCGACCTCCTCCTCTTTCTATGCGGACCCGCGGCCCGCGACATGACCGGTGCTCAGCTTCCCGTGGAGGGTGGCTGGCTGGCCAGCGGTTAAAGTGGAACCTGCCTTGAGTTGACATCCACGCTGGTCTTATTCTGTCTGTTTTGGCCAACTATCGCCTCACTATCGGTGCCCGCTCAGGCGGGCCTGCGAGATCAATATGGCTTCTGGTGGAATCGGGGCGCCCCTCCGACTTATCGGGGACCCCGGCGCAAACCGATCCGCCAAAGTCGCGAAATCGATTGGAGAAAATAAAACGAAGAGTGATGATCTGAAATCATCACATTCTGGCCGGGCATTCTCACACTGGATGATCTCGAACTTGAAACCGGTGGCGCCACGCAGATAATTGGTGCCATCCAAGATGCGGCCAGGCAGCATTTGCGCAGCGCACTCGCCGATTCCATATCGTGAAGGCCATGCCCTCCGGCTCAGGTGGCAAGTTGCCGTTCTCGACCGCCGACACGCCGGCTTTCCGGATCGGTGCCCTGATACGTCTATGTGCCCGATATTGTGAAGTACACTGTCACTGTCCCCTGTGTCGGGAGCGCCGCGACCAGCTCCTGCTCCGACGGATCACAGCCCGACTCTGCAATCGTGGGCTGAAAGCCGCGGCTGCACAGCACCACGGACAAGCCTTTCGGGGCCTGCGTGCGATGGAATTGTCGATGCTCCGAACGATCGGGTCAACAATTGTGGATCGACTGGACGAGAGGCCACGAAGGTTGACAAGGGTTGTTGCCGATATCAACGAAAGATACGATAGTTCTTCCAGCAACATGGACGCCGAGCGAACTTGCCGGCGGCAGAGGGGAGGGAGAATATTCAGAAATTGGCGGAGCAGCCGAGGCTTGGGGAGGCTACGTCTCGCTACGTCCTGGCGAGTCGGCCGGTGCATGATGGGTTGCGGCAGATACTCACGCAGATTGCGGGGGTTGCATTGCTCGTCATTGTACCGGGGCGCGTCCCGGCGATGCTTGGCGGTCCTGTTGACTTTGCCAGCCGCGCATTGTCACCCGTCCGCGATGCGCTTGATGCCTTGCAAGTTCCTCCGCGGGCGCAGCATCACCACTTCCATCTGAGCGCCGCAGCCAGTGCATTGGCCCGCAGCCTCGACCTGCTGACCAGCTGCCTGCGACCTGATGCCAGCGATTCAGAACGCGATGCTCTGGTGCGTGGCTTGCGCAACGCAACCGATCATCTGCGCGCGGCAACCCGGCTGCTGCCGGGATTCGAAATGGCCGATCTCACACAAGCCTGCTGCGCCGTACACGCCGGTCCGCAGCAATGGCTGTGCGTCTAGGACACGATGATTTCAGGCCGTCGCACTCTCGCTTTATTTTCTTGATCGATTTCATGATTTACCTTCGAACCTTTCTTCAGGCTTTGTCAGATCGCTGCGCGTCCGGGCACCCCGATTCCACAAGAAACGACATCGATCTTTGATCTGCAGGAGAAGGAAACACCTATGGCCGACTACTCGATCTGGGTGCTGGACTACGCTGCTGTGGAAAAATTCCCGCTCAGCGTGATGTTATATGGCCCACAATACCAAGGAACCCGCAAGCTGCCTTACGCCTATGTGCTGCTCAAGGGCAAGGGTGAAACCGTCCTGATCGATACGGGCTACGATCACGTAAATTATGGGAAGACGCTTGCCGATCTCTACGGGGTCACAAACTATCATGGCCCAGCGGATGTCCTGGCGGAATGCAGCATCCGGCCTCAGGACGTAACGACAGTGTTCATCACACACGCTCACTTCGACCACATGGGGGCGATGAGCCATTTCCCCAATGCGAAGTTCTATGTGCAAAAGCGCGAAATCGAAAAATGGGTTTGGGCACTCACACTTGGCCCGGAATATCGGTTCCTGGTCGGTGCCGCCGATCCGGCGGATATCGTAACGGCAGTGGAACTCACACGGCAGGGCCGCATGATTTGCCTCGACGGCGATCATGAGGACGTGTTGCCGGGAATTGATGTACATCTCGCCGCTGATACGCACACCTACGGTTCAATGTACGTCACCTTGCGCAACGACGGCGAGCGGAACAGCGAAGACGTGTGGGTATTCGCGGGCGATCTGCTCTACACCTATGACAATCTGACGGGTCTCGATCCGGCATCGCCGGAGTTCGTACCGATCGGGCTGGCCGTCGGCAGCCAATCGAACCTGATCTTCGTCAGCGCCGAAATGCTGCGTGCGGTTGGCGGAGAGCAAAAACGTGTCATCCCGGTCCATGAACATCGGCTCCACTCGCTGTTTCCGTCGCGCCGCACTGTGGCCGGATTGCAGGTCGTCGAACTCGCGCTCGCAGCGGGTGAAACCAGCAAAGTTGGCTGACTCGTCCCGCATGGCTCCGAACCGTCTTCCCCTCACTGTACCCTGAGCTGACCGGCTGCAAGGAAACACACGGATTCCGTTTCGACCATGACTGCCAAGGTCGATCGGTTGCGCTGGCCATCGCCAGTGACCCCCACTCTCGATTCCGGAATCGCCTCGACAATCACTGGTCTTCTCGTCCGCGCGCCGATTGACGGGCCCCATTTCGAGCGTAACAATTTGAAATTGTCACACTTTAAGCTCCAGCCATCAGCTGCAGGAGCGGTATCACGTTCGCCGCCTCCTCGATCGTCCATACCGCAGCAATGCATGCCTCCGCGTCCATCGCGCCACCGCTTCGCGCGGCATTGTCGCGGAACTTGGCCTCCAGATCGCGGTCGGACAGCGGCTGCGCGACGCTGCCGAGAGCCGCGTCAACCCGCACGGACATGCTGCGCCCATCCTGTGCCCTGGCAATGACGATGGCGCCTCCGGACGGCAGCGATGGGTCACATTCCACATACACTTTCCGACGCAGCGCGACGATTGCCGGATTGGTCACCGCTGGTGGCTCGAATTCTTCAACGCCCGCCCGCCCGCGCACAAAGGCAACCGCAGCGCAATGATGAATGCTGACGCGCGCGTCACGCGCGTTGGTCACCGGCCGATCACCCCGATCGAGCAGCAACCGGTCGCCCCGCACCGTCACCGACTGCAGATCACCCAAGGAAATGCCGAACCTTTTCCGCAATTCCAGGCAGGCATCAATGACAGCGTGAAAGACGATGCCGGCCGGATAGGGTTTATAGGTATTCGCCGCATATTCCCAGCGCGTGCCCAGCTCGGCTGAGAACGCCTCCGGCGCCGGCGCATCGCCCATCGCCCGCGCCCAGCCGAGCGGGCCCTCCAATGCCTGCGCCGCCGCCATATAGCCCGCGCGCGCCAGCAGCGCCGCAAGCAATCCGTTGCGGGCGGCATTGCCGACACCGACATTCTTGGCTGCGCTGGCGAGGTTTTCCACCAGCCCCGCCGACTGGCTCGCCGCGATTCCGATCGCCGCAGCAAGCTCCCCCACCGTCAGCCCGAGCAGCTTGCCGCAGGCAGCAGCCGCGCCGAAGACACCGCAGGTCGAAGTGATGTGCCAGCCGCGCGCATAATGTCCCGGCGAGACGGCACTGCCGATACGGCATTCCACTTCCGCGCCAACAATGAAGGCATGCAGCAGGGAAACCCCGCTGAACCCATGCTGCTCGGCAAGCGCGAGCGCCGCCGGCGCGACCGGCGCCGTCGGATGGACCACCGTCTTCAAATGTGTGTCGTCGTAGTCAAGCAGATTGGCCGCGATCGCATTCACGAACGCAGCACCCATCGCGTCCAGACGCTCACGGCGGCCGATCACGGTCAGCCGCGCTGGACCGCTGAAATCCCGCATCACCGCGGCCGCGGCCGCGACGGCCGGGTCGCTCGCCGCAGCCAGCGCGCAGCCGAAGAAATTCAGCAGCGATCGCTTCGCCTCATGCCGCAACCCGGCATCGATGTCCGTCCATTCGGAGAAGGCGACGAACCGCGCGAGCGTCTCGCTCACGGACCCCGCCGCCGCTCTTGTCATAGCTTTGTCCTCTCGTCGGACGCGGGGCGCTCAGTCCCGCGGTGGCACGTCCAGCCGGGCAACGATGCCTTCCAGGTCCGGACTTGGCGCCGGATAGCGCCGCATCACCAGTGGGTCGTGGCCCGGAATGATATGCGCGGGCGAAGGCGCGGCGGCGCGCACGCGGTCGTAGCTTTCCAGCATGTCGGCCACGCTGACGCAGACCGGAAAAGGTCGCCCTGTCTCCATATTCTCGTAGAAATGCGAGACGTCCGAGGCGAGCACCACCCACCCGCGCGCCGTGTTGACGCGCACGAACTGCAACCCCGCCGAATGGCCCGGCGCCGGATGCAGCGTGATGCCGGGCGCGAGCTCCACCATGCCGTTATAGAGCCCCACGCGCCCGCGATAGTTCAACCGCACGATGCCGACCACGTCCTCCACCTCGTACGGGTGCGCCAAGTGGCTGTAGCGCATGTGCCGTCCGACGGCGAAATGCAGGTCGGATTCCTGGAGATGAAACTGTGCGGCCGGGAATTTGTGGAAACTGCCGACATGGTCGTAATGCAGATGCGTTAGCACCACGTCCTTCACAGCGGCCGCCGCGACGCCGAGCAGCGGCAGCGAGTCGATAGGGCAGCGCAGATAGGTGCGGCGACGCTGCGCGGCGATCTCCGCGGTGAATCCGGAATCGACCACCACGACGCGTTCGGTGCCGCGGATCAGCCAGACGAAATAATCCATCGGCATCGGCCCATCATGCGGGTCTCCGCCGATGAAATGCTCCGCACGCCGCGCCTCGCGCGTCGCATAGCGCAGGGCGAAGACCTCATAGACGGGCAGCGACGCATTCATCTCCGCTCTCCTCCTGCTCAGCCGGCCCAGCTACGGCCAGAGCAACGGCTTGCATCTTGTCCGTTTGGGGTGCACCCCACCGCCACCGGCAAATGACACTCGGCGGGAACAAAAAATTGCGCGCGCCCTGCTCCCGACAGTGCGTCCGCGAACCGCGTCAACCGGCCGGCTTGGCCGGCAGGACACCCTCGTTCAACAGCACCTCGTGCGCCGCCTTGAAGGCATCGAGGCCGGCAGGGATGCCGCAATAGGCGGTGGCATGCAGCAGGACCGACTTGATCTCCTCCACCGTCACGCCGTTGTTGAGCGCGCCCTTCACATGCAGCTTGATCTCTGGGGCGCGGTTGAGCGCGGTCAGCATCGCGAGATTCACCAGGCTGCGCGTCCTGCGATCGAGCGTCGGGTCACCCCAGGCCCAGCCCCAGGCCCAGCTCGTCGTCGCGCGCTGGAAAGCCATCATGAAATCGTCGGCTCTGGCGATCGAGGCATCGACGTAGTCGGCCCCCAGCACCGCCCGGCGGATCGGCAGACCTTTTTCGTAGAGGGCTTGGTCGGACATGAGGGCACTCCCTTGGATCGACGGAAGCCTAAAAGAGGCATCAATAGGCCGTCAATATGGCAATCAGACGATCTGTCCAATTAACGAGCAAACCCTTGCGGTCTGATCTACAATATGGCAAAACTGTAGCCGGCAACGGATGAATAGGACATTTGGATTGTCTGACGCCGCTACGATTGATCTTCTGCCAGCATCCGTCAATTCGTTGCGGGTTGAACGGCAATCGCTCCGCCGCCTCGTGGAAGACCGGCTGCGCGCGGCAATCATCGAAGGCGCTTTCCCCCCCGGCAGCCACCTTGCCGACCGCGCGCTCTGCGAGCAGTTCGGCTGCAGCCGCAGCATCATCCGCGAGGCGATCCGCCTGCTGGAGGCGGAGGGGCTGGTGACGGTGGCGCCGCATCGCGGCCCGTTCGTGACATTCCTCACCGCCGCGGAGGCGGTACAGATCTACGAGGTGCGCGCCGCCCTCGAGGCGCTGGCCGGCCAAGGCTTCGCAGAACGCGCCTCCGACGAGGAGCGGGCGGCGCTCAGGCGCGTGTACGAGGAACTCGCCGTCATGGATGCAACGGTCGGGCAGCATGCCTTGCTGGAGGCGAAACGGGCCTTCTACGACGTGCTGCTGCGCGGCTGCCGCAACGACTATGTTGGCCGCATGCTGGGGCAATTGCTGAACCGCATCACCCGGTTGCGCGCCACCTCACTCTCCAGTCCCGGCCGATTGCCCAACACCGTGCGGGAGTTGCGGCGCATTCTGGGAGCGATCGACCAACGTGACGGCGAGGGTGCCGCCGCCGCCTGCCGTGAGCATGTGCGTGCCGCCGCCACCGTGGCGCTCGCCGTGCTGCGCGAACGCGAGCGCGCGGCCCAGCACTCGCGCGACTCATGACGGCCGGTCTTTCATCATAGGTCCGGCCAGGTGCTGTGCAGCGCCCGGCTGACCCGCATATCCGGGCTCATCCGTGCCGGCTCGGTGAGCGCCGGACATCCGCCCCGGCGTCGCCGAACGGATAGGCAGCGGGCCGCGCCATACGGCGTGCAACAGACGGCACCGCGCGAACGGTCCGCCAAGGAGGAACGTCATGGAGTTGAAGCAGCTCCGCTACTTCCTGTGCGTCGCCGATACCGGAAGTTTCTCCCGTGCGGCGGTGCAATTGAGCGTCGCACAGCCGATCCTGAGCCGCCAGATCCAGGCACTGGAGCACGAGCTGAGCGCCGAGCTGTTCTACCGGAACGGCCGCGGCGTCGTGTTGTCGGAGGCGGGCAAATTGCTGGATGGATATGCCAAGGAGATCCTCGGCACCGCCGATCGTGCGGAGGTCGAGATCGCTTCGATGCGGCTGGCCCCACAGGGCAAGCTCACGATCGCCATGCCGCCTTCGCTCGGCTGGGTGCTCACCGTGCCGCTCGTCCATCGCTGCCGCCGCGAATTCCCCATGATCGCGCTGCACGTGGTCGAAGGCTTCAGCGGCTATGTCACCGAATGGCTCGCCACGGGCCGGGTGAATATCGGCATCATCTACAATGCTCCACGGGTGCCGACATTGCTGATGGAGCCGCTTTTGGAAGAGCGGCTCGTGCTGCTCGGCCCGGCCGACGATCCGGCCGGCGCCGGGCCGGGGTCGGCAAGGGCCGAACGGCTCGCCGACATTCCACTCATCCTGCCGGCCCGTCCTCACGGGCTGCGCATGCTGATCGACCGCACGCTGGAACGCATCGGCGTCGTCGCGAACGTGCAAATGGAGCTGGATGCCATGACCTCGACACTCGCCCTGGTCGAATCGGGCGCGGGCTACACGATCCTTTGCGATGCCGCCGTGCGGCATCTGGTCGGCGCCGGACGCATCCGCTCCTGGCCGATCGAAGCGCCAGCGATGTATCGCCGGTTGATGCTCGCCACCTCCACCCAGCGTCCGACATGTGTGGCGACCCGCACCGTGGCAAAGCTGATCCGCCAGCAGGTGGGAGAGTTGTTCGGCCTAGAGCCAAGGATGACGGCAGCCTGAATGTCCCCTGCGCGAAATCGCCTCCCGGCTCTCTCTCCTCGTGTCTCGTCCTGAAGCTGGCGCGAGCACCGGATGGACGACGATCGTCCCCCTTGCCGCGGGCTGGAATGGGTGCCCATGATGAGATCAGCGATATTCGCGAAGGGGCCGCCCTTGTCATCGCCTCGATCGGAAGACCGAGGAGGGACGGGTCGGATTGTGCCAGCGCTATTTCTGTTATGGTCTTGACCGCTGCTGCGCGCACTCCGTCCGCACTGGTAATCGGTGTTAGCGGATCGTCCGTGTCGGCTCATCCGCCGCGGCGGTCCTCGTAAGAACAGGAGAGATGCATGGCGGAGCAGATTGTCGGCTTCGTGGGCCTCGGCCGGATGGGCGGCCCGATGAGCGGCCGTCTCGCCGCTGCGGGCAGCGCGGTACATGTCTTCGACACCAGCGAATCCGCGCTACGCGCCGCAGGCACGGCGGGATGCATGGCTGCCGCGTCCGCTCGCGATGTGGGCGACAAGGCCGAAATCGTCTTCATCAGCCTGCCCACGCCCGATATCGTGAACAGGGCGGTGCTCGGCGAGCAGGGAATCGCAAGCGGCTCACGCGTCAGGATCGTGGTCGATCTCTCGACCACCGGACCGGGCATGGCCGGACGGGTGGCGAGCGGCCTTGCGGAGAAGAGCATCGCCTGGGTTGACGCGCCGGTCTCCGGCGGCGTTGCGGGCGCGAAGGGCGGCACCCTCGCCGTCATGGTTTCCGGCCCGAAGAACGCCTATGCGCTCGCCGAGCCGTTGCTCAAGAATTTCGGCAAGCTGTTCTATGTCGGCGACAAGGCCGGGCTGGCGCAGGTCGCGAAGCTCGCGAACAACCTGCTCGCCGCGTCGGCACTGGTGGTCACGTCGGAGGCCGTGGTGATGGGCGTGAAGGCCGGCCTCGACCCGAAAGTGCTGATCGATATCATCAATGTCAGCAGCGGCCGCAACAGCGCCACGCAGGACAAGTTCCCGCGCGCGATCCTGCCGCGCAGCTTCGATTTCGGCTTCGCGACCGGCCTTTCCTACAAGGATGTCCGGCTCTGCATCGACGAGGCGGAGGCGCTCGGCGTGCCAATGGTGGCGGGTGCCGCCGTGCGGGAGATGCTGGCGGTGACGCAGGCGCGCTTCGGCGCGGACTCCGATTTCACCTCGATCGCCCGCGTCATCGAGGAATGGGCAGGAGTCGAAATCAAGGGCTGACCATCAACTGTGCGAATCGGAGAGGATCGAGATGTCAGGCGCTATGGAGCTTCGCGGACGGGATCATTTTCCTGAGAGCGATGAGGCCGCCCCTCCCCTGGACTCCCCTCCTTTGGCCACCGCGCTGGCGCGCGCGATCCTAGAAGCTCGGTCCGCGGATTTTCCCGTCGCGGTACGAGAAAAGGCACGGGCCTGCCTTCTGGATTTCCTCGGTTGCGCATTCGATTCGCGTGACCTGCCCTGGAGCCGGCAGGCCGCGTCGCTCGCCGAAGGGAAAGGGCCTTGCACGATCATTGCGTCGCCGGATGGCGCTTCCCACGGGGTTTCCCATGGCGCTTCCCCTGGCGATGCCGCTTTTGCCAATGCGGTCGCGGGACATGGCCTGGTGCGCGAGGACATGCATGTGGGCGCTGTCGCGCATCTCGGGGTGGTGGTGTTGCCGGCGCTGCTGGCGCTCGCTGAACGGCGCGATCGGACGCTCGCCGCGGTGATCGACGCCGCGGTGATCGGCTACGAAGTCGGTGCGAAGCTCGGCCGGGCCATCGTGACGCCCGAATTCTCGCGCTTCTTCCGGCCGACCGGCTTCGTCGGCCCCGCTGCCGCGGCGGCTGCCTCTGCCGTGCTGCTCGGACTCGACGAAGCAAGGATCCAGAGCGCCCTCTCGCTTGCGGCCAACATGGCTTCGGGGCTGAACCAGTGGCCACACTCGGGCGCGGACGATATGTTCTTCCACCCAGGGGTTGCAGCCCGCAACGGACTCACCGCGGTCCGTCTCGCGGAACTCGGGGCCGAGGGGGCGGAGGGCGCCCTGGATGGGCAGGCGGGGCTGCTGACGGCGATGCGGCCGGACAGGAAGGTGCCGCCGGTCCGGCTGTTCGATGGCGCGCCAGAAATCCTCTCGGTGTTCTTCAAGCCCGTGCCGGTCTGTAACTTCGCTCAGACGCCGGCGCTCGCCGCGATAAAACTCGCCACCGACGGACGCATCGACCCGTGGGCGATCCGCTCCGTCCACGTGCGGGTCTCCCGCGCCGCCAAGGTCTATCCTGGATGCGACCACGCCGGCCCCTTCGCGCGCATCCTGCAGGCCAAGATGAGCATCCAGTACGCAGTCGCGAGCGCCCTTCTGGAGGGCCGCGTGGATGAAGCGAGCTATGCCGATCTCGCCGATCCCGCACGCCGCGCACTCGCGGAGAAGATTATGGTCGAGGCTGATGACACCTACACCGCAGCCTTCCCTCAGCAGCAGAGCGCGGCCGTGGAGATCCGGACACAGGACGGGGTGAGCCTGTCGTGCGCCCTGGCGGATGTCGTGGCGGCGGACCCGGCCGGGGTGCGTGCGCGGTTCCGCCGCGCCGCGGGTGCCGCCGTCGGAACCGACGCGGCGCAAAGGATCGAGGCGCTCGTCGATGACCCGTCTGGAGAGATCAGCGTGGCCTCGCTGATGGCGCTGACGCGGCGCGGATAGGCCACGCTCCGGCTTGTCGTTTTTCCGGGCGATTCATGCCTTCGGCGATCCCACCTCCGGCGATCACGCTCTGTTCGTCTTCCCGCGTGATTCACGCCTTCGGTGATCCCACCTCCGGCGATCACGCTCTATCCAAGATACTTGTTGATGATGCCGAAGCCTTCGCGCGCAACTGCATCGGGCGTCATTTCGTCAACGATCTCGCCGTGCGTCATGATGTAGAGGCGGTCGCAGACCCGCAGCGCAACATCGACCCGCTGCTCCACGAGGAGAAGCGACGCGCCCCGGCGGCGCAGTTCCAGGAGCCCCTTGACGACATTGTCCACGGCAACGGGTGAAAGAGCGACGGATGGCTCATCAAGCAGCAGCAATTCCGGATCGCTCATCAGCATGCGGCCGATGGCGACCATCTGCTGCTCGCCGCCGCTGAGGAAGGCCGAGCGCCGGCGCCGATATTCCCTCAGCACGGGAAACAGCGCATAGACCGATTCGAGCAACGCCAGCACCCGCTGCCTGTCGCGGCGAAGACGCAGCGCGCCGAGCAGGAGATTGTCCTCGACCGTCAGTTCGGTGAACAGCCGGCGGCCCTCCGGCGCGATCGCGGCGTGGCCGCTGGCGATTCTGTGCGGCGGTAGCGCGATCACATCCGCCAGCCCGATCCGAATGGTGCCCCGCCGGTGCTTCACCAGCCCCATGATGGCGCGTAGCACCGTGGTCTTGCCGGCCCCGTTCGGCCCCATAAGCGCAACCGCCTCGCCCCCGCCGACATGCAGTGCCACGTCGCGCACCACGTCGAACCGGCCATATCCGGCAGACAATGCCAAGATCTGCAGAGCCGTGTTGTTCGCGCCGCTCATTCGCCGAGATAGACCTGTCGTACGGTCTTATTGGCGCGGACCTCGTCAGCCGTGCCAGTCAGGATCACCTCGCCTGCGTTGAGCACTGTCACCTGGTCGCACAGCGGGAAGAGGAAGCGTGTCTGATGCTCGATGATGATCATCGTCACGCCACGAGCCTTGAGCTGGCCGAGCACGCGGGCAAGATGATCGACCTCGGTGCTGGAGAGTCCTGTCGCCGGTTCGTCTAGGATGATGATGTCCGGACCGGCGACACAGACGGAAGCGAGCTGCGTCAACTGCTCGATGCCGTGCGGCACGTCGCCGACCCGCTTCTGTGTCCAGGCCGCCGCCTCCACCGACCGGAGTGCCTCGTCTGCGCGATTGCGCAGACGCGCCGAATCGCGCCGGCCGGATGGCAGCAGCGGCCAGAGGGCAGCACGCCGGGCGACCCCTGGCAGCCGGGTGTAAAGACCGACCCCCACGTTCTCGCTGGTTGTCAGTTCGCGAACCAGTTCGGCCGCCTGGAACGTGCGGCGCAGGCCGAATCGCGCCCGGCTGCTGGGCGACAGGCCGTCGACCCGCCGCCCGTTCACGACGATCATGCCCGCCATCGGACGCAGGCGCCCGGCGATGACGTTCGCAAGCGTGCTCTTGCCCGACCCGTTCGGTCCGATCAGGCCGTGGATGTGACAGCGCCGCACAATGAGATCAACGTTGCGGAGCGCCCTGGGCCCGGTCCCATAGCCGAACTCGATGCCGCGACATTCAACGATCACGTCATGCGTCGCGCCCTCCACGTGTGTCGGTGGCGGGGAGAGGTCGCCGGATTCGAAACCGCCCTCGTCGCCGACGGCCGCCGTATCGGCAGGCGGGCTTGACCCGTCCGCCGCGCCACCGAGGCTCCGGCGGATCAGGCCGACCACGCCTTCCGGGAATATTGTGATCGCGAAGATCGACAGCGCGCCGTAGATGATCTCCTGCAGCCATGGGTTGATGTTCACGACGGCCGGAAACATCGTGACGAAAGCGGCGCCGACGAGCGGGCCGAGCGTGGTGTTGATTCCGCCAACCAGCACCATGACGAGAATGTTGAGCGAGACGGCCCAGTCGAACTGCCCCGGCGACACCACGCCGAGAAATGAAAAGAGCCAGCCGGCGGTGCCGGCCATCGCGGCCGATAGCCCAAAGACGCTGATCTTGATGACGGATGTCCGCACGCCCGCTGCCTCGGCGAAGGGCTCGGCATCCCGGATCGCCAGCAGCACCGGATAGAGCGGCGAGCGGCGCAGGCTCCACACCGCCCCCGCCGCCGCCAGCAGCGCGATCAGGATGCACCACGCGACTGGCGCGCCGAGCGGCGCGAGCACCACCGGAAAGTCGGGGAAGGATGGACCCAGCAGGCCCTGCGTGCCGCCCGTGATCTGCAGGTCGGTCGCGAGCACGGTCAGCACCAAGGTGAAGATAAACGTGGTGATAGCGAAATAGAGCCCGCTGACCCGGAGCGACATGGCGCCGATCACGAGGCCGATCGCGCCGGAAACGACCACGACGAGGGGTAGCAGCAGAAACACGCTGAGATGCATGTCGGCCGCGAGAATCGTTGTCAGATAGGCTCCGACCGCAAAGAAGCCGCCCTGCCCGAGCGAATAGAGCCCGAGCATCCCTGCCACCAGGTCGAGGCTGATCGCGAGGATCCCGAAGACTGCCGCAACCAGCACGAGGCTCTGCACATTCAGGCTGGCGTTGGCGACGAACCAGGTGGCTGCCAGGTAGGCGAGCATGACCGCCGCGCCCGCCATCCCCCGCCAGCGGGAACGCGGGCCGGCCTGACCGCGGATCGACGAGGAAGGCAGCACCACGGGCTTTCCGTCCATCGCAGGCTTCTTTCAGCAGCCTAGAGCGTGATGACCGAAGGTGGACAAACCGTAGGTCTGAATCACGCGAGAAAACAATGACCGAGAGCGGGATGGGGAAGCGAAAGCGACCGCATCCCGCTCGAGAGCGTGATGACCGAAGGTGGACAAACCGTAGGTCTGAATCACGCGAGAAAACAAAGACCGAGAGCGGGATGGGAGAGCGGACGCGAACGCATCCCGTTCCAGACGGATCATCCGCGCCGCGGAAAGCCCGGCATGCGCCACCGGCCGAACGGCGTCGTACCGCTGAACAGCCCGCGCGGCGTCAGGATCAGGATCAGCACGAGCACGAGGAAAGGAAACCAGTCAGATGCTTGCGAATTGATCAGCGCGTCGGCCCCTTCCGAGAGGACGCCGAGAAGCAGGCCCCCGAACATGGCGGCAACCGGGCGCTCCGTGCCGCCGATCATCATCGCGATGAACCCGAACGTTCCATAAGTGTGCCCGAGATACGGATTGGCGAAGGTGCTTGGCCCGATCAGCACGCCGGCCACACCCGAGAAGAAACCGGAAATTGCGAATGCGACGATCGCGACGATGGTGATGTTCGCACCGATGGCGGACGCCATCTCCGGATCCGCCGCGATCGCTACGCCCAGCTTGCCGAACAGCGTCCGCTTGCGCACCGCCTCGAACAACGCCGCGAAGAGCACCCCGACGGCGATGGCGAGCACTTGCTGCCCTGTCAGTACCGCGCCCGCGATGTGAACACCAACCCCGTTCAGGATCGGCGGGAAGGCGCGAGAGGTCGGACCCCAGATATAGGCCGCCGCGTTCTCCACGACCACGGCGAAGCCGAGTGTGCTGACCAGCCAGCCGAAACTCGTCCGGTCGAACGCAAGGATAGGGCGTACCGCGACGAAATAGGAGATCACGGCGATCACGCAGGAGCTTGCCAATCCCACGGGCACGGCAAGCCATGCCGAATACCCGGATGCGGTGATGGCGGCCGTCAGCATGATCGCCACCATCATGATCTGTCCCTGCGCGAAGTTGATGACGCGCGTGACATAGAAGGAAATGCCGAGCGCCATTCCGATCAAGCCATAGACCGCGCCGATCGCAAGTCCGCTCAGGACGAACTGCAAGACTCAGGCTTCCTTCCCGTTTTGCCAATGGACCGTGCCACGCGAATTGCCAAAAAGAGGCGCCGGGAAACCGGCGCCGCATGGCCATCTACCTTGAACGCCGCGCCGCACTCCGCCACCTCCCGTGTGATTCCGTGGCGGAACAGGACACCCCCATTCACGGCAATCCCTGGCTCGGTAAGCTTAGTCCGGGACGTTCCGCCGTCGCGGCTTATATCAGTTATGTTGCCCGGATGCATCTGCGCATGTTGTGCCCGGCGCCTTCGCGTATGTTGTTTTGGGCGCCTTCGCGCCACGCGCGTGGTATCGTTGCCGGCCGATCCCGTGCCGATATTGACAATGGTAACGATATCAGACAGCAAATCGCTGGGCAGCGCGCTTGGCGGACCGCGCGATATCTGGACGAGACGCCCATTGGCCGGCGCGATTCGCCGAGCCAATCCAATCAACCGCCAGGGAGGAGGAAATCCATGAAAACGCTGATCGCCAGGGGCGCTGTTGCGATGCTGGCGTTGTTTGCCTGCGCGGCCAGTCCGCCCGCACGGGCGGGTGGCAAGTCCCCCATTCTCATCGGCATGATCGCGGGCACAACCGGCGCCTATGGCACGACCGGCATCGCCACGGTCAGAGGTGCACAGCTGGCAGTTGAGAAGATCAACGCCGCGGGCGGCGTGCTCGGTCGCCCCTTGAAGCTGGACTGGTATAACGACGACGCTTCGGCGACGTTGTCGGGTCAGCTCTATGCAAAGCTGGTCAGCAACGGTGCCGTCGCCATCGCCGGCTCGCCGGATACCGGTCCGGTCACTGCCCAGCTTGCCACGCGCTATAAGATTCCGACGATCGGCGTGGTCGACGATGGGGGCCTGACCGTGAACCCGAAGGGCCCGACCAGCCCCCCGAATCCCTGGGTATTCGACTTTGGTCTGAACACCTTCGCCTGGGGCGAAAAAATCGGAGAATATGCGCTGAAGCACTGTCCGGGCGGTCTGGCCGTGCTGCATGATCCGACAACGTACGGCGACGGCGGCGATTTCGGTATCAAGCTCGCCTACGACCAGGCCGGCCAGAAGATCAAGATCGACGACTCGATCACCGAGAACTGGTCCACCGGTGCCACCACCGGCCTGATGCCGCAGATCAATCAGATCAAGTCTGCCGGCATCAAGTGCGTGGATGTGTGGCTCACCCCGCAGGACCAGGCGGCCTTTGCCCAGGATGTGCACTCGCTCGGCTATCCCGTCGCCATGTTCGGCAATGACGAGACCAATGCCGACAACACCTATTCCGGCCTGGCCGGCGATCTGGCCGACGGCACGATCAGCGCCGTGCTCACCTCGTCGCTGCATCCGAGCCCGGAGATGCAGGCGTTCCGGGATGAGTACAAGAAGAAATTCAATGCCGAATCGACGCCCTTCGCCGAAACGAGTTACGATAGCATCATGATGCTGGCGGACGTGATCACCAGAGCCAAATCGACGAATCCCGAGGATCTCCAGAAACAGTTCAACGAGACCCAAAACTTCAAGGGGATCACCGGGGATCTCAGCTTCTCGCCCGGCAATCACATCACCATCAGCCCAGCTCAGTTGACCCTGGTGAAGTACGATGCCTCGACGAGACAGTGGGTCGAGATCAAGAATTGATGCCCCTCGCTCCACAGGGGTGAGATCATTCCGACGCACGCGGTCGCGACCACAACCGCGTGACGTTGTTGCTATGACCGAGAGCGTGATCGCCGAACGTGGAATCACGGAAGGCGCGAATCACGTGGGAAAACAAATGGCGAGAGCGGGATAGGTAAGCACGGGCGAACCCATCCCGCTCTAGACGACGACCGACCACGATTCCGGAACAAGCCGGAACCCGGTTCCGCTTCGGACAACATGCGCGAAGGCCGGGACGTGCAAATGCATTCCGGCGACCAGCAGCTGCTCCGCCGCAACGACATCGAAGATACGGCGGCGACTTTCTTCCGCCAGGCGCTCGTCGATGTCGTATTCGCTGGTGACTTCTGGATAGGGCACCTGGATTTCCGGCACATGAACGGTGTCGCCCCATATCACCAATGTTTCGCCCGCGGAGTCGACGCGGTAGCCGCTGTGGCCGGGCGTGTGGCCCGGCAGCGGCAGCAGCGTCAGACCGGGAACGACTTCGCCTGTCTCAGCAGGGCGTAGCTGGCCCCGGTAGGCATCGAGCAGCGCCGCGGCGGAGTCGAGATAGGGCATGGCCGCCGGCGAACGCCCGTCGCGCAATTCCGGATCGGACCAGAATGCAATATCGGTGGCGTTGATGAAGATTTCCGCCCGCGGGAACAAGGCTTCTCCGGAAGGGCCGAGCAGACCGTTGGAATGATCGGGATGTATGTGGGTCAGCAGCACCGTATCGAAATCGGCCGGCGTGAATCCCGCGGCACCGAGATTTTCCCGCAGCAGCCCCATCGAAAACACCGTGTTGGTGCCACCGCCGGAATCGACGAGGATTGTGTGTCCCCCCGTCTGCACGATGAAGGCGTTCACGGTCAGACGCGGCGCTCCAGGACGGAAGGCTTCGTGCATCGCATTCTGCATGCTGTCTCTCGTGACGCCTCGCAGAATGTCGAAAGGAATGTCGAGATAACCGTCATTGACGGTCGTCACCATGATATCGCCGATTCGACGCCTGTAGATGCCAGGTGTTTGCTTCTGCGGCGACTGATCTGCGGTCATCATTCCCTCCATGATCGGTCGGAGGCGCATGATGCGCAAGATTCCTGCAATTTTCCAGATGCAAAGCACGCGGAAATGGTGTTCAGAATCGGTTATATTGCGCCATAATGGAATGCTGCCGGCGGGATAGAGGCGTCTTCTCCCTGAAGGTTGCGCAAGAGGCCAATGACCGCTCTGTCTGCGCACTTCCGAGAATCTG
Organism: Acetobacteraceae bacterium; assembly: GCA_035509315.1. Taxonomy (GTDB): domain Bacteria; phylum Pseudomonadota; class Alphaproteobacteria; order Acetobacterales; family Acetobacteraceae; genus JAKAWQ01. The sequence goes on along the minus strand of DATJLS010000053.1, from coordinate 20,830 downwards.
GTGGCAATGGTATTCAGCAGCATCGCCTTGATCCTGGATAGGGCTAAATGCCACACACGCAACATTGACCGAGAATGGACAAAAGCCGAGAGCGCGAGCGATCTCATCCCGCTCTCGACGAGGGACCGAACTCGATCACCGGCTCAGGCGGGACAAATTGTTGCGACCTTACACCTCGAACACGGGCATCGGAGCGATGGCACGACAGTTGAACTGCGATGGCAGCGCCGCAGCCGGCTCTCTTGGGAAGAAAAATCCTTCGCGCTGCCGTTACCGCCAAATAATGCTGACCGCCGCGCCATGGCGCCGCTCCCAGCCCTCGCTTTCCAGTTCCGGCGTATCATGCTCCTCCCGCGGGTAGCCCAAGCAAAAATACCCGATCAACGTCCAGTCACATGGGACCTTGAGCACTGCGGCAACGACGGCCGGATCCAGGATGGACACCCAGCCAAGTCCAAGACCGATAGAGCGTGCCGTGAGCCAGAGAGTGTGTGCCGCCATTACGGCGGAATAGACGACTGTCTCCGGCATGGTACGGCGGCCGAGTCCGTGTCCCTGCCGCGGGTCGGGCTCGGCAAAGACGGCCAGGTGGCAAGGCGCCTCATCGAGACCCGCGAGCTTCAGGCGTGCATAGAGAGCCGCCCGGCCAGAGTCCTGACAGGCCAGAGCCTCGGCATTGCATACGGAAAAATTTGCGCGCACCGCTTCCCGGCGAGCGCGATCCTCCACAATGACGAAGCGCCAGGGCTGGCTGAGGCCGACCGACGGGGCAAGACTGGCGACATCGAGGAGCCGGAGGAGGAGATCGGGCGGGACGGGATCCGCACGGAAATGACGTACATCGCGTCGCCACCGGAACAGGGTCAACAATTCCTCCCGGAACGTCTCTGAGAAGCTCGGCATCGCAGAACATTAAAGCTGTTTCGCGAGTACCGCCATCGCGGCCCGATTCAGGAGTCTTCCGGCTGTTCGAAGGCAGCTTCATCGTCGGCTGGATCGGCGCACGGCCAGATGCGATGCTGTCGCGCCGAGGTGAACTGGTGCCGCGGTGCCCTATTTTGCTATTTTGGATGGAGCTCCCGCGGTTCTGGGGCTCTTCCGCAAACCGCGTGATCGTCATGGCGGGAGCGCAGCCTGTCGCTCACGCAGCACGTCGGCCGAGTGGCGAACCACTTCGGATATCTGCAAGAGTTGTTTGACCAACGGACTCGTCTTGCGCCAGATCATGCCAATTGTCCGCGAGGGCTGAGGACTTTTGAAGCGAGCGATGGAGACTGACGCTGAACGTGTCTCGACCGCCACGGCCATCTCGGGGATCAGCGTGACACCGATTCCGGCGCCGACCATTTGAACCAATGTGGAAAGAGAGCTTCCGTCCAGCAATTTCCGGGATGATGTCGAGGACGTGTTCATGTTGCAGAATGACAGGGCCTGATCGCGAAAGCAGTGCCCCTCTTCCAGCAAAAGCAACCTCATTTCGCGGAGCGCTTCGCGATCGGGTACGGGCTTTTTGTCATCGTCGCTTGGCCGGACGAGGACGAAATGTTCAGCAAACAACGCAATCTCGGTCAACGAAGGTTCGGACACCGGCAGGGCAACGATTGCCGTGTCGAGCCCACCGTCTTCCAGCTCTTGAATGAGCTTCGCCGTCAGTGTCTCGCGCACATGAATGTCAAGGCCGCTATGCATGCGGGCCAGGTTGCCGATGATGGTTGGCAGCAGGTAAGGCGCGATCGTCGGGATCACACCTATGCGCAGCCGTCCCGCCAGCCTGTCATGGGAAGCGCGCGCCAGATCTCCCAGCTCATCGACCGAACGCAGGATGTTCCGGATGCGCAGGGCGAACTCCTCTCCGAATCTCGTGAGTCGGACGTGGCGGGCGCCTCTTTCAAAGAGTTCGGTGCCGAGCGATTCTTCCAACTCTTTGATTTGCATAGACAAAGCTGGCTGAGAGATGGCACAGGCGTCCGCCGCGTGTCCGAAATGGCCATACCGTGCCAACGCCTCGAAGTAGCGAAGCTGCTTGAGTGTCAAGTTCATCATAATCAGAACTTATCCCCGCAATCAATAAATCCTACTTAATCTGATGATACAGATTTGGTAAAGGACATGCACCGAGGATAAGAGGTGACTAATGTCGCAACGCGATTGGTGTCAGAAAGGTTGGCTGAGTGCGGGTCGGTGGTGCCCAAAGCATTGGGAAGGCCGGTGCGTCGAGTCCGCCTCTGTTTGTGGAGAGGGCTCTTTCGGGTGAGCCCGTGGCGTCGGAATTGGCGTCGTTGTCGGATACGAATTCATCACTCCCGGAAGGAAAGAGGATCGCCTTTCGGCGGATTCCCGGCTCCTCTCCGCGGAGCAGTGTAGCCAACGCAGTCACGATCGGAGGGAAACATGGACGGAGATAATGTCACGAAGGGCGGCGGATGCCCGGTCGTACACGGGGTTCGCCCCAACGCCATTCTGGGTGGGCGGTCGAACCGGGACTGGTGGCCGAACCAGCTGAACCTGAGGATTCTGCGCCAGCATTCTTCTCTGTCCAATCCCATGGGCGAGGCGTTCAACTATGCGGAGGAATTCAAGAAACTCGACCTTGAGGCCCTGAAGAAGGACCTCTTCGCGCTGATGACGGACTCGCAGGACTGGTGGCCGGCTGATTATGGCCATTACGGGCCGCTTTTCATCCGCATGGCGTGGCACAGTGCGGGCACTTACCGCACCGGGGATGGCCGCGGGGGCGCAAGCTCGGGCACGCAGCGCTTCGCGCCGCTCAACAGCTGGCCCGACAATGTGCTTCTCGACAGGGCGCGCCGGCTGCTTTGGCCGATCAAGCAGAAATACGGCAAGAAGATTTCTTGGGCCGATCTCATTATCTTCGCCGGCAACTGCGCTCTCGAATCGATGGGCTTCAAGACCTTCGGCTTCGGCGGCGGGCGCGAGGACGTCTGGGAGCCCGAGGAAGACATCTACTGGGGCCACGAGGACACCTGGCTTGGCGACAAGCGCTATAGCGGAGACCGGGACCTCGAAAACCCCCTTGCCGCCGTGCAGATGGGCTTGATCTACGTCAATCCGGAAGGGCCGAACGGCAAGCCGGATCCGCTCGCGGCGGCGCGCGATATCCGCGAGACCTTCGCGCGCATGGCCATGAACGATGAAGAGACCGTCGCGCTGATCGCGGGCGGGCACACGTTCGGCAAGACCCATGGCGCGGGCGACGTGGCGCTTGTCGGACCGGAGCCCGAGGGCGCCGGCCTCGAAGAGCAGGGTCTCGGCTGGAAGAGCAAATTTGGCACGGGCAAAGGCGCTGACGCGATCGGCAGTGGCCTGGAAGTCGTCTGGACCTCGACGCCGACGAAGTGGAGCAACAACTTCTTCTGGAACCTGTTCGGCTACGAATGGGAGCTGACGAAGAGCCCGGCCGGCGCGCATCAGTGGCAACCGAAGAATGGCGCCGGCGCCGGCACGATCCCGGATCCGTTCGATCCGTCGAACCGTCGCGCACCCGCCATGCTGACCACCGACCTCGCCTTGAGGTTCGACCCGGTTTACGAAAAGATCTCAAGGCGCTTCTACGAAAACCCGGATCAGCTCGCTGATGCCTTTGCCCGGGCGTGGTTCAAGCTGACGCACCGCGATATGGGCCCGCGTGTGCGCTATCTCGGACCGCTCGTTCCGGCGGAGGATCTGATCTGGCAGGATCCCGTTCCCGCAGTCGATCACAAGCTGATCGACGCTCAGGACATCCGCGACCTCAAGACCAAGATTCTCGCCTCTGGCCACTCGGTTTCCGAACTGGTCTCGACAGCCTGGGCTTCAGCGGCGACCTTCCGCGGCTCCGACAAGCGCGGCGGGGCGAACGGGGCGCGTATCCGCCTTGCGCCGCAAAAGGATTGGGAGGCCAACCAGCCTGCCCAACTGGCGAAGGTGCTCGGCACTCTCGAGGGTATCCAGAAGTCGTTCAATGCCACGCAATCGGGCGGGAAGAAGGTGTCGCTCGCCGATCTGATCGTCCTTGGCGGCTGCGCCGCGGTCGAGCAGGCGGCGAAGAAAGCCGGGCATGACGTAGAGGTTCCCTTCAAGCCAGGCCGCACGGACGCGACGCAGGAGCAGACCGAAGTCGATTCCTTCGCCATGCTCGAACCGGTCGCGGACGGGTTCCGCAACTACCTCAAGGCCAATTTCACGGTCTCGGCGGAGGAGTTCCTGGTTGACCGGGCGCAACTCATGACGCTGACGGCGCCAGAGATGACGGTTCTCGTCGGCGGCATGCGCGCGCTGAATGCGAATGTCGGGCAGTCCCAACACGGGGTCTTCACCAAGCGGCCAGGGATGCTCACCAACGACTTCTTCGTGAATCTGCTCGACATGCGCACGGTCTGGAAACCGACCTCGGAGGAGGAAGAAGTGTTCGAGGGCCGCGACCGCGCGACGGACGAATTGAAGTGGATCGGCACCCGTGTGGACTTGGTCTTCGGCTCGAATTCCGAGCTCCGTCCCCTCGCAGAAGTCTATGCGAGTGACGACGCGCAGAAGAAGTTCGTGCAAGACTTCGTGGCTGCGTGGAGCAAGGTGATGAACCTCGACCGTTTCGACGCAGCCTGATCCCAGTGGAAGGGCGTTCGGTCGCCGCTCAAGTCCTGCGGCGACCGAACGTTACCGATTTCGAACATAGAGAGCGATCATTTCAGACCATTGCTCTCTTTCCTTGTTTTTTGATTTATTTCACGGCCGCGCCTTGGGCTTCGATCGATCGAGCTTTCCGATTGCAGGCTCGCAGCCGGTCATCGCTTTTCCATGAAGCGCGACCCCAGATCGGATTCATAAGGCGTTTCAAGCGGCTCGGAATCCTCCGTCTATCGGCAAGATCACGCCATTGATCATGCTCGCCTCCTCGCTCAGGAGGAAGCTGATGACCGATGCGATTTCCTTCGGCGTGGCGAAGCGTCGCAGCGGAATGCGCACCAGCATGGTGTCCGCCTTCGCCGGGTCGCTCCAGGCCCGCTCAGCCATTGGCGTCAGCGTGACGACCGGGTTGATGCTGTTCGCCCGAATGCCGAACGGGCCCAGCTCGTTGGCCATTGTCATCGTGAGCGAATCGAGGGCAGCTTTCGAGGCGCCGTAAGCGGCATGGTCGGGCGTGCCCCATAGGCTCGCGAGCGAGGAGACGTTCACGATCGCGCCCGCCGCTTTGCGCCTGATCCAATCCCGCGCCACGACCTGCGAAATCAGCATCGGGGCGCGAGCATTGACCGCCATGATCCGTTCGAAAAGCGCTGCCGTCGTCTCGAGGAACGGCGCCAGCTCCGCGATGCCGGCATTGTTCACCAATCCGTCCAGCGGCAAGGCCTGCTCGGCCGCCGCTCTGGCTGCATCCGCATCGGCGAGATCGACAATATGGGGACGGCAGCCCGTCTGGTGTGCGAGGTTTGCCAGGTCCTCGGCCGAGCGGCTTGCGGCAATCACCTCGGCACCTTCCGAGATGAGCGTCTCCACCGTGACCCGCCCAATTCCTTTGCCTGCGCCGGTGACGAGGATTCGCTTTCCCATAAGCCGCGGCGCGATCGCGGTCGTCATCGCCGTTGCCTCACGACACAGATACGGTGAGGGCGGCTCCAGTTCCGGCGTCGAAGAAATGGACGCTCTTTTTGGGAATGGCGAGCACGATGCGCTCACCCTCGCGCCATCGGCTCTCTCCGCGCGGCCGGCGCACCACGACTTCCTGCCCATCCTCGGTGCGGAAATGGAGCTCGATTTGCGCCCCGAGATGTTCAACCACGTCCACTTGGCCCCGGACCTCCGTCTCACTGGCCTCGGCCTCGCCAGGTCGCGCATCCTCGCTCCGGAAACCAACCAACACTTCTGGCGGCAAGGCAATGCCGTCGGGCACCGGCGCCCGCAGGAAGGGCGTCTCCACCGTCTCTGCTTCCGGGCGATGGGCGGCCCGGACAAGGTTCATCCGTGGCGAGCCGATGAAACGAGCGACGAAGGCATTGGCTGGATGCGCATAAACCTCGTCCGGCGAGCCGATCTGCTCGATATGGCCGAAATTCATGACCGTGATCCGGTCGCCCAGGCCCATAGCCTCTTCCTGGTCGTGCGTGACATAGATCGTGGTCATGCCGACAGCGCGATGGATCCGCAGCAGCTCGGCGCGCATGATCGTGCGCAGCTGCGCATCAATGTTCGACAAGGGCTCATCCATCAGTGAAACCGCTGGCTCGCGGGCAATGACTCGGGCCAGCGCCACACGCTGCCGCTGACCGCCCGAGAGCGCGCGTGGTCTGCGCTCCAGATACTGGCTGATCTGGACAAGATTTGCCGCGAACGCGATCCGCCGCTCGATCTCTGTCCGCTCCAGGCCCCGGACCTTGAGGCCGAGCGCAATATTTTCCCGTACTGTCATGTGCGGATAGAGCGCATAGTTCTGAAAAACCATGCCGACCCCACGGCGTGCGGGCGGAAAGGTGGTGACATCCGTACCGCCGATCAGAATTCGCCCGCGGCTCGGCGTCTCAAGCCCGGCAATCATCCTGAGCAGCGTGGTCTTGCCACAGCCCGAAGGACCGAGCAGCACCATGAACTCTCCGTCAGCGATCGTGATGTCGATCCGCTTCAGCACTTCCACGGAGTCGAAGTGCTTGGTCACGCCGTCGATGACGATCTCTGCCACGGTCGGTCCCTTGCCGCCTATTTCACCGCGCCCAGCGTCAATCCCCGGGCGATATATTTGTGGATGGCGATGCCGCCGACCACAACCGGGGCTGAGATCATCACCGCGCACGACATGACCGTCTGCCAGGGAACGATATAGCCACCGAGGAACCCCATCATCACCACGGGGGCCGTGCGTGCATCGGTCGAGGGCGTGAGGATGAACGCGTAGAGGAGATCGTTCCAGGCGAATATGCCGGCGAGGATCGCGGCAACGACGACGCCGGGCAACGTCAGCGGCAAGGCGATCCGGGTGAAGACCCGAAACCGGCTCAAGCCGTCGAGCAGGGCCGCCTCCTCCAGCGCAACCGGTACCGCGGCAAACTGATCGACCAGAAGCCAGACCACGAGGGGCACGACGAAGGTCTGGTAGATCAGGATGAGGGCGAGCGGGCTGTTGATCAGCCCGATATTGGCGGCCAGGAGATAAAACGGAACCAGCACCACCACCGGGATCAACATCCAGTTGGTTACGTACCAAAATTGAATCTGCGCGTGTCCCTTGAAACTATAACGGGCCAATGCGTAGGCCGCCGGCGCGCCCACGATGAGCCCGAGCGCCACGGCACCGGCGGTCACGATCACCGAGTTCACCAGCGCCGGCACGATGCCGTTCTCTGTGATGGCTTTGACATATCCGGCGAGATCAGGCCGGAAGAGCCATGCCGGAGGCAGGCGGAAGATCAATGTCTCCGGCTTCAGCGAGGACGCGATCATCCAATAGAAGGGAAAGAGGATGAGCACCGCGACCAGAAGCAGAAAGAGACCGTGGAGCGTCGTCAGCACCCGCTCTCTCATCCTCCGGCCCCCTTCCTGTCCGGATAAAGGAAGCTCACGACCGCCTGGGCGAGAAGGATGGTGACGACCAGGGTGAGGACGGATTCGGCCGAGGCGAGGCCGACATCGAACCCCCGGAACGCAACGCGCTCGATGTTGAGCGACACCGTCTCCGTCGCGTTTCCCGGACCTCCCTTCTCGATTGAATAGATCATGTCGAACGTCTTGATCGTGAAGATCGTCTGGAATACCAGGCTCGCAACGATTCCCGGCCGCATGTACGGAAGCTTGATGTAGCGGAACCGGGCCCAGAAGCTCTCGGTATCGAGTGTCAGCACCTCCTCGATCTCCCCGGGCACGGTGGCCAGGCTCGCCGAGAGGACGAGGGCCACGAAGGGAGTCCACTCCCAGATCTGGGTTGCGGTGATCATGCCGAAAGCCGCAGATGCGCCGCCGAGCCAATCGATCTGGTTGAGGCCGACGCCATGGCCGAAATAGTTCACGATGCCGAGTTGCGTGTTGAACATCAGCTGCACGAGCATGCCGACGACACTCGGCGTCGTCGCGATCGGAACGACCAGAAGGACCTGCACCAACCTCCGGAGAGTGCGGTTCCGCGTCTGGTCGAGCGCAAGCGCGATGGCCATGCCGAGGACGAGCTCGACAGGAAGCGTGATCAGCAGGAAGAGCCCGGACGTCTGCAGCGAGCCAAGGAAGTCCGAGGAAGTGAGCGCGTTGATGTAATTGTCGAGGCCCGCGAAGACGGGCGGCCCCATGCCCATCGTCCAGTTCTGGAATGAGTAATAGAGAACGAAGATCGTGGGATAGAGCCCGACCGCGAGGAGAAGCAGGAGCGACGGGCTGATGAAGAACCAGGGCTCGAGCCGCTTGACAAGCGGATCTTTACGCTCAGCATTCATGGCAGCGCAACCGCGGAGAGGGGCTCCGTTTCATTGTCCGCTCACCGAGAAGCACGGTCGCCAGAGCGTGATGACCGAAAGTGGGAAAACCGCAGGTCTGAATCACGCGAAAAAAACAAATGAGCAGAATGGGATACAGGAGCGGGAACGAGCGCATCCCGCTTTAGTCTAGCATTGGAGAAGCCGGCGCGCGGGGCCACAGAAAGACGGCCGCGCGCCGGCACGCAGGTTTCAGTGCTGTGGAAGATTGATCGAATTCCAGCAACCACTGGAGTCCATATATTTTTGCAGCTTGGCGTTCAGGATCTGCGCACCCTTGGCAACCGGGTACTGGCCCGTCTCGATATCCGATCCGTAGTCGGAGACCAGCTCGGAGAAGTAAGGATAGCACGCAATCTGCGGCCGCCAATCGGGCACGCTCCCGTTCTCCCAGGTTTCGACCATGGGCTTGAGGTAGGGATACTTGGCATCGAGCGTCGGATCGGTATCCGCGCTTACCCTGGCAACCACCGCCCCGTCCTCGATCAGCGGCTTCGCCATCGCCTTGGATGTGAGCCACTGGATGAAGAGCCAAGTTGCCTTCTGTTCGGCGGCGGGAATCTGCGCGCTCACCATGTAGGCGAAGCCGCCGAAGGCGGAGAAGCGGCCGTCGGGGCCCGTCGGCTCGACCGTGACCCCGAGATCATCGCCGATCGCCGAATCCTTGAGGGTTGGATAGAAGGCGGACCATTCGGTGATCATGGCCAGCTGCCCCTGGCCCATCAGCTGGACGACCTGCGAATGATCGTCTGCGATGATCCCCTTCGGCATATACTTGACGAGATCCTGACGGAACGTCAGTCCGGCAATGGCCTGGGGCGAATCGAGCGTCATTTTCTTGGCCGCGGCATCGAAATACCGGCCGCCCCACGGCCAGAGAAAACGCGTGAAGCTGTCGGCGGTCTGGGTTTCCCCACGGGCCGACTGCAGGGCATAGCCATAGAGGTTCTTGGCCGGATCATAGAGCTTCGGCGCGTAGTCCGTCAGCAGCTGCTGCCAGGTCGTTGGCGGCCCCGAGAAGCCGTGCTCGCTCAGGATCTTCTTGTTGTAGTACAGTAGCCCGGCATACGAATCGAAAGGCAGGCCGATGAGCTTGCCGCCGACCGTGAAGGCATGGCGCCAGACCGGGATGAAGTCGTTGAGGTCGACATCCGGATCGGCGATCGCCTCGTCCGAGAGAAACTGCTCGACGGGGACGACCCACTTGGCCCTCGTGAAATCGACGGGCCAGACGACGTCGGTCAGGATGGCATCGAACTGGTTGCTATGGGAGACGAAATTCAGCGTCTCGGCCTTCAGAGTGTCCTCATAGGGGAAGTTCACCCATTTCACGTGAATGCCGGTCTCATTCTCGAACTCAGGCGTAAGCTCCTGCGCCGCCTTGTAGCTCGGCCGGTCGAGACCGACGACCGTAACGGTCATGCCTTTGTACGGGGCCGCCGCTTGAGCGAGCGACCAGGGATCGGCGTTCGATGCCTGCACGCCGAAGCCGAAGACCGCGCCGATGGCGGCTCCGGCCAGAGCATATTTGAGAACTCTCCGCATATCGTTTCCTCCGCCCAGGTGGATTGTCGCAAAGATTGATTATTTTTTTAACTATGACAGAATTAATCACCGCCAACAACCGCTTTTTGGACCCAAAAAGACTCCCTGAGAGGCGGAATGTCCGGGCCATGACATGATTGCCCAATCGGACATTCATTCGTTCAGGCATTGGGCATTCGTTCAGGCATTGGGAAGGATGAGGCTTTTGAGCGCTCCGTCTGCGCACGCGCTCTGAAGCTCGAAGGCACGCGCCCCTCCGGAAAGCCCGAAACGATGGGTGACGATGGCCGAGACATCGATGACCCGATTCCTCACCAGTTCGATGGCACGGGGATAGACATGTCCCATGCGTCGCGAGAACTTGACGGAGAGACCCTTCCTGCGCGCATTCGCCGCCGCAAGTGCGTAGCTGTCCCCCTTTGGGATGCCGACGAGAACGACGTGTCCGCCGATCCGCACTGCCTCTGCGGCGTGCTGGAAACCATCCGGCGAATTGGTCGCTTCGAGAACGAGATCGGCGCCGCGTCCGCCGGTCCATTCGCCGACTTCGCTGCGATCGGCCCCGACGCGGCTTGCTCCAAGCGCTCCAGCCTGTTCGCGGCGATACAAGACCGGATCGATCGCAAACACGTCGGCTGCGCCGGTGAATCTTGCAAGCGCGACCAGCAGCAACCCGATCGGCCCGCAACCGATCACGGCGACGGATTCGAGCAGGCTCGGCTTGGCGAGATCGACGGCGTGGATGGCGACACCAAGCGGCTCTAGCATCATCGTCTCTTCCACCGTGAAATGTTGCGGTACTTTCACGACCTGCCGCGGATCGATGGCCAGGCGTTCGGTCATCGCGCCGGGATGAGGCGGGGCACCCGAAAAGATCGTATTGGGGCAGAGATTGATCTCTCCGCGGAGGCACCATTCGCAATGGCCGCAGGGGATGGCCGGGTCGACCGCAATGAGTTCGCCCACCGTCAGCCCGAGATCCTTTCGGGTCTCGAGGACACGAGCGGCAAATTCATGACCGGGGATGAAAGGCTCGCTCACGACCTGGCTGCCGATGCTGCCCTCGACATAATAGTGGAGATCGCTGCCGCAGACGCCGACGCCCAGGACTTCAACGAGCACCTGATCGTTCCCAACCTTCGGTTCCGGTGTCTCGCCGATGGCGATGTCTCGCACACCACGGATATAAAGGGCTTTCATCGGCGTATGTCCTTCTTTCCGGATCAACAGGGCTGAGCGCCAGGCAAGGATGAGCCATGCGATGATGAAGAATCGCAGCCCATCAGCTCTGCCGCATCGCCCGAGCTCGCGGGAAATCCTGCGAGCCGTCCATAGATCTCCGCATATTGCCGCCGAAGCCCGGCGTAGACGGAAGCACGCGATGGATCTGGATCGAAACGAGCTGTGACTGGTCCCGCCATTGCGCGCGCCGCTTCGGCAAAGCTTTCGAACCAGCCCGCGCCCACGGCGGCAGCCATCGCGGCGCCGAGGCTCGATGCCTCCGGAGATGCCGAACGCAGCAGAGGCAGCGCCAGGACGTCTGCGAGAATGCTGCACCAGAGATCACTCTGGGCACCGCCACCGATGGCGACGATTTCATCCGCGGTGGCATTGGCTTCGGAGCGGATCATGACCATGACCTCGGCCTGCTCCATGGCAATGCCTTCGAAGAGCGCGCGCAGCAGATGAGCGCGACCATGATGCGGGGCAAGGCCGACCAGGGCGCCGCGCGCGGAGCTGTCCCAGTGCGGCGTCATCACGCCGAGAAAATAGGGAAGCAGCATGACACCCGCAGCACCTGGCGGCACAAGAGCGGCTTCCGACGCAAGGGCTTCCATGGCGCGGTCGGTTCCGCCGAAAATATCCCGCACCAGCCAATCGCAGAGCAGAGTCCCGGAGCGCAGCGACGTCTCGAGAACATAGGCGTCGCCATCGGCGCTGATCATCGTACGGAAGCTCCGGCCCACGCGATAGCGCTCGCTGCGAAGGCCGGAGACCACCGCGGTCCCGAGATTGAGATAGGCCCGCCCAGGCTTCATGAGGTTGACGCCGAGTCCGGCTGCCTGGCCATCTCCTGCGCCGGCAACAACCGGCAAAGACGACGGCAGGCCGGTTGCGCGCGCAGCCGCGCCGGTCAGATGCCCGAGAACCGTCGCGGGCGGAAATGCGGGGGCGAACTGGCTGGGCGAGAGCCCGATGGCGCCGAGCAGGTCCGCAGCATAGGCCTTGGCCTCAAGGTCGAACACACCGAGGGGATCGGCGCATGCGGTGCTCGTCGCGAAACGGCCTGTCAGCCGATGGACAAGACAGGCATGCACATCGGCGAAATAGCGGCTCGCATCCAAGAGATCCGGCTCCACGCGCCGCATCCAGGCAAGCTTGTAGAGGGCTGGATTCGGATCCGGCACTTTCCCTGTGATCCGATGGAGGCGATCGGAACCGAGACGCTCCGCCAAGGCTTTGGCATCCTCGCTCGCGCGCCCATCAAGCCAAAGGATGGCCTTGCGGACAGGCCTGAACCCGGCATCCAGCGGCGCGATGGTCTCGCGCTGATTTGCCACGGCCACGGCCGCGGGCCGCACGCAAGGCAGTTTGCCGGCAAGCGCCCTAAGGGCGCTGCAGCAGGCGTGCCACCATTCCTCGGGGTTCTGTTCGAATCGACCTTCGGCATCCGGACCGAACGGAACGGCAGCCCTTCCCGCCGCGAGAACGTTACCCTCGCGATCGAAGGCGAGCGCCTTGACCGTGGTCGTGCTGCAGTCAAGGCCGATAACGCAGTCTGAGGTGGCGTTCACTCTCTGTCTGCTCTGTTCGCGCAGACGAGAGAGAAAGATCGTGTCTCCGGCGAGCTCGACGGCGTCGTCATGTCCAAAGTTCCAATGCGTGCCGGATCATGCATCGGAGCTGGCCTTGCGCTTTCGTCTCTGGCGGTCGGTCGGGCGGGCAGAGGCGTCGGCTGCAGGTGGATGTCCGGCGATCGGTCCCCCAACCAGGCTTGCCGCCGTCCGTTCGTCGGTGATCAGGGCGCTGATCAGCTGGGTTCGCAGAATTGCGCGAATGGCCGCGACCTTCTCGAGGCCACCAGCAACCGCGAGAACCTCGCGACCAACGAGGGTGTCCGGACCAATGCCGATGAGCCGGTCGTGGAGCTCGGTCTCGATGCGCTGGCCCTCGGCATCGAAGAACGAACCCAGGGCTTCGGCAGCCGCGCCGTCGCGCTGCGCCTGCTTGAGCTCCGCCGTCAATACCATTCCGGTCTGGCACATCGATGCCGTCGGCGCAACCTCGCCCACTCCGATCACGATGAGGGTCGCCCGCGTGGCGATCTCAAACGCCTCGGCAACCCCGCGCTGGCGCATCAGAACGACGCGATCTGCCTTGGAGTTCGCAAAAAAGGGAACCGGCGGGAGAAACGCGCGCGCGCCTGTTTTTTCCGCAAGAGCATGGATGACGTCGAACGGCGTCTCATCGATCCGTTGCGCCAATCCGCCGACGACCGAGACGACCGTGAGGCCGGGATGGGGAAAGCGTGGGAGATGCTCGATGCTCGCCGCCACGGTTCTCCCATGTCCAAAACCGATCACCTTGTGGACGGATCTGCCGAATGTCTCGTGCAGGAATCCTGCCGCGGCGCGGCCAAGGGAAGAAATGAGTCGAGAGGGCGCTGAAGATCCCGTCGGCCCGGTCTCGGGAAGGGCAGGCACGACGCGGCAATAAGACAGGGAGAACCGTTCGATCAGCGCACGTTCCAGCGCAAGACAGCCGCCGAACTCGCCCTCGATGAGGATCCGCACCAGTCCGTCGCGAGCGGCCTGCGCAATTAGTCGCTGGACGCGCGCCGGCGCCAGTCGCAGTTGCGTGCTGATCTGCGCCTGCGTAAGCGAGGCTTCGTAGTACAGCCAAGCAGCCCGCGTTGCGAGCTCGGTGTGATCGGCGTCGGAGCGGTTTCCCGGATCGTGCGGCACGTTTCCTTGCTTGATGATTATTTCTGCATATATGATAAAATAATCATACACGTGGAAATCCGTCAAGAGCAAAGGCCGCTCCGACGCAAGAGCGAACGGGAACGCCAGCAGGCCCGGCTTCATGTCAAACGGCGAAAAGGGGCAAGACGGGAAATGGAGTTGGCTCCCGGTTGGTTCCTCTGTGTCCATCATGGACATGCACGGCTCAGCCAGAGCCCCATGGGAGCGGGCGTTCGATTCTCCGAGCAGCCCTCACGGTGAGGCCGGGATTGTTCTTCGCAGGACACCATGCGGGAGGGGGCGCCATCATTGGGCCTCACTCAGAACCCTTCAGACTCGTCGACCGGCGTTCCGCGGCTTCGCTCCAGGATCAGAGCGGTCGGGTTGTTCTGGTCCTTGTCGGCGCCGCCCTCCGTGTCTGGCGTTCTCCGGCATCCGCGCCATAAACGGACTTGGCACGGCTTTGTAAACTCGCCAGCCGGACCCATTAATCTCTAACCTATTGAAAGATATATCGCCGCCTGGATTCGAACCAGGGACCCACCGATTGCGAATATTCCCACGCCTCTCTTGCAAGCGACTGATTTCCGGAAATCCCGTTCCGTCCGAGTTCATTGACCCCAAACGTAATCGGAGAGGGTCGCTTTCGATCCTCTGCGGTCATCGCCTCTCCCGCTCGTGACCCGATTTCGCGGTTCGCGGCATCGCAATGCGGACGGAATCGGGACACTGGGTCTTTATTTTCAATATCCTGCGCCATTTGTTTTCCTGTGTGATTCATGCCTCCGGTGATTCCGCCTTCGGCGATCACGCTCTAACCTGCATATCCACAACATCGGTACGCTGCGGTCCCATGAAAAAGATTGGCTTCCTCTCGTTTGGACATTGGACACCGTCGCCGCAATCGCAGACGCGCTCGGCGGCCGACGCGCTCCTGCAATCCATCGATCTGGCCGTCGCGGCCGAGCAACTCGGCGCGGACGGGGCCTTTTTCCGCGTCCATCACTTCGCCCGCCAACTTGCTTCGCCGTTCCCCCTTCTGGCGGCCGTCGGCGCGAAAACCAATCGCATCGAGATCGGCACGGCGGTCATCGACATGCGCTACGAAAACCCGCTCTATATGGCCGAGGACGCGGGCGCGGCCGACCTGATAGCGGGTGGGCGCCTGCAGCTGGGAATCAGCCGGGGCTCGCCAGAGCAAGTGATCGACGGGTGGCGCTATTTCGGCTACCGCCCGTCCGAAGGCGAAAGTGACGCCGACATGGGCCGGCGCCACACCGAGGTGCTGCTCGAGGTGCTGCGCGGCAAGGGCTTCGCGCAGCCAAATCCGCAACCGATGTTCCCAAATCCGCCAGGCCTGCTGCGCCCCGAACCTTATTCGGAGGGCCTGCGCGACCGAATTTGGTGGGGCGCCGGCGCCAACGCCACCGCGACCTGGGCGGCGAGGCTCGGAATGAACCTGCAAAGCTCGACTCTCAAGAACGACGAAACCGGAGAGCCTTTCCACGTCCAGCAGGCCGCCCAGATCCGAGCCTTCCGTGATGCGTGGAAGGACGCGGGCCATCACCGTGAGCCACGGGTCTCAGTCAGCCGCAGCATCTTCGCGCTGATGGAGGATCGCGATCGCGCCTACTTTGGACGCGGCGGCCAGGAGGAGGACCAGATTGGCTTCATCGACGAGAATACCCGGGCGATCTTCGGTCGCGGCTACGCGGCTGAGCCGGACGTCCTCATCGAGGAGCTGAGGAAGGATGAAGCCATTGCGGAGGCTGACACGTTGCTCCTGACCGTTCCCAACCAACTGGGTGTGGCGTACAATGCACACGTCATCGAAGCGATTCTGACCCATGTCGCGCCCGCCCTCGGCTGGCGTTGACGCCAGCCGCTCGAAAGCCACCGACCTCAAAAGAATCAGGTGTCCGTTCCTCCGCCAACCGCGTTCCTTCGCACGCGTTCTCTGATGACGCGTTTGGCATGGCTATATTGCGTGCGCTCGCTCGGTGGCGCGATCTCGTGCTGGGCTGCCATTTTGCCGCGCTCAAGGATATTTCGGCGCCTGAATCGATCAGGTCGATGCAGGCTTGCGATGGAGATCGGGTTGTGACGTCGCGCAAGGAGACAATGATGCGAACCATTACTCTCGAAGAGCATTTTGCAAGCCCCGGATTCCTTGAAGGTCCCGGCCGCGAACTCAAGGAGCGCGCGCTCCGGCTCGGTGAACGCGGCGTGACACTTTTCGACCAGCTCGGCGAAATCGGCGAGAAGAGGCTCGCCGCGATGGATGAAGCAGGTATCGACGTACAGGTTCTATCGCTCACGTCTCCGGGGACTGAACAACTGGACGTGGCGGAGGCTTTGGCACTCGCTCGCGAGTCGAACGATTTCCTTGCCGACGCGATCAAGCGGAACCCGACGCGTTTTGCCGGGTTTGCCGCTTTGCCCACCGCTTCTCCCGAGCGGGCCGCCGAAGAGCTGGAGCGAATGGTTCGCGGGTACGGCTTCAGGGGCGCCGTTATCAACGGCCATAACCGGGGGCGGTACCTGGACGATCAATTCTACCGGCCCATCCTCGAACGCGCAGAGGCGCTCGGTGTTCCGATCTACCTTCACCCGACGCAACCGCCGAAACCGGTTATCGAGACTTCGTATGGCGGGTTTGCCCCGATTGTTAGCGACATGCTCGCGGGTCCGGGCTGGGGTTGGCACATCGAGACAGCCATTCACGTGATTCGTCTAATCCTTGGAGGCGTGTTTGACCGCTACCCGCAATTGGAACTCGTCATCGGCCATCTCGGCGAGGGACTTCCTTTCATGTTGGAGAGGCTCGACGTCATGCCTCGGACCGCGACCAAGCTCGAGCGGCCCGTGAGCGCCTATCTGCGCGAGAATGTTCACTACACAATCAGCGGCTTCAATTTCCTGCCGAGCTTCCTCACCTTGCTGTTCGAGGCCGGTGCCGAGCGGATCATGTTCTCCGCCGATCATCCCTATGCTTCCATGGAGCACGCACGAAGCTTCCTCGACCAACTCCCGGTCAGCGCCGCGGACAAGGAGAAGATCGCACACGGAAATGCGGAACGGTTGCTCGGCTTCTAGTGTCCCGCCCCTGAAATGCCTTTGCATTTCAGGGACCAGCAGGCCACTGAAAACAAAGAGCTAGCGTCCCGACGCATGATGACGATATTTACGAGTCGGGACACTAGACCAGATTCGTCACTGGCCATCGGGTTACGGCGCAGTGGCGGTCCAAGTGCGCCCCGGCCGGACGTTTGCTGAGGCTGTGATGAAGTGGCGACGAGGGGCCAGTTTATGAATCGAGATTGCAATGAAATTTCGGCTGGCTCCAGTCACGCCAGTTGAAAGATGTGTCAAAAAATAATTTATTATCAATATCGTATAGGATCAGCACAGCAGTGGTGCATCCCGATATCCGCGAGGCGGATCCGCGGAATCCGGCACTGATGCGCTCCTACCGGGCTTTTCCCCAGGCTGCCGATAAGGTGCAGAGGGTTGTGCATCGCCCTCAGGGTGCCTGATGCGCCCGTCGCAACCACGCACTTCGACCGAAACCGACGGCCATGATCACGACCAGCTACGATCCCGAGGCTGACGCGCTCTCCATCCGCTTTGCCCCAAAGGGCGCAGAGGTCGCCGAGACGCGCGAAGTGCAGCCGGACGTCGCCAGTGATCCCGACGCAGCGCCGAGGCGAAGCGAATTGATCGCAACCCTGGATGATGCCGAGCGCTTGATGCTCAAACTCATGAGCCGCCGGCAGGATATGCCGGCCGAGGCACGAGCCCAGCTTCGCGGCGGCGCAAGCCTCATCGGCCAGCTGGTCGCGCGCTGCCAGAAGCCACGGTAGAACCCTCCGGCCGAACCTTGCCGCGAGTCCTCGCTCAGAGGCTGTTAAGAATTTGACCTATGGTTGCAGGCCGACCCGGCGTGAGTAGCCGCGATGAGCGGGATTGTGGCCCGTCCGCTTCCGGACCTGGATGCACTGAGGTCAGACGTCGAGCACAAGGTCGGGCATTGGCCGAATCCAGGACGGATGGCGGATCTTGATCTGTCCAACGGCGACAACGTTGCAGAAACCGAGCGGGCGTTCCTCAAGATGGAGAACCTGGACAATCCGGGATTGGCGGCGATGGTCGGAGGCTCAGCGTAAATTGGTGCGCTCGCCATCACGCCTGGCCTCGACGTCGGCGGATCGGCGAATTTCCGCCACCCGCCCAACATGGCGATTTGCAACGCTCAATATGTCAGAGAACGGATGGCTTTGTGCTATCCTCATCGGGCCCCGGCCGCGAGGGCAAATCTGGCCCTCAAGCAGTGGGCGGTGCGTCCGTGCCGACCATTGAAGCTGGACCTGATCGCGCGGAACGAGCTGAAGTCGCTGTTATCTGGACGCATACGCTTGGTCACTCGAACGAGGAGATAAGCATGGCAAGCCCCGATACGCTTCGCTATACGAGGATTCCTCTCACCAACGGATCAGGTGCGATCCCAGCCGTCGGGTTCGGCACGCTGATCCCCGATCCTCTCGCCACCAAGCAAGCCACGAAGACCGCATTGGAAGTGGGATTCCGGCATCTCGACTGCGCGGAGCGATATCGCAATGAAGAGGCGGTTGGTGATGCGATTCGGGCGGTGCTCAAGGCCGGCATGATCTCGCGGGAGGACCTTTTCGCGACCACGAAGCTATGGAACACCAATCATCGCCCTGAGCGGGTCAAGCCCGCCCTTGAGGCAAGTCTCCGGCGATTGCGCCTCGACTATGCCGATTGCTATCTCATCCATACCCCTTTTGCCTTTCGACCCGGCGACGAGCAGGACCCGAGGGACGAGCGCGGTCAGGTAATATATGATCGCGGGGTGACGTTGATCGAGACGTGGCAGGCGCTCGAGCGCCTCGTTGATGACGGTCTCTGCAAGGCGATTGGCTTGTCGGATGTCACCTTGGAGAAGGTGCGAGAGATCGTCGCGGCTGCGCGAATCAAGCCCGCCGTGGTGCAGGTCGAATCCCATCCGTATCTCCCTGAATGGGACCTGCTCGATTTCTGTCGAGAGCACGGAATTGTCCTGCTGGCGTTTGCCGCGCTGGGACACGGCATGAGTCCGAGAGTGCTGGACGACCCTGTGATCACAAGCATTGCACAGCGCGTCCACAAGACGCCGGCTCAAGTCGCGCTGGCCTGGGCCGTGCAGCGTGGCACCGCCTTCCTGACCACCTCAACCAATCCCGCCTATATCCAGGAGAACTTTGAGATATCGGCCATGCCTGAAGACGCCATCCGGGAGATGCGGGAGGGCATCACGGCAAACGTCCGGTTCAACGCGGTGGTGGAAACCGGTGTGCCCGGCTTCATTCCTAGATCGAATTGACTTCGCCAGGCCGCGCGGCCCAATGTGCGATGGCACGGAGCGGCCGGGCCTTGGTCCGTGATGACCGGAGGTGGGAAAACCGAAGGTCTGAATCGCGCGAGAAAAGAAATGAATAAAGCAGGATACGGGGGCGGAAGCAAACGCATCACGCTTTAATGACCGGGAACGGGAGCGGCAACATGGATGAGAATGAGATTCGAGAGGCACTCAATCGCCACTGGGCCGCCGCGGACACAAATGACTTCGACGCTGAGCACGACATATACCGAGAGGACGCGGTGCTCGAGTACCCGCAATCGGGTGAGCGCATCAGGGGCCGGCACAACATCCAGGCCTCACGCATCGCGCAGCCGGAATCGAAGCGCTTCAGGGTGTGCCGCATCGTCGGCACGGGCACCCTCTGGGTCACGGAATTCATCCTCACGTATGACGGCCGGCCGTCCTACTCAGTGAGCATCATGGAGTTCCTGGATGGCAGGGTGGCCCACGAGACCCAATATTTCGGTGAGCCGTTCGAGCCCGGACCTTCGCGCGCCCATTTGGTCGAGAGAATGTGATGAAGCCGGCACGACAATAACGCGCTTGCGCCCATTGGATCGGGCGGAGATCCCCGTCGATACTGTCCAGCTCGCCCGTTTTCTCATCGGCAAAATGCTCGTGCGGATATTGGCCGAAGGCGTGGCAGGCGGCCGCATCATCGAGACCGAGGCATATGGCATCGGCGACCCCGCGGGTCATGCCTATCATGGTATCACCCCACGCAATCGGGCGCTCTTTCTCGAGCGCGGACACGCATACATCTATCTCGCCTACGGCAGCTCATTCATGCTCAACGTCTCCAGCGAGGCGCCAGGCGTGGGCGCTGGCGTCTTGATCCGGGCTATCGAGCCAACACATGGCATAGCGATCATGGAGCGGAATCGCGGCACCAAGCGCGTGCGAGACTTGGCACGGGGGCCGGGACGGCTGAGTGCGGCCTTGGAGATTGATCGCCGATTGGACGGAATCGACCTTTGCCAGACCGGTCCGCTGTGGCTCGGATCCGACGGTCGAGCATCCGGAAAAATCGGGCAGAGCAAACGGATCGGCATTACACGCGCGGCCGATAGCCTGCTGCGATTCTATATTCGCGGCAATCGATTCATCAGCGGTCCACAGGCGCTCAACAGATGAGAGAACCAACCCTTGCCGGTAGGGGACCTTGTCAGCACGCGTCCGCTTTGCGTGCGAAGCTTTAATTCGCAACCGCTGGAAACCGACCCACTTGATCACGATGTGCCCTTTGTTTTCCGCTGCAGATTGTTACGCATAAGAAATATTAGACAAAATCAATTCCGTCCCTCGACAGATTATGAGACCTGTGCGCGGATGAGTTCAAGACGTTGAACTTGCTTACAAATCGGGTGCGCGGCGCGGCTTGGTTTGCTCCGTCGTTCCTGAATCCGTCGACCACCCTCGGTGCTACGCGGTGAGAATGTTGAGACTGCGCT
>DATJLS010000052.1:0-81897 GCA_035509315.1 Acetobacteraceae bacterium | reverse complement strand
CTTCATCGACATCAAATCATTGCTATTTTGCATCAATAGGCCGGCACATAAACGACCGGCGGCGGAACATAAACCACGTGCGGGGGCGGATAGACGACCGGCGGAGGCGCATAGACCACGGGTGGCGCGGGCGCATAGACCACGGGCGGCGGAACCACATAGGCAGGATGAGACGCAGCGGCCACACCAATGGCAGTGCCAACGGCCAGGCCGGCGACCGCACCGGCGGCAACCGCGCCGCCATAGCAGCAAGGCGGCCGATAATAAGGGCCGCCGTACCAGGCATGGGCGGGTACGGCGGCCACCGCGGTTCCCGCGCACAGAATAGAGGCCAGCACGAACTTCCGAACCATGAGATAGGCTCCTTCTGTCTGCGCAATCGAAGTCGTACCACGCTGATACGGAGCGGGTGGAGATTTGCGACGCGACAGGTCAAACCGGCGACGACGACAAAAGCCTAATAAAAGAGAGCAGTAAGATTGGGTGCCTGGCTTAGGGTACGCGCAATCGGATCTCCGCCTGACGCCGCTCGGCAACGAGCCTCCGCCTGCCTTCCGGCGAAACTTGACCCAGAGCCTCCACCAGCGTCTTCCCGAAATCATCGACAAAGCGATTCCAGCTGGCCTGCCACGCCTCGAGGGCCAGCATCGTCGCCTTCTGGTTGTAGTGCTCGGCGGTGACTTGGCGCTGAAGCGTGCTTCGCGCTTCGAAAAGCTCCCGTGCAGATTTCGCATAACGGGCCGCATCGCGATGGATGACGGAAGCAAACGCCGCGGCATCCGGCGCGGAGAGGCTGGCCTCGGCATTCGCCAGGGCACGCGCCAATAGCGGTCCCCCGCTTGCGCTATTGATATTCGATCGCAACATATGGCCGCCAATCAAGCCCATAAAAAAAAGGTTCAGCACGAGTGAGGCGGGCAACGCGATCCGCCACCAGACCGGAATCCCAGGACGTTTTTCGTCCATCTTTGCCATGCTAATTTGAAAAGATATTGATGGGTGCCGGCTGCAGCATTGCCAGCACATCGATTGGCGCTTGGCTCGGCGCATAGAACGAGCCGATCATGAGGCCGGCCGCGATGGCGACGAAGCTGCCGGCCAGCAAGCCGACCCAACCAAGACTCCCGATAATTGCCCAACCCGATCCTCGCGGCAGTTCGTGGCCGAAAAACCGTCGCCCGCGGAGCGGTGCTGAACTGAGCCGCGACGCGACGCCAGCCCGCACTCTGGCGAGAGCCGCGTTCCGTTCGCCGGGTGGCCAAAGCTTCTCATCTTCGCGGATGCGCGTCGCCTCCAGCGCTTCGTCCAGCGCCCGCGCTTCAGCCAGGATCCGGCGAGCCCGGGCCGAGGTGTTCACAAGCACCCTGGCCTCGCCACGCACCTCTTCCGGCCACCGCTGAAGCTCCGCTCCATAGCTCTCGGTCAGCGCCTTGAACCGCCGATGCGTCAACATCGCTGAGACTCCCCTGCGTGCTGCCCCATCAGCAGGCGTTCACGCAAATAGCTCCTTGCGCGCGCGAGAAGCCGCTCCACGGCCTTGGTGGACAAGCCGAGCACGCGCGCTGCCTCGGCGCCGGTCATACCTTCATCATAGACCAGTGCCATTGCTGCTCGCTGCCGGACAGGCAGCTCCTGAAGGGCCTTCACAAGCGCGACCTGACGCTCGCTGATCTCCATCATCTCGTCGGTGCCGATTGCGGGATCAACCGGATCGAAATTCTCCGGCATCGGTTCAGGCTGTGCTCGCCGACGACAATCGATACAGAGATTCACCACGATCCGATAAAGCCAGGTTGTGAAGCGGGCGCGGCTTGGGTCGAAACGACTGGCTTGAGACCAGGCACGCAACATCGCATCCTGAACCAGATCCTCGGCGAGCGCGTGGTCGGGAACGAGGCGCAGCGCTACACGCAAGGCAAAGGGGCCATGGCGCACGACGATCTCATCGAAGGCACGCCGGTCGCCGCCCGCCGTCCAGGAGACCAGCTCCGCATCGGACGCGTCCCGATAGGCTCGGGGCCCATTCATGGCCAGCTTGCGACCGGCGGCCATGGAGACGACGCATGGAGACCATGGAGCCACCAGCCATTTCGTTTCCGCATATCCAGAACCCATCCGCCTGGCCCCGTCAATCGCGTCAAGCATCATGATACGGGCCGCCTGGACAGATTCCCCCCCCCTCTCTCGACGGCGATCCCTGCCAGCAAGGCGAGGACGGAGAAGGGCCGGAAGGAAAGCCTCAGTTTCTACTTGACCTCCATCATCGTCGCCCCAAGTCCTGCCCCTCGCTGCCCCCCTGGCCGCCCGAAAAGCTGCCTCAGCCGCTCCCTCCACGAGCCCGCGTGGCGAACGTCCCGTGCCATGGCCACCCATTCGTGGAAGGCGATCTTGATCGGATCAAGGGTGCCGATGGGATGCACGAGACCATAAACGATCCTGGTTTGCGGCTGCTCCTCTGCGAACGTGCCGAAGAGCCGGTCCCAGATGATCAGGATGCCGCCATAATTCCGATCGAGATATTCATCGTTCGAGGCATGGTGCACCCGGTGATGGGACGGCGTGTTGAGAACCCATTCGAGCGGGCCAAGCCGACCGACGAGATCAGTATGCAACCAGAATTGATAGAGAAGGTTCACGGTCAACATCCCGCCGACGGCCACCGGGTTGAATCCGAGCAGGAAAAGCGGCAGGTAGAAGAGCCAATTTCCGGACAGGATTTCCGTCACCCCGAGGCGAAAAGCACTCGCAAGATGGATATGCTCGGGCGTGTGATGCACGACATGCGAGGCCCAGAGCCAGCGAATCTCATGCCCGGCACGATGCATCCAGTAATAGGCGAATTCCTCGCCGAGGAAGAGCAGCGCCAGCCCCCAGGCCGTGTTGAGAGGAATCGTCGTCAGACGATGAGACCAGAGAAAGAAGGCTATCGGCGCCACGATCACGAACCGCAACAGCCGCTCCGGCAGGCGCAGCACATAGATGCCGATGCTGGCAAACATCTCTCGCCAGGGATAAGCACGCTTCCTGACCAGGATATACCAGCCGATCTCGAGCACGACGGATCCAAGGATGAACGGATAAACCCAATGGACAAGCAGATGGCGGGAATACATCGCTGATCTCCGGGCCGCGCGGCGGCGCGTTGTGATGCCCCTGATACGGCACAGAGACGCTCCTTCCCCCGCCACGCGAAAAGGCGCTTCTCAGGGCGTATTAAGGAAGAAGACCGGCCGGTCCTCAGCGAATAGGAATGCGGATCATTCCATCACCGCGGCGTGCTCGGCAGGCATCGATGCATGCGAGGCACGGCGCATGAGGAAGATGAGGAACAGAATCGGCAGCGAGGTGAAAATCATCAGCTTGAAGTCGGCGAGATAGGCAATCACCTGGGCCTGGTAGTTGACCATCTGATTCAGCATCGCCATCCCCGTCGGCGTCGCCGGGTCGAGGTAACGGTGGATTTCCGGATTGTCCGTGAAGAGGCGCCGGAACGGTGTGACGTATCCGGCAAGATTGGCGTGCTCCACTTGTGTCATCCGGTCGAGGAGCGCAGAGGTGATGGAAACGCCGATTGCGCTGCCGAAATTGCGGAAGAGGCTCAGCAGCGCCGTGCCATCGGTGCGGAACACGAGCGGCAAAGTCGCAAACGCCATCACTTGCAGCGGCGTGAACACGAAGCCGAGCCCCGCCCCCTGCAGGACGATCGCCCACGCCACCGCCCGCGGCGCGACATCCGGTGTCCAGCCGAGCATCAGCCAGAGCGAGTATTCGAGCAGCACGACTCCCACCACCATCAGGATGCGCGGATCCATCCGGTCGCTGAGCCGGCCGGAGACCATCATCGCGAGCAACGTGCCGACGCCGCGCGGCGCGAGCACGATCCCGGCCGTCTGCACCGGATAGTTGGCCAAATCCTGCAAGTAAGGGGCGAGCAATGCCGAGCTCGCCACCAGAACGAGCCCCGCCGAGAACATCACGAGCATGCACGCAGTGAAGTTGATGTCGCGGAAGATTGCCGGCGGGATGAAGGGTTTCTCCGCGGTGAAGAGATGGACGATGAAGAGATAGAAGCCGATGCCGGCGAGCAGTGCCTCGATGATGATCTCGCGTGCGCTGAACCAGTCCTTGAGCTCGCCGCGATCGAGCATCATTTGCAGCGCCCCGATGCCGAGCGCCAGCACGCCGAAGCCGAGCCAGTCGAACCTGAGATTCACATTGCCGCGCAGCCGGCGCATAAAGAAGATCAACCCCAGCATGGCGACGAGGCCGAACGGCAGGTTGACGTAGAATACCCAGCGCCAGCTATAGAACTCGGTCAGGTATCCGCCTAGCGTCGGGCCCATGATCGGCCCGACCATCACACCCATGCCCCAGATCGCCATTGCCTGGCCGCGTTGTCTCACGGGATAGATATCGAGCATGATCGACTGCGAGAGCGGCACCAGCGCCGCCCCGAAGCAACCCTGCGCAAGCCGGAAGAGCACGATCTCGCCGAGCGACTGTGCCGCCCCGCAGAGCATCGAGGTCACGGTGAAGCCGGCGAGCGAAACGATGAAGAGATTGCGCCGCCCGAACCGCGCCGCGAGCCATCCCACCGGCGCGGTCATGATCGCCGCGGCAATGATGTAGGATGTCAGAACCCAGGTGATCTGATCATATGTCGCCGAGAGGCTCCCCTGCATGTAGGGCAGCGCGACGTTGGCGATGGTCGAATCGAGCGCCTGCATCAGCGTGCCGACCATGCAGCAGAGGGTGATGATGCCGCGATGCGGCACCATGCCTCCGGAGCCCGAGACGGCTGCCGGGGTGGAGCCAAGCGCGTTCATGGCGAAACCTACCAGAGATCGGCGAGCGTGCGCCGATGGCCGGTGTCGATCGAGACTTCGACGCTCATTCCCGCGCGCAGCGGCGGATCGCCCGGCTCGCGGTCGATCCGGACCCGGAGCGGAATGCGCTGCACAACCTTCACCCAGTTGCCCGAGGAATTCTCCGCCGGCAGCAGCGAGAAGGCCGAGCCGACCGCAGGGCTGATGCTTTCCACGCTGCCATGCCAGACGCGTCCGGGATAAGTGTCCACGGTGACCGTCGCCGGATTGCCGGGCCGAACCCAGGTGAGCTCGGTCTCTTTCGGATTGGCGGTGACCCAGAAATGCTCGTCGGAGACGAGGCCGAAAGCCGCCGTGCCGGCGGGGAGATACATGCCCGGCTGCAGCTTGCTCACCTGAGTGACGATTCCATCAAAAGGCGCACGCACCACCGAATGGTCGAACTCTCGTTGCGTCTCCGCCACCTTCGCCTCGGCCGCCTGATATTGCGGCAGCGAGGTCACCGGCGCATCCGGCATCCCATTAAGCTTGGCAAGCTGCACGGCGGCATTGCCTTTGAGCGCGTCCACCGTCGCCAGGTCGGCCTGCGCCTTGAACCGCGCGTCGTCATATTGCGCCCGCGGCACGCCCCCGCTCGCCACCAGCCGCCCGAAGCGCGCAAGATCTGCCTGGTCGGAAGCGAGCCTGGCCTCTGCGCTCGCCACCTCGCTCAGCATCCGTTGATAGTCCTGCTGCATCGCGCGCAGCATCAGCGCAGTCTGGGCAAGGTCGGCCTTGGCGCCCGCCAACGCGATTTCGAATTTCCGTGGGTCGAGCCGATACAGCACCTGACCTTTGGTGACCGTCTCACCTTCACGCACCGCCACGTCCGCGACAATGCCGGAGACATCGGTCGAAACCGGGAGCTGGTCAGCCTCGACATACGAATCATCGCTGCTGACATAGGTTCCACCCTCAAGCCAGAAAATCGCCGAAGCTGCCACAACGGCGAGCACCCCGCCGATCATCAGGATCGGGCGGAGCAGGTTCCTGCGCCGTCGCCGTACCTGGGTCGCCGCGGCCTCGCCGGCAACGCGCGCGCTGCCGCTGGCCGTCGTCGCCTGTGACATCAGGCGACCTCCTTGGCCGCCTCTCGTGGCCGGGGCCGCACCTCGGCACAGACCATTGCCTTCATCCGCGCCAGCGCATCGGTCATTTGAGCGATCGTCGCCTCATCGAAGCCAGCTGTGATCATGCTCACCATCTCGGCACGATGCCGCTCGATCTCGCTCAAGACCGCCAGCGCCGCAGGGCGCAGATGCAGCCGCCAGATCCGCCGGTCGGTTGGGTCGGAGCGCCGTTCGACCATGCCGCGCGCCTCCAGCCGGTCAACCAGCCGGGCGACCGTGATCGGCTCCACCTCAAGCAGTTCGGAAAGCTCTTTCTGAGAGAGCCCCGGCCGGCGATCGAGCCAGATCAGCATCACCCACTGGGCACGGGTCATGCCGTTCCCGCGGGCGCGTTTGTCCGATTCGATGCGGAGCAGGCGGGCAACGTCGTGGAGGAGAAAGAGAAGGTCGTTGGTTGGAATGGTCATGTCCGTCAACCAAAGCAACAAGAGCGATAATAAGCCAGCTTATGGTTATCCTCCATTATTGAAGCTATGCACTCCACGCTGATCCGCTCCGCGCTGCGCTTAGATCAGCATGGGTTCTGACGGAATCGAGGCATCCCCGACGCGAAGCGATCCGCCAAGGCCATGAAATGGATAGGGAAAACAAAGCGGGCGCGTGATGGCCGGAAATCGTCACGCTTGAGGGGAAAAGCGTGCGGTGGCGCCCACACTCGCATTTGCCTATTTTACGAACGTCTTGAGCCCTTCTTCTTCCTACGCACGCTCTTCGAGCACCCTTCCCATGCCTGAGGCGCCGGCCCGCCATGGCGGGCGTCCCTCACGCGCCGAGTCCGAAAAGATCGAAGGGCGGATTCTCGAGATCGCGACGACCCTCTTTTTCCGTCATGGCTTTGCCGCCACCAGCATGGAGCAGGTCGCCGCGGCCGCGCATGTCTCGAAGAGGACCCTCTACGCCCGCTTCCATGACAAGGCGGCCCTCTTTCGCGGCGTCGTCGATTGCCGGATCGGTCTTTGGCGCGCCGCTTTCGCAGCCCGGGTCGGGCGATCGCAAACGCTCGCCGCCTCCCTCAAGGAAGCGGCCGAGGGGATCCTGCAGGTAGCGCTCGCGCCGGACGCGCTTGCCTTGCATCGCATGGTGATCGCGGAGGCCGAACGCTTCCCCGAGCTCGCCCACACCCTCTCGGCTGCCGGTGGTTACGGGATCGAGTGGCTCATCGATCTGCTGCGCCGCTCTCCCGAGCTCGGCGCGCTTTCGCCGGACGCGCTCGCTTTCGCCGCCGAGCAATTCCTGATGCTGGTGGTGAGCGCACCCCGCAGGCGGGCGCTCGGTCTCGGCCGGCCGCTCGACGAAGCCGGCCTCGCGGCTTGGGCGGAGCGGTCCGTGGCTCTCTTCCTCGACGGCGCGCGATGCTTGGGCGCCGCCTCCAAATAGGAAGCCAAATTATTTTGGCGGAAAGATTTCCCGCGGCGATGGCTCGGCCCGGCTATAGCCGATCGTGCAAAAAAACCCGCCCTGGTAGCGTTCCTCGATCGGATTCCCGCTCACGTTCCCTGCCTGCTCGGGGATGAAGGGATCGGCCGAATCCCGCGGTTTCCAGCCGATCACGTCACGGCCGTCACGACCCCAGAAACCACGGGAATTGTTCGAGGCACCCCAGATCACGAGCGTGCCGACCCCTGGCGCCAGCGTGGCACGGATCACTAGGCGCGTAAGGTCGGCGTAGGAGAGCCAGATGGAAAGGGTACGCGCATCGTTCACCTTTGGCCGCGAGCCCCCGATGCGGATATTGACATTCTCCACCCCGTGCTTGTCCCAGTACATCCGCCCCATCAGCTCGCCATAGGCCTTGGAAACTCCGTAATAACCGTCGGGGCGAAACTGGCAGTCCTGGTCGAGCCGGACATCCCGCTCATAGAAGCCGATCGTGTGATTGGAGGAGGCGAAGACGACACGGGCGCGCTCGCGCCGGGCCGCCTCATAGACGTGATAAAGGCCGAGGAAATTCGGTCCGAGTACCTCGGTGAAAGGCCGCTCCACCGAAACCCCGCCGAAATGCAGGATCGTCCCACAACCCTCGGCGAGGCGCAGGATTGCGACCCCGTCGGAGAGATCGGCCTCCGTGAAGCTCGCCCCCACGGGCAACGGATCCGGGAAAGGGGCGATGTCGGTCAGGCGCAGTGCCCAGCCTTCGGCCGCGAGGCCCCTGGCCAAAACGCGTCCGAGCGCGCCCGAGGCGCCGGTCAGCAGGACGGGTCGCGCCGGCAGATCCGCCATCGCCGTATCTCTTCCTTTCCAAGGATGATCAGATTCGCCCGCACCCCGCCGGCCGGTCAACCGGGCCCCTCCGAGTCGCTTGGCGGCGCCGCGCCAACGGACCACTGGCGCCAACCCCATCGGTTCAAGCAGAATGAAAGCGATGTCACGCCGCAGCCTGCAGATCTCGCCCGAGCTGATGCTGCGGGCCTATCGTGCCGGCCTCTTCCCCATGGCCGAGACGCGCCGCGGCGACCGGCTCTACTGGCTGGATCCGGAGCTGCGTGGCGTCCTGCCGCTCGAGCGTTTCCATCTGCCGCGACGGCTCGCCCGTACCGTGCTCAAGGGAAATTTCTCCGTCTCCGCGGATAAGGACTTTTCCGGCGTCATCGCCGCCTGCGCCCGTGCCCGCCCGGGCCGGGAAGATACCTGGATCAACACCGAAATCGAGGGCCTCTTCAACGAGCTTGCCCGTCGCGGCCACGCCCATTCGGTGGAAGCCTGGCAGGATGGGCGGCTGGTGGGCGGCCTTTACGGAGTGGCGCTGGGAGCAGCCTTCTTTGGGGAGAGCATGTTCAGCTTCGTGCGGGACGCCTCCAAGGTCGCCCTCGTTCATCTGGTCGCGCGGCTCAGAATGGGCGGATTCCGGCTGCTCGATACTCAGTTCGTGACCGCCCATCTCGCCCAGTTCGGCGCCGTGGAGATCCCGCGGGAAGCTTATCGGGCCGAGCTGGTGGCGGCGGTGGATGCCGGGGCAAAGTGGCTCGCGGCACCGGCCGAGGCCCGGCTTGCCGCCGAGATCCGTGCCCTCGCCGGGTCATCCGCGCCCCATGGCGAGCCTGTAGAGAATCCCTAATGTCCCGATAGGGCGTCTTCGCGCGTCCGCCCCGTGGTTGCATCGGCTGCTTGACCCGCGCTAAGGGCCGGCTCAGCTTGGCACTGCTTGTGCAGGAGAATGTCTAATGCCGTCACGCCTCGCTTCCGGTCTCGGCGCGCTGTTGCTCATGCTGGCATGCGTGCCTGGGGCGATGCCGGCTCGGGCCGATGACCAGCCTCCTCTCGGGCCGACACGGGATGTCGCCGTGACCTACCACGTGCAGGATCCGCAAGGCGCCACACGCATCGTGCATATGTATTTCGATGCTGCCGATCAGCGCGTTCATATCGACATGTCAAGCCAGCCCGGCTTCCTGGTGATCGATCACAAGGCGGGCGAGGTCACGATGGTCAACAGCGCGACGCACAGCTATGTGCAGGTACCGGCGCCGCCGGCCATGGGAAATTTGATGTTCCGCGCCCCTGACCTGCGCCTGGTCCGCCAGGGCACGCGTACCGTAGCGGGCATTTCCTGCACGGTCTGGGAGATGTCTCAGGGCGGCAATCAGGGCGGTGATGCGTGCATCACGGGCGATGGCGTCGTGCTGAGCGGGCGACCCGCCAATGCTCCGAGCCCGGATACGGGGATCGAGGCGGTCTCGGTCGCCTATGGCCCTCAACCGGCAACACTTTTCGCGGCACCGAGCGGGTACCAGCGCATTCAGCCGACCCTGCCGCCCCCGGGTGTCGGCGCGCCAGCGCCCAAGTCGCCGTGAGCATGGTCGTGGCCGCAACCGCAAGGTGATGAAGGCGGCCCCTTCGAAGGCGCCCTGGCGCGACCGCAGCGGCCGTTTCTCCCGGCTGAAGGCGGTCGTTTTCCTGCTGCTGCCCGTGCCCGCCCTCGCGCAGGTGGCCGAATGGGCGCTTTTCGGACTCTCGGGCCATCCGTCGCAGACGGCTCTGCTTCTGACCGGATTCTGGGCGGACCGGCTGCTGGTCCTGACGCTCGCGGTCACGCCGTTCGCGACCCTCTTCGCCCTGCCAAGGCTGACGCTGGTGCGGCGGATGCTCGGCGTCGCGACTGCCGCCTATGCCGCGGCCCATCTCGGCGTCTATGCCTTCCAGCAAAATTTCGCCTGGAGCTTTATCGTCGTTCAGATGCTGAGCCATCCGGTCCTCACCATCGGCCTCGCCGCCCTTCTCGGACTTGCCGCGCTCGCCCTCACCTCCACCGACAAATGGGTACGCCGGCTCGGGCGTGGCTGGAGGAGGCTTCATCTCCTCGTCCATCCGGCGATCGTGCTCGCCCTTCTGCACAGCTTCATGGAAGCGCCGACGGACGTGACCCTCTCGGCGACCTGTGCCGGCTTCTATCTCTGGCTGCTCGGCTGGCGATTCCTGCCGAAAAGCGCGCGGCGCCAGCCAATCCCTCTCTTCGTCCTTGCTCTTTGCGCGACCGCCGCTGCCGCTCTGGTCGAGGCCAGCTGGTACGCGATTGCGACGGGCCTGCCGGCGGAACGTATCCTGGAGGCCAATCTTTCGTTCATTGCCGGTGTCCGGCCGGCGCAATGGGTCGCGCTGGGTGGCTTTGCCATCGCTGTGGCGATGGCAGTGCGCTCGCTCATCGGCCCGACGAGCAAGCTGCCGATCACCCGTCTCGCTGCCGGGGTTCCCGCTTCGACCATCACTCTTCCCACGCGAGAGACAAGACGATGAATGAAATCTCCCGCGCCACGCCGGAGCGCAGCAACAGCCTGCGCAACGGTCCGGACACACGCGGCCGCTTCGGCGCCTATGGCGGGCGTTTCGTCGCCGAGACGCTGATGCCGCTGATCCTCGATCTCGAGCGCGCCTATGAGGAAGCAAAGCGCGATCCCGCATTCCGCGCCGAGCTCGATTACCATCTCGAGCATTATGTCGGCCGGCCGAGCCCGCTCTGGCACGCCGCTCGGCTTTCCCGCAACCTCGGCGGCGCACGCATCTATTTCAAGCGCGACGAGCTCAACCATACCGGCGCGCACAAGATCAACAATTGCATAGGCCAGATCCTGCTCGCCCGGCGCATGGGCAAGACAAGAATCATCGCCGAGACGGGCGCCGGCCAGCATGGCGTCGCGACCGCCACGGTGTGTGCGCTCTTCGGCCTGCCTTGCACGGTCTATATGGGTACCACGGATGTCGAGCGGCAGAAGCCCAATGTGTTTCGCATGAAGCTGCTCGGCGCCGAAATCCGCCCGGTGAGCGCCGGCACCGGCACGCTCAAGGATGCGATGAACGAAGCCCTGCGCGATTGGGTCGCCAATGTGCGTGACACTTATTATCTGATCGGAACGGTTGCGGGCCCGCATCCCTATCCGATGATGGTGCGTGATTTTCAAAGCGTGATCGGCGAGGAAGCGAAGGCGCAGCTTCAGAAAGCCGAAGGCAGGCTGCCGGATGTCGCGGTCGCCTGCATCGGCGGCGGGTCGAACGCGATGGGGCTCTTCCATCCCTTCCTCGATGATCCTTCCGTCCGGCTCATCGGTGTCGAGGCGGCGGGCAAGGGGCTGGACACCGGCCAGCATGCGGCGAGCCTGCTGCGCGGGCGCCCCGGCGTGCTGCATGGAAACTGCACCTATCTGCTTCAGGACGATGACGGCCAGATCATCGATGCACACTCGATCTCGGCCGGGCTCGATTATCCGGGCATCGGGCCCGAGCATTCCTGGCTGCACGACATCCATCGCGTCGAATACGCCGCCGCAACCGATGATGAGGCGCTCGAGGCCTTCCAGCTCTGCGCCAAGACCGAGGGGATCATCCCCGCGCTCGAGCCCGCGCATGCGCTCGCCCATGTGATGAAGATCGCGCACGGGATGCGGCCGGACCAGATCATTCTCATGAATCTCTGCGGCCGCGGCGACAAGGACATCTTCGCCGTCGCCGAGCGGCTCGGAGTGACCTTGTGAACCGCATCGCTGCGCGTTTCGCGAGCCTCAAAAACGGTGGTCGCGGCGCGCTCATCCCTTTCATCGAAGCCTGTGACCCGGACGCGGCAACGAGCGCCGCGCTCCTTGCCGGCCTGCCCGAAGCCGGCGCCGACCTGATCGAGATCGGCGTTCCCTTCAGCGACCCAATGGCGGACGGACCGATCATCCAGGCAGCCGGCCGGCGCGCGCTCACCGCCGGCGCCACGCTCCGGCGCACGCTCGCGATGGTACGAGATTTCCGCGCCGGCAATTCGGAAACGCCGGTGATCCTGATGGGCTATCTCAACCCGATCCTCTCTTACGGAACCGAGCCCTTCGCGCGGGACGCGGCCGCTTCCGGCGTGGATGGCCTCATCGTCGTCGATCTCCCGACCGAGGAAGCGGACCTTCTGCTGCCGTACGCAAAAGCGAACGGACTCGATGTCATCCGGCTCGTCGCCCCCACCACCGACGATGCACGGCTGCCAAAAGTGCTCGAGGGGAGCTCGGGTTTCGTCTATTACGTCAGCATCACCGGCATCACCGGCACACGGAGCGCCACATCGGCCGAACTCGCGGCGAACCTGCCGCGCCTGCGTCGCGTGACGGATCTCCCGATCGCGGTGGGGTTCGGCGTAAAGACACCTTCGCAGGCTGCCGAAGTCGTGCGATTGGCCGATGCTGCGGTCGTCGCCTCTTCGCTGATCGCAACACTTGCCGCTTCGCTCGATGAAAATGGCCGCGCGCAGCAAGACACCGTCGCGCGCGTGCTCGCCGATGTCCGCGCCCTTGCCGAAGGCGTGCGTGACGCCCGGGTCGCGGCATGACGGCTATGGCGGGATGAGCTGGGCGAGATGAGCTGGCTTTCGGAATATGTGCGGCCAAAAATCCGCACCCTGCTCGGAAGGCGCGAGGTGCCGGAGAATCTCTGGCACCAATGCCCTGCCTGCCAGCAGATGATCTTCCATCGCGATCTCGAGAAGACTCTCAAGGTCTGCCCCCATTGCGGGCATCATCTGCGCGCCACGGCGACCGAGCGGCTCGGCTGGACCTTTGATGAAGGCCGTTATACGACGATCGAGCTGCCGAAGGTCCCCGCCGATCCGCTCCGTTTCCGCGACCAGAAGCGCTATTCCGAGCGACTCCGCGAGGCGCGTGAGAAAACCAGCCTCGATGATGCGCTGATCGTCGCCCACGGCACCGTCGGCGGGCACAAATCTGTCGTCGCGGCGATGGAATTCGGCTTCATGGGCGGCTCGATGGGCGCGGCTGTGGGCGAGGGGATTCTCGCCGCTGCGCGTCTCGCCTGCTTGCAGGAGGCGGCTCTCATCGTCTTCACCGCCTCGGGCGGGGCGCGCATGCAGGAAGGGGCGATCAGCCTGATGCAGATGCCGCGCAGCGTGCTCGCGGTGCGCATGGTCAAGGAGGCCGGCCTTCCTTACATCGTCGTGCTCACCGATCCCACCACCGGCGGCGTGACCGCGAGCTTCGCCATGCTCGGGGACATTGCCATCGCCGAGCCCAATGCGCTGATCGGCTTCGCCGGGCAGCGGGTGATCGAGCAGACCGTGCGCGAAAAACTGCCCGAGGGATTCCAGCGTGCCGAGTATCTCCACGCCCACGGCATCGTGGACAAAGTCGTCCCGCGCGGCGAGATCGCCGCGACGCTTGCCCGCATCCTCGATCTGCTCCTGGTCAAGGAAGCCGCTTGAGCATCACGACGGAGCCGGAGCCGGCCTTCCGCCGGGTGGATGAAGCGTTCGCGCGGCTGCAGACGCTGCATCCGCGTCTCATTGATCTCAGCCTCGGCCGGTTGGAAGCCCTGCTCGCCAGGCTCGGCCATCCGGAGCAACGGCTCCCTCCCGTGATCCATGTCGCCGGCACCAACGGCAAGGGCAGCACCATCGCCTTCCTGCGCGCGATCGCGGAGGCGGCGGGCAAGCGCGTGCATGTCTATACCTCGCCGCATCTCGTCCATTTCAACGAGCGGATTCGCCTCGCCGGCCAGCTCGTCGCCGGCGAAACACTCGCCGAGGCCATCGAGTCCCTCGAACGAATCAATGACGGCGCGCCGATCACGGTCTTTGAGATGATCACGGCGGTCGCCTTCTTTCTCTTCGCTGCCCATCCTGCCGATCTCTGCCTCCTCGAAGTGGGTCTCGGCGGACGGTTCGATGCCACCAATGTCATTCCCCCGCCGGTGGCCGCGGCGATCACCTCGATCTCGCTCGATCACCAGGAATTTCTCGGCGATACCCTCGCCGCCATCGCCTTCGAGAAGGCCGGCATCATCAAGCAAGGCGTGCCGGTGGCGACCGGCGCGCAAGCGGAAGAAGTGCTTGCCGTCATTCGCCGGGAGGCCGAGATCAGGCGCGCACCACTATTCGCCCGCGGCGAAGCCTGGGAAGTATCGCCGACCGCGCAGGGCTTCCGCTATCGGAGCGCGACTCGCATCCGCGATCTGCCGCCCCCCACGCTCGCCGGCCCTTACCAATGCGACAATGCCGGCATTGCGCTCGCGGCTCTCGACGCCGCCGGCCTCCCCGTTCCTGAAACAGCGATCGCGGCCGGCATATGTCGGGCTGAATGGCCAGCGCGCCTGCAACGCCTCAACGGCCGGCTCGCTGCGCGTCTGCCGCCCGGCTTCTCGCTCTGGCTCGATGGCGGCCACAATCCGGGCGCCGGCACCGCACTTGCCGCTCATCTCCGTACCTGGCGCGACCAACCCTTGCATCTCATCGTCGGCATGAAATCGAGCAAGGATATCGGGGGCTTCCTCACCCCCATTCTTCCGTTCGCGGATTCAGTCTTCGCCGTCGCCGAGCCCGGCCAGCATCTTGCCGCGCCGATCGAAGAGATCATCGCCGCTTCGGGTGGGCGCGCGCGTCCGGGTTCTACCATCACTTCCGCGCTCGCTGCTATCGGTCGTGATTTTGCCCAGGCAACACCGAGCCGCGTTCTCATCTGCGGCAGCCTCTACCTCGCAGGTGAGGTCCTCAAGCAGGACGCGGCCTGAGCGTTTTCCCGCTTGCACAAAAAGCGGAGCTTCCCACGTTAAAAGCGCAGCGTGTCCTCAGGCGCGGCCATGATTTTGCCCGACGTCCCGCTGAACATCTTAACGAGAACGGGAGAAGGCGCGATGGCAGAGCCTCTTGCCACGCCGGCCCATTTTGGCCCGTCCGGTCTTGCGAAGATGGGGAACCCCATTTCGCGCGCGGCGATGCGGATCTCAGCCGCGCTTCATGCCTTCCCACCATTTCTCACCACAATCATCCTCGTGATCGGCGCGCTCGTGGTCGCGGCGATCACGCACCGGATCCTTCTGCGCGCGGTGCCGCACCGCATTCGCGCCAGGCATGCAGCGCTCGATGCCTTCGTCAGCCGCACGAGGGGAATGCTCTTCATAGCCCTCGCCATCATCCTGCTCAGCAGCGTCGTGCCCGCGGCGCCGCTTGCAGCGGCAACCCGCCTCATCGTCCTGCATATTCTGAGCGCGGCATTCATCGTCGTGCTCGGCTGGGCTGCCATCTATGCGATCGACGTGCTGAGCGAGCATCAGGTCTCCCGCAATCGCGGGAATATCCAGGCCGATGTGATGGCGCGGCGGCACGCCACGCAATGGCAGGTGCTGCGCCGGCTCTCGCATGTCGTCATCGCGCTGCTCGCTCTCGCTGCCGCGCTGATGGTCTTCCCGGCCGTGCGCGAATATGGCGTGAGCCTGCTCGCCTCCGCCGGTGCTGCCGGCCTCGTCCTTGGCTTTGCCGCCCGTCCCGTGCTCTCGAACCTGATCGCCGGCATCCAGCTCGCGATCACCCAGCCCTTCCGGATCGAGGATGCGGTCGTCATCAATGGCCAGTGGGGCTGGATCGAGGAAATCACCGCAACCTATGTCGTCGTCCGCATCTGGAACTGGCAGCGGATGGTCGTGCCGCTTGCCTGGTTGCTCGAGCAGCCCTTCCAGAACTGGACCCGCGAAAGCTCCGAGCTCATCGGCACCGTGCACATGCATGTCGATTACACGCTGCCGGTCGAGGTGCTGCGCAGGAAGCTCGATGAAATCGTCCGCGCGACGCCGCTCTGGGACGGCAAGGTGGTCGTCCTGCAAGTGGTGGAGGCGCTGCCGACCACCATCCAGCTGCGTGCGCTCGTCTCCGCACGCAATTCCGGCGAGGCCTGGGACCTCCGCTGCTATGTGCGTGAGAAAATAATCGCCTTCCTCCAGGAAGCATATCCTCGCGCGCTGCCGCGCCAACGCTTCGATTTTTCGGGCGGCACGCCCCCCGCGCGGGGCGCGTCGGAAGAAAGCCCTCTCGCCGAAGCGAAGTGAGCGATCAGGCCGGCTTGTCTTCCTTCAGCTTGGCCACGGCCGCTCGCGCAACAGGGTCGAGCCCCTCGCCGCCCGCGGCGAGATGAGCGAGAATCTGGCTGCGCATGCGCGGGTCCCAGAAATGGCGGATATGGTCCAGAGCGCCCGCCACCGCTTTTTCTTCCGGCTGCGAGGCGAAAAACCGCGCGATCTGGTTCGCCATATAGGTCAGCTTCTCGGGCGACATTTTTGCCAGCGTCTTACTTTGCTGGAACAGGCTCGGCGATCCGCCGCGTGCGCTCATTGAGCGCCCGGTAGCTGTGTTGCCATTCGGTCGGGCCGTTGGCGGGCGAGACCTGCACCGCCGTCACCTTGTACTCGGGACAATTGGTCGCCCAATCCGAGAACTCGGTCGTCACCACGTTGGTTTGCGTGTCCGGGTGATGGAAGGTGGTATAGACCACGCCGGGCGATACCCGTTCTGTGATCAAAGCGCGCAAGGCCGTCGCGCCGGCCCGGCTTTCCAGCCGCACCCACTCGCCATCGCGAATGCCACGCTCCTCCGCATCGTGCGGATGGATCTCGAGCCGGTCTTCCTCATGCCACAGGCTGTTGGCGGTGCGCCTTGTCTGTGCGCCCACATTGTATTGGGAGAGGGTGCGTCCGGTGGTCAGCAGCAGCGGGAAGCGCGGACCAACCTTCTCGTCGGTCGGCACATATTCAGTAAGAATGAACTGACCCTTGCCGCGTACGAAATTCCCGATATGCATCACCGGCGTTCCCTCGGGTGCCCGCTCATTGCACGGCCATTGGACGGAGCCTAGCCGCGCAAGCTTCTCGAAGCTCACGCCGGCAAAGGTCGGCGTGGTCGCCGCGACCTCATCCATGATCTCTGAGGCATGCGTGTAGTTCATCGGATAGCCGAGCGCGTTGGAAAGCAGCTGCGTCACCTCCCAATCGGCATATCCGGCGCAGGGCGCGATCACCCGCTGGACGAGCTGGATGCGCCGCTCGGCATTGGTGAAGGTGCCGTCCTTTTCGAGGAAGGAGGAGCCGGGCAGGAACACATGCGCGAACTGCGCCGTCTCGTTGAGGAAGAGATCCTGCACGACGATGCATTCCATCGCCGAGAGCCCCGAAGTGACGTGCCGCGTGTCGGGGTCGGACTGCACGATGTCCTCGCCCTGCACATAGAGCCCTTTGAAGCTGCCCTCGATCGCGGCATCGAACATGTTGGGGATGCGCAGGCCCGGCTCGGGATCGAGCGTAACGCTCCAGAGCTCCTCGAAAATCTTCCGCGCGGAGGGTTCGGAGACATGACGGTATCCGGAAAGCTCATGGGGGAAACTTCCCATGTCGCACGAGCCCTGGACATTGTTCTGACCACGCAACGGATTGACGCCGACACCCGGCCTGCCGATATTCCCCGTCGCCATCGCGAGATTGGCGATCGCCATCACCGCAGTCGAGCCTTGCGAATGCTCGGTGACACCGAGCCCGTAATAGATCGCCGCGTTGCCCCCCGCGGCATAGAGCCGTGCCGCCGAGCGCACATCGGAGGCCGGCACCCCGGTATATTGCGCGAGCGCCTCGGGGCTGTTGCGCGGCTCGGCGACGAAGGCCCGCCATTCGGCATAGGCTGCGGGGTCGCAACGCTCGGCGATGAAGGCGCGGTTTTCGAGTCCCTCGGTCACCACCACATGCGCCAGCGCGTTGAGCATCGCGACATTGGTGCCCGGGCGGAGGGCCAGATGATAGGCAGCCGCGACATGCGGGCTGCGCACCAGATCGATCCGCCTGGGGTCGACCACAATCAGCTTGGCACCCTGCCGCAGTCGCCGCTTCATGTGGGAAGCGAACACGGGATGCCCGTCCGTCGGGTTGGCGCCGATCACCAGAATGACATCGGCCTGATCGACCGAGTCGAAATCCTGCGTCCCGGCCGAGGTGCCGAAGGTGGTCTTGAGGCCATAGCCGGTCGGCGAGTGGCAGACGCGCGCGCAGGTATCGACATTGTTGTTGCCGAAGGCCGCGCGCACGAGCTTCTGGACGAGGAAGGTCTCCTCATTCGTGCAGCGCGAGGAGGTGATGCCTCCGATCGCCCCCCGCCCATATTTCGCCTGAATGCGCTTGAACTCGGCGGAAGCGTGCGCGATCGCCTCGTCCCAGCTCACTTCCTGCCAAGGATCGGTGATGCGCGCACGGATCATCGGCTTGAGCTTGCGGTCCGGGTGCATCGCATAGCCCCAGGCGAAGCGCCCTTTGACGCAGGAATGGCCGTGATTGGCCTTGCCGTCCTTCCACGGCACCATGCGCACCACCTGCTCGCCGCGCAGCTCGGCCTTGAAGCT
Source organism: Acetobacteraceae bacterium (assembly GCA_035509315.1). GTDB lineage: Bacteria > Pseudomonadota > Alphaproteobacteria > Acetobacterales > Acetobacteraceae > JAKAWQ01. The sequence continues at coordinate 63,282 of DATJLS010000052.1, read as the reverse complement.
GCAGCCGACGCCGCAATAGGCGCAGGTCGTCACCACCGAATGCTCGGGCACGCCCTCCGCGATCACCGACTTCTCGACCAGCGCCGAGGTCGGACAGGCCTGAACGCAGGCGCCGCAGGAGACGCATTCGGAGCCGAGGAAGCCCTCGTCCTGGCTCGCGACGATCCGGGAATCCAAGCCGCGCCCTTCGACCGTGAGCGCATAGGTTCCCTGGATCTCGGCACAGGCGCGCACGCAGCGCGAGCAGACGATGCAGCGCTCCGGATCGAATGTGAAATAGGGGTTGCTCTCGTCCTTCGGCTTGGCAAGATGCTTGGCCACATCCTCGGGATAGCGGATCTCGCGCAAGCCCACCGCGGCCGCCATCTGAAAGAGCTCATTCGTCGAAAGCTTCGGGTCGGAGATCCAGTCGCGCGGATGCTCCGAGGCATAGAGCTCCATCACCCCGCGCCGCAGCCGCTTCAGCCGCTCCGTCTCGGTATGCACCGCCATCCCCTCGGCGACCGGCGTGGTGCAGGAGGCGGGCGTGCCACCCCGTCCCTCGATCTCGACGAGGCAAAGCCGGCAGGAGCCGAAGGCGGCGAGCGAATCGGTCGCGCAGAGGCGGGGGATCGCGGTGCCCCGCATCATCGCTGCGTGCATGATCGAGGTGCCTTCGGGCACGGCGATCTTCTCTCCATCGATGGTGAGGGTCACCATCGTCTCCGCCGCCACGGCGGGCGTGCCGTAATCGATCTCGGAAACCAACGGCATCTCGCTTCCCCTTTTACGCCGCTTCACGCCGCCACTTCATGCCTTGGGGGCGTGGCCGCGAAATCCTCGCCAAAATGATCGAGCGCGCTTTCGACCGGATAAGGTGTGAAGCCGCCCAGCGCGCAGAGCGAACCGAGCCGCATGGTCTCGCAGAGCTCGCGCAGCAAAGCCAGGTTCTTCGCCGGCTCGATGCCGGCGAGGATGCGGTCGATCACGTCCATCCCCCGCCGCGAGCCGATGCGGCAAGGCGTGCATTTGCCGCAGGATTCGTGGGCGCAGAACTCCATCGCGAAGCGCGCCTGACGCGCCATGTCCACCGTATCGTCGAAAACGACGACCCCACCATGCCCGATCAGCCCGGCGCGCCCGGCGAAGGATTCATAATCGAACGGCGTATCGAAGAGCACGGGCGGAAAATAGGCGCCAAGCGGCCCGCCCACCTGCACCGCGCGAATCGGCCTTCCACTCACCGTCCCCCCGCCGATCTCCTCGACGAGCGCGCCAAGCGTCACCCCGAACGGGGCTTCGTAGAGCCCGCCGAAGCGGATATTGCCGGCAAGCTGGATCGGGATCGTGCCACGCGAGCGCCCAAAGCCGAAAGCAGCATATCCGTCCGCGCCGTCGGCGAGAATGGGTGGCACGCTCGCCAGCGTGATCAGGTTGTTGATCACTGTCGGACAGCCGAAGAGGCCCTTCAACGCCGGCAGCGGCGGCTTGGCCCGAACTTCCCCGCGCTTGCCTTCCAGGCTTTCAAGCAGCGAGGTTTCCTCCCCGCAGACGTAGGCGCCCGCCCCGACCCGGACCTCGATATCGAAGCCCTGAATGGCCCCAAGCAGCCCCTCCGCCCGTGCAATCTCCACCGCCCCCGTGAGCGTCGCGATCGCCTGGGGGTACTCGGAACGGACATAGACGTAGCCCTGCCGCGCGCCGACGGCGAAGCCGGCGATCACCATGCCCTCGATCAGCGCGAAGGGATCACCCTCCATGATCATCCGGTCCGAATAGGTGCCGGAATCGCCCTCATCGGCGTTGCAGACGATGAATTTGCGCTCACCCGACGCGCCGGCGGCCGTCCGCCACTTGATTCCGGTGGGAAAACCGGCGCCCCCGCGTCCGCGGAGGCCCGAGCGCGCCACCTCCTCGACCGTCGCAGCCGGGCCGAGCGCGCGCGCCCGCTCGAGCCCGCGCAGCCCGCCATGGGCGCGGTAATCGGCGAAGGAGAGCGGATCGATCACACCGCAACGCGCGAAGGTGATCCGGTGCTGACTGGCCAGGAAGGGGATCTTCTCCACCAGCCCGAGGGATTTCGGGTGCGACCGGCCTTCGAGAAAGCCCGCCATGAAGAGGCCGGGCACATCCTCCGCCAAGACCGGCCCATAACCGACCCGGCCGGCCGACGTCTCTACCTCGACCAAAGGCTCGAGCCAGTAGAGCCCGCGCGAGCCCGTCCGCACAAGCGCGGGCGCAATGCCGCGCCGCCCCGCCTCGTCCACCACCGCGCGCGCCACCGAATCCGAACCCACCGCCCGGGCCCCGGCATCGGCTGAAATGAAGATCCGGCTCACGATGTCTTTCATCATGACGCCCGGGCCCGGCTGACCAGCCGGTCGAGACTGGCGGCGTCGAGCCGCCCCACCGGCTCATCGTCGAAGAGGGCGCTCGGCGAGCAGGAGCAGAGCCCGAGGCAATAGGCCGGCTCCACGCTCAACGCCCCATCCGTGCTGGTCTCGCCCCAGGCAAGCCCATGGCGGCGCAGCGCCGCCTCGGCGAGCGAGGCCGCCCCCATCGCCTGGCACGCCTCGGCCCGGCAGAGCCTCAGCACATGCCGGCCCGGCGGATCCTGGCGAAGATCATGGTAGAAGCTGAGTACCCCGTGCAGTTCGGCGCGCGTGATGTTGAGCGCCTCGGCAATCACCGGCACCGTCTCGCGCGGGACATGGCCGAATTCCTCCTGCACTGCCCGCAGCACATTCAGCGCGGGGCCTTCCGCCCCCTCATGCGCGCGCGCGATCGCCCCAATCCGCTCGCGGACCCTTTCCGGCACCTCCCCCATTTGGTCCCGCATCCCCTGCTCCCTTCCTCTTTCAATTTATGGGCCCATGGCTGGCGAATACAAGTTTTTGCCCCCAGTCCGCGACAGCCTGGCCTCCCTCTCGGGGGCTTCGCCGAATGGGCCGGATCGTCGGGCATCATCGGGATTGATGCACCTGCACAGGGTCAGATTGACGGGACGCGGAGCGGGCCTTCATGATATTTAATTCATGAGGAAGTAAGGGCGACGCTCCATTCTTTTGCGTCGCACAAAACAGAAACGGGGAGGAAAACACCATGGCCTCGGTCCTCGATCGCGGGAGAATCGTTGCCGGCCCTCAATTCAATCGATGGTTCGTGCCGCCCGCCGCGCTCTGCATTCATCTTTGCATCGGCATGGCCTACGGATTTTCGGTCTATTGGCTGCCGATGACCCGCCTGGTTCCGCACGCCAATGCGGCCGCCTGCAAGGCGGAGGGTTTTCTCGCCGCCCTCACCACCACGCAATGCAACTGGTCGGTGCCCGCGGAAACCCATATCTTCGAAACTTTCATCGCTGTGCTCGGCATTTCCGCGGCGATCTGGGGCGCCTGGCTCGAGCACGCGGGGCCGCGCAAGGCCGGCTTCATCGCCGCGCTCTGCTGGGGCGGCGGCCTCGTCATCGGTGCTGTCGGCGTTTCGATCCATCAGCTCTGGCTCGTCTACCTCGGCTGCGGCCTGATCGGTGGCGTCGGCCAGGGATTGGGCTATATCGCGCCCGTCTCGACCCTCATCAAATGGTTCCCCGACCGGCGGGGCCTCGCCACCGGCTTTGCCATCATGGGCTATGGCGGCGGAGCGATGATCGGCGCGCCGCTCGCGGTGTGGCTGATGGCGCGCTTTACTTCCAACGGCATTCCGGGGGTTGCCGCCTCGCTCGGCATTCTGGGCGTGATCTACATCGTCGTGATGTCGATCGGTGCCTTTGGTTTCCGCGTGCCGCCGCCAGGCTGGCACCCGGAAGGCTGGACGGCGGAAGCCGCCTCCGAAGACGCAATGATCACGACGCGGCATGTACATCTCGACCGCGTAATAAAGACGCCGCAATTCTGGCTGATCTGGGGTGTCCTCTGCCTCAATGTCACTGCCGGCATCGGCGTGATCTCGATGGCAAGCCCGATGCTGCAGGATGTGTTCGGCGCCAAGCTGCTCGGCGGCGCTGGCACCGGCCTCACCACGGTGCAGCAGCATGCGGCGATCGTCGCCGCAGCGGCGGGGCTGGTCGGGTTGATCAGCCTTTTCAACAGCCTGGGCCGGATCTTCTGGGCCTCGCTCTCCGACAAGATCGGCCGCAAGACCACCTACTATACCTTCTTCGTTCTCGGCATCATCCTCTATGTGCTGCTGCCGACCTGGGGCCATCTCGGCATTCCCGCGCTCTTCGTGCTCAGCATCTGCATCATCCTCACGATGTACGGGGGCGGCTTCTCGACCGTGCCGGCCTATCTCGCCGACATCTTCGGCACCGAGATGGTGGGCGCGATCCATGGCCGGCTCATCACCGCCTGGTCGGTCGCGGGGGTCGTCGGGCCGGCGTTGATCGCCAATGTGCGGCAATTCCAGCTCGACCATGGCGTGCCGCACAATCTGGTCTATGACCGCACGCTCTACATCATGGCCGTGCTGCTGTTCGGCGGGCTGATCTGCAACGCCTTCGTCCGGCCGGTCGCGGATCATCATTACATGGAGGAAGAGGAGATCGCGCGCGAGCGTGAACTGCGGCAGGAGTCGCTGATCGCCGAACGCGGCGGCGTGCTGGCGGCCGCCCGCGGTGCTTTCGGCTTCGGCGGCACGCTGGCCTGGCTCGGGGTCGGGGTGCCGTTCCTGATTGGCGTCTGGATCGCGCTCGCCAAGGGGGCCGCGCTCTTCTGACGCGGATCGCCGGCGGGCGGGCCCATCTTGAACCGCACCCGCCCGCCGCGCCATCATTGTCCCTTCGCTGGAGCGTGATCGCCGAAGGCGTGAATCACGCGGGAAAACAATTGGCGAGAACGGGATACGTGAGCGAGAGCGAACGCATCCCACTCTCGCTCACCGGCACGGAGGGAGAAGAGTGAGCGCCGATCCCTATACGGTGCTGGGTGTCAAGCGCGACGCGAGCCAGGACGAGATCCGGAAAGCCTATCGCAAGCTCGCCAAAAAGCTGCATCCCGATCTCAACCCCGGCAACAAGGACGCCGAGGAGCGCTTCAAGGAAGTCTCCTCCGCCTATGATCTGCTCGGCGATGCGGAGAAGCGCGCGCGCTTCGATCACGGCGAGATCGACGCCACGGGCGCCGAGACGCCGCGCCAGAACTACTACCGCGATTTCGCTGAAGCGGGACCGCAAAGCGGAGCCGGACGTTACGAATCCCACGCGGGATTCGCCGATTTCGCCGAGAATGACGATGTCTTCGCCGAGCTCTTCGGCCGGCGCGCGGCCGGCACCGGGGCGGCGAACATCCGCATGCGCGGCGCGGATCTGCCTTTCCACCTCCATGTCGATTTCCTCGATGCGGTCAATGGCGCGACGCGCCGGCTTTCGCTGCCCGATGGCTCGAGCCTTGATGTCACAATCCCGCCCGGCATCCGGGACGGCCAGTTGCTGCGCCTCAAGGGCAAGGGCCGGCCCGGCCTCGGCGGGGGCCCACCCGGCGATGCGCTGATCGAGATCGAGGTCCTGCCCCACCCCACTTTCCGCCGAGAGAGTGATGACATCCATCTCGATCTGCCGATCTCGGTCACCGAGGCGGTGCTCGGCGGGCGCGTCGATGTCCCGACACCCACGGGACCGGTGACGATGACCATTCCCAAGGGCTCGAACAGCGGAAGCATCTTGCGTATCCGCGGCAAGGGGGTCGCGCGCAAGGATGGCAGCCGCGGTGACGAATACGTCACCCTCTCTGTGAGGTTGCCGAAGACTCCCGATCCCGAGCTCGAGAAATTCGTCGCTGGATGGGAAGCAGGAAAGCGGGACAATCCGCGTGAAGGGGGCGGGGTCTGATGCTCGAATACCGGGAATTCTGCCTCCGCGCCGAGCTCGAGGGCGAAGTGCTCGAAGCCTGGATCGCCGCCGGCTGGCTGATCCCGGAAGCAAGCGAGGGGCCGCGCCGTTTCTCAGAGGCCGACCTTGCGCGCGCCCACCTCATCCGCGACCTCCACGACGATCTCGGCGTCAATGACGAGGGCATCGCCATCATCCTCGACCTGATCGACCAGGTGCACGGGCTGCGCCGCAGCCTGCGCGACCTGTCTGCGGCCCTCTCGGTGCTGCCGGAACCGATGCGCGTGAGGCTTCAGGAAGAGTTGCGCTCCCGCCGCCGGCCGGCGCGCGCGTGATGGGATCGCCGGATCGTCTTCGCTTTAGGAAAGCTCGACCGGCTCCCTGATCCGGCGCGGCGCCAGGGTGCTTTTCGCTTCGTCCACGGCGTGCACCTCCTCGATGCCTTCGAGCTTCCGATCATGCGGGAGTGAAAGCGCGACCAGCATCGCGAAAACCGAAACACTGGCGATGGTCAACAGCCCGACTGTATAGGAGCCGGTTGCGTCCTTCACCTTGCCCATCACATAGGGGCCGAAGAATCCTGCAAGATTGCCGAGCGAGTTCACTGAAGCGATGCCGGCCGCCGCTGCGGCACCGGCAAGAAAATTGGTGGGAAGGGTCCAGAAGGTCGGCAGCCCGCCGAAAATGCCGAATCCGGCGAAAGTAAGCAGAATCATCTTGCCGATCGGATTGTCGATCAACGTGGAACCGGCGATGCCAAGGGCCGCGACCAGCGCAGCGATGGCAAAATGCTCCCGCCGCTCGCCGGTCCGGTCGGAGTGACGGCCCCAGTAGATCATCCCGATCACACCGGCAATATAAGGCAGCGCCGTGACAAATCCGGTCAGGGTATAGCTGAGGCCGAAGCCGCGGACGATCTGCGGCAAAAAGAAGCTCAGCCCATAGTTGGTGCCATTGATCCCGAAATAGACGAACGCAAGCAGCAGCACGCGTGTGTCGCTGATCGCTTCGATGATGCTGAAACGCCGTGTCTGCTCGCGCTGCGCCCGCTCCGCGGCAAGCCGGTTCACGAGCCAGGCGCGCTCATCCGAAGGGAGCCATGTCGCGTGGTCGGGCCGGTCGGTCAGATAGAAGAAAGTGATAATCCCCACCATGATCGCGGGCAGCGCCTCGATCAGGAACAGCCACTGCCATCCCTCCATCCCAAGCCCGGTAATATTCAGGAGCGCGCCGGAAATCGGCCCACCGATCACGGTCGAGAGCGGGATCGCCGCCATGAACCAGCCGATCATCCGTCCGCGATATCGAGCTGGGAACCAGATCGTCAAAAAGAAGATAATTCCAGGAAAAAAGCCCGCCTCGGCAAGGCCGAGCAGAACGCGCAGCGCGACGTAGGTGGTGGAGGGCGCGACCCCGAGCCCGTGCGAGATCTGCGGGATGAAAGCCATGGCGCCGGCGACCACACCCCAGCTCACCATGATCCGCGCGATCCATTTCGAGGCGCCCAGCCGCTCGAGCACGAGATTCGAGGGTACCTCGAAGAAGAAATAGGCGATGAAAAAAATGCCGGCTCCAAGGCCGAACATCGTCTCCGTCAGCCCAAGCGCCTTGTTCATGCCAAGGGCGGCAAATCCGACATTCACCCGGTCGAGATAGGCCACGAAATAGCAAAGCATGAGAAAAGGGATGAGCCGCCGCGTCAGGCGGCCGACCGTCCTCGCCTCGATATCCATCAGGGTCGCTCCTCACTTTCGCGCCCCGAAGTTTCGGACGGCACGGCTCCGTTTTATGGAAGAACAGCCATCCCCGCCTGTCAACCGGTCGGTATTTCGCAGGACCGTAGCAGGATCACCGGGAGGCGGTGGCCTCCTCCTGCGCGATCATCTCACCATAGACATCCGTCCGCCGGTCTCCGAACAGGTGGTTGCGGGCATTGAGCTGGCGCCGCCGCGCCGCCTCGGCAAGATTCACACGCGCGAGGAGGATTTCTTCCCGATCCGCGGAGGCCGGTCCCGCGAGCGGCCAGCCGGCCGGGCCGACGATCAGGCTGCGCCCGAGGAAAGGCTGGCCGCGCTCGATGCCAATCCGGTCCGAAGCCGCAATGAAAACCGCGTTGGCGTGCGCCCCGCCCATCACCAGCGTGTTCGCCATCACGTCCCGCTCCGGCGGCTGGTCGGGCATCGGCACCCAATTCGTCGGCACGCAGAGAATATCGGCGCCTTTGAGCGCGCACATCCGATAGCTTTCCGGAAACCATCCGTCATAGCAGATGAAAACGCCAAGACGGCCGAACGGCAGGTCGAACACCGGAAAGCCGAGATCACCTTGGGCGAAGAAACGATTTTCCGTGTCCCAAAGATGGATTTTTCGGAACACCCCGATCACGCCCTCAGGCCCGACCACGACCGCGGAATTATAGATCCGCCTTCTCGCCCGCTCATTCAGGCCGGCGACGAGCCAAACCTGCCGCGCCTTCGCAAGCGCGGTCCAGGCGCGCACGGCAGGACCGGAGTACGCATCCTCGGCGAGGCTCAGAGCCTCCTCCTCACTCTCGAACACATAACCGGAATTGCAGAGCTCCGGCAGCACGATCAGCTCGGCGCCCCGATCGGCTGCCTCGCTTGCCATCACGACGGAGTTTGCAATGTTCTCCTCGACGGCGCCAATCCGCGGCTCCATCTGCACGCAGGCAACGCCGATTTCCATCCCTTCCTTGCTCATTGCGCGACTTCCTTATCTTGGATCGGCGGGCGCCGCTCACGCCAGGCATGCGCTTTCTCATAAGCGGCGGCGGCACGCAGCACGGCGGCCTCGTCGAACGGACGCGCAGCAATCTGCAGGCCGATCGGCAGTCCTTCGCCATCAAATCCGCAAGGCAATGTGATCGCCGGCAACCCGGTCAGGTTGTACGGATAAGTCAGCCGCCATGTCGCCGCCAGCGCGCTTTCGCGATATGACCCGAGAGAGACGATCTCGGCGCCGATCGGTGGTGCGGTGATGGGTTCCGTCGGCCCCAGAACGATATCAGCGGTCTCGAACAGGCGCGCATAATCGTTCATCAGCACATGGCGGAACTGCTCGGCCTTGAGATAATCCGCGCCGGTGACGAAACGGCCAAACTGCACCAGACGCCGCACGTCCGGCGCAAAACCCGCGCTGCGGCCGGCGCGAAGCGAAGCATCGTGATAGGCGGTGGAGGAGGAAAGCTCGATCGCGAAGATGGCACCGAGCCCGTGTTCGAGGCTCGGGACACGCACCTCATGCACACGGGCACCTTCGCGCGCGAACCAGCCGATCGCCGCCTCGACAGAATGATCCACCGCAGGCTGGTTGCGCTCGAAGAAATGGTTGCGGATCACCGCCACCCGCAAACTTTTCACACCTGCGTCCATCGCCTCTGCATAGTCCGGAACGCGGATATCCCGGCTTCCGGGATCAGCCGGATCGTAGCCCGCCATCACACCGAGAAGGATCGCGGCATCCGCAACACTTCTCACGAGAGGCCCGGGATGATCGAGCGACCAGCTATGCGGCACGATCCCCCTTCGGCTGATTCGCCCGAAGCTCGGCTTCAGCCCGACGATGCCGCAGAAGCTCGCCGGAATGCGCACCGAGCCCCCGGTGTCCGATCCCGTTGCCGCAAGGCAAAGGCCGGCCGCGAGCGCGGCCCCCGACCCACCGCTCGACCCGCCCGGAATCCGATCCTGCCGCCAGGGATTGCGTGTCGGCGGCGTGATCGTTCCCCAGGCAAATTCATGCGTGCGCGTCTTGCCGATCAGTATCGCGCCGGCCGCACGCAACCGCTCTGCCACGGCCGAGTCGACCAGCGGAAATTCGATGCCCGCTGCTCTCGTGCCGGCCGTGGTCGGCATATCGGCAGTGAAGTAATTGTCCTTGATGGCGATCGGCACGCCATGCAACGGACCACGCCACGCCCCCCCACGGATCTCGGCTTCTGCCTGCCGCGCCTGATCGAGCGCACTTTCCGAAACATGCACATAGCTTTCAAGCAGACCGTCATAGCGACGGATGCGATCGAGAATCCGCTCGCAGAGCGTGACCGGGGAAAGTCGTCCGGTGCGAAGAAGCGGCGCGATCTCCGCAATCGGCGAGAATTCCGGCTCCACGCTCAAGACTCTCTGCTCCGGTAAGGCAGCAACGGGTCATAGATCACGACCGGATGGATCTCGGTCAGATCGAGCATGCGCAGCCGACGGATCGCCTCTGCGATATCGGCGAAGGCAGCAACCTCTTCGGCAAGCTCCGCATCCGGCAGATCAAGGCCGATGATCTCCTTAAGGTCCGTCATCGCGCTCTTCCCTTTCGCCGCGTCATACCGCGAGATGTTCGTGAATGGCGGCTTCCGCGCCAGGATCCCCCACCTCTCCGCTGGCGACGATCTCGCCCCGCGCCAGCACGGCATAGCGATCGGCGAGCGAAAGCGCGAAACGCACATTCTGCTCGATCAGCAGGATCGCAAGGCCGAGCGCGCCGAGCTCCGCGCGAAGCACCTCCGCGACGCGCTGCGTGACGGAGGGTTGCAAGCCTTCGGTGATCTCGTCCACCAGCATCAGGCGCGGGCGAAAGAGCAGCGCGCGCGCCACCAGCAGCATCTTCTGCTCGCCCCCGCTCAGCGTGCCGGCCCTCTGCCGTCGCCGTGCCGCGAGAAAGGGAAAGAACGCGGCGACACGCGCAAGCTCGCGCTCATAGAAACGATCGCTGGCAAGCCCGAGACGCAGATTCTCATCGACAGTGAGGTCCTGGAAGATCGCCTGCTCCTGCGGGCTGTAGGCAACCTTCCGCCGCGTCATCCGGTGCGGGGGAAGGCCAGTCGTCTCTTCCCCGGCAATACGGATCCGGCCCTTGGCCGCGGGCAGGAATCCCATCACCGTCTTGAGCAGCGTGCTCTTGCCCATCCCATTCTTGCCGAGGATCGCCAGGACCTGACCCGCGGGAAGGCTGAAGCTCACATCGCGCAGCACCATCGCCTCGCCATAGCCGCTCGTCAGGCTCTCCACTTCGAGCGCGGTCCCGCTCATCCGGCGCCCTCTCCGATCGCCTGCTTCTCGCCCACATAGATCGTGCGCACCAGCTCGGAGGAGACGACCTCCTCGACATTTCCGTCGAGCACGATCCGGCCCTGGTGCAGCACGATGATCCGCGAGCTGATCTCGCGCACGAACTCGAGATCATGTTCAACCAGCAGGACGCAAAGCCCATGCCGCCGCACCAGATCGACGAGCACCTTGCCGATGACCGTGCGTTCCGGCTTGGTGAGGCCAGCGGTCGGCTCGTCCAGCAGGAGCACACTGGGCTCGGTCGCCAGTACCATCGCAAGCTCGAGGGCCTGCTTCGCGCCATGGGAAAGATGCCGCACGCGCGTCGCGAGCTGCTCGGCAAGCCCGGTCGTGCGCACCACCTGCATGGCGGCTTCCGGAAGCCGCACCGCGTCGTCGCACCGCCAGAGCGAAGGCCGCTCGATCCGCGCCCGCGCGATGCGCAGCGATTCGGCAACGGTGAGCGCCTCGAAGACGTTCGGTGTCTGGAACTTCCGTCCCAGCCCGAGCCGCGCGCAATATTCCGGCGCCGAACGCCCGATCCCGTGCCCCTGAATCGCAACTCGGCCGGCGGTGCGCTCGTGCCCGTCGCTGATGCAGCGGATCAGCGTCGTCTTGCCCGCGCCGTTCGGCCCCACCAGGCTGACGAGCTCGCCGCGCCGGGCGTTGAAGCTGATGTCCTCGAGCACGTGCAGGCTGCCATAACGGCGCGAAAGATGCGCGATCTCGATCGCGGCCGGACCCTCGCCGAACGCCGGCTCAGCCGCGCCATTCCGCTCTTCCGCCGGCCTGAGGCTCGCGGTGACCGGCCGCGCCGAAGCCGTGCGCCGCCACGCTCGTCGCGCAAGAGATGCCAGCGCAGGACCAAGGCCGCGCGGCATCACCACGATCACTGCGATGAACACCACACCGACAATCAGCTGCCAGACGAAAGGTAGGCTGCCGCTGAGATAGGCGCTGATGAAGTCGATCAGGACGGCGGCCGAGGCCGGGCCGAGCAGGGTGCCGCGGCCCCCGAGCGCCACCCAGATGACGAGCTCGGTGCCGAACTGAAACCCGCCGAGATCGGGCGCGACCACATCCGTATAGCCGGCATAGGCATAGCCCGCGAGCGCCGCGACGATCGCCGAGCCGGCAAGCAGCTGCATCTTGATGCGCCCGGTGGCGAGGCCAAAATATTTGCAGCGCTGCTCGTTCTCGCGGATCGAAACGAGCAGCCGCCCGGCATCGCTTCGCACCAGAATCCAGCCGAGCGCCGTCACCACCACCAGCGCCGCGCCGGCGATCCAGAACCACCCCGACATCGAGACGTCGAACGTATCGAAGCCCGAAAGCCCGCTGCTCGATCCCGTGTAGGCGCCGCCGGAATAGAGGATCTGCACCACCACCACGCAGAGAACGAGCGTGGCGATCGAGATATAGAGATCCGGCACGCCATAGCCGAAGGCGAGCCAGCCGACCAAGGCGCCGACCAGCGCCGCGATGGCGACACCGCCGACGAGCGCGCCCAGGGCGGTGATCGGCGTGAGCCCGATATGCACGAAGGTGAGCCCGCAGGCATAGGCGCCGATGACGAAGAACGCCGACTGGCCGAAGGAGAGAATCCCCGTATAGCCCCAGAGAATATCGAGCGTGACCGCGATGGCGCCGTAGAGGAATGAGCGGATCAGGATATCGACCGAATATTGGCCGAGCACCCACGGCCCGATGCCCACCAGCACCAGCGCCGCGACCGCGAGCATTCCCACCCCGCCGATCTCGCCCCTGAGCCGCTCCGAGGGAAGCCGACCGACGGAACGAAGCTCCTCCGATGCGCGCATGCCAGGCATTGATGTTTCAGGCACGCCGGTCACGCCCGGGCGAAGCCCGCAGGGCGCACCCTCAGCACGATGGCGGCCAACACCACGATGGTGAGCCCGCCGAGCACCGGGCTGCTATAGCTGCTCACCACCACCTGCGCGCCGCCCAGCACGAGGCAAGACAGCGCCAGGCTGACGAGCGATGTGCCGGAAACCATCACCAGCATGAAGGCATTGAGCAGCCACGGCACGCCCATGATCGGATCGACGCTGAGCAGAGGCGTGAGGAGCGCGCCCGCCAGGCTCGCCAGGCCCGCGCCGATGCTGAAGGTGGCGAAGCGCACGAGATCGCTGTTGATCCCGAGCCCCCGCGCGAGGTTTTCATTCATGATCACGGCGCGCGCCATGAGCCCGAGCCGCGTGCCCTGCAGCGCAGCCGCGATCATGATCCCGATCGCGATCGCGATCGCGAGGAAGATCAGCCGATAGAGCGAATAATCGGTCCCGAGCACGCGCGTCGCGCCGGCGACCGGGCTCTGGACGAATTGCACGCCGCGCCCGAAGCCAATCGTGATCAGCTGCACGACGACAATGGCAAGCCCCCAGGTCGCCAGAATCGCATCGAGCGGGCGGCGATAGAGCGGGCGCACGATGATCCGCTCCACCGCCGCCCCGAGCACCGCGCCCGAGACAAGCGCCAGCGGCTCAGCCAGCCACGGGTTGAGATGGAAGTGCGTCACCACCAGCGATGTATAGCCACCGATCGTGAGAAAGGCGCCGTGCGCGAAATTGATGATCTTCTGCACGCCGAACACGATCAGCAACCCGACGGAGACGGCGAACAGGATGCCCGCGGTGGTGACGATGTCGAGCAGCAGGCTCGTCATGCGCCTATTTCAGGTTGGGGCATTGATCGCCTGGGGAGACATTCGGAAAACTCTGGATCACCTTCACCGAGCCATCTGCCTGCACCTCGCCGAGATACATCGTCAGCGGCGCGTGATGCTGGACGTTCATTTGCACCACTCCGCGCGGTCCGTCAAAACTGACCAACGGCAGCTCGGCGAGCACCTTGTGCGGATTGGTCGAGCCCGCCTTCTCCACTGCTTCCGTATAGAGATAGATCCCGTCATATTCCGGTTCCGAGAGATCGTTTGGCGTCTTCATGTTGGCGCCGAACATCTTCTGAAGCGCGGCCTCGAAGGCCTTGTTCTGAGGGTTGTCGATCCCGGTGAAATAGGATTGGGAGAGATAGGTCCCGGCGGCATCGGGTCCGATCGCCTTGGCCGTGCCCTCATCCTCGGCGAGATTGCCGAAAAGAACATTGATGCCCGCACCCCGCAGCTGCTTGGTCAGGGTCACGTTGGGCGCGCCGCCCGCGGTCGAGCTGACCAGTGCATCCGGATGCGCCGCGCGCAACTTGCTCAGCACCGGTGTCCAATCGCTCGCATCCATCGGCAGATATTCCTCGCCGACGATCTTGCCGCCGTGCGCCAGGATATATTTGCGGGTGAAGTCCAGCATGCCGCGACCGAAGGCATAATCGCTGCCGACCAGGAAGAAGGTCTTCGCGCCCTTGTCCTTCATGAAATAGTCGATCACCGGCGGCACCTGCTGCTCCGGCACCCAGGCATCGACATAAAGGTACGGGCTGCAGGAATGTCCTTCATAATACGAGGTATAGATGTAAGGGGTGCGGCCGCGCGCCACCACCGGCAATCCGGCATTGCGGGCCGCGCTCGTCTCCATCGAGATCAGGACATTGACGCGCTGGCGGAAGACCAGCGAATCGAACGCTTTCACGGCACCATCGGCTCCGCTGCCGTCATCGGCGACATCAAGCTTGAGCTTGTGGCCGAGCACGCCGCCTTTGGCGTTGATCTGGGCGACGGCGAGCTCGGCCGCCTGCACCACCGAAGGCGCCACCACGCTGTTCGCCCCGCTCAGCCCGACCGGAACGCCGATGCTGATCGTGTCGTCCGCCGCCAGCGCAGAGGGAACGAAAGCGCCCAGCAGCAGGGCAAGCGCGCCAGCGGTCATCATACCCCGGGGCATCGCGCGGGGGGCGGGTCCTTCAAATTCGGGGTTTGGACGGGTTCGGGGCATGAGCTGGCTCCTCATCATTGAGCACGGATCTGTGCGGGGTGGGGATGTATGACGGCACCGGCCGGAGCGGTCGGCCTCAGTTTCGGGGACCGGCCAGCCGAACGCAATGGGGCGGACGCAATGGTCAATGCAATAATAATGCCGGGCTCGCGCGCACGGGCAATATGGCTCTCGCGCGCGACGCATCGACGCCCTCAGGCATCGGTTTTGTTTCGCGATCAGTGTCATGGCCCCGGCATATCGCTCCGCCGCGCCTCCACACGCCGCCTCGATCACTCCGCTTGATTGCCGCCTGACCCATGCTGCGCTTTGCGTACTTGCTAGGCCGATGCACGACGCCTGGTCGCTTTTGGGTCCGGCCGCGGGCCTTCCGCGCTAGAGGGTGATGACCGGGCAGGCGATGATCGGGATCCTTGGGTCGCTTGCCTCTTCGCCGGCACGAATGTTAACGTTTTGAACTTGCATCAAGAGGGAACCGCGATGCCAGGGCGCGGGACCGATCAGAGCTACGTCCTCATCATCGGCGCAGGGCCGGCTGGTCTTTTCGCCGCCTGCGAGCTCGCCCGCCACGGCGTCATGCCGCGCATTGTCGAACGCAGGATGGTGCCGCACCATCAGGCCCGCGCGACCGCCATTCAGCCCGCGGGCCTCGAGCTGCTCGCACGCGCGGGAGTACTCGAACCCTTTATCGAATCGTCCATCCATGTCCGTCGCACCCGCTTCTACGCACCAGGCTTCGCCGCGCTTGCCGTCAGCAGTTTCGAAGGAATCGATTGTCCACACGAGTACCAGTGCAGCCTGCCGCAATGGCGGACCGAAGAAATCCTCACCGAACATTTGCAGAGCTTTGGTGTTTCCGTCGAACGCGGCACCACCGTCCTTTCGATCGATGAGGATGCGGACACGCTTGATGTCCGCCTCCGCGGTCCAGACGGCGAGATCGAGACTTCCTCTTTTGGCTATGTTCTTGGCGCCGGCGGGGCGCACGACGTCACTCGCCGCTCGATGCAGGAATCCCTCCAGGGAGACACTTATGCCGGCCAGTACATCGTGGCCGATATCCAAATGGGGCTCCCTCATGAAGCCGAGGAATCGATGGTCTTCGTCAGTGACGAAGGCTTCGTCCTGCTTGCGCCGCTGCCCGGGAGTCGTTGGCTCAGCTTCGTCGATCTCGACCTCGATTCACCCGTCATCGATCAGCGCGAGACGCCCGAGCTTGCTCAGCTGAGCGCACTCCTCAACCGCCGGACCGGCGTCAACGCCAGTGTCCACGATCTCAACTGGGCGTCGCACTTCGTCATGCACAAACGCATCACGCGCCGGCTCGCCGACGGGCGACGCTTCCTCATGGGGGATGCTGCGCATCTCTCGAGCCCGATCGCTGGCGAGGGCCTGAACTCGGCCTTGATGGATGCCGCCGACATCGCCTGGAAGCTCGCCCTCGTCGTTCGTGGGGCAGGGCTGCGCTCCCTGCTCGATGCCTACGCGATCGAGCGGCACCTCGCCGACCAGCACGTGCTCGAAGTTTCGGACATGCTGCACCGTCGCGCGCTCGCCCTCGCAAAGCCATCGGCCAGCGCCATGTCACCCCCGCCCGATCCTACGCGCCTCTCGGCACTTGCTCGCGCGCGGGGCATGCTCGACGTGACTTACGTGGGCAGCCCCCTCGTCGGCGAATATCTCGATTCAACAAGTTCCACGGTCGTGCCGCCGACGCCGATGACCGGGCCAAGCCCAGGCGCACGGTTTCGGGACCGTATTCGGCTGAGCGGCACGAAGCATCACCTGTTGCTCTTCGGGGGCGATCCTCCGCCCGATCTGTTCAGGCGCCGCTGGCAAGACCTTATCGCAATCGAAAACGAAGCGGGATTCGATCCCGCATGCTGCGGTACGCTTCCCGGAGGGGCTCTCCTCGTGCGGCCCGACGGCTTCATTGGCTATCGGCTGGCAAACGCGAACGACGCCGGCTTCACTGCACTCGACGCGCATCTCTCCACTTATCTCGCCCCCGACCGCACATGATCCAAGAGCTCGTTTGTTTCCCCGCGTGATTCGGGCCTCCGCTGACCCAACCTTCGGCGATCATGCTCTACCCCGGCAGGAACCCCACCAGCCGTTTTGTCTCGGCAACGATCGGCCGGCAGATCGAAGCCGCGCGCCCGGCCCCCTCGCGCAGAATCTCATCGACATGTCCGGGCTCCGCCAGCAGGCTCCGGGTCTTCTCGGCGATCGGCCCCAGCACTTCCATAAGGAGGCTTGCAAGTTCCTCCTTGAAGACCGAAAACCCTTTGCCGCCGTGCAGCCGGAGCACGCCCGCCTCGTCCATATCCGCAAGCGCCGCATAGATACCGACGAGGTTCCGCGCCTCCGGCCGCGCGGCAAGTCCAGCCGGCTCCGAGGGCAGCGGCTCGGGGTCGGTCCGAGCGCGGCGGATCTTCTGCGCGATCATATCCGCTGAATCATTGAGATTGATCCGGCTCTGATCCGATGCGTCGGATTTCGACATCTTCTTCGTCCCGTCGCGCAAGCTCATCACCCGCGCCGCCGGCCCCAGGATCAGCGCCTCGATCGGCGGAAAGAACTCGACGCCGTAATCATGATTGAATTTCTGCGCGATGTCGTTCGCGAGCTCCAGATGCTGGCGCTGATCGTCCCCCACCGGCACGCGCGTTGCGTGATAGGCAAGGATGTCCGCCGCCATCAGGTTCGGATAGACATAGAGCCCGGCGGAGGCATTCTCCCTGTCCTTCCCCGCCTTGTCCTTGAACTGCGTCATCCGGTTGAGCCAGCCGAGCCGCGCGACACAGTTGAAGATCCAGGCGAGCTCGGCGTGCTCCGGCACCGCTGACTGATGAAAGAGAATGGAGCGCTGAGGGTCGATCCCGCAGGCGATGATCGAAGCGGCAAGCTCGCGCGTCTGCTGCGGCAAAAGTTTCGGGTCCTGCCATACGGTGATCGCGTGCAGATCGACCACGCAATAGATGCATTCATGGCTCGCCTGAAGGGCGACCCAGTTGCGGATCGCGCCGAGGTAATTGCCGAGCGTCGGGATGCCGGAAGGCTGGATGCCGGAGAAGATGCGCTGCATGCGTCGCTGATCCGCGTTCTCTTTGTTCATGGTCCGTGTGCGGGGCAAGCCCCGCTTCGGTCAAGCCCGGCGGCGCCGGCGCCCAAGCCGACGCGCGATCTCTTTGAGGTCGAACGCCGCCAGCGCCTGCCCGACCAGCCCATAGGCAAGCACCCCGGCCGCGATGACGAGGCCGAGCCTCACCCAGCGCAGCACACCCGCTGCTTCCGATGTCGCCCTGGGAGTCCAATGCGTGGCCAGTGCAAGCACTACCCCCATCGCCGCCGCCGCCAGCAGCATGCGCGGCATCCGGCTTCTGAGCCCGCGATCGGCCCGCAACAGGCCTCTCCGCACCAGGATGGTCGCGAGCATTCCGGCATTGAACAGGGCTGAAATGCTCGCCGCGCTCGCAATCCCTGTGGCGCCGAGCGGTCCCATCAGCGTGAAGATGAAGACGAGGTTCACCAAAAGCGCCGCCACGCCCACCAACACAGGCGTCCTCGTATCCCCCCGGGCGAAGAAATTCGGCGCCAGCACCTTCGTCAGCACTGTCGCCGGCACGCCGGCCGCATAGGCGATCAGGGCGGCCGATGTCGCCGTCACGTCGCTCCCGGTGAAGGCCCCGCGCTCGAAGAGCACGCGCACGATCGACACCGAAAGAACGGCGAGCCCCACCGCCGCCGGCAATGTCAGCACGAGCGCGAATTCGATTGCTCGGTTCAGTGTCCGGTGCGCCGAAAGCGGCGCGCGCGCCCGCACCTGGCGCGAAAGCACCGGCAGGAGCGCGGTCCCCACGGTCACGCCGATGATGCCGAGCGGAAGCTGGTTCACCCGGTTCGCATAGTAGAGCACCGAGACTGAGCCGGGCTTGAGCAGGCTCGCGACGATGGTATCGACCGCGACATTGATCTGCGTGACGCCGACGCCGATCACCCCGGGCCCCATCCGCCGCATCACGAGCCGAACGGCGGGTGTGAGCCGCGGCCAGAGCAGCCTGAGCGCCATCCCCGCCCGCGCCATCGACCATGCCAGCAGCACGAGCTGCGCGATGCCCGAAAAGGTCACGCCGTAGGCGAGCGAGTATCCGGCGGAAGGAACGAACGGCGTAAGGAAAAGGAGCGCCGCGATCGCGAAGAGATTGAAGAGGATCGGCGCGGCCGCGGCGGCGGCGAAACGATGCAGCCCGTTCAGCACGCCGCCGAACCCGGCCGTGAGGCAGACGAGCATCAAATAGGGGAAGGTGATCCGCGTCAGCCGGACGGCGAGCGTGAATTTCGCTGGAATTGCCGCAAAACCTGGCGCCAGCACCACCATCAGCTCCGGCATGAAAACGACGCCGGCCACGGTCAGCGCGCCGAGCCAGATCACCATTACGCTCGTCACTTCCTCTGCGAAGCGCCTCGCCGCCTTCCGCCCCTCCGCTGCCAGCACGCCGGCAAAGGCCGGGATGAAGGAGGCGTTGAACGCGCCCTCGCCAAACAACTGGCGGAAGAGATCCGGCAGCTTGAGCGCGACGAAGAAGGCATCCGCCGCCATCCCCGCGCCCAGGCGGTCGGCGATCAGCACGTCGCGCAGGAAACCGAGAACCCGGCTCACCAGCGTCCAGAACCCGACGGTCAGAATGCTGCGGAACATCCCTCCCCGTCCCGCTATTCGTCCCGCTGGGGCCGGGCGAGCAGATCGGCCATCGCCGAATGCAGCGTCGTCTCGCCCGCCAGCAGCCGCGCCACCGCCGCCGCGACCGGCACTTCGCAGCCGGACGAAGCTGCCCGCGCCACCAGCGCCGGGGCTGTTGCCACGCCCTCGGCCACGCCCTCGATGCAAGGCGCCTCGCCCTGCCCGAGCGCCAACCCATAACGGAAATTCCGGCTCGCCCGTCCGGTACAGGTCAGCACGAGATCCCCAAGGCCGGAGAGGCCGAAGCTCGTCTCGCGCCGCCCGCCGAGCGCCTCCACCAGCCGCGAGAGTTCCGCGAGCCCGCGCGTCACCAGCGCCGCCCGCGCATTCTCGCCCCAGCCGGCACCGATCACCGCCCCGGCGGCGATTGCAATCACGTTCTTGGCCGCCCCGCCCACCTGCACGCCGAGCGCATCGGCATTCCCATAAAGCCTGAGTCCCGGTCCCACCAACGCGCCGAGCAGGAACTGCCGGAGGGCGCCGTCCGCAGCGGCCAGCACGGCCGCCGCCGGCAGCCCGGCCGCGATCTCGACGGCGAAGTTCGGGCCGGCAAGCACCGCGGCCGGCGCGTCCGGGTGCAGCTCGGCGAGGATTTCGAGCGGCAAGAGGCCGGTTCCCACCTCCATGCCCTTCGCCGCCGCGACGAGCGGCCGGCCAACGGCCAGGATCGTGCCCACGATCGCACGGAAATGCTGCACCGGCACGGCGAGCAGGAGCAGGGCAGCCCCTGGGATCGAAGGATCCTCGGCCAGCGCGATCCCTTCGGGCAGCCTGATGCCCGGCAGCCGCCTGTTCTCCCGCCGTGTCGCAATCTCGAGCCGCAGGGCCGGATCGCGTGCCCAGAGCTGCACGGCGTGCCCCGCCCGATGGGCGAAGAGCGCCAGGGCCGTGCCCCAGGCGCCGGCGCCAACCACGCCGAGGCTACTCATCCGCCAGTCGCACCAGTGCCGCGCCCCCGCCGGGCTCGCCCGTGCCCAGCCGCTCGGAGAGGGAGTCGAGAATCGCGCGCGCGGCCGCCTCGAATTCGAAGGGCGGATGGATCACCACCATCCCCGCGCCATTGAGCCGCGTGGGATCGGTCGGCTCGCGCAGGAAAAACTCGGCCACGACAATATCCCGCATCCCGCTCTCGCCCAGCGCGGCATGGAAATCCCGCACCGGCGCGCGATGCTTGATCGGGTACCAGGCCACGAGAATCCCCTCGCGAAATCGCGCATAGGCTGTCTCCAACCCCGCGGCCACACGCAAGAATTCGCCCGGCTGCTCATAGGGGGGGTCGATCAGGACAAGGCCGCGCCGCGGATCGGGCGGCAACAGCGCCTTGAGGGCCGCGTATCCGTCACGATGATGCACCGCCACCTGCCGGTCGCCCGCGAAGCGCCGCCTCAACGCCGCATAGTCTTCCGGATGGAGTTCGCAGCAGACCAGCCTGTCAGCGGGCCGCATCACGCTCCGCGCCAGGAGGCAGCTTCCAGGGAAGCAACCCGTCGCGCGAACGAGAGCCACATAGGCCGCGAGCGGCACCGGCGGGTCGTCCGTCAGCCGTCCGATCCCGCCTTGCCATTCCCCTGTCCGCACCGCTTCCGGCGCTGCGAGGTCATGTCCGCCGGCGCCGGAATGGGTGTCCAGCATGCTGAAGGGGCGCGGCTTCTTCAGAAGCGCGCCGAGCAGCCAGAACAGGATCGTCTGCTTGAGGCAGTCCCCGAAATTGCCCGCGTGATAGGCATGCCGGTAATTCACGGGCCCGCCTCGTCGAGCGGCCAGCGCGGGCGCGCGGGCGCATCCGGCCCGTTCGTGAGCCCGAGACGAAGCCTCTCGATCCCCGCCCAGGCCACCATCACCGCATTGTCGGTGCAGAGCGCGGCAGGCGGGGCGAAGAGCGAGAATCCGGCTCGGCCGGCCGCCTCGGCCAGCGCCGCCCGCACGGCGCCATTGGCCGCCACCCCGCCCGAGACGACCAGCAGCCGCGCACCCGGGTGGCGGGCGGCGAAGATCCCGATCGCATGGGCGGCCCGATCCGCCAGCACCTCCGCGACCGTCGCCTGGAAGGAAGCCGCGATGTGCGCCGCATCCGCGCGTGGCACCGCCCCCGGCGGGAAGCCGGCCACCACCTGCGCGACAGCAGTTTTGAGCCCGCTGAAGCTGAAATCGCAGCCCGGCCGGCCGGCAAGCGGGCGAGGAAAGCGCCAGCGCCCCGGGTCGCCCTCGGCTGCCAGAAGCTCCAGCGCCGGGCCGCCAGGCCAGGGCAGCCCGAGCAGCTTTCCGACCTTGTCGAAAGCCTCGCCCGCCGCATCATCGATCGTCGCGCCGAGCACGCGATGGCGGCCCACGCCTTCCACCGATGCCCAGAGGCTATGGCCGCCCGAGACCAGCAGCAGCAGATAGGGAAAAGGCGCTTCGCCAAGCTCCGGCAGTCGCGGCGTCAGCGCATGCGCCTCAAGATGGTTGATCGCCAGGAACCGGCAACCCGTGGCGAGCGCGATCCCCTTAGCAAGCTGGCTGCCGACGATGAGCCCGCCGATCAGCCCTGGCCCGGCGGTCGCCGCCACCGCCGCAAGGTCGGAGAAATCGATCCCCGCGTCCGCCATCGCGTCCCGCACCAGTCCGGGCAAGTGGGTGAGGTGCGCGCGCGCCGCAATCTCCGGCACGACGCCGCCATAGGGCGCATGCTCGCGGAGCTGGCTCAGCAGGCGCTGGCTCAGAACACGCCCCTCGCCATCGAGCACCGCAGCTGCGGTCTCGTCACAGGAGCTCTCGATCCCGAGCACTGCGCCAGAGGCATTGAAACCATTCGCGTTCAAATTCGCCGCCATCCCTTTCCTTTCCCTTCCCGCAGTTTTAGGACGTGCGGATGACTGGCCTGAAGCCCCCGGAGCAGACGGCGACGGTGCGCGTTCCGCCGCATGTCCGCGAGCTCCCGCTCCGCGTGGGCACCCGCGCCTCGCCGCTCGCCCTCGTCCAGACCCGGGCCTTCCTTTCGGTGCTGCGCCATTTCTGCCCGGTGCTGAAGACGCTCGATGTGTTCGAGGAGCACCCGATCACCACCACCGGCGATCGCGTGCAGGACCGAAGGCTTGCGGAGATCGGCGGCAAGGGGCTCTTCGCCAAGGAAATCCACGAGGCCCTGGCCGACCGGCGCATCGATTTCGCCGTGCATAGCCTCAAGGATCTCGAAACCGAGCTGCCGCCGGGGATCGTGCTTGCCTGCACGCTCCGGCGCGAGGATGCGCGCGATGCCCTGATCCTCGGCCACGGGTGCGGCGTGCCCGAGACGGACGATCCACTGGCCGCTCTGCCGCCGGGCGTACGGCTCGGCACATCCTCCGTCCGCCGCCAGGCGCAGCTTCTCGCCGCACGGCCCGATCTTTCGGTGGTGCCTCTGCGCGGCAATGTCGGCACCCGCCTCGCCCGCATCCGGGCGGGCGATATCGCGGCCGGCGTCCTCGCGCTTGCCGGGCTGCGCCGCCTCGATGTCGCGGGCGGGCCGAACGTGCTGCCGCTCGATGTCGAGATCATGGTCCCGGCGGCGGGACAGGGCATCATCGGCGTCACCGTTCGCGCCGACGATGTCGAGCTGCGCGAATTGCTCGCCGGCATCGAAGATGCCGAGGCCGCCGCCGTTGCCACCGCCGAGCGTGCCCTGCTCGCCGCGCTCGATGGCTCCTGCCGCACCCCGATCGGCGGCCATGCCCAATTGCTCGCCGGCGGAGAACTCCGTCTGGTCGGCCTCGTCGCCCGTGCGGACGGCAGCTTCCTGCTCAGGCGCAGCTTGTCCGGGCTGGCAATGGATGCGGCCCGGATTGGCACCGAACTTGGATGCAGCCTGCGCGCGGACTCTCCGCCCGACATCTTTGCCTGACCGTCCCTGCGTTCTCGTCACCCGCCCGGAGCCCGGCGCCTCCGCGACGGGCGCAAAGCTCACCGCGCGCGGCTTCACCCCGATCCTCGCCCCCCTCTTTCGCATCCGCACGCATCGCGCGCGCCTGCCGGATCCAGCGACGGTGCAAGCCGCGCTGGTCACCAGCGCCAATGCCCTGCCTGGGCTGCCCGCCGCTTATCACCGGGTTCCGCTCTGTGCCGTCGGCGATGCCACCGCCGCCAAGGCAAGGGCGCTTGGGTTCGTCAAAGTCGCCAGCGCGGCGGGCGACGCCTTGGCGCTGGCCGCCCTCGTCCGCGGCATCTGTCATCCGAAGGGCGGCGCGCTGCTGCTCGCCAGCGGTGCGCGCCAGGGCGGGCCGCTCGCCGCTTCGTTGCGCAAAGAGGGGTTTTCCGTACTCCGCCGCACCCTCTATTCGGCCGACCCGGTCATGCGCCTTCCCGGCGCGGCGCGGCTTGCGCTGATCGAAGAACAAATCGCTATCGCACTTTTTTTCTCAACCGAAACGGCAATGACATTCGCCCGCCTCATCACCGATGCCGGGCTTGCCGCTTCGCTCGCCCCCGTAACGGCGCTCGCCATCGCGGAGCGCGCGGCGGACGTGCTTCGCCGCTTGCCCTTCCGCGCCGTCCGTGTCGCACTGCGCCCAAACGAGGAGGCGCTGATCGCCATGCTCACATGACCGAACCGGACGACACGCCCCCTTCTGTGCCCGAAACGACTCCGATCTCCGTGGGGCCGTCGACGGCGGTGCCGCGATCCGGCGTGCCGGCATGGCTGTCGCTGCTTTCGTTTCTCGTTCTCGCCGCCGCGATTGCCGTGGCCTGGGCCTTTCCCCGCCAGCAATCGCTGCCGCCGCCACCGCCCTCCGTCTCTCCGGTCGCGCTCGCCGACCTCTCGGGGCGGCTCGACGGTCTTGCCGCACAGCTTGCCGCGCTCGGTCAAAAGCTCGCCGCACTGCCGCCCCGGCCCGATCTCGGCCCGATCGAGGCCCGGCTCGCCGTGCTCGAAAAGCAGTCATCCTACCACCCGCCCTCGGGCCTCGCACCACCCGACCAGACCGCGCTTGCCGCCGCCCTCGCACCGCTCTCTGGCCGGATCGATGCGCTCGGCAAGTCGCTCGCCGGGCTTTCCGCCCGTCTCGACCGGATCGAACGGCTCACCCGGATCGAAACCGCCGCCAGCGCGCTCGCCGCGGGCCGGCCGCTCGGCACGCTGCCCCAGGCGCCGCCCGCGCTCGCCCGCTTCGCCGCCACCACCCCACCGACGCTCGCCTCCCTTCGTCTTTCCTATCCCGAGGCCGCACGCGGCGAGCTCGCCGCCAGCCGCCCCTCCACCGCGGGCAAATCCCTCCTTGCACGCCTGCTGGCGCAGGCCGGCGACCTCATCACGCTGCGCTCGGGCAATCGCGTGATCATCGGCAATCCGGCCGAGGGAACCCTGGCCACTGCTCGCATCGCGCTTGAGGCGGGCGACCTCTCCGCCTGCCTTGCCGCGCTCGATGCCCTGCCCAGGCCGCTCGCCCCGGCAATGGCCGAATGGGAGGAAAAGGCGAGGGCGCTGCGCGATGCCGAGACGGCTCTCGCCTCACTCGCCGGTTCCAGCTGATGCGCCGCGTTCTCTTCTTCCTCGTCGCGAGCGCGTTGGCACTCGCCGTCGCCTTCGGGCTCGCCATTCTGCCCGGTACCATCTCGGCCGAGATTGGCAGTATCAGCCTCACAATTCGCACGCCGCTGGCCGCGCTGGCGCTGATCCTCCTCGTCGTGCTCGCCTATGTCCTGCTTCGCCTGATCGGACTCGTCTTCCACCTGCCGCGGCGGTTCCGGCTCTGGCGCAGCGGGCGGGACCGTGCACGCGGCGACCGCGCGCTCATCCGCACGCTGCTTGCGCTTGCCGCCGGTCAGGCCAATGCCGCGCAGCACGAGGCCGCACGCGCCCGCCGGCTGCTTGGCGATACGGCGCAGACGCTCCTGCTCGCCGCCGAGGCGGCCCGGCTCGCCGAGCGCGGCGATGAGGCCGAGACGATCTACCGCCTCCTCGCCGAACAGAAGGAAGGTGCTTTTCTCGGGTTGCGCGGCCTCTTCCGCCAAGCCGTCGCGCGCGGGGACTGGGTGGAGGCCGCGCGGCTGGCGCGCCAAGCCGAGGGGGCCCATCCGGGCGGCTCCTGGCTCCGCCGCGACCGTCAGCGCGCCGCGATCGAAACCGGAGACTGGCGGGCAGCCCTGGCACTGGCCGATCCACCGGCACGCGCCGCCCTGGCCGCCGCGGCGTCCGAGGCCGAGCGCGAGCCGAGCACGGCGCTCAAGCTCGCCCGCGAGGCGGTCGCCGCCGACCCGACCCTGCCGGCCGCGACGCTCGCGCTCGGCCGGCGGCTCCGCGCGGCCGGGCGGGAGGGCCGAGCCATGGCGGCGATTGAGCGCGCCTGGGAGCGCGCGCCGAACCCGAGCCTCGCCGAGTTCGCCCTCGCGCCACTGACCGACCCCCTGGCGCGTGCCAAGGCGGCCCAGCGCCTTGCATCTAAGAACCCCGACCACCCCGAATCCCGTTTCCTGCTCGCCCGTACCGCGCTCGATGCCGGTCTTCCCGGGGAGGCGCGGCGCCATGCCGAGGCCATGCGCGCATCCGCCGGCATCGGGTGGCGGCGGCTCTGGCTGCTGCTCGCCGAAATCGCCCGTGCCGAGGCCGGCGGCAAGGAGAGCCCGGCCGAGCGAGAGGCGCTGCGTGCCGCCGCGACCGCCAAGCCCGATCCCGCCTGGCGCTGCGGCGAATGCGGCGGCGAGATATCGACCTGGCAGCCACTCTGCCCCCATTGCGGCGTGGCAGGTCGCCTCGTCTGGGAAACCGAACCCCGCCCGGCGATCACTTCGCTTCCATCCGCAGAACCCGTTCAAAGGATCGGACAATCGCAAGGGGTCGAAATCATTCCAATGGAAGAAAAGAAGGGCTGAGCTTTGACCGCTCCCAGGGGTTGCCCATTGGGGTTGTCCGCTGGGTTGCCCGTTGGACCGGCACGCCCGTGTGACCGCTGCCGGTTTCGTTCGCGGCCGGCTCGGAAGGTGTCGCTCCACTGATGGCAAGCCTTTTCTGGAACGGTTCGCGTGAGCGTGCGCGAACGCCAGTCGCTCCGGGATCTCACGCCGCGCACTGGCGACCTATGCTACCGGCGTAGCCGAAGCGGCCCTTAACAACAGGGCCTCGGGCTGCAATAGGATCATGCTGGCCCGTGCCTTGATTCTTCCTCTGCAGGGCCGATCCTCGGAGACGTCATGCCCGTGCCCGCTCCTCCGCCTGAACGACGACCGCGCGCTCATATCGTCCGTCTGGTCCTGCTGGCGCCGTTCGTCGGGGTTCTCTGGGTTCCAAGCTACAACGCACTTACCCCCTCGCTTGGCGGGATTCCCTTTTTTTACTGGTATCAGATCCTCTGGGTCGTGATCGCCGCAGCGCTGACCGCCCTCGTTTTTTTCATCGAACGATAAGCCAAGGCACGGTCGGAGAATTGGCATGAGATGGGTCGCGGCCATCGTCTGCGTGGCGCTATTCGCGCTGATCACCGTTCTTGGCTTCATGGCCGCGCGATGGCGCCGCGGCGATCTCGACCTGCTGCATGAATGGGGCCTCGGCGGCCGCCGCTTCGGCACCTTCATCGCCTGGTTCCTGATCGGCGGCGATCTCTATACCGCCTATACCTTCATCGCCATTCCCGCGCTGATCTACGGCGCCGGCGCGATTGGCTTCTTCGCCATCCCGTATACCATTCTCGTCTACCCGATCCTCTACGTCGTGTTCCCCCGCCTCTGGGCGGTCTGCAACCGGCATGGCTACGTGACCGCCGCCGATTTCGTGCGCGGCCGGTTCGGCAATGGCTGGCTCGCGCTCGCCATCGCCGTCACCGGCATCATTGCGACGATGCCCTACATCGCGCTCCAGCTCGTCGGCATCCAGGTCGTCATCGGCGCGCTCGGGATCGGCGGCCATGGCCTGCTGCACGATCTGCCCCTGATCATCGCGTTCGTGATCCTTGCCGCCTTCACTTACACGAGCGGCCTGCGCGCGCCGGCAATGATCGCCGTGGTCAAGGACGTGCTGATCTATATCGCCGTGATCGCGGCGGTGATCGTCGTCCCGATCGAGCTCGGCGGCTATAGCCGGATCTTTACCGCCGTGCCGGCCGCCAAGCTCATCCTAGCCGCGCCCAAGGGGCCGACCCTCGGCGGCTACAGCGCCTATGCCACGCTCGCCCTCGGCTCGGCTCTGGCACTTTTTCTCTACCCCCATTCGACCACGGGAATCCTGAGCGCCCAGGACGAGAGCGTCATTCGCCGCAACGCCGCGATGCTGCCGGCTTACTCCGTTCTCCTCGGGCTGATCGCGCTGCTTGGGTTCATGGCCATCGCCGCCGGTCTCGCGAAGAACCCCGAATTTGCCGACGGCTTCAAGCAATATGGGCCAAGTTTCGCGGTGCCCGCGCTCTTCCTCGCCACCTTCCCGGGCTGGTTCACCGGCATCGCTTTCGCCGCGATCGCCATCGGCGCGCTGGTGCCGGCGGCGATCATGTCGATTGCGACCGCCAATCTCTTCACCCGCAATATCTACAGGGAATTCATCAAGCGCGATTGCACGGACGGCGAAGAAACTGCGATGGCGAAGCTCGTCTCCCTCATTGTCAAGATCGGTGCGCTCTTCTTCGTGATCTTCCTGCCGCTGACCTATGCCGTGCAGCTCCAGCTCCTCGGTGGAATCTGGATCATCCAGACACTGCCCGCGGTCATGATCGCGCTCTATACACGCTTTCTCAATGGCTGGGCGCTGCTCATCGGCTGGCTCTGCGGCATCGTGAGCGGCACCTGGATGGTCGCGACCCTGCACTTCAAGGGATCGATCTTCGGCATCCACCTGTTCGGCACAGCCATTCCCGGCTATGCCGCGCTCTGGTCGCTGGTGATCAACATCCTCGTCTCCTTCGTGCTTTCCGGCATCCTCAATGCTGTCGTCTCGGACCAACACAAGGACAGAACGGCGGCGGAAGACTGCGCCTGATCAGACATTGAAACGAAACAGCATCACATCGCCGTCCTGCACCACATAATCCCGCCCCTCGATGCGCATCCGGCCCTTCTCTCTCGCGCCCACCTCGCCGCCGCAGGCAACGTAATCCTCATAGGAGATCGTCTCGGCGGCGATGAAGCCGTGCTCGAAATCGCCGTGAATGACGCCGGCCGCCTGCGGCGCGAGCGTCCCGCGCACGATCGTCCAGGCTCGTGCTTCTTTCGGGCCTGCCGTGAAAAACGTGATCAGCCGGAGCAGGTCGTACCCGGCACGAATGACCCGGTCGAGGCCGGAATCGGCCAATCCGAGCCCGGTTAGGAACTCCCCCCGTTCGGCCGGAGGCAAACGGCTGATCTCCGCCTCGATCGCGGCGGAGACAATGATCGCCCGCGCGCCCTCCTCCGCGGCGCGCTCGGCCACGAGGCGGGAGAACGCATTGCCGCTGGCAGCGGCGGCCTCCTCGACATTGCAGACATAGACGACAGGCTTCGCCGTCAGCAGCTGCAGCCGCCGCACCGCCTCCTCATCCCGCTCAAACACGCTGCGGGCCGGCCGCCCGGCACGCAAGGCTTCCAGGAGCGGCCCGATCACCGCAAGCTGTGCCTGGCTCTCCCGGTCGCCGCCGCGCGCGCGCTTCTCAAGCCCCGAAAGCCGACGCTCGAGGCTCTCGAGATCCGCAAGCATCAGCTCAGTCTCGACGATCTCCGCATCGCGTAGCGGATCGACCCCGCCCTCCACATGCGTGATGTCAGGATCCTCGAAGCAGCGCAGCACATGGACGATCGCATCGACCTCGCGGATATGCGCGAGGAACTGGTTGCCGAGCCCTTCTCCTTTGGAAGCCCCCCGCACCAACCCGGCGATATCGACGAACTCGAGACTCGTGGGCACGATCCGAGCCGACTTCGCAATGCCTGCCAACACCCCGAGCCGCGGGTCCGGCACCGCCACCCGACCAATGTTCGGCTCAATGGTGCAAAAGGGATAGTTTGCAGCCTCCGCCGCTGCGGTCTCGGCAAGCGCGTTGAAAAGCGTCGATTTGCCGACATTCGGCAAGCCAACGATGCCGCAACGAAATCCCATCAGGCCGGTCCCTGGATCGCCGAAGCGACCTTGGACATGAAGGCTTCCGCCCGCTCTTCGACCAGCAGGGGCGCCTGCTCCGCCACTGCGCCAAGCAGCGCTTCAAGCCATTCTTCCCGATCCTGGCGCGAGAAATCCCCAAGCACATGGCCAAGCACCCGCTCCTTTCCGGGATGGCCGACCCCGAGCCGCACCCGCCAATAGCCCTGATCCCCCAGGGAGCGGTCGATGCTGCGCAACCCGTTATGTCCGGCGGCACCGCCGTCCAGCTTCACCCGCACCTTGCCGGGGGCAAGATCGATCTCGTCGTGAAAGACCGTGATCGCGCCCACGGGCAATTTGTAAAAACTTGCTGTCGCCTGCACCGATTCCCCGGAAAGATTCATGTAGGTGAGCGGCTTCAAGGCCAGCACCTTCTGCCCACCGACCATCCCCTCGGCGATCAGGCCGCGAAACCGCCGCCGCCAGTCGGAAAACCCATGGCGCGCAACAATCGTGTCCAGCGCCATGAACCCGATATTGTGCCGGTTGAACACCATGCCGGGCTCGGGATTGCCGAGCCCAACCCAAAGCAGCACAGGCCTACCCCCGCTTCGATGGGGCCCGCCTCGACGAAGCGAAGATCACTCCTTCTTCGCAGACGCAGCCGGCTTCGCAGACGCAGTCGGCTTCGCGGCCGTGGCCGGCTTGGCCGCTCCGGCAGGCGTGGCTGCAGCCGTCGCTGCAACTGGGGCTTCGGCGGTGACTTCGGCCATCTTGGTGGGCGGAGCGACCGAGGCGACGACGAAGTCCCGATCGGCGATGATCGGGCGCGTTCCCTCGGTATTTTTCAGGCTCGACCAGCGCACGGTATCATTGATGTCGAGGCCGCCAAGATCGGCCTCGAAATGATCCGGCACCTTTTCCGGATCGCAATACACATCGACGCTGTGGCGCACGATATTGAGGACTCCACCGCGCTTCAGGCCCGGGCTGGCCACCTCGTTGGTGAACAGAACATCAACGGCGACGCGGATCGGCTGACCGGCGGTGAGGCGCTGAAAGTCCACATGCTCGGGCAGGTCGGTCAGAGGGTGGACCTGGACGTCACGGAGCAGGGCGCGGGTGGCCGTTCCGGCGAGCGTGAGATCGTAGATGCGCGAGCGCCAGCCGCTATGGTGGATCTCACGCAGCACCACCCGCGGGTCGAGCGCGATGAGTTCCGGCGGCCGGCTCGCGCCGTACACCACGCCAGGCACCTTGCCGGCGCGGCGCGTCGCGCGGGCAGCGCCCTTACCGCCTCTTTGCCGCTGTTCGGCTTCGATCGTCACCCGGTTGGCCATGAACAGCCCCCCTTCAAAACATCACGCGCCGGCACCCTTCGGCGCCAGCGCGGCGGACCATCTAGCCGATCATCCGATGCGGCGCAACGGCCTTACGTCGAGATTATCCGCTGATCCCAGGATCGCCGACGAGAGGCAGGGCCCCGGCCGCGCGCAGCGACCAAGGCTCCCCCGGCACAGCGGGCGGCGGTGGGGCGCAGAAGATCGGCACGGCGTTCGGCGTGCGGACGGTGACGGGAAGACCCATGACCGCGCGGAGCGCACGGAAGAGTGCGCCGTGCGAGACGATCAGGACAGGAGCCGGCAGGGCGAGCGCTTGGGTCACCGCGCATTTGGCACGTGTCGCGAGCTCGGCGAAGGATTCGGCGCCCATTGGGGTCGCCATGCCGGCCACCCATTCGTCATACCAGGGGCCAAGCGGCTGGCCTTCCCGCCCGGCAAAGGCGACCTCCCGCAGCTCCGGATCGAAGCTGATGGGAAGGCCGAGCGCCGCGGCGACCATCTCGGCGGTGCGGCGGGCACGGGCGAGCGGAGAGGCGACGATGGTTGCGATGCCGGTACCCTTGAGGAGCGCGGCAGCACGTTCGGCCTGTGCCTCGCCGTTCGCATTGAGCGGCACATCCACCGCCCCCTGGGAAAGGCCCTTGGCATTCCAGTCTGTCTCGCCGTGACGAAGGAACCAGAATCCGATTGCCGGCAACATTCAGTCGGCGAGTCCTTCCTGCTCGAGCGCCCGGGCGACGGCCGGGCGCGCCTTCATGCGCCCATAATGGGCAGCGCAATTGGCGGGAAGCGCGATATTGGCTCGGCTCGACGCCCAAAATTCGACATAGAAGAGCGCCGCATCGGCAATCGAGAAAGGGCCGACAACGTATCGCTTGCCGTTCAGGGACTTGTCCGTGAGGGCAAGGCCCTTCTCGAAAATCTCGCGCCCGCGCGCCCTCACCTTCTCCTTCTCTGCTTCGGCGGGATCAGGAGAAAAATTCTCGGGCCGGACGATCCTGGTGAATCCCTGCATATGGATGGTTGCAACCGCATAGTCGATCGCCTCGAGCGCCCGCGCCTGACCCTCGACATCCGGCGGCAGCAGACGCGCCTCAGGGTTGGTGCGGGCCAGCCAAAAGGCGATCGCCGGGAACTCGGTCAGCACCGAACCATCGTCGCGAATGAGGGTGGGCACCTTCGATTTCGGGTTGATCGCGGTGAATTCTGGCTCGAGCTGCGCGCCGTTTCGGATCGGGAGGAGGGAAAGCTCATAAGGCTTGCCGATCTCCTCGAGCAGAAGATGGATGCCGAGAGAGCAGGCACCGGGCGAATAGAAGAGCTTCATCGGGCGTGATTCTCCTCCGGATTCAGTTGAAGAGCGAGCTCACCGAGGTTTCCTCGCTGATCCGCCGCATCGCCTCCGCCATCAGCGGCGCGATGGTGATCTGGCGGATATTGCTGGCCAAACGGACGGCCTCGGTTGCCAGGATCGAGTCCGTGACGGCGAGCATTTCGATCGGCGAGGAGGCGATGCGCGCGACTGCTCCGCCCGAGAGCACGCCGTGCGTTACATAGACGCTGACCGAGCTCGCCCCGCTCTCGATCAGCGCAGCGGCGGCGTTGACGAGTGTCCCGCCCGAATCGACGATATCGTCAACCAAAATACAGTCGCGTCCTGCGACGTCGCCGATCACATTCATCACTTCCGAAACGCCGGCCCGTTCGCGCCGCTTGTCGATGATCGCGAGATCACAGTTGAGTCTCGTCGCGATCAGGCGGGCACGGACGACGCCGCCCACGTCCGGTGAGACGATGACGATGCCGCGGCCGGCGAAGCGCTCTTGGATATCGCGGCTGAACAGCGGCTCGGCATAGAGATTGTCCACCGGGATGTCGAAGAAGCCCTGGATCTGGCCGGCATGCAGATCCATCGTCAGCACCCGGTTGGCTCCCGCCTCGGTGATGAGATTGGCGACCAGCTTGGCGCTGATGGGTGTGCGCGGGCCGGATTTGCGGTCCTGGCGGGCATAGCCGAAATAGGGGATCACCGCGGTGATGCGCCGGGCCGAGCCGCGACGCAGCGCATCGAGCGTGATCAGAAGCTCCATCAGGTTGTCATTGGCCGGATAGGAGGTGGACTGGATGACGAAAACGTCCTCACCGCGAACGTTCTCGTGAATCTCGACGAACACCTCCATGTCCGCGAAGCGGCGGATGGCGGCGCGGGCAAGCGGTAGGTTGAGCTTGGCGGCAACGGCCTCGGCCAGGGGGCGGTTGCTGTTTGCGGCGACGATCTTCATGCGCACGGAGTCCGATCGAGAGCGCGCCCAGTGGGGAGAAACCTTATGGGGACAAACTTTATGGGGACGCGCGGGGTGGGAACGCACGGGTGGGTGCGCGGCCGCGCGCCTTCTAGCAACGCGTCTCCATACTGTCCATGAGACCCTGCCCATGAGACTCTGCCTATGAGACCGGGGCCGATGGGATTCGAGGCCGGCGAAATTCTCACGGCGCCTCGCGCGCCTTCTCGATGAGCTCGTGGATGCCCGAAGCAGCCTGCTCGGTGATCATCGGGGCGACCTCCGCCCAGCTCGGGTCGATGGTCTTGAGCGGCACGTCATTGAGCTGGACAACGCGGCCGCGTTCCCGCCCCTCCGCGTCCGTCACCACCCATTGCAGCTCGACCCGTACCTGGCCCGGATCGGGCGCCGGCGTTACCTTGACTTGGCCAAGCACCGTGAAATCCGCACCCTTCTTGGCACTTTGGAGCGGGACGCCGACTCCGGGAAGATCGGCGCGAAGCGCGTGGGCAAGCTCTATGTCCCCGTCATAGGGCGCATTTACTACGCCGGCGAAATAGACCTTCGCCTCCCGGTTCATCAGGCTGGCGGGATTGCTGCGCTTGAGCCTGGCATCGATATCGGTGAGCAAGGTGGCAATCGCCGGAGCGTCCGCGTTCGCGGCTTCCTTGAGGGCGGCGGGATCGCCATTCGCCCAGGTGTCCGCCGGTACAGGCTTGCCGGAGATCGCACCCTGAGTGTGTCTGATCGGGTCGATCACGGTGTAGCGCGGGATCACCTGCCCCCCTTCGAGCGAGGCTCCGATCGCAAGCTGCCAGTCTCCTCGACGGGTCGGAGCCGCGACAGCGGGAATGGTACGGTCAGCCAGCGCCGTTGCGACATCCGCGGCGAAGGTCCGGCTCGCGGCATCGGAGAGCAGGGCCGTGGGCGGAGCAGGCACCGCGAGCAAGGGTGGCGGCGGCACGGCAAGGCGAAGCGCCACCGCCCCCGGATTGCCCTGGAAGGGACGGGGGAAGTCGCCGCAGCCGGCGAGGGCGAGAGGCAGGAGCAGGAGCGGCCAAGCCCTCATGAGGCAGGCAGCATGATCAGCGAGATCTGGTGTCCGATCGGTCCGCCGCCGGCGAGGGTGCGGCGGCGGTGGCTGAAGAAACGCGCAGGATCGGCGGCCGTATCCGCCGCAAGGGTGGTGATGGGGCCGATGCCGGCAGTGGTGAGCCGCGCCGCGCAATATCCCGGCAGGTCGAAGAACCAGCGATCCTCGCGGCGCCCGGCCGCGAAGAACCGCTCATCTCCCGGATCGTTGCCGAGCACCGAATCGCGAAGATCGGGGCCAACCTCGTAGGAGGGCTGATGGATCGCGGGGCCGATGGCGGCGCGGATGCGCGCCGGCGTGGCGCCGAGGGACCGCATGGCGGCAAGCGTTGCCTCGAGCACACCCGCAACCGCGCCGCGCCAGCCGGCATGGGCAGCACCGATGACACCGGCCTCGGCGTCGACGAGCAGCACGGGAGCGCAATCAGCGGTGACGATGCCGAGGGTCGCCCCAGGCTGCTTGCTCACCATGGCATCCCCTTCCGGTCCTGCGCCCGGATCCCACGATGAGTCACCGACGTGCGTGACCATCGCCCCATGCACCTGCCTCAGCAAAAAGAGCCGGGCAGGGTCGGCACCGACGGCCCGCGCGGCCCGTGCCCGGTTCTCGAGCACGGCTTCGCGCGCATCGCCACTTGCAAGCCCGCAATTGAGCGTCGCGTAGGGGCCGGAGGAGACGCCGCCATGGCGGGTGAAGAAACCATGCGGCGCACCGAGCCCGGCGACGCCGAGGGCAGGGGCGATACTGGTCATGGCGAAAATCCCGGCAGTCCGAGCACATCCGGATGCGAGATTCCGAGCACCTTGAAGAGCCTGCCCATGGCGTCCGGCTCCGTGAGGCGACGGCCGGCGGCGAGCAGAGCGGACGCGATAGCGGGGTCGCGGTGCTGCGCGAGCCGGTCGAGACGCCGGAACAGCCCGAGCCGAGCGAGGAAAAGGCCTTGAGGCAGGGGGCCGGAGACCAGCGCGCCGGCACTCTGCGCCGCAGCCGCAAAGGCCTGAAAATCAACATGCGCGGAGAGATCGGCACTGCCGGGTTCGGCCAGCGGATCGGCCGGCCGGCCGTGACGCAGGGCTTGTAGGCTTTCGCCGGGGGCGCTCTCGGCTGGGCCGTAATCGATGAAGAGGGCGGCACCTGGGGCCGTGCGCAATCGCGCGCCGAGCTTGGACGCGAGGCGAAGCGCAGGCTCGCAGCGTTCGATCACGGCCCCGAAGGCTATATCGGGCGGTGTCTTGGGAGCCGATACGCCGGCTGGTCGCTCAAGGAAGCGGCCTTCCTCCGTGACGAAACGCTCGGTCCAGCCGAATGGGCGATGGACGAACTGGCGAATCGGCAGGGCATCGAGGAACTCGTTCGCGAGCAACAGCATCGGCCCCGATGGCACATCCTCGAACGCCACATGCCAGGTCGCCTCGGGCAGGAGCGCCTCCTGCGTGGCGCGCAGGGTGGACGAGGTTTCGACCAGATGAAGCCGGAGCGCAGCGCGAAAGTCCGGCGCCACCTTGGCCGTGGCGCGCAGCGCGTCCGCCATCAGCGTGCCGCGGCCAGGCCCGAGCTCGACCAGCAGAACCGGATCGGGCCGGCCGAGCCCTGCCCAGACGATGGCTGCCCAGAGCCCGAGAATCTCGCCAAAGGCCTGACAGACCTCAGGCGCGGTCGCAAATTCGCGAAACGGATCGCCCGCTTCGTAGTAGCGTGCATTGGCTGCCGCCATGAACTGGTCGAGCCGCTGCATCGGAAGCGCCGGGCGATCGAAGAAAACAGAGACGGGCGGGCAGACCCCTCGCTCAGGCCGTCCCTTCTCCGGACTTGGACATCATGCCCTTGATGTCGTCCATCGCTTCGGCGAAGCGCTGGTTAAGGAGCTGGATCGCCTCATTGTTGGAGCGCTGGATCAGGTCCCCAAGCTCCTTCATGTTGGCCACGGTACGCTCATAGGCCTGCTTGATCAGCTCCACTTGGCGGGCCGCCTTGGTCTGAGGCGCGCCCGGCTCGGCCAGCACCTGAAGCGACTGGGTGAGCTCGGCCAGACTCTGCTGGATGATCTCCATATGGCGCTTGGCGTAGGCCTGCGCGCCTTCGAGCGCGACCCGGTTGGCCCCGCTGAGCGCTTCCATGTTGCGTTGATGGGCGCGGACCAACGGCTCGACATCGCCAAGCGAGGGCATCTTGAGATTGGCGAAGAGGCTGCTGAAGTCCGGAATGCCGACCCCTCCCATCTTGCCTTGCGATTCCCCGGGTTTTGCTGCCATGGCGCCATCTCCTCTGCATCGATCCTGCTCCCGCCGGACAGGACGGCCGGTCCGCGAAAGCGATCGCCTGCTCCAATTGGTTTAGCCCAAATTGGTTTAGCCCAGCCGGAAACCGGGGGACAGAGTCTCATCCGTGCCAGTCAGGCCGGGCTTTCCTCTCCCTCGCCCTCTTCCTTCGGCGCGGGCTCGTCCGCGACGGCGGTCTTGGGAGCGGGGCCGGCGAACGGCATCGAGGAGAGCCACCCGGCAGCGCGCTCGGCCCGCCTGAGCGCGGCATCGAGGGCGGCCATGGTTGGGGCGAGGTCCGCTGTCTGGTCGCGCTGCCAGGCACGCAGCGTCCAGATCCAGACGGCGGTAAGCCCCTTCACGCGAAGCCGGCCGGCGATGCCGCTCGTGCCGACGCCCGCGGCGCCGAGGATCCAGGCCATGCTGGCCTCCGTCAGCAGGCCCAGAAAGAGGGTGGTGCGCGGGCGGAAGGGCAGGCTTTCAAGGAGTGCGAGCACACCCTCCCGATGCGCCTGGAATACGTCGAGCCGACGCATGAGCATCCCGAACAGGCGGTCCCTCACGATGTCTTCCTCGGCCGGCTCGGCGAGCGCCGCAGCATCGGCCAGCCGTCCGAACCGGATCAGGAGCACGCCCCGCGTCGGAAAGCGCAGTCTGACGCGGGCAAGCGGCAGACCGGCGGAGCGTGCCGCAGCCGCGATGCGGAGATTGCGCCAGCCCTCGGTCGCGGCAAGCCGGAAAGCCGCAGCGATCAGGGTCTGGTCGAACGTATCATCATCAGCCGGTGCGGACGGCGAGAGGGAATGAGACATGACAGCTACCCTGCGAGAGCGCGCGAGCGCGCGGTGGCGGCAGCCAGCGCCCGCGAGACGGATTCCGGCCAGGCGTGCTGTTCCATCAGCACCGCAAGTGCCCGCTCGGTTGTGCCGCCGGGGCTGGTGACGGCGGCACGGAGCTGGGCAGCGTCTTCGGGGCTGGCATCCAAGAGGGCCCCGGCACCCGAAATCGTCCGGCGCGCGAGCAGCCTGGCAAGCCCCGCCGGAAGCCCCTGCTCCACCCCCGCCCGCTCCAGAAGCTCGGCGAGGAGGAAGACATAGGCAGGACCACTGCCCGAGAGCGCGGTGACGGGATCGAGAAGCCCTTCCTCTTCCACCCAGGCAACCTGGCCGACGGCGGCGAGCAGGCTGTCGCAGAGCCGGCGTTGGCCGGCATCGACCCCCGGCCCGGCGCAAACCACCGTGGTGCCGGCACGGATCGCCGCCGGCGTGTTCGGCATCGCGCGCACCACCGCGGCGAACTGGCCGAGTGCTGCCCGCATGCCGGCGACGGTGCGGCCGGCCATGATCGAAAGAAAAACGGCCTTGCCGGCAAAGGGAGCGAACTGGGGCAGAACCGCCGCCGCCTGCTGCGGCTTGACCGCAAGAATGACGGCGGCCGGCGCGAAGCCGGCGGGAACCGCGCCGGCTTCGGCAACCACCGTGAGCGGAGCACTTCCGGGTGGGAGCCGAGGCGCAGGATCGACAACGACCGAGGGCGCGAGACCAAGTTCACACCAGGCGGCGAGCATCGCTCCGCCCATCCGCCCGCAGCCGGCGAGCAGAACCGGCGGGAGAAGCAAGCTCACGAGTCGGCAAAAGCGTGATGACCGAAGGTGCACTCACCGCAGGTCTGAATCACGCGCGAAAACAAATGGCGAGAGCGGGATGCGGGATCGCGAGCAAACGCATTCCGCTCTGGGCTCATGCCTCGCCGGCGCATTCCAGCATCGCCGCGGCAAGAGACTCGGCGGCAGGCTTGCCGCCCCAGAGGGTGAGCTGGAAGGCTGGGAAGAAGCGCTCGCACTCGGTCAGTGCGATGTCGACCATGTCCTCGAGGCTCTCCGAGGAGGCCCCGGCAGCGCCTCGCAAGAGGACCGAGTGATGGAAGGCCGGTGCCCCATCGTCGCTGTCCATCCCGAAATAGCCCACCCAGAGTCGCTCATTGGCGAGCGCCAGAAGCTCGTAGAGGGCGGAGCGGCGGCGTTCGGGGACTTTGAGGTCGAACGCGCAGGTGAAGTGCATCGCGCTCATCTCGGCCGACCAGTTGAAGTAGAGCACGTAGTCGGACCATTGGCCGGGAGCCTTGGCGGCGATTTCGCATTCGCCCCGGCGATCGAACGACCAGTCGTTCGAAGCCACGATCTGTTCGATGGTATCGAGGGGATTGGCGACGGGGTCCGTCGAGTCGGTATAGATGGTGGGGGGCATCGGAACCTCCCTGTGACGAAGGCACGCTGGGCGGCGAATCGGGGCTGCTTGCGCGGCCTGGTAGCACCGCACCATAACGACGCGTCGCACCGTGCCGCAAGCGGGCGCTCCGGGTGCTTTTTTATCCGCCTTCTTTATATCCGCCTTCCGGATATCCGCCCTCCAGGGCGGCCGGCGGCTCGAGAGCGGCAAGCCGCGTCTCGAGCGCGTCGAGCCGCGCGGCCAGGGCGTCGAGTCGCGCGGCGACATCCTCCGAAACCGTGCGGGCATTGGCGGCGAGGTCCTTCACCACCTCGAGATCGGGCCGGGAGGCGAGATCGAGGCGGCGGATCAACTCCTCGAGACGCGAACGAAACGCCGCCTCGGTCTCCTCGCGGATCCCGACCAGGGCCGAAAAGGCGCCGCCGGCAACACCGGCGAGATCATCGAACAGCCGTGGCCGCTCGGCCATCTTTCCTCCTTTCCGCGTCTTCCAGCGCAGCCGCTGCCTCCCTATAAGGCGCCGCCATGATCCTGCTTACTGGCGGCGCCGGATTTATCGGCTCGAACCTGCACGCGGTGCTCGCCGCGCGCGGGCTGGAGGTGGTGATTGTCGATCGGCTGCGCAGCGCGAGCAAGTGGCGCAATCTGAGCCATCATCCCCCGGCACGGATCGTGCCGCCGACAGAGCTCGCCGGCTTCCTCGGCCGCGACCCGCCGATCGAGATCGTCTTTCATCTCGGCGCCGTCAGCGATACAGGAGCCACGGACGGCGATCTCGTCTGGGAGAGCAATGTCGCGCTCTCGCTCAGCTTGTGGGAGTGGTGCACGCAGAGCAAGGCGCGTTTCATCTACGCCTCCTCGGCGGCGACCTATGGCGATGGCTCGGCCGGCTTCGAGGACGACCCCGAGGCGAACGCCCTCGCACGGCTCAAGCCGCTCAGCCTCTACGGATGGAGCAAGCACGCCTTCGACCTTCAGGTGGCGCGGCTTTGCGCGCGGGGGGCCGCGCGGCCGCCGCAATGGGTCGGGCTCAAATTCTTCAACGTCTACGGGCCGAACGAATATCACAAAGGCCGGATGATCTCGGTCGTCAAGGTGAAGTTCGACGAACTGATGAGGGATGGCGTGATTCGCCTCTTCCGTTCCGAGAGGCCGGACATCCATGACGGAGAACAGAGGCGCGATTTTATCTGGGTTGACGATGTCGTGGACGTGATGCTCTGGCTGATGGGCCGGCCGGATGTGAACGGACTCTACAATCTCGGCACCGGACAATCCGCGACGTACCTCTCGCTCGCAAAGGCGGTCGCGGAAGCAGGCGGAAGGCGGGCGACGATCGAGTTCATCGACATGCCGGCTGCGCTGGCGGGGCAATACCAGTATCGCACCGAAGCCTCGATGGCGCGGCTGCGCGCCGCCGGCTATGGGGGCAACTTCCTGCCGGTTCCCGAGGGCGTGCGGCACTATATCCGGGAATATCTGAGCGCGGACGATCCCTATCGATGATGTCCGTGCTGGTCTTTCCGAATTTCAACCCGGTTGCGGTGCATCTCGGGCCTTTCGCGATCCGTTGGTACGCGCTCGCCTATATCGTGGCGTTGCTGCTTGGCTGGCGGCTCTTGAGCCGCCTGGTACGCGAGGCGCCGGAAGTGGCAACGGGTCTGGAGGTCGATGATTTCCTGAGCTGGGCCACGCTCGGCATCGTGCTTGGAGGCCGTCTCGGCTACGTGCTCTTCTATCAGCCCGGCTATTACTTCACTCACCCGCTGATGATCGCTGCGGTGTGGGACGGGGGGATGAGCTTCCACGGCGGCTTGATCGGGGTCGTCACCGCGATCATCTGGTTTTGTATCCGGAACGGAATCGCCGTGCTCGGCTTCGCCGATCGCATTGCAGTGACCGTGCCGATCGGACTTTTTCTCGGCCGCATCGCCAATTTCATCAATGGCGAGCTTTGGGGGCGGCCGGCGCCGCGCTGGTGGCCGCTTGCGGTGATCTATCCCCGCGCTGGTCCGGCCCCACGTTTTCCAAGCGAGCTTTACGAGGCGCTGCTGGAAGGCGCGGTTCTCTTCATCGTGCTCTATTGGCTTTCGCGGCGGGAGGCGCACCGCGCCCGCGGCGGGTTCCTCACCGGCAGCTTCCTCCTCGGCTATGCGATCGCGCGCATCATTGGTGAATTCTTCCGCCAGCCGGACTGGTTCCTCGGCTATCTGCTGTTCGGGATCACCATGGGTCAGCTCCTCTCGCTGCCGCTCATTCCGATCGGGGCGTGGCTGGTCGCGACCAGCCGTCGTCGCCCAGTTCTCGCCCGGAAGCAGGCTCGGCCTGGATGAGGTTTCGCCACAAAGACGGATCTGCAAAGAAACCTGCGAACACCATCCGGCCCGGGGGAAGAGTCCCTGGCGCGCCCTCCCCATCAGGACTAGGTTTTCCCGATGCCGGAAAACCTGCCGTTTTGGAAGCGGAAGTCGCTCAACGAGATGAGTGGGGCGGAGTGGGAATCGCTCTGTGACGGCTGCGGGCGCTGCTGCCTGCACAAGCTGCGCGAGGAGGAAACCGGCGCGCTCTCCTTCACCAACGTCGCCTGCCGTCTCCTCGACACGACGAGCTGCCGCTGCACCGACTACGCTCATCGCCGCCGCCGTGTGCATGACTGCGTGCGCCTGACACCGGAGAGCCTTGCCGAGATCGACTGGCTGCCGCCATCTTGCGCCTATCGGCGCCTGGCCGAAGGAAGGGACCTGCCGCATTGGCACCCGCTCCTCACCGGCGATCCGGCGAGCGTCCACCGGGCCGGCGCTTCGGTGAGCCGGCGCGTGGTGTCGGAGACCAGGGCCGGCCCGCTCGAGCACCATATCGTTGCCTGGCCGGGCATGATGCCACGCCGGCAGAAAGGGGAAGGAACTGACGACGATGATGCAGGATGCGCTCTTCGGCGGCGTCAACGCCGCGATCCTGACGCCGATGAAGACGGACCTCTCGCCCGATCTTGACCGGCTGGCACGCCGCTCCGCCCATCTCTTTGCGCATGGGTGCGACAATATCGGCGTGCTCGGAACGACCGGCGAAGCCAACAGCTTTGGCATTTCCGAGCGGCTCGCGATTCTCGAAGGGTTGATCGAGCGCGGCGTGCCGGCCGAACGCCTGCTGCCCGGCACCGGCACCACGGCAATTCCCGATTCCGTGCTGCTCACGCGCCGTGCCGCCGAGCTCGGCTGCCGTGGCGTTCTGATGCTGCCGCCCTTCTACTACAAGAATCCCTCGGATGACGGCCTGTTCGCCTATTTTTCCGAGGTCATCAACCGAACCGGCGGGGAGATCCGCGTCTACCTCTACAATTTTCCGCAGCAATCGGCGGTGCCTTTCAGCGTGCCCCTGATCGGGCGGATGCTCCGGGCCTTCCCGGGAATCATCAAGGGCGTCAAGGACAGCAGCGGCAACTTCGCCAATTCCTCTTCCATGGTGAAGGAATTCGCTCCCGAAGGCTTCGAGGTCTATGTCGGCTACGATGACGGGCTGCTCGATATCCTGAAACTCGGCGGAGCCGGCTGCATTACGGCGGCCGCCAATGTCACGAGCACAGTGAACGCATCGGTGGTGGCGCACTTGAACGAGCCGAAGGGGGTGGAGGCGCAAAGCCTTCTGTCCGCGCTGCGCAAGGCGCTCACAACGGCCCCGACCATCCCGGCCCTGCGCGCCCTGGTGGCCCGAAGCGAGGACGATCCCGCCTGGCTCACGATGCGCCCGCCGCATCTGCCGCTCTCGGCCGAGTCGAGCGCGAAATTCCTCGCCGCCTGGGACGCTTGCGGGATGAACCTCTCTCAAGCGGCCTGAGAGCAGGGCGGCCGGCCCCTCTTCACTGTCTCGGTCTTACTTATGGCCGTACTTCCGGCCGATCTCATTCATGTTTTTGCCGGGCGCGACCTGATCGGAGACGGGGTGATGAAGCTGCCCTTCCTCCGGGCACTTCGGGTTGCCTGGCCGCGGGCGCACATCGTCTGGCTCACCGCCGGCAAGAGCGTGTTTGGAAGCACGCTGCGCCCCCTCACCGTGGACCTGCTCGACGAGGTGATCGAAGAGACGGGGCTCGGCATATCCTGGTCGGACATCCTCCGCTCGCCGCCCGCGCTTCCGCGGGCCGATCTTCTGATCGACACGCAGCGGCAGGTGCGCACGAGCCTCGTGCTGCGCCGGCTTCGTCCGCGCATTTTCGTCTCGGCCGCTGCCGGATGGCGGCTCTCGACGCTCGCCCCCACCGATCGCGGGAAACCACCTTCCGTGATTGGGCAGATGATGCGTCTTCTCGCCGCCTGCGGCGCCG
This sequence comes from Acetobacteraceae bacterium, assembly GCA_035509315.1. Taxonomy (GTDB): domain Bacteria; phylum Pseudomonadota; class Alphaproteobacteria; order Acetobacterales; family Acetobacteraceae; genus JAKAWQ01. The sequence continues at coordinate 20,254 of DATJLS010000052.1, read as the reverse complement.
CGCCCGATCTCACGCAGCTGCCGCGGCTCAGGCTGCCCGCGGAGTTCGCTCATGAAGCCGCGTTGCGCTTGCCGGGCGAAGGGATTCGTGTCGGTCTCGCGCCCGGGGCGGGCGATCGGCGCAAATGCTGGCCGCTCGAACGTTATCTCACCCTGGGCGCTACGCTCGCCGAACGTGGCCTTAGACCGGTCATGCTGCTCGGGCCGGCCGAGCAGGGCTGGGCCGAAGACGTGACGCGGCAACTGCCAGCAGCCGAGCTGCCGGTGCGAGCAGAGGACTCGCCACTAATGACGATGGCGATTGCGCGGCGGATAGCGGTGGCGGTTGCCAATGACAGCGGTATCGGGCACCTCCTCGCCGCTGCCGGAACCCCGCTCGTCTCCCTCTTCGGGCCAACCTCGCCCGAGAAATTCGCGCCTCAGGCAACCCACCTTGCCATTCTGCGCGCGCAGGATTTCGGCACGGAGGCCATGGCGGCTATTCCGGAAATCGCGGTGCTGAAGGCGCTCGACCCGATCTTGCTCCTCAACGATCCGGCCGTTGGGGCAGGGTCGTCGGCGATGTAATGCCGGATCTTACCGCTCGGCGGTGAGAGCCCGCGAATCGACGGATGCCGTCGTCGTGCAGCTCTCCGGCGCGACCGGCTGGACATAGCCGCGCGAGGCGGCGAAAAGCGCGAGATCACCCGGGCTCGCCAATGCCAGCGCCTCGGCGAACACGGCGAGATGGCGGCGGCAGAAATCCGTCCCTTCGGCGATGCCAATCTCGCTCATCTTGTTCGCGACAGTCGTAATGTAGGTGTCATGAGCGGACTGGCCGGCGTTGCTGCCATACGCCCGCACGAAGTAGGTCTGGAGCTCGGAATCATCGGCCCTGAGGAGCACCTGATAGCGCGTGATGAAGGCGTTGTACTGAGAATCGGCATTACATGAAAGGGCGGTGACCATCAGCTCGCTTTTCAGTCCCGCGACATCGAACATCGCCTCCTGCTGGGGCGTCGCACAAGCAAAAGCCCCAGGAGCCCCGGCAAGCGCGCCTGCGAACACTCCCGCCAGCGCCAAAGTGGTGGAGCTGGAAAGAGCACGGAGGAGTGTGGGCATGGTGTTCTCTCCCTGCGATGCGGGGACGACAACTTACGACGGCACTTAAATTAAAGCGCCTATCAGTGCGTTACTCAAGGCAAAATCTTGCCCCCTTGCCGTCGCGATCACCGCCCCCGAGCGGATCCGGTCGTGGCAAGATTATGGCCGTGGAAATCCTTCGGCCATTCAAAAGCGGAGCGGGATCGATCACTTTTCGCCGATCCCTCTCTTTCTATGGCCGCGCTTTGCCCGCAGCGCGGCGCAGCCGCGGCTTGGGCGGCAGGCTCGTCCCGTCGAGCAAGGCATGCATCGCCGCGACCGTCTCGGGCGGCAGCCGGTGCAGAACCTGGGCGAGACGGTTGGCGAGTGCCGTCTGCTCCGCGCTCAATCCGCCGGTGTCGATGCGCACCTTGGGCTGCGAGATCCTTGCGAGGCGGGCAAGTTCTTCCGCATCGTCCCAGATCAGGCCGAAGAACTCGCACACCTGATGGACGAGCCCCGGGCTCGGCGCGCCACGCCGGCCATGCTCCAGGGCGGAGAGATAAGCCGGACTCACCTGCAGCCCGGCCGCCAGATCGACCAGCCGCACCCCGCTCGCCGCACGAAGGCTCCGCACCCGCGCCCCAAAGGGGGTCATCGCCGAAAAATCATCGTCTGCGGCGGAGGAGCAACAACACGGCACCGGGATTGGCGGGATGCGGGTGGCTGGCCCCAAGCAGGAGCGGGCGCAACGAAGGCCGGTTCAGCCAATGGATGAACTCGCGGCGTATCACTCCGCCCTCCGCGCCGGAACCGCGCCCAGTCACCACTTCGACGATGCGTTCGCCGGCATCCGAGGCCGCCGCAAGGAAGGCTTCCAGCGCCGCGAGCGCCTGCGCCGCGGTGAGGCCGTGCAGATCGAGCCGGCGCGCCGGCCGGCTGCGCCCACCGGCAAGGCGCCGCCAGCTCGCCCGGTCGAGCCCCGCCGGAGGCTCGCCGATCGTGAGCGGAGCGAGGCGCATGATTGGATGATGGAGAGGGGCCTCACCTCTCTCACGCGGCGATCGAGACGGTGCGGCTGGCGGAGGCGCCGGAGGTCGCTCGGTTCCGCCGAGCGGGCGGACGGAGGCAGCGAACCGACGCCAGGCCGCGACGTCGTCCGCGCTGGCGGGCTCAGGTGGCGATGGACGCACCTTCATCGTCCACCAGCACGATGTGAAGCTGCCGCGGACCATGCGCGCCGAGTTCGAGTGCCTGCTCGATATCGGCGGAACGGGAAGGGCCGGTGACCAGCATTACGTTGCGCGGCATGAAGCCGCCGGTGACCGGATCCTGCCGCTCGGCACGTAGGAGATCCCAAGCCTCCTCATAGGCGCCCACCACCCGGCTCGCGCGGAGCACGACGATCGCCGTTTCGGCGAGCAGGTTGAGCGTGGTCGGCCGCTCTGCGCCGGAGGGGAGCATGAGGGTGCCGGTCTCGGCGATGGCGGCGAACCCGTGCTGAATGCTCACGATGTCCGTAGCCTCGGCGCGACCGATGCGCAGGTGAAGCAAAGGCCGCTCCGCCCAGGGCAGGGCGATGAGCTCCGGGTGCGGCGCCATGACAAGCTCCGAAGGGAGGTTCTGCCTGGCGAGATACTCGGCAACCGCACCCGGCACCGTTTCCGGACCGGCGACGCGGACGACGGTGCCGAACTCTTTCTCGACATTGCGCACGAAGAGCGCGATCTGCTCCGCCCGCGGAAGGCGCGAGCGCGCTGGGATCGGCCCCCGCGGATGGGCGCCGAGGCGGGCATGGAGCAGCGCCGCCTGATCGGCGGGAAGCGGGCCGCGATGGAGGTTGCGGCGGATCGCGGCCAGAATGAGGGCGCGGCTCATCGCCCGGAACCCTCGGCCCGCCTTCCTTCCCGCGCATAGCGGGCAAAGAAGGTCTCGCCTTCCGGTGCCGGCATGTCCCGCCCACCTGTCCAGCTGCCGGCGAGCGGCAGCCGGCGGAAGCGGCCGCGCCCGCTGCCGAAAAAGCCGAGCGCGCGCGCGGCCGCCCGCACGGCCAGCCTGTAGGTGGCCGGCCGGCGGGCGAACCAGGCCCAAAAGCCGAGATTGCGGCGGAAGAAGGCCGGCGTGAGGTGCCGCTCGAACTCGCGCTCGCGCCAGTGGCGCATCATGCCGGGCAGCGGGATCTTCATCGGGCAGACGCTTTCGCAACGCCCGCAGAACGTGGAGGCATTGGGCAGGTTCCCGGCCTGATCGACACCGATCAAGGTGGGTGTCAGCACGGCACCCATCGGGCCGGGATAGACCCAGCCATAGGCGTGCCCGCCGATCGCGCCGTAGACCGGGCAATGATTCATGCAGGCGGCGCAGCGGATGCAGCGGAGCATGTCCTGAAACTCGGTGCCGAGCATCGCCGAGCGGCCATTGTCGAGCAGGACGACATGATACTGCTCCGGCCCATCGCGATCGCCCGGTCGCCGCGGCCCGGTCGAGAAGGTGGTGTAGGCGGAAAAATCCTGCCCGGTTGCAGAACGGGCGAGGAGACGAAGCAGGACGCTCGCATCCTCGAGCGTGGGCACAAGCTTCTCGATGCTGGCAAGCACGATATGCACCTTGGGCAGCGTCTGGGTCAGATCCCCATTGCCCTCATTGGTGACGATCACGCTCGACCCGGTCTCGGCGATCAGGAAATTGGCGCCAGTGATGCCGACATCGGCGGCAAGGAAGCGCTGGCGAAGCTCGCCTCGCGCCTCGGTCAGCAGGTCGCGACGCTCGCGGAAGACCCGATCGGCGGGCAGATCCGTATGCGCCTTGCGGAATCGAGCTTCCCAGTCCTCCCGATTGAGATGGAAAGCCGGAGCGATGATGTGGCTCGGCGGCTCATGGCCCAGCTGGATGATGTATTCGCCGAGATCGGTCTCGACCGCCGTGATGCCGTTGGCCTCAAGGAAGTCGTTGATCCCGATCTCCTCGCTGATCATCGACTTGCCCTTGGTCGCGACAAGCGCCCCGGCGCGGCGGCAGATGCGGAGCACCGCCTCGCGCGCATCTGAGGCGGTGGCGCACCAGTGGACCTCGCCGCCGGCGCGGGTGACATTGTCCGCCCACGTCTCGAGATAAAAATCGAGATTCTGGAGCGTGTGATTCTTGATCTGCCGTCCGGTCTCGCGGAGCTGCTCGAATTCCGGCAGAGCGGCGACGGCCGCGGCGCGGCGCTGCTGGAAGTGCGGCTTGGTCCGCTCGAGCGCACGCTGCAGGCCGGCATTGGTCAGCGCGGCGGTGGCATTCTTCTTGAAGGTAGGACTGGTCGGCAGCATCACGGCGCTCCTGACGGCAGGCGGATGTTAAAGCGTGATCGCCGGAGGTGGAATCACCGGAGGCATGAATCACGCGAGAAAACAAATGGCTGGAGTGTGGGATACGAGAGCGGGGGCGAACGTATCCCGCTCACAGGCGGCGCGGGTCCGGCCAAAGGGGACCCAAAAGAAGCATAACCACGATCGTGTTGACGGAGGAGAATGGCTCGGCTGCCGCCAAACCATTTGCAAACGCGCCCGCTCAATGCCACATCCCAGGCATGCATCGCCGCGACCTTTTGCTTCTGTTTCCCGCGCTGGCAAGTATGGTGCCGGCAGGCGCAGCCATGGCGGCGACAGCGGTGTCCGCCCCGATCACGCCCGCGGATCAGGCCGTGCTTGACCAGATCACCGCCTACCTCAACAGCCTCACCAGTCTCAAGGCGAAGTTCCTGCAGATCGCGCCGGATGGCGGAGTGAGCCAGGGAACCGCGTGGCTGGAGCGGCCCGGCCGGATGCGCTTTCAGTACGATCCGCCGAGCCCCTACCTTCTGGTGGCCGGGTACGGACTGCTCGTTTTCCACGATTCGAGCCTCGATCAGACCACCAACATCCCCCTCTCCTCGACCCCCCTTGGCCTGCTCCTTGCGCGGGACGTCAAGCTTTCGGGCCCGGTCACGGTCACGGGCTTTCAGCGTCTGCCAGGCGAGATCGACGTCACACTGGCGCGGACCCATTCGCCGGGACAAGGGAGCATCACGCTCGTCTTCTCGACTCCGCCGCTCACGCTCCGCCAATGGGCGGTGCGTGACGCGCAGGGCAGGCTCACGCGCGTTTCCCTTTACGACGTGACGCTCGGCGGACATTTTCCCGCGCATCTCTTTGCCTATGTTGCGATCCCGGGCCGCGGTGGCAACGCGAATTAATTCTAGGCACCATCGGCATTTCCCGCCTAGACTTGAACAAGAAGAACAAGATCGTTGCGTGTGATGACCAAACCTTTCGTCGGCATCAGCTGTTGCCGCAGGCAGTATAATGTTTATGGCTCGCCGAGCCACGCCGCCTCCGACACTTATGTTCGGGCGGCCGATATGGTGGTCAAGGCAGTGCCGATATTGATCCCCGCGAACGGCGAAGCGGCCGATATTCCAGTTTTGATCGACAGGCTTGACGGCATCATTCTGACGGGCAGCCGATCGAATGTGCAGCCGGGTCTTTATGGCGGGCCGCCGCATGTGGAAGGCACACCGGAGGATGAAGCGCGCGATGCGGTCACGCTGCCGTTGATTCGCGCCGCGCTGGCAGCCGGACTGCCGCTGCTCGCGATCTGCCGCGGACTTCAGGAGCTGAATGTCGCGCTCGGTGGCAGTCTGCACCAACGGCTGCAGGATCTGCCGGGCCGTTTCGATCATTCGACGCCGCTACAGCCACTTACCCGCTTGCGCACCGCGAAGGCACATGCGGTGATGGCGGTACCTGGGAGCTTCCTGCACCAGCTCGCTGAAACCCGCGAGATCGCGGTCAATTCCCTGCACAACCAGGGGATCGACGTGCTGGCGCCCGGGCTCACCGCTGAAGGAACGGCGCCGGACGGCACCATCGAAGCCGTGCGCGCCACCTCTGCGCCGGGTTTTGCCTTCGGCGTGCAGTGGCACCCGGAATACGACTTCGAGACCGACGCGCTTTCACGCCGCATCTTCACCGCCTTCAGCGACGCCGTGCGCAGGCGACGGGCCGGAACGCAGGCACGCTTCGCCGCCGCCGCCGACTGAGCCCGCTGCTTCCCGTGCGTTCGGCGCTTGCATTCTCCCTCGCCCTCGGCTAAGCCGCCGCCCTTCCTTGCGGGGGGCGGCGGCATCGCCCTTCGCTATGCCCGCCCCATAGGGGGAAGCTTCGCTTCGGGGCCGATCCAGCCAGAGGGAGAGCCTTATGCCGCTTTATGAATGCGTGCTGATCGCACGCAATGACGCGACCCAGCAGCAGGTCGATGCGCTTGCCGACCAGATCACCGCCGATATGGAAGCCGCCGGCGGGGGGGTGCGTAAGCGCGAATATTGGGGCCTGCGCAATCTCGCCTACCGGATCAAGAAGAACCGCAAGGGCCACTACCTCCTGCTCGGCCTGGAGGCGCCGCCGCCGGCCATCACCGAGATGGAGCGGCAATTGCGAATCAATGAGGACGTGCTGCGGTTCCTCACGCTGCGCGTGCCCACGATCGAGGAGGCCCCTTCCGCCATTCTCTCCCGCCGCTCCGATGACCGGGAGAGGAGCTTCCGCGGACCGAAGCCTGCCGGCCGCTTCGATTCCGGGCGCCGCCGCTATGACGACCGGGAGGAATTCCGTGCCCGCCCCGACCGGGATGACGAGTTCCGCCCGGCCGAATCCGTCGGCGAGGAGTAGAGCATGTCCGAGTCCGCAGAGATCAATCCGGCCGCCCGCCGTCCCGCTGTTGGCGCCCGCCGGCCTTTCTATCGGCGCCGCAAGTCCTGCCCCTTTTCCGGCCCCAATGCGCCAAAGATCGACTACAAGGACGTGCGGCTGCTTTCCCGCTTCCTCTCCGAGCGGGGCAAGATCGTGCCGAGCCGCATCACCGCGGTCTCGGCGAAGCGTCAGCGTGAGCTGGCGCTGGCGATCAAGCGCGCGCGGTTTCTCGCCCTGCTGCCCTATGTCCTGACCTGAGGGAGAACGGAAGTGGCCAGTGTCGAGGTCATCCTGCTCCAGCGGGTCGAGAAGCTCGGCCAGATGGGAGAAGTCGTGAAGGTGAGGCCGGGCTACGCCCGCAACTTTCTCCTGCCGCAAAAAAAGGCCCTGCGCGCCACCAAGGAAAATCGTGCCCGGTTCGAGCACCAGCGCGTCGAGCTCGAGGCGCAGAACCTCAAGCGGCGCGAAGAGGCGCAGCGCGTGGCGGAGCGGGTGGCCGGGCTTTCGGTGGTGGTGATCCGGCAGGCGGGCGAGGCGGGCAATCTCTATGGCTCGGTGAGCGCGCGCGACATCGCCGAGGCCTGCACCACCGCAGGCCTCTCGATCAACCGCTCGCAGGTTGCGCTCGAGCATCCGATCAAGACGCTCGGCCTCAGCGAAGTTCGCATCATCCTGCATCCCGAGGTCTCGATCTCCGTCACCGTCAATGTCGCCCGCTCGCCCGAGGAGGCGGCGCGACAAGTGCGCGGCAAGAGCGGACCGACCGCGGAGGAGCCAGAGCAGGCAGGCGAGTCCTTCCCGACCGAGGCCGGACCCACCGCCGCCTGAGGCGAAGGACCACCATCGACGGCTTTGACTGCCGGAGCGGCTTTCGCCATTCTGCCGGGCTGTAGAAATGGTCGAGGTTCGCGGCGGGAATGCCCATGCAGCGCGCGTTGGATGCGATCCTGAGGCACCTGATCACCCAAGGCAGGCTGAGCGTGCGCTGGCCCGACGGCGGCGTCACCACCTACGAGGGCGGGCCGGGTGGCCGCGCCTCGGTCGCGATCCGGGACAGAGCCACCGTGCGGCGGCTGGTGCTCAATCCTTCTCTCGCCCTCGGCGAGGCCTACATGGCCGGCACGGTGGCTCCGCTCGAAGGCAGCCTCTATGATCTTCTTGATCTGCTCGTCGCCAACGCGACCGAGGCCGGCGGCGGCACACGCATCATGCGCCTCAGGGCGCGGCTCGGCAGGCTGATCCGCCGCTTCGCGCAGTACAACCCGGCTTCGCGCTCACGCCGCAACGCCGCCCATCATTACGATCTCAATGGCCGGCTCTACAGCCTTTTCCTCGACCGCGACCGTCAATATTCCTGCGCCTATTTCCCTCGCGGCGACGAGACGATCGACGAGGCGCAGATCGCCAAGAAGCGCCATATCGCCGCCAAGCTTCTGCTCGACCGGCCCGATCTCTCGGTGCTCGATATCGGTTGCGGGTGGGGCGGGCTCGCGCTGACACTGGCGAGGGACTATGGGGCGCGCGTGCTCGGCATCACGCTCTCCTCCGAGCAGCTTGCCGAGGCGCGGGCGCGCGCCGCCGCAGCCGGGCTCGCGGAGCGCGTCCGCTTCGAGCTCCTCGATTATCGCGCGCTCGACCAGCATTTCGACCGCATCGTTTCGGTCGGAATGTTCGAGCATGTCGGCATTGGCCACTACGATGCCTTCTTCGCTACGCTCAAGCGTTGCCTGACCCCGGACGGCGTGGCTCTTTTGCATGCGATCGGCCGCAGCGACGGACCGGGAGCGACCAATCGCTGGATCGCCAAATACATCTTTCCGGGTGGCTATGCGCCGGCCCTTTCCGAGGTGCTGCCTTCCGTCGAACGCGCCGGCCTCTGGGCAACCGATATCGAGATTCTACGCCTGCACTATGCCGAGACGCTGGCGCGCTGGCGTCGCCGCTTCCTCGCCAACCGCGACACGGTCGCCTCGGTCACCGACGAGCGGTTCTGCCGGATGTGGGAATTCTATCTCGTCGGTTCCGAGCTCGCTTTCCGTCGCGAAGGCCACATGGTCTTTCAGATCCAGCTCGCCCGTTCGCAAAGTGCGGTTCCGCTCACGCGCGACTACATCACTGCGGCCGAGCGGGCCGCGAGCGCGGACAAGCCGCTGCTCGCCTGAGATCATCGTGGCTTTTGGCGGAATAGCCTTGCGGCCCGTCGGAAGCCGGAATGAGGTGATCCGGAGAAGCATGCTTCCTCGGTTCGACATGAAGCGGCTTCATGCCACCCTCGATGCCGAACGGCGCGCGCGCGGTTTGAGCTGGGACGCGCTCACGGACGAGATCAACAAGCCTTTCGAAGGCACGCCTTCGATCCCGATCAGCGTTGCAACGATCAGAGGTATGCCGGGCAAACGCTCGGTCACCGGCGCCGTCGTGCTGCAAATTTTGCGATGGTTGCATCGCGCGCCGGAAAGCTTTCTCGCGGGAGGGAATTTTGCGCAGGAAACGAAGGAAACGCTGCCGGAACCCGGTCCCTCGCGCATTCTTCGCTTCGATACGAGGGCCCTTTATCGGGCCCTCGACGCCGCGCGGCGTCGGCAAGAGTTGAGCTGGCACGCGCTTGCCCGGGAATTGCCCGGATTCACTGAAAACACGCTTATGAATCTTTCGACCGGGCCGCTGATCGGCTTTCCGCGAGTGATGGTGCTGACACAGTGGCTGCAACGTCCGGCCGCGGATTTCGTGCGGGCTCATGCGCGTTGAGCAGCTAGCTCGATGAAATGATCCGCTCCGCCGTTCGGTGCGTGCCGGAAGAACAAGGCTCGATCCCTATGACTGCGCGCAGAATCTGCAGGCAAGCCCGTGTATCGGCATGAGCCAAGGTGCGTCGCGATGCCCCAGGACGTGTCGATTTGACGGTGAGAGACGAGACCAGGAAACGCAGACTGTGGAAATGCGATGCAATGACCTGTCATATCGAACATTGACCACCCCTTCCCGCGCGTGCATGCTGCGGAAATGATTTGAGGCGAACCGGATTTGCAGATCGCAAACCTCATCCTGCCGGTATTTGCCGTCATCGTTACCGGTTGGGTCGTTGGTGCCGCAGGCTATGTTTCGCGTGGATTGTCGGATGCGCTGATTCACTTTGCCTATAACATCGCGATGCCCGCACTGCTGATCGTAACGATCGCGCAGGAACCGGCACGCTCGTTGATCAATTTGCGCTTTCTGGCTGCCTTCGGCGGTGGCTCATTGCTATGCTTCGCCGTGGTTTTCGGCATCATGCGCGCACGGGGCGGCCATGGTCTGGCAAGCCAGACGATGTATGGCATGGCCGCCTCCATGACCAATACGGGCTTCGTTGCATTGCCGGTACTGCAGGCGATTTACGGCCAGCGCGCCGTGCTGCCTGCAGCGATCGCCACCGTATTCGTTGCGGTGGTGATGTTCCCCGCGACCGTGATACTGCTGGAACTCGACAGCGGCGAAGAGGGCGGGCCGCGCATGGCACCGGTGTTGCTGTTGCGGAACATCGTCCTGAACCCGATGGTGCTATCGACCCTGATCGGCATGATCTGGGCGGCCCTGGACATTCGCATGCCAGCACCCGTCAGGACTTATCTCAACATCTTCGCCGATGCCTTGGCCCCGTGTGCTTTGTTCGCCATAGGGCTCGGCCTTTCCATCAGTGGCTTGCGCGCAAGCATCGGAGCGTCTTTGCTGCTTGCGACGATCAAGCTCATGGTCATGCCGCTGGTCGTGCTCGGCTTGTCGATCGTGCTTGGCCTTGGCCCCCTCTATACCATAGCCGCCGTCATCTGCGCCGCAGTGCCGACGGCCAAGACCGTCTATATCCTGGCCGGTGAATATCGTTGCGAGGAAGCGTTGGTCGCGGCCACCGTCTCGATGAGCACGCTCTGCTCGATCGCTTCGCTTGTGGTGTGGCTCTACGCGCTCTCGGGATGGACTGCCCGTGTCGGGGCTCCGTGAGCGCTCCCCCCTTGCTCAGCTCATAAACTGCTCGGCGACGATGCGTTCCGAGAGGGCCTGATCGGGGTCGAACAGCACCGCGACCGAGAGCGATCTGTCCTCGCGCACGGCGACACGCAGGACGTGCCGCACCTCTGTGAAATCCGCAACGGCCGAGACAGGACGTTTTTCCGCCTCCAGCACCTCGAACAGCACTTCTGCGTTGCTTGGCAGGAGCGCGCCGCGCCACCGCCGCGGGCGAAAGGCGCTGATCGGCGTGAGCGGAAGGAGATTGGCGGAGAGGGGCACGATCGGCCCGTGCGCCGAAAAATTGTAGGCGGTCGATCCTGCCGGTGTCGAAATGAGGACACCGTCGCACATCAGTTCAGGCATCCTGACCCTATCGTCCACCGAGATCCGGATCTTCGCCGTTTGGCGCAGCTGGCGCAGCAGGCTCACTTCGTTGAACGCGAGCGCCTCGATAGTCTCTCCGTCGATCGTCTCGGCACGCATCCGGAGCGGGTAGAGAACAGTGCTCTGGGCAGCGGCCAGGCGGTCGGGCAACCCCTCCTCGGCATAGGCATTCATCAGGAAGCCGACCGAGCCGCAATTCATGCCATAGACGGGCAGGCCGCGGCTCAGCATGGCGTGGAGGGTCTCCAGCATGAACCCGTCCCCGCCCAGCGCCACGACGCATTCCGCCTCATCGGCGGTGCAGGTGCCGTAACGGGCGGCTAGGCGGGCACGACTCTCCTGCGCAAGCGCCGTCGGGGCGGCGACGAAGGCGATCCGCCGCACCGCCCGAAATGGTGGCGGCGGATCGCCTTCGGCCGCGCGCGAGGCGTCGAAGCCGTTCAGATGAGCCTGCGATGGGCGAGCACCGGCATATCGCGGCGCACCCGCTCGGTCAGCCTGCTGTCGATACGTGCGCTCGCCCAGCCGATGCCGTCGGAGGCCTTGGCAACCACCAGGCCCCAAGGGTCACAAAGCAGCGAGTGGCCGTAGGTCCAGCGCGGCTCGCCGCCCGCATCCCGGTGCATGCCCTGGCAGGCGGGCGCCGCGATCCAGCATTGCGTCTCGATCGCGCGGGCGCGCAGCAGCACCTCCCAGTGATCCTTGCCGGTCTCACGGGTGAAAGCGGCAGGCACAAAGATCAGCTCCGCTCCGGCGCGGCGAAGGGCCAGGAAAAGCTCAGGGAAGCGGAGATCATAGCAGATGGCCAGGCCGACCTTCACGCCGTTCGCTTCGCATGTCACCACTTGCCCGCCCGCGCCGAAGGTGGCGCTCTCGCGGTAGCCGGTTCCGTCCGGGGTCACGATGTCGAAAAGATGGACCTTGCGGTAGCGCGCGATCTCCACTCCGTCCGGGCTGAAGACGACCGTGGTGTTGAAGAGCCGATCCCCCTCCTTCTCGCCGATCGAGCCGCCATGAACATGGATTCGCTTCTCGCGCGCCACAGCGCGAAGGAACTCGTAGGCCGCCCCTCCCGGTGCGTTTGAACCTGCCGCAGGGAGAGGCTCAGCCTGAGCGAACTTCGTCGCACGGTCTCCGCCGAGGCAGGTCCAGATCTCGGGCAAGCCGAGCATATCGGGCCGGTCGGAGGCGACGGCACCGTCGATCAGGCGGGCCGCCTGCGCGATGTTCGCCTCCTTGTCATGGCCGGGGCTCATCTGAACCACGCTCACGCGCATCCCTGCTCCTCCGCTCCTGCGGGCAGCGCATCAATACGCCGCTCAGGAAGGGGCGCAAGGTGCGGCTCCCGCAATGATTCAGCCCTTTGGTATCCCGCCTTTTGGGGCACCGCCTTTTGAAGTTCGGCCTTCCGACCCCTTCGCGGCCCGCCCGCGCCAAAGCCTGCCAGCACGGCAGGGCGGGAGATCCAGAGTTCCTGGCGGGAGCGGAAGAAGCCGTGGCTCTGCAGTGCCTCGGGGTTGAAGGCCCGGAGCATGCCCCAGAGCAGAAAATCCTGCATCAGATCATGGACCCGATGCGCGATCGTGCGATCCGGAGCGAAGATGTCGAGCCCGAACTCCTCGATCAGCCGCCGCTGATGGGTCGCGTCGAATGCGCCGGCGAAAGCCCAGCGGGCGAACACGGCATGCAGGCCCTGCCAGCGGGGATCGCTGCCGAGTGCGCCCGCAAGCAGCACAAAGGATCGTCTCAGCCGGCGGCACGTTTCCACCGCCCACCCGAGATTTGGCCCCGTATCGCCGAAGACCGGCATGTGCTCGCTCCAGAAATGGAGTTCTCCCACCGGCTCGCCGGCCGCGATCGGCGTGCCATCCGAGAGTAGAAGCCCCCGCCAGGCCTTCTCGCGCGAGAGGCGAAGGATACAGAGTGGATCGTCAGTGAATTCTCGGATCCCGTAATGGTAGCGAAGCGCCGCATCAACCGGGCGCACGATGCACGCCACTGGATCGAACCGCTGACGCCGTGAGGTCCTGGCCGGCACCATCGGGGTGGAAGAGGACTGTGCGGAGCAAGACGGCGCCGCCGCACGCAGCTTCGCGGAGGCCATGCCCGCCGCGAGGCCGTCCTCCGGAGGCACCTATCGCTCCCATCCATGGGCGGGGACGGTGCCTGGTCGCCCGCCCAACCGCCGCCGAGAAAGAGGCCCGTGCCGCACACGCCGCATGCCGGGTTTGCCCTTGCCGGTTCGAAGCAATTCAAACCAAACGCTAATCGAGAGCGCGGGCAATTGTCACGCGACGAGGCGGCAGCCCTGCCATGGGCCGTTCGGCGAAATACCCCGGGGGCGAGGTTCAGCCGGGCCAGTCGAGCCGCGGCTCGGTCCGCCCCGACCGGGGAGGCGCCTCGGGCCCGCGTCGGTTGCCAGAGGGGCTGTTGCCCAACGGCGTGAAGATACGCGGATCCGGCGCATCCTCCGGTGCCATTTCCGGCATGGAGGCTGGAGTGCTCCTTCTCGGTGCAGGCGGAGCCGGAGGAATGGGCGGCCTCGCATATCCCGCTCCCGCCGTCGGGCGGGGCGCCTGCGCGCCGAGATGCGTCAGATCCTCGCCATAACTGCCATCGGCAAGCGGTTCGGGCAAACGGAGCGCAAGCCCGCGAATCTCCGCCTGGATCTCGTCGAGCCGTGCCTCCACGCCTTCGAGCCGGCCTTTCACGCCGAAGACGCTAAATGGCATCAGCAGGAAGGCGAGAAGATAGAGAATGCCGGGCACAAGAACGACAAAGGGCAGCCACCAGGGCACCCAGTCAGGCAGCGAGAACGGCAGGGTCATCACTGTCCCTTATAACAGCTCCGCATGCCAGCCGCGAAGCCGCCGGGGTTTGTGGTCTCTGCGGCCCGGGCGAGTGCCAAGGCGGCGCCGAGGGGCGGCTGGATTTCCCGAAATACCCGTGCCAATCCTGGGCATTGTCGCCAATCTGCCTTGGATGTCCTGCTGGTATCCCCGCACATTCCCATGAAGCTTCTGATTCCCGGCCCTGTGACGACCCACGCCGAAGTTCGCGCCGCGCTCGCGCATGATTTCGCACCATGGGACGGCGATTTCTACCCGATCTATGCCGGAATTCGCGAGCGCCTGCTCCCGATCGCCGGCGTGAGCACGGACACCCATGCAAGCCTGCCCTTGCAGGGCTCGGGCCATTTCATAGTTGAAGCCGCGATCCGCAGCTTCGTGCCGCGCGGCGGAAAAATCCTTGTGCCGATGACCGGGGGCTACGCGGCCCGGCTCGCCCGCCTTGCCCGCACGTGCGGGCGCGAGGTGGTGGGCCTGCCTGTCGACGCGAGCGAGCGGACCGATCCCAGGGCCGTGGCATCCGTGCTTGCCATGGACCCGGCCATCGGCCATCTCGCCTTTGTCTATAGCGAGACCAGCACCGGCGTGGTGCATGACGCGGTGGCGCTCAGCACTGCCGCCCGTGTTGCGGGACGGCGCGTGATCATCGACGCGGTGTCGGCCTTCGGGGCGCTGCCGCTCGATCTTGCGGCGATGCCGGAGGTGGATGCCGTTCTCTTCACGGCGAACAAATGCCTTGAAGCCATGCCCGGCCTTGCCTTCGCGATCGCGCCCAAGGCACGGCTCATCGGGCGGGCCGAGGCGGCGGAGAGCTGGTGCCTCGACCTCGCGGATATCTACGAACATGCCGAGCATTTCGGCGCGGGCAGCTTCCGCTTTACGCCACCCGCCCAGGTGCTCAACGCACTTCTGGTGGCGCTCGAAATCTTCGCCGCCGAAGGAGGGGCGGTGGCACGGCTTGCCCGTTACCGGGCCAATCTGCGCGCGCTCTATGACGGGGTGCAGGCGATCGGCCTCACGCCCTATCTGCCGCTTCCCTTGCAGGGGCCGATCGTGATGAACGTGCTGGCTCCGGATGATCCGCGCTGGGACCTGCTTTCCTTCGTCGAGCTTCTCAAGCAACGAGGCTTCCTCATCAGCAATTTCTATGACACTCCCCTGCCGAGCTTCCGCGTCGGCCTGATCGGCGCGCTCGGTGCGGAGGATTACCGCGCCGCCGTTGCCGCGATGGATGACGCGCTCGGTGCGCTTGGCATCCGCAAGCGCAAGGCTGCCTGAGCATGCCGGACGATCTCGAGATCGCGCGCCGCGTCCGGCTCCGGCCGATCGCGGAGATCGCGACGAAGGCCGGCATTCCGGCCGAAGCCCTCGAACCCTATGGAAGGTTCAAGGCGAAGATCGGGTTCGATTTCATCGAGAGCCTGGAAAACCGAGCGGACGGTGCGCTGGTGCTGGTCACCGGCATCAACCCGACGGCAGCCGGCGAGGGCAAGACCACCACCGCGATCGGACTTGCCGATGCGCTGAACGCGATTGGCAAACCCGCCATGCTCTGTCTGCGCGAGCCGAGCCTTGGGCCTTGTTTCGGGGTCAAGGGCGGGGCGACGGGCGGGGGACGGGCGCAGATCGCGCCGATGGAGGAAATCAATCTCCATTTCACCGGTGATTTCCATGCGATCACCGCCGCCAACAATCTGCTCGCGGCAATGCTCGACAATCATCTCCATTATGGCAATGCGCTCTGCATCGATACGCGACGGGTCTTCTGGCGCCGCGCATTCGATGTGAATGACCGCAGCCTGCGCGCGACCGTCATTGCCCTTGGGAGCAACGGGCCGGTGAGGGAGGACGGGTTCGACATCACCGCCGCCTCCGAGGTGATGGCGCTCTTCTGCCTTGCCCGCAACCTTCCCGACCTCGAGGCGCGGCTTGCGCGCATCGTCGTGGCCGAGCGGCGCGACGGCGGCATGGTCACGGCGCGCGATCTTCGCGCCGATGGCGCGATGGCGGCATTGCTGCGCGATGCGCTGATGCCGAATCTGGTGCAGACGCTGGAGGGTTCGCCCGTGCTCGTGCATGGTGGTCCCTTTGCCAATATTGCCCATGGCTGCAATTCGGTGATGGCGACGCGGCTCGGCCTCAAGCTCGCGCCGATCGTCGTCACCGAAGCGGGGTTCGGTGCCGATCTCGGCGCGGAAAAATTCTTCGACATCAAATGCCGCCTCGCCGGCCTGACGCCTGCGGCGGCAGTGGTCGTCGCCACCGTGCGCGCGCTCAAACTTCATGGCGGCGCGGCGAAGCGGGCGCTGGAGACGGAGGATGTCGGCGCGGTCGAGCGCGGCATCGCGAATCTCGCGCGGCATGTCGAGAACGTGAAGAAATTCGGTGTGCCCGTGCTCGTCGCGCTCAACAGCTTCACCTCGGACACGGCGGAGGAAATCGCCGCAGTCAAGCGTGCCATGGCGGCACGCGCGGTGGAGATGGTGCTCTGCACCCATTGGGCTGATGGGGCGGCTGGCGCGGCGGGGCTGGCACGGGCCGTGATTGCTAGGCTTGAGGACGACACCACCCGCTTTGCGCCGCTCTATCCCGACGGCTTGCCGTTCGCGGAAAAGATCCGGGTCGTGGCACGCGAAATCTACCACGCCAGCGATATTGAGATCCCACCCGCCGCGGCGCGCAGGCTCGCTTCCTTCGAGCAGGCTGGCTTCGCGAAGGCCCCGGTCTGCATTGCCAAGACGCAATATAGTTTCAGCGCCGATCCCGCGCGGCTCGGCGCGCCAGAAGGCCATGTCCTGCCGATCCGCGCTGTGCAGCTCTCGGCGGGTGCCGGTTTCGTCGTCGCCCTGGCCGGCGAGATTCTGACCATGCCGGGCCTGCCGCGGGTTCCGGCCTCGGAACAGATCGGGTTGGGGCCGGACGGCAAAGTGAGCGGCCTCTTTTAATTTTAAAGGGACCGCAATTTTCCCCAAGCGATGAATTGGCTTTGTGGCTTACTGGGCATGGCCCACTGGGCCGAAGCAATGGCGGGAATGTCCAAGCCGTCAGGACGGGGAACGATCCGATGAATGACCAAAGGGAAAAGCGGGAAGGCGGGTGTGCCTGCGGCGCGGTGCGTTACCGGCTCGAAACCACGCCGATGTTCGTTCATTGCTGCCATTGTCGCGATTGCCAGCGCCAGACGGGAAGCGCTTTCGTGCTCAATGCGCTGATCGAGACGGATCAGATCACCCTGCTCGCGGGAGATCCGGAACCGATCTCCGTTCCAACGGACAGCGGCCGACCGCATCGCATCTTCCGATGCCCCGACTGCCAAACCGCTCTCTGGAGCGAGTATGGCGGCCGCGCCGCGCTCCGCTTCGTGCGGGTGGGCACGCTCGACGAGCCGGCTGAGCTGCTGCCCGACGTGCATATCTATACTCGCTCGAAGCTGCCCTGGGTGACATTGCCGGCCGACGCCCCCACGTTCGAGGCCTATTACGATTCGCGGCAGCTCTGGCCCACCGCGAGCCTGGAACGGCGCCGCGCCATTCTGGGCGGGTAGGCCGGTCAGCGGACAAAGACGACGACGCTTTCAAGCCGTGCGGACCAGCGGAATTGATCGATCGGTGTCGCCGTGAGAACCTGATACCCAGCGTCGCGGAGATACCGCGCGTCGTGAGAAAGTGTCGCCGGATTGCAGCTCACATAGATGATGCGCGGCGCCCCGCAGGCGGCCAAAGCCGCCATTTGCGGCGCAGCGCCGGCATAGGGCGGATCGAGCACGATGGCCGACGCGCACCCCAGTTCCTCTGCGCTCAGCGGCTGGTTTGCCAGATCACGCCGAATGGCCGTGATCCGCCGGCCGGCCGCAGCGCGCCGCAAGGACACCACGGCCGGATCATCGCCCTCATAGGCGATGACATGGGCCCGTTCAGAAAGCGGAAATGTCAGCGTGCCGCAGCCGGCGAACAATTCGACGATGCGGGCCCGCGCCGGAAGAGATTGCGGCAGGCCCGCGAGAACAGCGGCGACGATTGCTGCCTGTCCTTCCAACGTGGCCTGGAGAAAGGCGCCGGGAGGGGTGAAAACGGAGACGCCGGAAAGAGAAATCACCGGCGGGCGCAGCAGGCACACGGGCTCGGGCACGTCTTTGCCGCGCGCCCAGGAAATGCGCGCAAGGCCGTAGGCATCGGCGAAGCGTGTCAATGATATACGACCGGACGCAGTGAGATCGCCATCGGTGCGGAGCAGCAAATCCGCGCCATTCTCAAGCAAATTCAGGATCGCCGAGCCGTTTCGCCGCAGCGCCGTCAGAGTGCCGAGGGCCAGGCGCAGCGGCGCGATCAGATCGGCAAGGGAAGGCTCCAGCACAACACAGGTCCGAAGATCGACGATATCGGCGCTGCGGCGCCGATGCAGCCCGACTTGGACGGCCCCGGCAGGCCGTCGCACCGCCAGATCCACCCGCCGTCGGCTGCCGGGCCGGCTCTGCGAGATGGACGCCATGGGCGTGTCAGGGAAGCCGGCCCGGGCCAGGGCCGTGCGCAACAGGCTGGTCTTCCACACGCGATAGGCATCGTCACGCCAATGCTGAAGCGCGCAGCCACCACAAGCGCCGAAATGCGGGCAGGGTGGCGATATACGTTCGGGGCTCAGTTCCAGGATTGTGGTGGCCTCCGCCGCCCAGTCTTGCCCACGCCGGATTGTCGCGCGCACTTCGGCAAGCTCACCCGGCAAGGTCCCTGCAACGTAGAGCTTCGTGCCGTCCTTGCGCACGGCTATACCGTCGCCGTCCGCCCCGATCCGCTCGATGCGAACTTCATCCATATCCATCGACGTCACGTGTTGCGGTCGCTTCGCACGCGATCCGAGATCGGAGAGGCTGGAGCCGCGCGATCTCCGCAGCGCTTTCCGTTTCCCACTTGACATTTCTCGCTGCGCCATGCCCAAATCTCTATCGGATGAGTAGATATTTTTGGGCGCACGGCCACTCAACGAAAGAAGGTCTGATCGTATAAGGATCAGCGCAGGGAAACATGGTGATACCGATCATTCGGCGCGTTCGGCAAAGAAAGGGACGAAGGGTATGACCTATGAAACAATCCAAGTCACGAAGCTGACGCCATATCTCGGCGCAGAGATTGCCGGCATCGATCTCGGCGGCGCACTGAGCAACCGGGAAATCGACGAATTGCATTCCGCGCTCGCCGAACATCAAGTGATCTTCTTCCGCGACCAGAAGCTGGATTACGACAGCGCAAAAACACTCGGCCGCTATTTCGGGGAGTTGCATATCCATCCCAATACACCCGGCCCCGAAGGCCATCCGGAAGTCCTGCCCATTCATGCGGACGCGAACAGCAAGCGCATCGCCGGTGAACGCTGGCATTCGGACGTTTCGTGCGACTCGGAACCGCCGCTCGGCAGCATCCTCTATCTCCATACCGTGCCGCCCGTCGGCGGCGATACCCTGTTCGCAAGCCAGTCCGCAGCGTACGATGCGCTCTCCCCGCGCATGAAGACATATCTGGAAGGATTGACGGCATTCCATGACGGCGGCCCGACCTATCGTGCAACCAACGCCATTCTCGGCATCGCGGAGACGGGCAAGATCTATCCGAACGCGGTGCATCCGGTGGTGCGCACCCACCCTGTGACCGGGCGCAAGACACTCTTCGTCAATCGTGGGTTCACCATTCGCGTCAATGAACTGCCGGAAGACGAAAGCCGCGCCGTTCTTCATTTTCTCTTCGAGCACAGCACGAAGCCGGACTTCCAGGTGCGTTTCCGCTGGTGTCCCCATTCGGTTGCGTTCTGGGACAATCGCGCAGTTCAGCATCTCGCTGTGTGGGACTATTTTCCCCAGACTCGATCCGGATTTCGCATCACGATCAAGGGCGATCGGCCGTTCTGAGTCCCGGAAGGTCCAAGCGTGCCGCGACTCTATCCCGGCCTTTCCGGGCCGGTTCCGCAAGCTTGCGCGCTATTACACCGGGGCCGGCATAACCCCCTCTGCTGGCCCGACGGGTGGCCGAGCGCGTCCATGGCCTTGCGGAAGCGCCGGCCGCTCGACCCTAGGGACCGGACCGGGATTCGTGGCGATCGGTTCGCATCCTATTCGCACCCTGTACGGATGAGGTGTAAGCGGCGCTTTGAGGCCCTTCTTGCCTAAGTGGCGAGAATGGATTTGGTGGCTTGGAGCGGGAGGCTTCGAGCTATCATTATGGATGACGTTAATGACGACGCGAAGGGCGAGTATCGGCGAATCGAGGTTCTGACC
>DATJLS010000051.1:0-32163 GCA_035509315.1 Acetobacteraceae bacterium | reverse complement strand
TCCTCCGGCGAACGACCCGCGCGCACCAGTTCCACCAGCTGGCGACGGAACTCAGGCGGGTAGGCTGACCTCGTCTTGCCCATCGTGGACTCCTCGAACCCAAATAGTCCGCTGTCCACCAAACCGGGGCAACTTCACAAATTGGAGAAAGCCAAAGACCGCAGCAGCGCCAAGCCCAACGATAAATTGCCAGTCCATCTATCCCACTTTATGGGAACCTCGGGATGGCGGCCATCGACGTTCATGATCTCGGATCCACGTTGCATCAAATTTGAGACACCTTGGACGCATTTACTCATTCGAGTGCCACTTAATGCATTGATAACTAAAGGAAATTCTGGCTAATTCAGGGGACTTTTGAAACAGTCTCTAAGCCGCCTCCGCGCGGGTGGCGATATTGGCGAGCTCAGTGAGGAGCGCGCGCGCCGCGGCAAGGCGTTGGGCAGGTTCGAGTTCCCGCGCAAGCGCGATCTTGTGGTCGGGACGAAGCCGGACGCCGCTGCGCTGGGTGGCGAGCCAGGCCGCAAGGCCACCCGGGTTGCGGAACTGGTTGGCACGGAAGCTCAGCACGAGTCCCTTCGGCCCGGCCTCCAGCCGTTCCACCCCCGCCTCGCGGCAAGCGCGCTTGAGCGCCACCACGGCGAGAAGATTTTCGACCTCTGAAGGGAGCGGGCCGAAGCGATCGACCAGCTCGGCCGCCATGGCTTCCGATTCGGCATCCGAGGCAAGCGTGCCGATGCGGCGATAGAGCCCGAGCCGGACCGGCAGGTCCGGCACGTAAGTCTCGGGAATGAGCACCGGCAGACCAAGGCTGATGGACGGCGTCCAGTCACGCTCTGTCCGGCGCTCCTTGCCTTCGCGCCCCCGAACCTCCGCCACCGCATCTTCCAGCATTTGCTGGTAGAGCTCGATGCCGACCTCGCGGATATGGCCCGACTGCTCCTCGCCGAGGAGATTGCCGGCGCCGCGAATATCAAGATCGTGCGAGGCGAGGGTGAAGCCGGCGCCGAGGCTGTCGAGAGTCTGCATGACGTCGAGCCGCTTCTGTGCGGTGGCAGAAAGGATCTGGTTCGGCGGCCAGGTGAAATAGGCATAACCGCGCTGCTTGCCGCGCCCGACCCGGCCGCGCAGCTGATAGAGCTGGCCGAGACCAAACTGATCGGCGCGATGCACGATGAGCGTGTTCACCGCCGGCATGTCGAGCCCGCTCTCGATGATGTTGGTCGAGAGCAGGATATCGTAGTGCCCGTCGCTGAATTCCGTCATCACCCGCTCGAGCGCGGTGGGCGCGAGCCGCCCATGCGCGTCGGCGAGCCGGGCTTCCGGCACGATCTCTCGCAGCCTCTCGGCCATGCGCGGGAGATCCTCGATGCGCGGGACGACGCAGAAGACCTGTCCGCCACGGAACCGCTCGCGCTGGATCGCTTCATGGATCACCAGTGCATCGAACGGCATGATGAAGGTGCGCACCGCGAGTCGATCGACGGGCGGAGTCGCAATCAGGCTCATCTCGCGCACGCCGGAAAGAGCGAGCTGGAGCGTGCGGGGGATGGGCGTTGCCGTCAGTGTCAGCACATGCACATCGGAGCGCAGGCTCTTCAGCAGCTCCTTGTGGGCAACGCCGAAATGCTGCTCCTCGTCGATCACGAGCAGGCCGAGGGCGGCGAAATGAATGCTCTTGGCGAGCAGCGCATGGGTGCCGATGATGATATTGATGGCACCGGAAGCGAGGCCAGCACGAACCTCCGCCGCCTCCTTCGCCGAGACCATCCGCGAGAGCTGGGCGATCTTGAGGCCGAGGCCGGCGAAGCGGGCAGAGAACGTGCGGTAATGCTGGCGGCAGAGCAGTGTCGTCGGCACCACCACCGCAACCTGCATGCCCGCCATGGCCGCGACATAGGCGGCGCGCAGGGCGACCTCGGTCTTGCCGAAGCCGACATCGCCGCAGATCAGCCGGTCCATTGGCCGGCCTGAGGCAAAATCTTCCAGCACATCGGCGATCGCGCGCGACTGGTCTTCCGTCTCGACGAAGGGGAAGCGCGCGGAGAACTCTTCCCAGGTGCCTTCGGGTGGCGCCAGCAGCGGCGCCTCGCGCACCTGCCGCTCGGCAGCAAGCGCGATCAGCTCGCGCGCGATATCCCGGATGCGGTGCTGCATCCGTGCTTTGCGGGTCTGCCAACCGGCGCCGCCGAGCTTGTCGAGTGCGGCACCCTCGGCCTGACCGTAGCGCGAGAGAAGCTCGATATTCTCGACGGGCAGGAAGAGTTTTTCGTCGCCGTCGTAGATCAGACGCAGACAATCATGCGGAGCATGGTCCACGGCGAGCGTGGCGAGCCCGTCATAGCGGCCGATCCCGTATTCCTGGTGGACGACAAGATCGCCGGCGGCGAGCTCACTCGCCTCGGCGATCAGCTCATCGGCGGATTTGCGGCGCCGCGGCGGGCGGCTGATGCGCTCACCGAGCAGATCCTGCTCGGCCACGACCACCACGCTTTCGGTGGCGAAACCACGCTCGATGCCGAGCACCAGGAGGCCCGGCCGGTCGGCGGGCAAGGAAGACAGATCGGCCCACCGCTTGAGGCGCTCGGCGCGCGGGAAGCCATGCTCGGAGAGAAGATGGCGAAGCCTTTCGCAAGACCCCTCGGTCCAGGCCGCGAGGACCAGTTTTTTGCCTTCTCCCGCCCAGCGTTCTGCCGCGGCGGAGAGCTCGGTGAAGGCATTGGAATCGCTGCGGCCGCCGGCGCGGGTGAAGAGCGGGCCCGGTCGCACGCCGGCATCGAGTCCGGTCGCGCCGTCTGGCCGCGCATAAGGGCTGAGGGCAAAGACGGGCAACCCTTCAAGCATCGCGGTGAAGCCGGGGCGATCGAGATAGAGAAGCCCAGGCGGCAGCGGGCGATAGGGGGTCTCCCCATCGCGCGGGAGGCTTTGGCGCGCTTCGTAATGATCGGCGATCATTTCGAGCCGCGCGGTCAGCACCTCGTCCGCCTGATGGTCGAAGCTGACCGCCGGGTCTGGCAGATAGTCGAGCAGCGTCTCGAGCGCGGGATAGAAGAGCGGCAGCCAGTGTTCCATGCCGGGGTGGCGTCGCCCTTCGGAGACCGCGAGATAGATTGCATCGGTGCTGGCGGCGAGGCCGAAGCGTTCGCGCCAGGCAGCGCGGAAGCGGGCGGTCGCCACCGCGTCGAGCGGGACTTCCGAGACCGGATGGAGGGTGAGGGCGGAAAGCGGGGCACCGCTGCGCTGGGTTGCCGGGTCGAAGCGGCGGAGGGTTTCGATCTGCTCGCCGAAGAGGTCGAGCCGCACCGGCTCCTCGGCGCCCGCGGGAAAGATATCGATGATGCCGCCCCGCATCGCGAATTCGCCGGGCTCCATCACCGTGCCGGCGCGGCCATAGCCGTTGGACTCGAGGAAATGCAGGAGTGCTGCGGAATCGACCGTCCCACTGGCTGTGAGGGTGAGGCTTCGTCCTGCGAAAGCGGCGCGCGGCGGGACCCGTTGCACCAGGGCATTGACGGTGGTGAGCAGGAAGCGCGGGCGCTGAGGCACGGGCCCGAGCAGGTTGGCGAGGGTGGCGACACGCTCGGAAACCAGCTCCGGCTTGGGTGAGACCCGGTCGTAGGGCAGGCAGTCCCAGGCCGGAAAGCTCAGCACCTCGATTTCCGGGGCAAAGCAGGCGAGGGCCTCCGCCATCCGCGCCATCCGCGCATCGTCGCGGGCGACATGAAGGAGGGAACCCTTGTGCTCGGCCCGCCGGCGCGCCAGCAGGAGCGCATCATAGCCTTCCGGCGCGCCGTAAACGGTGAGGTTGCTCATCATTTCCCCCGGGTCATTTCCCTTGGGCAGCGCGCATCGCGCGCAGCAGGGGCCCGTCATGCTCGGGCGGGATCGGCTGGCGGCCGGAGATCCAGTCGGCAAGGTCCGGCTCCGGCAGCTCGAGCAGAGCTTCGAGCGCGGCGAGAGTCATCTCGTCCATCCCCCGGATGCGTCGGGTGACAAAGCCGCCGATCAGGAGGTCGTTTTCATGCGAGCCGCGGTGGGTGGCGCGATAAAGAGCGCGCCGCCGCCGCGGCTCGAGCGGTGTTGCAGGCTCGGTCATGGGCAGGGGTCCTATAGAGCCCTTCGGGGCCGAAGAAAATCCGCCGATTGCGCGCTTGCCGGCGCTGGCCGTCCTCATCGTGCGCACCTTGCCCCGTGATTAACTCGGCGCCATTCGCCTACCGAATGGGTCGGGTTCGCTTGCAACCTTCGTCATTTCGGCTAGACCCCCGCCCGAAAGCGCCAGGGGGGAAGCGAAGTGGCGGCACTGATCGAGATCGCGGGCCTTACCAAGCGGTTCGGCAGCTTCACCGCCGTGGACGATGTTTCCTTCCGGTTGGACAAGGGCGAGGTGCTGGGCTTCCTCGGACCCAACGGCGCCGGCAAGACCACCACCATGCGCATGCTGGCCGGCTTCGTGATGCCCACCGCAGGCAGCGCCGCGATCATCGGACATGACGTGATCGCAGAGCCGGTCGCGGCGCGCCGGTGCTTGGGCTTTCTGCCTGAGGGTGCACCGACCTATCCTGAAATGACGGTGCTCGGCTTTCTCTGCTTCGTTGCCCGCATCCGTGGCTATGCGGGCCGTGCGCTTGCGAAGCGTGTGGCCGAGGCGATCGCACTCACCCAGCTTGAGAGCGTGCGGCTGCAGCCGATTGAGACGCTCTCGAAAGGCTTCAAGCGCCGCGTCGGTCTTGCCCAGGCGCTCCTGCACGATCCGCCGGTGCTGGTGCTCGACGAGCCGACGGATGGCCTCGACCCCAACCAGAAGCACGAGGTGCGCACCCTGATCCGCCGCATGGCGCCTGAGAAGGCGATCGTCATCAGCACCCATTTGCTTGAGGAGGTGGATGCGGTGTGCACGCGTGCGATCATCATCGCCGCGGGCCGTGTGGTGGCGGACGACACGCCGGCGGGGCTCGCCGCACGCGACCCCGAGCGGCGGCTCGAGGAGGTGTTCCGAGCGATCACGATTCCCCCCAGCCTGCGAAAGGCCGCCTGATGCGCCAGGCGCTGATCATCGCCCGGCGCGAGCTGGACGGATATTTCGCCACACCCGTGGCCTATGTCTTCATTGTCATCTTCCTCGTGCTGCAGGGCACGCTCACCTTCAATGCCGGAGATTTCTTCGGCCGGGGGCAGGCGGACCTCGCCCCCTTCTTCGAGTTTCTGCCTTGGGTATTCCTTCTGCTGGTGCCGGCGATCAGCATGCGGTTGTGGGCGGAAGAGCGGCGGCTCGGCACGATCGAGCTTCTGCTGACGCTGCCGGTGACGGAGGGGCAGGCGGTGATCGGCAAGTTCCTCGCCGCCTGGGCCTTCTGCATCATCGCGCTCGCGCTCACCTTTCCCTTCATCATCACCGTCAATATTCTGGGCGCACCCGACAATGGCGTGATCGCCTGCGGCTATCTCGGCGGTGTGCTGGTCTCCGGCGCCTTTCTCGCGGTGGGGTCCGCAACCTCGGCGATGACCAAGAACCAGGTGATCGCCTTCGTGCTCGGGGTTGCCATCTCCTTCGTCTTCGCGCTCTCGGCCTATCCCGTGGTGACTGATTTTCTCGACCGCAACCTCCCCGTGCTCGCCGAGATCGCGCGAAGATTCTCGGTGATCGAGCGGTTCCAATCCTTCGCGCAAGGTCTGATCCGGCTGCCCGACATCGTCTTCTTCGCAAGCTTCATCGGCTTTTGGCTCTTCGTGAACGCAGTGGTCATCGACCACGACAAGGCGAGCTGAGGCGATGGCCGCGTCCGCCCGGCGAGTGTGGTCTTCGGCGCTCGCTGTCCTCGCCGTTGCGGCGATCGCGATCGGCGTCAATGTCTTCGTCGATTCGCGCTTCGCCAATGTGCAGGTCGATCTGACGCAAGGGCGAATCTATTCGCTCTCTCCGGGAACGCGGGAAATTCTCGCCGGGCTCAAGCAGCCGATCACACTCCGGCTCTATTATTCCCGCGCGCTCGGGGCACGGCTGCCGCTCTATGGCGAATATGCCGACCGTGTCGAGGCGATGCTGCGCGAATATGCCGCCCGCGCGCATGGCATGATCCTGCTGGATTTCTACGATCCTCAGCCCTTCAGCCGCATCGAGGATCAGGCGCTTGGTTACGGGCTCACCGGCGTGCCGCTCGATCAGCAGGGGACCAAGGTCTATTTCGGCCTCGCCGGCACCAACCTGATCGATACCCAGAAGACCATTCGTTTCCTCGACCCGACGCGCGCGCCCTTCCTGCAATATGATCTGAGCCGGCTCGTCTCCGAGCTTGCCAACCCGAAGCCCCCCGTCATCGGCGTGATGTCCTCGCTGCCGCTCTCCGGCGACCCCCGCCTGATGGCGGAGGGAGGGGGCCAGCCGGGCCAGCCGGGTGGGCCCTGGATGGCGATGCTCGAGCTGCAGAAGGATTTCGATGTCGAGCAGGTTCCGCTCGATACCCAGGTGATCGACCCGAAGATTCAGGTCCTGATGGTCGCCCAGGCGCAGAATCTCGGCAAGCCCACGCTCTACGCCATCGACCAGTTCGTGATGCGCGGCGGGCGGCTGATGGTGATGGTCGATCCCTATAGCGAGGCGGAGGCGGATATTCCGGGCCCGCAAGGGATTCCCTCCCTCGACAATTCCTCGACCCTCGAGCCGCTCCTTGCGGATTGGGGCATCACGTATGACCCGAATCGGGTGGTGTGCGACCTGACCGGCGCGATCGAGGTGCAGACAAGCGAATCGGATGACGTCGCCGCGGTGCCTTATGTCGCCTGGTTCAATATCCGCAACGGCCTCTCTCATGCCGACCCCGCCACCGCGGACCTGACGCAGGTTACCGTGGCCTCGCCCGGCTTCATCGCAAAGAAGAAGGGGGCGCATATCCGCTTCACGCCGCTCCTTGAATCCAGCCGGCAATCGGAAGTGGTGCCGGTCAAGGAGGTGAGCCTCGATCCGAACCCGGCGAAGCTGCTCGCGGGCTTCCGGCCTGTGGGCGGGCCACGCGTGATCGCCGCGCGGGCGCGGGGGATTCTGCACTCGGCCTTCGCGGGGCCGCCTCCGCTGCCTTCAGGGACCAAGCGGGCGGCGAACCTGCCGCCTTACATTGCGGTGACGAAGAAGCCGGCCGATCTCGTCGTTGTCGCCGATTCGGATATTCTCGCCGACAGGTTCTGGGTGCAGGTGCAGAATTTCTTCGGCCAGCCCGAGGCCATTCCATTCAGCGACAATGGTGCCTTCGTCTCCAACCTGATCGGCTCGCTCGCCGGTGGCGATCTTCTGCTCTCGCTGCGCGGAAGCGGTGCGGTGAGCCGGCCCTTCACCTTGATCCAGGCAATGCAGGCGAGCGCGCAGGAACGCTTCCGACGCACCGAGCTCGGGCTTCAGGCAAGGCTCAAGCAGACAGAACGGAAGCTCTCGGCACTTCGCAGCGGCACCGCGAGCGGCGGGGCCAAGGGCGGAGCCGCCTCGGAAGCCTTGGTGACGCCGGCTCAGTCCCAGGCGATCGCCGCCGCCGAGCAAGAGATCGTGCAGACGCGTGAGCAGCTCCGCCGGGTGGAGTTCGATCTTGACCGGAATATCTCCCGGGTCGAGACGGAGCTTCGCATCTTCTGCGTCGTCCTGGTGCCGGTGCTGCTGGTGTTGATCGCGATCGGGCTCGGCCTCATTCGTCGCAGCCGCCGCCGGCATGCCCGCGCATGAAGCCACGCAGCACCCTCATTCTCGTCGTCGTCGCCGTGCTTGTCCTCGGCGCGGGCTGGTATTTCGGGCCGCACCAGAACCCGGCCGAGCAGGAGCAGGAGAGTGCGGGGACATTGCTCTTTCCGGGCCTCGACACGGCGCTGGCGAAGGCGGAGAGGATCGAGATCATGCACGCGGGCAAGCACTTTGCCATTGTCCGCAAGGGCGATGTCTGGACCTTGCCGAGCCTCAGCTTCTACCCGGTCATCGCGACCAAGCTGCATGCGATGCTTGCGGGCCTTACCGAGCTCAGGGTGGAGGGCAGGCGCACGGCCGATCCCGCGCAGTTTGCGACGATCGGGGTCGATGATCCCGGCAGACCGGGAGCGACCGGCACACTCGTTTCCGTAAGTGACGGGGCAGGCCACGTCATCGCCAGCCTGATCACCGGACACCAGAATTATGCGGCTTCGGGCGAAGGGACCGAGACGCTCTACGTGCGCCGGCCCGGCCAGGACCAGTCCTGGCTTGCCCAGGGCCAGCTCAATATAGACGCGGATCCCGATCTCTGGATCGATCACGACTTGACGAATATCGACCATGGCAAGGTGACGGGGATTGCGGTCACGCGGGGAACGCAGACGCTCACCTTCGCGACGAAGGACGGCAAGCTCGCGCTGACCGCGCCGGCGCAGCACAAGCCGCTCGAATCCGACAAGCTCGATGATGTCTGGCGCGCGCTCGAAGACCTCTCCTTCTCCTCCGTCCGAGCAGGCCCGGCCCTGTCCGGGAAGATTTTGGCGCACACGATCTTCACGCTCGCCGGTGGCGCGACGGTGGATGTGACGCTCGCGAAAGAGGGGGGCAAGCTTTGGGCCCGCTTCACGGCCTCCGGGACGGGTGCCGAGGCGAAGACGCTTGCCGGAAAATTCGGTGACTGGAGCTACCAGCTCGGCGAATGGCGCGAGAGCGCGCTTGCTCCCACGCTCGATGATCTGCTCGCCACCCCCCCGCCGGGCAAGACGTGACTGGACGGGAATACCCGACCCGTCCGCTCGTCGGCATCGGCATCATTGTCCTGCGGCCGGAGTCCGTTCTTCTGGTCCGTCGCGGCCAGGCTCCGGCGATGGGCGAATGGAGCCTGCCGGGCGGAGCCCAGGAGCTAGGGGAGACGGCAGAGGCAACGGCGCGGCGGGAGCTTGCCGAGGAGACGGGGCTGACCGTCGGCGATCTGCATCTGGTGGGATATTTCGACAGTATCCACCGCGATGAGGAGGGGCGGATCCGTTTTCACTACACGATCCTCGATTTTGCCGCGGTGTATGCATCTGGCGAAGCGCGGGCGGGCTCCGACGTGGCTGAGTTGGTGTGGGCGCCGGTAGCCGAACTCGGGCCCTTTCGCCTCCGCGCCCAGGCGCTGGCGATGATCGCCCGCGCCGGCGCCATTCTCGCTTAAAGCGTGATGAGCGGAGGTGGGATCACCGGAGGTCTGAATCACGCGAGAAAACGCATCCCACTCTCCGGAGCCGGACGTAAAGCCGCCCCTCGCTTGCCTCAGGCCCGCCGACGGACTTGTGCCGCCCGGCGAAGAGGCTCGACGCCGCGCCCAAGCGCCAGGGTCTCCCGCATCGCTTCCTCCTCGGACATGATCTCCCCGTAAGAAATCATGGCCGCGATCTCGCGGGCATAGCGTTCTTCCTGCGTCAAGGCGAGCCGCCCATCATCCCGCTGCAGGTGCAGATCCGGATAGGTGCCGTGAAACGCCGTTCCATAACTGGCCAAGCCATCGAGAAAGGACCGTCCTACGACTCGGAGGCAGGCCAGGACGGCCGCATCGATTTTGACGAGGCATGTGGCGAGCCGGGATCCCCATCCCGTCCCTCCCGCGCCAGACTTCGGGGCCAGAGGGAACCCTGCGTCGAGGCTGTCCTTCCGCCTGATTGCGTCTTGCAGCTTGCGGGAAAGACGGCGCATTCTGCTTCTCCCCATCACGATGAGGATGGTGGAAGTAGCGGAATGTTCTTACGGGTCGATGTCGTCCTGCGATAACAGTGTTACAGTCGAAATTCTTTGACGTTCCAGGTTTGGTCGCCTGAACCCGCGAAACCGGGCTCCTGTGACAAGTGCTTCAATGTGGATTTCGGAAATGGAGTCTGGGAATATATTCGACCGGTAAGGCAAATCGGTAACCGACCCCACGTTCCGTCAGTATGGCGTGTGGCGCATTCGGAATTGGCTCCAGCTTGCGGCGCAATCGCAGCACCTGCACATCGATGCTGCGGTCAAAGGCATCGTCCCGCATGTGTGTCGCCTGCAGCAGATGCTCGCGGGTCAGCTTCTGTCCAGGCGTGGCAAGAAAGGCGGCGAGCAGCGCACATTGGCCCTTTGTCAGCGGAACCCGCATGCCTTGAGGGTTGAGAAGCTCTCGCGTGCGTTGGTTGAAATGCCAGCCACCGAAACGATAACAGCCGGCGCCGAAGGGGTGTTTCGATGGGAGTTTTCTCAATCCATAGCGGCGGAGCACGGCCCGCATGCGTGCGAGCAACTCGCGCGGATTGAACGGCCTTGTGATATAATCGTCGGCCCCGAGCTCCAGCCCGATGACACGATCCATCTCTTCGCGGCGATGCTCTGTGGTGATGATGATCGGAACGGAAGCGCGGGAGCGAATCTCCTGCAGCAGATCCAAGCCTTCATCTTTTTCGCTCTGCAGTTCAAGCAGCACCAAGGTCGGCCTGCAGGCAGAAGAATTTAGCAGTATATCCTCGCGCCGTGCGGCGCAAGCGACGCTCATGCCCTGCGCCGTCAGATAGTCGGCGAGGCTGTGACGAGACTCCTCATCGTCGTTGACGATTACGATGCAGGTTGAGTGGTCGTCACCGCCACTCGCCCTGCAACTTCGTGACCCCAAGCTTTCCCAGGATTCATCGTAGCCTGCCTTCCCCGAAGCGTCGCCGATCACGGTCTCGCACCGGGCCGAGAGATCGACGCAAGACGAATATCCGACAAGAATGCTCGATTGATGCCATGGACGACGCCTTCGGGCGGGTCGCCGCCGAAAGCATTTCGATTGACGATCGGGCTGACATCACTCCCGATTTTCCCGATCGGATGAGCATGACGAAAGGGGTGTGGCCCTCTGTTGAAGACAATGGAACGGAGCCGATCCTCGAATGAGATCGGGATGATCTTGCATCGTGCCGGCAGTTGCCCGGCGTGGCTCTTGGATCGAGACATGACTCCTCCGACCATCATCGGATGGCTTCTGGAGGCATCAAAGTTGCATGTGTTCGCTCCATGTCCGGGAATGTTTATGAACGCCGCTTTTTCAAAATGTATCGTCATCTGTGTTCACTTGGAAGAAAAATCTTTTTCAATCAATAGATTGATTTGGTAGACGCGGCCGCGACGGCGAATGCTTTTTGGGGCGGGGTGAGCGTGGCCGGCGGGACGCCGGCGCCCATACCCAATCTGGCGTCGCGGGCCGCCGCGTCCTATCCTTCCTTCCAACGCCGCAACGGCGAGAGACGAGGGAACGTTCATGCAGCTCAACCGCGATGACATGCTGCGCGCATATCGCCAGATGCGCACGATCCGCGCCTTCGAGGAGCGGGTCCATACCGAGTTCGCCGCCGGCGGGATTCCCGGTTTCGTTCATCTTTATGCCGGTGAGGAGGCTTCCGCGGTCGGCGTCTGCCTTCACCTGACTGAGCGCGACGTGATCGCCTCAACCCATCGCGGCCATGGTCATTGCATCGCCAAAGGGTGTGAGGTGAAGGCGATGATGCAGGAGATCTATGGCCGCAAGGACGGGCTTTGCGCCGGCAAGGGCGGCTCCATGCATATTGCTGACATCGCCAGGGGCATGCTCGGCGCCAACGGCATCGTGGGCGGCGGCATGCCCCTCGTCTGCGGCGCCGCGCTCACGGCGAAGCTGCTGAAAACCGGCGGCGTCGGAATCGCATTCTGCGGCGATGGCGGCTCCAACCAGGGCACGACGGCCGAGGCCATGAACCTCGCCTCGGTCTGGAAGCTCCCGGCCGTCTTCGTGATTGAAGACAATGGCTATGCGGAGTCCACCGCGTCCTCCTGGTCGGTTGGAGGGGACCATGTCAAGCGCGCCGAAGGTTACGGCATGCCCGGCATCCGCGCGGATGGGCGGGATTTCTTCGCGGTTCACGAGGCGGCGAGTGAGGCGATCGGGCGGGCGCGGTCCGGGGAAGGTCCTTCCCTGCTTCATCTCACGCTCGAACGTTTCTTCGGCCATTTCGAGGGCGATGCCATGACCTATCGCGCGCCCGACGAAATCGCGAAGCTCCGCGCCGAGAGGGATTGCCTCACGTTCTTCCGCCGCCGCGTCACCGAGGCCGGGCTGCTCGAATCCGCAGCACTCGACGCGGTGGACCGTGAGACTGCCGAGCTGATCGAGGAAGCGGTGACGGAGGCTAAGGCGGCGCCCTTCCCGCCGCCTTCCGAGCTGCTTACCGACGTCTATGCCGCCTATTGAGGAGGAAACGGATGGCAAAGAAATCCTTCCGCCAGGCGATCAGCGAGGCGCTGCGCCAGGAGATGGAGCGCGACCCCACTGTCGTGCTGATGGGCGAGGATGTCGCCGGCGGCGCGGGCGCGCCCGGCGAGGATGATGCCTGGGGCGGACCGCTCGGCGTTACCAAGGGCCTGATGCCGCGCTTCGGGCGTGAGCGCGTGTTCGATACCCCGATCACGGAATCGGCCTTCATCGGTTGCGCCGCCGGGGCGGCTGCGACCGGGCTCCGCCCCGTTGCCGATCTGATGTTTGTTGACTTTATGGGGGTCTGCTTCGATCAGATCTTCAATCAGGCTGCCAAGTTCCGCTACATGTTCGGGGGCAAGGCCAAGACGCCGCTTGTGATCCGCACTATGTATGGCGCTGGCTTCCGCGCGGCCAGCCAGCATAGCCAGTGCCTCTACCCGATCTTCACCCATATTCCCGGGCTCAAGGTCGTGATCCCGTCTTCACCCTATGAAGCGAAGGGCCTGATGATCCAGGCGATTCGCGACGACGATCCGGTGATCTTCTTCGAGCACAAAGTGATGTACGACGACGAGGAGGAGGTGCCGGACGAGCCCTACGTGATCCCCTTCGGAGAGGCAAATTTCCTGCGCGACGGGGAGGACGTGACCATCGTGGCGTTGGGGCGGATGGTGAAGTTTGCCGTCCAAGCAGCTGATATGTTGGAACAAGAAGGGGTCGAATGCACAGTTCTCGACCCGCGGACCACCTCTCCGCTCGATATCGCCTCCATTCTCGAGAGTGTCGGTGAGACCGGACGGCTCGTCGTCGTGGATGAGGCGAATCCGCGCTGCAATATGGCGACCGATATCTCCGCCCAGGTTGCCGAGCGGGCCTTCGAGGCGCTGAAGGCGCCCATCCGGATGGTCTCTCCGCCGCATGTGCCGGTGCCCTTCTCACCTTCGCTCGAGGATGAGTTCCTGCCCTCGCCGGAAAAGATCGCCGCGGCGGTGCGGGCAGTGATGGGCGCTCCGGCCCGGCGCGCTGCGGCCTGAGCCCGGGAGACAAACGGATGGCGGATCTCGCGGCGCTGACGATGCCGAAGCTCGGCCTGGCCATGACCGAAGGCCAGGTCGCGTCATGGCATCGGGAAGAGGGGGATACGATCGCGGCCGGGGAGGAAATTGCCGACATCGAGACCCCGAAGATCACCGCTGCCTATGAAAGCCCGGCAACCGGCACTCTGCGGCGCAAGGTTGTCTCGCCGGGCCAGACCGTGCCGGTGGGCGCGCTGATTGGTGTCCTCGCCGAGCCGACGGCTGCGGATACGGAGATCGACGCCTTCATCGCCGAATGGCAGGCACGTTTTGCCGCCGAAGCGGCAGAAGAGGGGCCAGCGGCGCCCGAGCCCGAAAGGATCGAGACTCCCTTCGGCGCAATCCAGATCCTGGAAAGCGGCCCGGCTGAGGGGGAGCCGCTGGTACTCATCCATGGCTTCGGCGGCGATCTGCTGACGTTCTTTCTGCTTCAGCCGCTACTCGCCGAACGTTACCGCACGCTTGCGCTCGATCTGCCGGGCCATGGCGGCTCGACGAAGACACTGCCCGGCGCCGACCCTGCCGCGCTCGCCGCCATCGTCAGCGCCGTGATGACCGCGCGCGGCATGCCGGTTGCGCATCTGCTTGGCCATTCGCTGGGCGGCGCAATTGCGCTTGCTCTGACCGAGGCCGAACCGGTGCGGGTTTCCGCGCTCACACTCGTCTCACCGGCCGGTCTCGGCCCGGAGATCAACGGAGACTATATCGCGGGCTTCATCGCGGCACGCCGGCCGCGCGAGCTTACGGCCTTGCTCGCCATCCTCTTCGCGGGCGGGCAGAGCCTGATCACCCGCGAGATGATCGATGGCGTGCTGCGCTACAAGCGGCTGGATGGCGTGACGGCGGCGCTCACGGCGATTGCGGCCGCCAATATGCCGGAAGGCCGCCAGGCGAAATCCTTTCGCCATGTGCTCATGGATCCCGCCCGCCCCGCGCAGATCGTCTGGGGCCGGCAGGACCAGATCATTCCGGCGACGCACGCGGAGGGGCTGCCTCTGCATGTGCGCGTGAATATCTTCGAGGATGCGGGGCATATGGCGCACATGGAAAAGGCTGCGGACCTCGCCCGGCTGCTCGGGAGCTGAGATCCCGTCTCAGGTGGGAGATGAGCCGGACGGTTCCGCTGCACAAATTTCATGAACCCGCGCGGACCAACGCATCCGGCTCAAGTATTTCGCCGGAGAAAATCCTGATCGGCAACCGGATCGTCGCCGCGGTGGTCAGCTGGTTGCGGTGGCCGGGATCCGGGACGTGTCAGGTGCTGCCGTTCGCCGTTGGCGGGAAGGGGATGTCTCCGTCGACCACCGAAAGCACCTGGGCCGGTTCGTCCCCGAACGAGACGAGCGCGTGTGCCATCTCGGCATCGATATAGACGCTGTCGCCGGGCTCGAGCCGGAGCGGTGCATAATGCTCGGTATGAAGGTCGATGACCCCGCTGAGCACGTACATCCATTCCTCTCCCGGATGGCTGGTGAGCTCGCCCCATTCGGCGAGCGTGCGGGCCCGGACGGTGGTGATCATCGGGATCATCCGCCGGCGGAGGAGATCCGTTGCGAAGAGCTCATAGTTCCGGCCTTCGGCTTGGACACGGGTGCCGCTGCCACGGCGGTTGATGGCACGCCTTCCGTTGCCACCCCGCGCCACATCGCCGCCGATGAGATCGTCGAAGCGGAGCGAAAGCGAACGGAGGATGCGTCGCACCGTTTCAAAAGAAACACCCGTCTGGCCATTCTCGATCTTCGAGAGAGCCGAGATGCTGACCCCGGTGGCCTCGCTCAACGTTTTCAATGTCCACCCGCGGCTCTTGCGCAGCGTGCCGAGGGTTTGGGCGATTCCGTGATCTGGGCGAAGATCGGACATGGTGTTTCGATATCATGGACGGCCGCTTCGGCAAGGAAAATCACGCCTTTGCGATAGGGTGTCGAAATCGCCGAGCCGATGGCGTGAAAAGGAGGAAAATTCTGGCCGTTTGCCAGCCATATCATGGACAAAAACCGGGCAGAAACGGATTTTCCAGGCAGAAAATGGGTTCCCGGAACGGCTTTGCAGCGGCAGGAAATTTGCATAACGTCTCCCTAACGAACGGCTGCGGCGGGAGACGCACATGGAATGGAATAGGATCGGCGGCGCGGGCTTCGGCCCGAAATGGGTCGGGCGGCGCCGGCTGTTGCAAGGCGCTGGCGCGCTCGGCCTGGCGGCAGGCGGCATCCGGATCGGCCTAGGTGCGGCGCATGCGGCCACGCCAGTGCGTGGCGGCACGCTCACCATGGCGCGCACCGCCGATGTCGTCTCCTTCGAACCGGTCGTGCCGACCGACAATATGTCGATCTGGGCCAAGCTGCTCGTCTTTCAGATGCTGATTCGCAGCAACCAGAAGGGAGACGGATTCGTGCCCGATCTTGCCGAGAGCTGGGAGGCGAGCGGGGACAAGCGCACCTATACATTCCATCTGCGCAAGAACGCGCTCTTCTCGGACGGCACGAAGGTGACCTCGGAGGATGTGCAATTCTCCTTTGAGCGCGTGCTGACCGACAAGGATTCCTGGGCTGCCTCGCTCTATCCAAAGATGGATATCGCGACTCCGGATCCACATACCGTCGTCTTCAACCTCAAGCAGGACTGGGCGCCCTTCCTCGCCGCGGTCTCCACCCATGCCGCCTGCATCACCCCGGCGGCAATCTTCAAGAAGATGGGCGCGAGCGCTTTCGGCGAGAAGCCGATCGGGTCCGGTCCCTTCATCATGCAGGAGTGGCACAAGGGCGATCATATTCTGATGGTGCGGAACCCGCATTTCTGGGACCCCTCGCGTCCCTATCTCGACCAGGTGATCCTCTCCGTGATCGCCGACGACAATGTGCGCATGCTGAAGCTGCAATCGGGCGAGATCGATATCGGCAGCGAAGTGCCCTTCGGCCAGATTTCCCGGCTCAGCCATGCGCCGGGAATGACCGTGCAGCTTGCGACCTATGACCGCATCGACTGGTTCCAGTTCAACGTC
This sequence comes from Acetobacteraceae bacterium, assembly GCA_035509315.1. Lineage (GTDB taxonomy): Bacteria > Pseudomonadota > Alphaproteobacteria > Acetobacterales > Acetobacteraceae > JAKAWQ01. Next base: position 15,889 of record DATJLS010000051.1, on the reverse strand, counting down.
AAAAGCCCGAAATTCTCGGACTATCAGGTGCGTCAGGCGATCAATTACGCCGTGGACAAGCAGGCGATCATCCAGGCGGTCCTGTTCGGATACGGGACCGTTCCCACCTCCTTCCTGCCGCGCATGATGGATGCCGACACGCAAGACAAGCCCTATCCGTTCGATCTTGCCAAGGCGAAGTCGCTGATGGCGGCGAGCAATATGCCGGACGGATTTTCCGTCACCTGCACCACGGTCTCGGGCGACACGGTGGGCAACCAGGTCGCGCAGATCATTCAGCAGATGCTGCTGCCGCTCAAGATCAAGATGTCGATCACGCCGCTCGAGACGAACACCCAGTACAACCAGCTCGCCACCGGGAAATACGAGATGGCCTGGGGCTATATGACGAGCGACATTATCGACCCCTGCGAGCTGGTTGCCTATGCCGGCGCCGGCGATGAAGGGAGCGATGCCGTCTGGACCTTTTACAACAACCTAAAGGTCGATGCACTGGCCAAGCAGGGGCTGGCCGAACTCGACCCGACCAAGCGGGCCGCCATCTACCTCGAGATGCAGCGGATCATCTGGCACGATGCACCCTTCGTCTGGCTCTACTGGACGCCCGCGCGCACGGGCGTGCGTTCGAACGTGAACGGATTCCAGGTGCTGCCGACGGGCAATTACTGGCTGGAGGATGTCTGGAAAAGCTGAGCTGATCCGCGTGGATGAACGCCCGCCGGGACGCTGGAGCCGGTCAGCGGCGCGGCCCGGCGGGCGCATGATCGGTCTCGCATGATCCGCTATGTCTTGCGCCGCCTCGTCATGCTCGTTCCCGTCGCGGTCGGGATCACCATGGCGGTATTTCTGCTGGTGCGCCTGATTCCGGGCGATCCCGCGCGTACTCTGCTCGGCATTCATGCGACACCGACGCTGGTCGCGGCGATGCGCGCGCATCTCGGCCTCGACCGGCCGCTCTATGTGCAATACGTGATCTTCGTGCGGCACCTCGCTGTCGGTGATTTCGGCCATTCCTATTATTATGGCCAGGCGATCAGCCGGCTCGTGCTCGACCATCTGGGGCCGACGCTGATGCTGCTCGCGTACGGCACGGTGCTCACCCTCATCATCGCGCTGCCTGCCGGGCTGCTCGCCGCAGCGCGGCGTGACCAGGTCGCCGATCATCTGGTGCGGATCGGCGCCGTCGTCGGGGTCGGCCTGCCGAGCTACTGGATCGGCTTCATGCTGATCCTGTTCTTCGCAGTCATGATCCCGATCTTTCCGGTGGCCGGTTACGGCAATGGCCTGCCTTCCCATCTCTTCGATCTTTTTCTCCCCGCTCTCACCATCGCCGTCAATATCTCTCCGCTCGTGCTGAGGGCATTGCGCGCGAGCCTGATGGAGGCGCTGGCCTCCGGCTATATCGACACGGCGCGCGCGAAAGGCCTGCCGCGGCGGGTGGTGCTGCTCGGCCACGCGCTGCCCAACGCCATCGTGCCGGCGGTGACGGTGCTCGGCCTCAATATCGGCTATCTCGTCGGGAGCACCGTGATCGTCGAGACCGTGTTCGCGGTGCCGGGCCTCGGTCAGCTCATGATCAACTCGATCGGCACGCGGGATTACCCGGTGATCCAGGCCGTGACGCTCGTGCTCGGCGTGCTGGTCGTGCTCGTCAATCTGTTGACCGATCTCATGCAGCTCCTGCTCGATCCGCGCGTGCGGCGTGAGGTCACATGAGCGCCACGACACCGGCGGAGGTGAAGAGGCCCGAAGCGATGGAGGCCGGGGGGACGAGCATTCCGTCGGCGGATGGCGCGATCGGCCGGAGGAAGCTGCCACGCAACCTCGTGATCGGCGCTTGGTTGCTCATCGCTTGGATGGCGCTTGCCGTGGCTGGCCCGCTCCTGCTCGGTAGCCCGACCACGATGGATCTGCTTCATTCGCTGCGCCCGCCGAGCCTCGCCTTTCCTTTCGGGACCGACAATCTCGGCCGTGGCGTTCTCACACGGGTCATCTGGGGCGCGCATCTCGATCTCGAGATTGGATTTTTCACGGTGGCGCCGGCCTTCTTCATCGGCTCCACCCTCGGCCTGCTCGCCGGCTATTTCGGCGGCGTGATCGAGACGGTGGTGATGCGCCTCGTCGATATCGCCGTCGCCTTTCCCTTCCTCGTCATCGTCATCGCCATTGTCGCCGTGCTGGGGCCCGGGCTCGGCAATATGTATATCGCCGTCGCCATGGTCGGCTGGGTGAGCTATGCGCGCATCACGCGCGCTGAGACCCTGCTTGCCAAGCGGCTCGAATATGCCGAGGCGGCGCGGCTGCTCGGTCTTCCCGATCGCCGGGTCCTGCTCCGCCATCTCCTGCCCAATGTGATCCCGCAAGCGGTGATCTATGCGAGCTCGGACGTGATCCTCGGGATTTTCCTTGGCAGTTCACTGGGTTTTCTCGGCCTTGGCGCGCAGCCGCCCTCGCCTGAATGGGGCCTCATCATCGCGGACGGCTATAGCTTCGTCGATCGCGCGCCCTGGATCAGTGCCTTTCCGGGCCTGGCGATCGTTCTGCTCGCGATCTCCTTCAGCCTTTTCGGCGATGGGCTCGCCGATCTTCTGCGCCCCGAGACCCGATGACGAAGGGCGGAGCGATGGATGATGAGGCCGTGAGCGATCCACCGCTGCTCGCGCTCGAAGGGGTGGGCGTCAGCCTCACGGCCAATGGCGCGCGCCTTGTCGAGGACGTCTCCTTCACGCTCGGCTCGGGGGAATCCTTCGGCATTGTCGGCGAATCCGGCTCGGGCAAGAGCACCACCATACGCGCGATCATCGGCTTGCTTCCGGACGGGTTGCGCGCAACAGGGCAGGTGGTTTTCTCGGGGGAAAATATCGCCGGGGCGAGCGAGGCGCGGCTGGCGCGGCTGCGTGGTGCGGGCATCGGGATGGTGTTTCAGGACCCGCTCTCGGCGCTCAACCCGGTGATGCTGGTCGGTCGGCAGATCGCCGAGGCGCTGCGCTGGCATGGGAGGCTCGATCCGGCGGCGCGGCGGCGGCGCATGATCGAGGTGATGCGCCTTGTCGGCCTGCCGGAGCCGGAGCGGCTGGCTTCCTCCTATCCGCACGAGCTTTCGGGAGGGCAGCGCCAGCGCGTGGCGCTGGCGATCGCGCTTGCCTGCGCGCCACGGCTTCTGCTTGCCGATGAGCCGACCACGGCGCTCGACGTCACGATTCAAGACCAGATTCTGCGCCTGCTGGACGAGTTGCGCCGCAGCCTCGGCATGGCGCTGGTGCTGGTGACGCATGATCTTGGCGTGATTGCCCGTGTCTGCGCACGTGTCGCGGTGATGTACGCCGGGCGCATCGTCGAGGAGGCACCGGTGGCGCGCCTCTTTGCCGCGCCCGCCCATCCCTATACGCGGATGCTTCTCGATTCGATTCCGCAAGGACCGCGCGCGTGCCATCCTTTGGCGCCGATCCCGGGCCGCCCGCCTGACCCGGCGCACCGCCCGCGCGGCTGCGGCTTCGCGCCGCGCTGCCCGCTTGCGAGCGTGGCCTGCACCGAGCGGACGCCACCCTGGCGCGTGCTTGCTGCCGGAGGCGGTTTCGCCTGCTTCCATCCGCTTCTCGCCGAGGCAACGACGCATGCCTGAGCCGGTGCTCGAGATCGATGGCGTTTCCAAGCATTTTGCGCTGCGTCGTGCGCCGCTCGCGGCGCTTGCCGGAAAGCCGCGCCGGCGCGTGCAGGCGGTTGCCGATGTCGAATTCGCGATCGGCACGCGCGAATGTTTCGGCCTCGTGGGCGAGTCCGGCTGCGGCAAGAGCACGCTCGCCCGTCTTGCTCTCGGCCTTCTTCGCCCGGATGCGGGGCACATCCGCTTTCAAGGCGAGGATATCGGCGCGCTCTCGGGCCACGGGCTGCGCGCGCTCCGCCGCGGGGCGCAGATGGTCTTTCAGGACCCCTATGCCTCGCTCAATCCGCGCATGACGGTGGGCGCAGCGATCGCCGAGCCGCTTGCCTGGCACAAGGTCGTGCCGCCTGCGGACGTCAAGGCGGAGACGCGGCGTCTTCTTTCGGAGGTCGGGCTTGGGCCGGAGACCGCTTCGCGCTACCCGCGCGAATTGTCGGGCGGGCAGCGCCAGCGTGTCGGCATCGCGCGCTCGCTTGCGGTGCGACCGGCCCTGCTGGTGGCGGATGAGGCGGTTTCCGCGCTCGATGTCTCGGTGCGTGCGCAGGTGCTCAATCTGCTCGCCGATCTCGGCGAGCGGCGCGGCCTTTCGATGCTCTTCATCTCGCACGATCTCGGCGTCATCGCCTATCTCTGCGCGCGCGTCGGGGTGATGTATCTCGGCCATCTGGTGGAAAGCGGGCCGGTCGCGGAGGTTTTTCGCGCCCCCGCCCATCCCTATACGCGCGCCTTGATCGGGGCGATCCCGAAGCCCGATCCGGCAGCGCCGCATCCGGCCCGGCCGCTGGAAGGCGAGCCGCCGAGCGCGGCTGCCGTGCCGGAGGGCTGTCCCTTCCGCACCCGCTGCCCTTCGGCCCGGTCAATCTGCATGACGATGCCGCCGCGCATCGATTTCGGCGCCGGGCATTGGGCCGCCTGTCATTTTGCAACAGAAATCAGAAACCAGGGAGCCATCTGATGTGCGACACGATCGTCGCCCTGCCGGACGCCACCGCGGACGGTGCGGTCCTTCTTGCGAAGAACGCCGATACCGAGGTGAACGAGGCGCAGCAGATCCTGCGCTTTCCGCGCCGCGACTATCTGCTTGGCGCAGCCGTGCGCCTCACGCACCTCACCATTCCGCAGGCGCCCCGTACGCATGAAGTGATTCTCGGCCGTTCCTTCTGGACCTGGGGCGGCGAGGTCGGCTGCAATGAGCATGGCGTGGCGATCGGCAATGAGGCGGCCTTCAGCAACCAGAAATGCGAGAAGGACGGCACATGCGTGACCGATCTACTGCGGCTGGCGCTCGAGCGCGCCGAGACCGCGCGCGAGGCGGTCGATGTCATCGGCGATCACATCATCCGCTACGGCCAGGGCGGCAATTGCCAGATGATGGGCAATTACTGGTTCGATTCCGGCCTGCTCATCGCTGACCGCAAGGAAGCCTGGATCGTCAACGGTGCTGGCCATCACTGGGCAGCGCGGCGGGCGAAGAGCACGGAGGCGATCTCCAACCGCTATCAGATCGGCACGGACTGGGAGCTTTCCTCGCTGGCGGACGCGGCGCTGGTCGATGGCGAGACGAGGCCCGATTTCCGCGCCCGCTTCGCCGACCCCATGCGCGAGCAGGAATGCGCGGCCGACGAGCGGGAATCCTGCGCGGGCAGTCTGCTGGCCGGTAGGAACGGCGGGATCACGATGCACGACATGGCCGCCGTCCTGCGCGATGTCGGTGATGAAGCGACCTATGACGTGACCGCTGACGAGCGGCCGACGAAGGTCTGCATGCATGCCGGGCCGACGCCGGCGCGCTTCTGGCACGCGACGAGCGCGATGATCACCGAGGTGCGGCCGACGAGCATGGTTGTCTGGATGACCGGCACTTCGGCCACCGATCTCTCGATCTTCAAGCCGCTCTTCTTCGGCATGGATCTGCCCGAAGGGCTGATGCCGCTCGGCACCGACACGGAGGGAACGATCTGGTGGCGTCATGAACGGCTGCACCGCCCGGCAATGGCCCGTTACCGCGAGGTGAAGCCGGAGATCCGTGCCGAGTTCGACGCGCTGGAGCGGAGTTTTCACGACGAGTCCGCCGCCGTGCGCGAGGGCTCGCCGCAGCTCAAGGCGGAGTTCGTCGCCTGGTGCTGGCACCGCGCCGCGGCGGCGACAGAGGCCTGGATCGAACGGCTGTCACGGCATCCCTATGCGATCGCGCATCCCGCCTATCGCACCGCCTGGGAACGCTGGAACGCCGAGGCTTCCCTCGCGCTTGCCTGATCGGAAGCCATTCGGGGTCGTTTCCTTTCGAGCCAATCGCTACGAATATTTAGAGACGAATATAGAGAACGGTTCGCGTGAGCCTACGTGAACGCAGGCCGCTCCCGGTCGGGACGAGACAGCTTGCGTTCTGGTATCTTGCTTCCGAGAGCATGGCGGCCAAGAGGTGCAGCACCTTGCGCGGGTCTCTCGGCCCGAGGCAGACTTGCGGCAGATCAATGACGTCGGGGCCGGATTTTCGCGATGAACGAGGACCGGCTCTTCGGGGGTGAACGGCTTATAACGAAATCAGAATTTTAATCTGAAGATGGGGTGAGGGAATGCCAGATGGGAGAATCGAAAGACGACGCGGGGGCCTCGTGATGCCCGAACTCTCCGTTCGGGTACCCAAGCCAGACGGTTTCTCGTCTCGCCCGACGCCGTGCTGAGAAGCGCTGTCTCCGGCGCAAAGATCGATCAGGTCATGAGGGCGGCAGGCAGGGGCGATCTGCGCGGCATTCTCGACTCCGATACGGAACCACGGGTCGGCATGGATCTCCGTCATCGGGCTGCGTCCTGCATGTTCGACGCCACTTTGACCGCCGTGATGAACGATGTGGTGGACGGGGGGGCTCTCCTGCCGGATGCCTGACGTTGCCGGTCCGTCCGCTTGCCTGCAGGGAAGGCGCAGTTCCGATGCATATCCATACGCTTGACGAGTTCGATGCGAGAGGAAAACGGATTCTGCTTCGTGCCGATCTCAATGTGCCGCTCAAGAATGGCAAGCTCATGGATCGGGCGCGGCTGGAGAGGCTCAAGCCGAGCATCCTGGAGCTCAGCCAAAAGGGCGCGCGGATCATTATCTGCAGTCATCTCGGCCGGCCGAAGGGCCGGCCCGTGCCCGAGCTTTCCCTGCAGCCGGTCGCGGAAGCGCTTGGTGAAGTGATCGGGCAGAAGGTTCGTTTCGTCACCACCTGCGTCGGGCCCGCCGCGGAAGACGCTGCCAGATCGCTCGCAGACGGTGATGTCCTGGTTCTGGAGAACACGCGTTTCGATCCGCGCGAGGAAACGAACGACCCGGCGATGGCCGAGGCGCTGGCGCGGCTTGCGGATATCTATGTCGATGATGCCTTCTCTACCGCTCATCGGGCCCATGCCAGCATCGAAGGCGTGGCAAGGCGGCTGCCGGCCTATGCGGGACGCCTGATGCAGGCGGAGCTCACGGTGCTTGAAACCGTTCTCAATCGGCCCAAGCACCCTTTGGCAGCGATCATCGGCGGTGCCAAGGTTTCCACCAAGCTCGCTTTGCTCGGCAACCTTATCCGGCATGTCGATGTGCTGGTGCTTGGCGGAGCGATGGCGAACACCTTCCTCGCCGCTCGGGGTTTCGCGATCGGCCGGTCGCTGCAAGAGCCGGATATGCAGGCGACGGCGCGGGAGATTCTTGCCGAAGCGGAGCGCGAGAATTGCGAGGTCCTGCTGCCGAAGGATCTCGTTGTCGCGGATCGGTTGGCGGCAGAAGCAGCGATACGAATCGCGTCTCTCGATGCCGTGCCCGATGATGCGATGATCCTGGATTTGGGGCCCGCGACGGTCGAGATGGTGGTTGCGCGCATTTCGGCTTGGCGCACTTTGGTCTGGAACGGGCCTCTTGGCGCTTTCGAGACGCCGCCATTCGACAAAGCTACAAGCGCGCTCGCCCGCGCCGTCGCGAACGCGACACAAAAGGGGCATCTGGTGAGCGTTGCCGGAGGCGGCGAGACAATCGCGGCGCTACGCCATGCGGGTGCGACCGAAGGATTTACTTATGTATCGACCGCCGGTGGGGCATTCCTGGAATGGCTGGAGGGAAGGACGCTTCCCGGAATCGCCGTCCTTGACCGATGATTGGAAAATTCACCTCCATCGATGCGGCGCGTCTCAGGGATGCCTGATGCCTGTCAGGGGGAACGGACGGCCCGGCCCTGATCATGGCCGGGGCGCCATCGGGAGATGGGTGGAGGAGCCGCGCGATGAGGAAGTCGCGGGCTGCCCGATCCCGGGCTTCGGGGGTGCAATCCTTTCACGCGTCCCACCTTCGTCAGCCGCCTTGCGGAAGCGCGATCCCCGTCAGCGCCTGCCAGACCCGGATGACGAAGGCATCATCCCGGCCGCCATGGCCCGCGGCGGAAGCGGCAAGGAAGAGCTGATGGGCAGCGGCCGCGAGCGGAAGCGGAAAGGTGAGCGCACGCGCCTGATCGAGCACGATCCCGAGATCCTTGACGAAGATATTGACGGCCGAATGCGGTGTATCGTCGCCGGCCAGGATGTGGGGCACGCGGTTCTGCCACATCCAGGAACTGCCGGCCGAGGCGCTGATGACCTCGAAGAGGGTTTCCGGGTCGGCGCCGGCGCGGATGCCGAGCGCCAGCGCCTCGGCGGCGGCGGCGATATGCACGCCGGCGAGGAGCTGGTTGACCATCTTGACGGTGCTGCCGACGCCGGCCGCCTCGCCGAGCCGCCAGACCTTCTGTGCGATTGCGGCGAGCACCGGTTCCGCGGCCGCGAAAGCGGCGGGCGAGCCGGAGGCCATGACGGAAAGCGCACCCTCCCGCGCGCGGGCCGATCCACCCGAAATGGGCGCATCGAGCGGAAGGAACCCGCTTCCTTCTAGCCGCGCGGCGAGCGCGCGTGCCGTCTCAGGGGCCATGGTGACGGAGGAGATGACAACCGCACCCGGCTTCAGGCGGGAGGCGCAACCCTCCGCGCCGAACAGCACCTCCTCGGCCTGGACGGCATTGACGACGAGGAGCACGAGCGCCCCGAGATCCGCGGGCAGCAGGGAAGGGCGGGCGACGGCGGCTCCTCCGGCGGCCTCGAGCTCGGCGCGGGCAGGCTCGCGGAGATCACAGCCGAAGACGGCATGGCCGGCGCGCTGGAGGGAAAGCGCGACACCCATACCCATGGAACCAAGCCCGATCACGCCGACTTGCATCCTGTCCACCTTTTTCACGAAAGGTGGAAAGTCTGTCCCATTGCGACGCAGCCGCCTAGGGCGCGATCCCCGAGGGCAAGAATTCCCAAAGGTGCGAAGCACGCGGTGGGACCGACGACGAATATAAAGACCATGTGTTCCGATTCCATCCGAATTGCAGTGCCCCGGACCTCGGAATTGGGACGCGGAAGGCCAGGATCATTTCGATTTCGATTCAAAACATCCCCGAATGAGACTATTATAGGAATATAAATAGAACATTAAGGGCACTTGAGATTTCGGTATCGTAATGATTTCGGGGTGACCGTTCTGTACTCTGCCCCACACTGAACCGGGATGGCGGTCCCGGGTAACGTCCCTTCCATGCTGATCGCGAGAGACCTCGACACGCTTGCCTCCCATCGTGCCCGCCTGGCAAGTCAGGCTCGGTCTCTCGCCCTCGTCCCGACCATGGGCGCCTTGCATGACGGCCATCTTGCCCTGATTGCCGCTGCGCGGCGGAGCGGCGCCGCGGTGGCCGCCTCGATCTTCGTCAATCCCCTGCAGTTCGGGCCAGCGGAGGATTTCACGAGCTATCCTCGTGATGAGGCGGGCGACCTCGCGGCGCTGGCAGGTGCTGGCTGCGATCTGGTCTGGCTGCCGCCGCTCGCGGCGATGTATCCGGCGGATGCGGTCACCACCGTCGATATCGGCGGGCCGGCCGAGCGATGGGAGGGCGCGGCCCGGCCGGGCCATTTCCGCGGCGTGGCGACCGTGGTCACCAAGCTGTTCGGCCAAGTCCGGCCGGCTTCGGCCTATTTCGGCGAGAAGGATTGGCAGCAGGTCCAGGTCGTCCGGCGCCTCAGCCACGATCTTCATCTCGGTGTCGAAATCGTTCCGGTTCCAACAGTCCGTGCCCCGGATGGACTGGCCCTCTCCTCGCGCAACCGTTTCCTCACGCCTGCCGAACGCGCGCTTGCCCCCGCGCTCCATCTTATGCTCGCCGCACTGGCCGACATGCTCGCGCAGGGCGGAGAGGCCGAGCCGCTTCTTGCCGAGGCGGCCGCCAAGCTCGCCGCTTCCGGCTTCCTTCCGGATTATCTCGCCCTCGTCGATGCCGAGACCCTGGTTCCGATCTCGGCTGCTCGGCCGCCGGGGCGGCTCATCGCTGCCGCGAGGCTCGGCGCCGTGCGCCTGCTTGATAATGTTCCCGTGGGGTGAGCGGGGCGTTTCTATTTTTCCTATTCCCGGTCGGAGAATCGCTCCCGCCACCGCCGCCAGCCGGCCTCGCGCAGCCGGCAGGCGGGACAGGTTCCGCAACCATAGCCCCAATCATGCCGGAGCTGACGCTCGCCCCGGTAGCAGCTCAGCGTGCCCTCGACGATCAGCGAGACCAGCCGCTCGCCGCCCAGCGCTTCGGCCAGCCGCCAGGTGCCTGCCTTGTCGATCCACATCAGCGGCGTCTCGATGACGAATCTCCGTTCCATGCCGAGATTGAGGGCGAGCTGCATGGCCTTGAGTGTATCGTCACGGCAATCGGGGTAGCCGGAATAATCCGTCTCGCACATGCCGCCGACCAGGCGCCTGAGGCCGCGGCGATAGGCGATGGCCGCGGCATAGGTGAAGAAGAGGAGATTGCGGCCTGGGACGAAAGTATTGGGCAGGCCGGAGCCGGTCATCGCGATTTCCATCGCGCCCGTCAGCGCGGTCTCGCCGATCGCCGTCATCCCGCCTTCGATGTTCACGAGATGATCGGGACCGAGCGTGCCGCGCCAGCCTCCCAATGCCATGATGCCGGCCCGCAGCGCCTCGCGGCCATCGAGCTCGGCCCGGTGGCGCTGGCCATAATCGAAACCCACTGTCTCGACCCGTTCATACCGGGCAAGCGCCCAGGCAAGGCAGGTCGTCGAATCCTGGCCGCCGGAGAACAGCACCAGCGCTCTTTCTGTGCCTTCGTCTCCCGACATGCGGCCACCTCTTCGCCGGCGCCCCTGCGGCGCCTATCTCTCAAGCATGGCATCCGATTTCACCGAGGATAAGACCGGTCCATTGATTTCCTTAGAGATTTTGGGACAATTTTCTGGGCGCCGGATGCCAGTTTTCGGTTTGTCACGGATGCCTCACGGCGGCAACCAGCCGCCGCCGATCGGCCGCAAGCCGGGACGGGGAGGGGCGCCCGGCGTCGGCCCGCGCACCGTCGCCGCCATGGCCGGATTTGCCGGCGCCATCTGGCCGGCGATCAGCCAGTCGGACAGCACGCGGACCGCTGCGCGCTAGAGCAGATCGCGATCAGACGGAATCGGCTGACCGCGTGAAGATGCTTGCAAAACAAATACTTAGAGCGAATTGCGTGAGCCCGTGCAAACGCAATTCGCTCTAAGGCTTCACACCGGGCGTCGAACGGAACCGATCCCGGGCATCGATGCAGGCCGCCACACCGGTCGGCCGGGCCGCCGGCCTTGGGCGACTAAGAGGACGTTCGTGGTTGGGCCAGCGGAAGGGTCATCCGCCCGGCGTTCCGGGGGCCCGAGCCGCTACGGCGCTGCTTCGCCCAGCGCGGCTGAACCTTTCAATTGCCACAGCGTAGCGTAGTTCATGATCGGGCGTTCGAATGTCGCCCCCTTCGCGGCGAATGGTTTTCCCAGATCCAGCATCGGCTGGAAGGTGTCCAACTGCTGGGCGGCTTCGAGGCTGGTCCAAAGGCTGACATTCGAAAGCGAAGATGTCGTCTCATCCGCACCGAAATAGAAGGCCAGCAATCCCGCCATGGCTTCGATCCCGGGACGCAGGATGGGATCGGCTTCCTCCGCCATTCGTCGGAGTTCGGCGAAGCGCTCCGGCGGACATCGCAGAATCGACACGCGCACCACTGGCTGCATTCGTCGCACCTCCGCGGTTCAGCTCACCCCGCACGCAGGTCAGCCTTGTAGCAGCGCGCCGATTCGGTCACCAACGCATTCCAGCGCCGATCACCCTCCCAAGCGGTGGTCAACCAAGCGGGGCCTGCCAAGCACGTGCCCACCGGTCAGGGATCAGGCTGCCGCTTCTGCAGCCGCGTGTCCGCGCGGCAGACGGCCACTCTTGCCGGTTCACTGCCCCGTGATTGAAGCGCTCGCCCGGCGCAGGATCTATGGGCAGCGAAACGGCTGGCCCCGCTCCTGTTCCGACTGTTCCACTATTGGCCATACTGTCACTGCCGGAACCGGCGAGATGAGTGCGCCCGGACTGCAAAACGGTCGATCGACGATGGCATGGTGGAATTTTCACATCGAAATCGCGGCCCTGCAATACGCAGAGATTATGTCGTTGCTGGCGCATAGCGCATACTCGGCGGGCGGGCGCGGAAAGGAGCAGGGCAATGGACCAGCGAAACAGCGAGCCTGAGCAACCCGAGGGTGTCGGCCGCCGTGCCATGCTGGGGGCCGGCCTTGGGGTTGGTCTGAGCGCCGCAAGCCTGACCGCTCTGCCAAAAAGCGCAGAGGGTCAGACGACCATTGCGCCACCGCCCGCCGGCTCGACGGCTCCGTTTCCGGCGGCCCGCAACGGGCCGCTGGGCCGGCCGTACAACGTGGTCCTCATAATGACCGACGAGGAGGCGTATCACCTGCGCCCCACCGAAGGCTTTTCCACGCCGGCGCGCGCCGAATTGCAACAGCGCGGCACCACCTTCCTCAACCACTACATCGGCTCTGCCATGTGCACGCCGTCGCGCGGCGTGATCTTCTCCGGCCAGCCGCCGCAGGTGAACGGCGTCTTCGACCAGATGGAAACGGGCTACGTGCCGAGCCTCCGGACCGACCGGCCGAGCATGGGCACCGTCTTCCGCCAGCTCGGCTACCGCACCGCCTATTTCGGCAAGTTCGAGCTGCGCCGTAGCATCATCGTGCCCAAGCGCAACGTGAACTACAGCGAGGCGCTCGCAGCCTACGGCTTCGAAGGCTTCGAATCCGATGGCGACAAGGTGGGCGCTCCCGACCAGGGTTACGACACCGACATCTACTCGGCGGGCGAAGCGGTACGCTGGCTGCGCACGCACGGCCAGGCGCTGAACCGGCAGGGCATTCCCTGGCTCCTGGTCGTGAGCTTCATCTCGCCGCACGACATCATGTACGCTGACGTTAACCAACCCGGCGAGACCGTGCAGAAATCGCTGGCAGGCGCCAGGCTTACCCGACCGCCCGCCAACGCTGCCTTTGCCACGCGCTGGAAGTTCCCGCCCTCTCCCAGCGCGCTGGAGCCGCTGGACAAGCCCGGTCGACCAAAAGCACAGCTTGCCTACAACATCGGCTGGTCGGCTTGGCTTGGCGAGATCCCAAGCGACGCCTCGGCCATGTGGGACGACTACTACAACCTCTATCTCAACCTGATCCTCGACAACGATCGCACCATGCAGAGCGTGCTCGACGCCATCTCGGCGCTCGACCTCTGGCCTTCGACCGCGGTCGTGCGCACCGCCGACCATGGCGAGCTCGGCGGCTCGCACGGCGGGCTGCGCGGCAAGGGCCCGCTTCCGTACGAGCAGGAGACCCATGTGCCGATGGTCGTTGTGCATCCCGAATATCCAGGCGGCCGGACCTGCAAGGCGGTGACGAGCCACATCGACCTCGTGCCGACGCTCGCCGGCCTCACCAATACCGATTCTCTGCTTCGCGCCGCCGCGCTCGCGGGCTTGCCCGGCCGCGACTTCACTTCGCTCCTGAAGGCCCCGGGAAAGGCGTCTGTCACGGCAATCCGCCCGGGTGCGCTGTTCAATTATGTCGGGTTGTGGACAGTCGATGCGTCCTACATGGCACTGACTGCCCGGTACCTCAGCGAGGCCCGATACGTACCGTCCTTTAGCGAGCTACGGCCCGAGATGACGCCGCGCGGCTTCATCAGCTTCTGCTTTGACGGTCGCTACAAATTCTCCCGCTATTACGCGCCCAACAACTTCAACACGCCGAAGACCTTTGAGGAACTGGTAGCCAATAACGATCTCGAACTGCATGACCTCGAGACGGATCCGGACGAGGTAGTCAATCTCGCCGTCGACCCGGACGCCAACCGCGAGCTTATCACGCGCCTGAACGAGCTTTTGAATCGGCTGATCGCGCACGAGGTCGGCGATAACAATGGCAGCTTTCTGCCTGCGGCGCTTCGCGATGGCTGACAGTACGCCGCATCAGGCGTAATCTGTGAGGCAGGCATTTGGCGAGCTCGCGGACTGGCATCTCTACTCGCGCAAGACGGCGGCACGTCGGCCAGCCGGTGGAACTCCGCCGCCCTCGACCCAGTCGAGCAGCCGGCTGAATCTCGTCTTCGCCTCGAAGGCGCCAATCTCCCGCATGGACCGCCTTACGGTCTAGTCAACAGTCTAGCTAATTGTACCGCACCAGGGACGATCCTGTTCGGGCCCTTATTATCGATAAATGCGTTATCAAGAATAACAGGGGCGGAGAGGCGGACAACCGCTTATGCCCGAATACCGATGTGGTTTTTAATGTTGAGCATCAGAAGCCGCTTTGCTTCAGGTCCACGATGCGCACGATCATGCTGCGCCTCGGGTCGAATGGCAGCGTCTCAAACCCGAACCGGCTGTAGAAGGCCCGTACCTGATCATCGAGCGGATGCGTGAGCACGCCAAAGCATCCGATCTCCTTCGAAAACCGCACGGTCGTCGTGAGGGCAAACAGCATCAGGGAGCGGGCACATCCCTTCCCCTGGCGCTGCCGGTCAACTGCAAGCTGGCCCAGCAGCAACACCGGAATCGGGTCGGGCCGATTGCGCTGCCCGGATTTCGGAAGATGCGCGCGCTCGATCTGGCCGGCGCTCAGGGCCACAAAGCCGGCGATCACGCCCGTCGCCGCGTCGCACATAACGCTGGTGCGGGTCACGCTCGCTTCCTGATTGTGTTAGGCGTGCCGACTGAACCACTGGTTCAGGGACTCTCGCCCGCAATCGAATGCATCTCTGTCATCGCTGGCGACGAGCGGCCGCGGCGGGGTCAGTCCTGCCATACGGGGCGACTGGCGACGAGCTTCCTTAGCGCGGGAACCTCCTTCGCCGGCGAGCCGACCCAGACCTCGAATTTCTTCCAGTGCTCGGCCGGGATCGTCACGATCCGATGCTCGAGCAGCTCCATTTCCGCCGCCTCTAGGGCTCTGCGCCGGATGAAATCGCTCAGGCTGGTGCGCGTCTGCTCTGCAGCGGCCTCCAGGAGATCACGCTCATTCGGGCTGACACGCACGCTCACCACAGGAGAAATGTTGGACATCCGAGAGCCCCACCTTCTGTATGACAATAACATACATCGGCTATCACCTTCAACGTTGGTAAGCCGACCCGCTGCCAAGGTAGCGGCAGCCCTGGCAGCGTGGGCGGGTGTGGCAGCTTGTCCGCGTCTTGCTAGTGGCCTGCTGGTCCCTGAAATGCGAAGGCATTTCAGGGACCAGCAGGCCACTGAAAACAAAGAGCCAGTGTCCTGACGCATGATGACGATATTTGCGAGTCGGGACACTAGCGATTTCATTCAGGCTGCCCGCTCGCCGGCTCGGAACCGAGTGTATTCGCTCTGCTGGCAGCTCCGGCGTCAGGGGATCACTTGCGAATCGACTAGGAGCCGCCGCGAATCGGCGCGGCGCTGGTATCGCGAAACCCGTGCGCGGATGGATGTTGGCGCCGCATAGAATAGCTGATTCCATGCGGTTTCCACAGGGGAGAGCGCGCTATGGCATGTCGTTCAATCGGTCAGGAGAGCTTGGGCATTGTACCGCTGAGGCGATCTTTGTCCTCTCTCGACGGTCTCTCCCAGCTGATTGATTGGAGACCGATCGCACCCCTGCTGGAGCCGCTCTACCCGGCGATTAAAGGTGAGCCCGCTTGGCCACCGTTGGCCATGTTCAAAGCGTTGCTTTTGGCGGTTTGTGAAGTTGCCCCGGTTTGGTGGACAGCGGACTATTTGGGTTCGAGGAGTCCACGATGGGCAAGACGAGGTCAGCCTACCCGCCTGAGTTCCGTCGCCAGCTGGTGGAACTGGTGCGCGCGGGTCGTTCGCCGGAGGA
>DATJLS010000050.1:0-56556 GCA_035509315.1 Acetobacteraceae bacterium | reverse complement strand
CCTCGACCTCCAAGCCGCCATCAACCGCTTCCTCGCCGAGACCAACCAGTCGCCAAAGCCCTTCTCTTGGACCGCCGATCCCAACAAAATCATCGCCGCCGTCAGACGCGGGCACCAAGCGTTGGATTCGTACCACTAGGAGGCGGGGTCACATTTGGGCCGGGACCGCCAGGAGGCTGACCGCCAGAGAAGGCTGATCGTCGGGGAAGATTGCGATCTGCCTCAATCGATTGTTCGCGCGAAGTTGCCTGCAGAGCGGGTATTTCGACGCGATCGTCGCCATGATGCGTGACCCATTCTCGAGAATGTGACGCTTCTTGTTCTTCGCGTTCGGGATTCTCTCGTTCAATTTCATAGTGTGGACGGATCGCTCTGCGGGCAGAGTTCCAATTCGACCAGAAGCAATATTGATCTCGTGTCCTGCTCTCGAAGTTCGTCGCTTTATTCCCATGCGATGGACTTCGGAATCGGAAGACTAGAGGAGCGATCTGCCTAGCTTTCCGAATCGTTCCTTGCGGCAGGCATCTGCCGCATCGCCCAGCAGATCGCGCTCCAACCGCGGGTCTTCTTCAAAAGCATCGATGGAGATGCTGCGGTCGATGAGAACGGGGTTCGCCAGCTTCAGCGCGCCCTTTTCGTCAAAGACGCTTTCTGAAAAAATTACTGCGGGACGGGTGCTGGGCCGAGCAGACAGTGGAAAGAGGCCTTTAGATTCTTGACCCGGCCTGATGCGCATCTTCAACCGCCACCAATGGGCTAGCCCGGACCTTCGCGGGTATTTTCGTTCGCCAGGCTTTGACAGCAACGTTCATCATGTCGATCTGCGCGTGCGCCGCCCAAGAAAGATCAGCCATTGGCCATGGAAGCATCCCGTCTTTCCCGGACATCTCTGCATAAACTGCGTGGGGCTTTGCGCAAGAAGACGACAGAACTGCCGACGGCAGGAAATATCTTCCATCATATCACGGCGCTTGCGGATCAGGGGCACGAGGCGAATTGCATGGATCAAATGATTGCTATTATGGGCGCGACCATATCTGGATATGGCGCTCGAAAGCGCGATGAAATTTCACTTTTCTGTTGGAATAGATAACGAAGCTAAACAACGGATTTTTTGAGGTGCAAGGGGCGGTGATAGGATACCGGGAGTTCATCTGACAAAAATAGAAATTGCAGGTGAAATCAGGAGTCCTTCCAAAAATCCTCATGAGGGTATGCGGGCCGGAACATCAATCCGCAGTGCTTTCTCTCATTCTCCAAGCTCTATGGGATTCGGAACGAAAGAAGTGAGCGACCTTCGGGAGCGCATGCATGCCACTCCATCCAATGAGGTAGTCAGCATCTTCAGTGCGTCTTTCTTCGCAAAAAGAAAAGTCCTTTGGCACGTCGTGATTGCCACTTCAAACTGTCCATTTATCGGCCCAAGGAGTAGATCGTCCATCCCGTTGGACCGGATGTCGATCAAGGGGACTGGATCGGTCCGCTCCGGACCGATCCAGTCCAAATTCCTTGCCTTTTCCGGTGATCCCGGTCTGGTCGTAACAATGGCGCGCCGGCCGCGCGATCTTAGCGATGCCCTGCCTCGATGGCGGACTTCAGTTTCATGACCGCACTGCCTGGCGCCGACAAAATGACGCGATCAGATCGCGCGCCGACCGCACCCTTGGCGATGGCCATGGAAAAATGTGCCAGCATAATTGCGCTGCTATGATCGAACGCGGAAGCCGCGTCGGCGATCAAGCGATCGTGCTCGGCAAGGTCGCCGGCCACGAGAGCCGCGCGCGCACCGGGCACCACGATGGTCTCGAGCGTCGCATCCGATCCTTTTTGACGCGCGAGATCTCGAAATTCTTCCTCCATCGAAGCGACCGCGGGCGCGAAGGTTGCCAGCATGCCAATCCGGCCGCCAATATCCAGTGCGGCCTCGAACATGGCCTCGTTGGGCTTCAGAACAGGGATCGGCAGGATGCGCGCCGCGGCCTCGATCCCTTCGCCGAACGCCGAACAGGTGAACAGAACTCCGTCCGCGCTCGTTCCCGCTGCATAGGACGCAAGCGACACCATCCGTTGCGAGAGTTCCGGGGTTAGCGCGCCTGCGGCATCGCGATCGGGCGCGAGCGAATCGTCAAGCAGATTGGTTCGACGTACCTCGGGCCACAAAGCCTTGAAGGCGTCCTCAATGGGTTGTACGGCTGCCTGCACGGCATGGATCAGGGCTATTCGTGTCATGAGAAGCTCTCGGTTGCGATCGATGTTGGCGCCTGTTGCTGCTGGCCCGCTGGTGCCCGCTTCAAAAGGCTCTGGGCATGGCCATTGGAGTGAGCCTCCGCCAGGCCGTCTTGGGAAAATCCGCAGCGCCGGAATTGCCTGCATCCGGCCAGCATGGCGGTGAGATCGCCGGCGCCCGCGAAGCCGGCAATCGATCCGGGTACGAGAGACATCGCCGCGACCTTGCAGGATCAGGCGCGCCGGAGCTCGGCATCGACCGACGCATCGGCGGGACGAAGGCCGGCGGCCGTCTCGTAGCAGAGCCGAGATGCGAGCAAATGCTGACTGCAAAGCCGCACGAGCGTTGCCGTATCGCGAGCCTCGATGGCCTCGATCATCAGCCAGTGCTCCCGGCGCGATTGTTCGAGATAGCCGGGATAGGTCAGGCAGTAGAACCGGATGCCATGGGTTCTGAGCGCGAATTGCTTGATGGCCTCGGCGAGGTAGCGGTTGCCGGTCTTGGCGAACAGACGCTCGTGGAATTCCACGTTGGAACGAAATACGAGGCCGAGGTCCCCGCTGGCGACCGCCTTGTCGTGTATGGCCTGAATGCACTTGAGATCGTCGAGATCGGCTTTGGCCATCGGCATGGGCACAAGGCGCGCGGCTTGGGTCTCCAACAGAACGCGAACCACATAAAGCTGCTGAATATCTTCCGCGGCATAGGCGCGGACCATGGCACCGCGATTGGGAACACGCTCGACCACGCCCATCTGTTCGAGACCCGCCAAGGCTTGGCGAATCACATGGCGCTTCACCGCGAAGCGCCGCATCAGGTCGTCCTCAACCAGCCTCTCGCGCGGATGGAGCTGTCCAAGGACAATGTCCTGCTCGAGGGCGGCGATGACGGGGCTTAGCGCATCGGCGTCCTTGCGGACTCCCGAATGGCCACCGCGCCTGCCTTCACCCTGAACGCGAGCTGCCGTTGCCATTCTCTTTCCTCAACCGTCTCTTGTGTCGGTCAGCTGCTCCTGCATGGGTCACACCACGCCGATCAATGGACCGCCCGCGAAATGCGCCAGCAGGTTTTCGACAACGAGAGTCTCCATCGCGAGCCTTGTGTCCTCGGTGGCGCTCGCCCGATGGGGTTGGAGCACGACCTGATCGAGCGCCAGAAGAGGTGAGGGCACATTCGGTTCGTCGGCGAAGACATCCAGGCCCGCGCCGCCGAGCCGGCGCTCGACAAGCGCATCGACCATGGCTTTTTCATCGACGAGGCTACCGCGGGCCACGTTGATCAGCATGCCCTGAGGCCCGAGGGCCTCAAGCACCGCCCGATCGACGATGTGCAGCGACCGGGGGCCGCCGGATGCCGCCAGGACAAGCGCATCGCAATGCGTTGCCAGGTCAAGCACCGTTGGCACGAACGCGTAGGCCACATCGTCGAACGCGCGGACATCCGTGTAGCGGATCGCTGCCCGAAAGGCTTCCAGGCGAGCGGCGATCGCCCGGCCGACGCGTCCCAGTCCAACGATCCCGACACGCATCCCCGTTACCTTGCGTCCGAGCGGCAGCGCTGAGCCGCGCCGCCAGAGGCCCTCGCGAACGAAGCGATCTCCCTGGCAAAGGCGCCGGGCACAGGCCAGCAGAAGCGCCAGGGCAAGATCGGCGACATCGTCGGTCAGCAGGTTCGGGGTCGTCGTGACCACGATCCCCCTTCGGCGTGCCAGATCGAGATCGATCGCATCGGTCCCGACACCGCGGATCGACACGATCCGAAGCGACGGAAGATTTTCGACGATCGTGCTCGGCGCACCCCTGGCGCCGGAAGTCGCAATCGCGACGATCCCCGAGGCGACCTTCTCGAGCGAGAAGCCGGGGTCATAGGATCGGCGCACTTCGAATGCGTCCGCGAGCCGATCCTCGGTGGCATGGGTGAAGCGATCCAGCAGTAGAAGCCCGGGCCTGGCGGGGAAAAAATTCTCGCTCATCGTCGCTAACCGACCGTCGCCCTGACGGATCCGATGCCAGGCAGTTGCGCCTCGGCCTTCGTGGGTGCCGTCACGAATTCGACGCCGGTCACCGATCCGGTTGTCACGATCGTGCCGGCGCGGAGACCACCGAACGGACGGGCACCCACATTGGCGAGCCAGAGGAGCAAACGAAGCGGATCCCCGCCCGGATTGCCGCCCACGACCTCGATCGTCATCCTGTCGTCGATCGACAAGACGGTTTTTTGGGACGTGACCTCGATGCTTTGCCAATCCTCCCGACCTGCCCCGACGACGAGCGCGCCATGATTCAGCTGATCGGCCACGTGACTGAAACGGTCCTGCGAGGCCCACGCCACAAAGCGCGTGTCCGAGATTTCGATTGCCGGATGGACAGAACCGATCGCCGCGATCAACTCGTCCAACCCATAGTCTCGGTCACGGGGCGGCAGGTCGGCCGAGAACCGATAGGCAATCTCCGCCTCGATGCCCAGCAGGTGAAACATCGTGGCGGGAAGATTCGCTCCGGATTCGAACAGGGTCCGATCCGCGATCGCAGCGCAGGCCGGCAGCGCACCCGGATTTGGCGCTCCCACTTTCCAGGCTGCGACAGGGCCAAGCTCCGCGAGAACCCGGCCCTGGATCGCATAGCACTGCTCAAGGGAACGCGGACGGCAAGCCTCGGGCAGGGAGGGAAGCCAGCTTCGGGCCCGGCGCGCTTCGAGAAGGATCGAGGCGGCTTGGTCGATGGGTTCGGGCGGCATTGCGCGGCCGTCAGCCTGCAAATCGTTTCAGCCAGCCGAGGCCGGCGACCGTCTCCGTCGCGGGACGGTATTCGCAGCCGACCCATCCGGCGTAGCCCAGCGCGTCGATCCGCCGAAACACATAGTTCCAGGCGATTTCGCCTGTGCCAGGCTCGTTGCGACCCGGAACGTCCGCGAGCTGCATGTGGGCAATCAACGGCATCAGCGTCTCCATCCGCCGCGTCACGTCGCCTTGCGCGACCTGGCAGTGATAGATGTCGAACTGAAGGCCGATCCGATCACGCCCGATCGCCTCGATGATCGCCGCGCCCTCCTCCTGGGTCCGGAGGAAGAAGCCGGGCACGTCCTGTTGATTGATGGGCTCGAGCACAAGCCTGACATCGGTGGACGAGACTTGCTCCGCCGCCCAGGCGACGCTCGAGGCATAGGCAGCCGCGGCGGTGTCACGATTGAGATCGGGCGGCACGATCCCCGCCATCAGATGAACCAGACCGCAGTCGAGGTCCGCGGCGTAATCGAGCGCCTTCCTGACGCTGTCGCGGAACTCCTGACGGCGCGACGGGATGCAGGCCATGCCGGAGGCGCCACCCCCGGGGGTGTTGAACAAAACCTGTTGCATATCGCAGGCGCGCAGCCGGGCGCGGATCTCGGACGAAGGATGCTCGTAAGGCGAAGCGTATTCGACCGCGCGGAAGCCGGCCCGCGCCGCGGCGTCGAACCGGTCCAGGAACGAAAGCTCGGTGAAGAGCCATTTGAGGTTGGCACAAAAACGCGGCATGCAGCAATCCTTGTGTTGGGCAACCAGAGTGGTTTGGAAATCGAAATGAGTTTGGGCACGATCAACCGTTGAATTCGCTGACGCAAAATCCCGCACGATGGTCGGTGGTGAACACCAGACCATTCCTGTCAACGAACACGTCGCACATCTGGATCACCGGCTCCTGGTCCAATTTCGCATCCGTCATCCGAAGGGGCGGCGGAACGAGCGCCCCAACCTCCACCGGGGCATATTTGTCGCGGATGTCGAACACCCTGAGCCCGGCGTTCTGATAGGTTGTGAAGATGAGCTCCGAGCTGACAAAGGAACCCGGCCGGTTCTCATGGATGTTGTGCGGCCCGAAATGGCCGCCTTTCGCCTTGTAGTCGGCGTCCCTGGGCGATGGAAAGGTCGAGATGCTGATGGGATTCGACGGTTCCCGGATATCGAACAGCCAGATTGGCTTGTCCCCGTCCTCCTGATGGTCGAGCACCGCCTCGTCAACGACGACCAGCAGATCGCGATCTGGCAATGGAAGCGCATTGTGGGTTCCACCCCCGAATGGCGGAGCCCAGTTCTTGTGCACGATCATTCGAGGCTGGCTGCGGTCCGCGACATCCACCACGACGAGGCAGCCATCTCGCCAGCTGCAGTACGCGATGTCACCATGCACGATCGGGTGGTGAAGACCGTAACGGCCATATTCCAGAGGCCAGTTTGGCTGTTCGCCGGCGGCCCTGTTCATGCCGGGCAGCCAGAATCGGCCGACAAGCTGTGGCTTGGCAGGATCGCTCACGTCAATCGTGATGAGAATGTAGTCCGTGAAGCCGTCGATCAATGCCGAGGCGTAGGCCCATCGGCCGCCAACGTACCAGATGCGGTGGAGTCCAACTCCTTCGACCGGCATGAAGCCAATCTGGCGTGGTTCGTCGGGCTTCGAAATATCCCAGACGCTCATGCCCGCCGTCCAGGTACGCTCCTTGGCTGGCGCGATATCGAACCCCGATGACTTGCCCTTGTAGTAGCTCTTGTCGTCGGCAAAGGCCGGCAACGCCTTCATGTCCCTGGCATTGACCACCAAAAGCAGGTCGTCATGCGCCTGGAGGTGAATATTCCAGGTGTGGTGGGGGGCTGCGATGTACTTCACGGGGCGAGGATGGCGTGGATCCCGCACGTCGATGACGCTAAATCCACCGGAAGACATGTGGCCGACATACGCGTGACCGCGGTGCACCATGAGCTGATTGCCATCGGGGCGCCCGCCTTGGTCGGTGAATCCGATCAGGCGCATGTTGCGGGCGTAGGTCGGAACAGGAAGCTCCAGGCTTGGCATCAGCATTCTCCTCACTCATCTTCTAAGCTCTTCGCTGAGCTTACGGGTGCCGCCCATAATCAAGGACACGATTTCGTGCTCTGTCGTGTCCTTCGTTCGAAGCTCGGCCGCCTTCCTGCCACGGTGGAGAATGGCGATGCGATCCGTAACGGCGAGGACGTCCAGGATATTGTGGGTGATATAGATCACCGCGATCCCCTCGGATGCGAGCTGACGCGTCAAGCTCAGGACTTTCCGCTGCTCGGGCACACTGAGCGCGGCGGTCGGCTCGTCGAGGATCACGAGCTTCGCCTTCCATCGGATGGCCCGGGCGATGGCGATTGCCTGCCTCTGGCCTCCCGAAAATCCGTCCACGTGCATTCGCAGCGATGGAATATGGATATCGAGCCGCTCGAGGCACTGCCGGAGATCGTCCTCCATGGCTTTGTCGCGCATGATACGCAGCAGACCCTTGAATGGGCCCCAGCTAAGCTCTCTGCCAATGAAAAGATTGGCTGCCGGGTCGAGATTCGGAATGAGGGCAAGATCCTGAAAGACGGTTTCGATACCCAGAGAGCGGGCGACCGACGGTGAAGAGATGACGACTTCCTTGGCTTCGCAGCGAAGCATGCCGGCGGTGGGCCTGTGAACACCGGAGATCGTCTTGATAAGAGTGGATTTGCCAGCACCATTGTCGCCAAGCAGGCCCAGAACCTCCCCATTGTGGATATCGAGATCCACGTCGGCAAGCGCCTGGACGCTGCCAAATCGCTTACACAATCCGCGGATCTCCAAAAACGGTGTCATCGCGTCGGCCATTTCGGGTCACCCGCGTGGTGGCGTGCTTGTGGTTGCAGAAAAGAAATGACCTCGGGGCGTGCCATGCTGCGCTACTTCAAGACCCGGAGCTTGCCGCGCTGGATCGAGAGCATGACCGCACCGACCAGGACCGCTCCCGTCATGACGAGCTGAACATTCGTTGAAATACCGAGGATGATCATCCCGTTGGCCAGAGTGCTCATGACCAGGCTCCCAACGATCGTGCCCAAAATCGAGCCGCTGCCTCCTGTCAGCGATGTCCCTCCGATCACGACCGCCGAAATCGCGGTCAGCTCGAAGCCGGTGCCCATGGTCGGCGTTCCCGCGCCAACCTCGGCAGCCAGAATGCCTCCGCCCAGGCCGGCGAGCGCTCCGGACAGCGTGAAGACCGCTATCTTCAGGCGATCGACGGGCAGACCGAGCATCCTGGCCTTTTCCTCGTCCCCACCGACTGCGAGGGTGTATCGTCCGAAAGCCGTCTTGAGCAGCAGAAACGACGCGGCCAGCGCGAGGCCGATCACGATGAGAAAGGGGCCCGGCGCATTGCCAATGACGGTAAAGAGCCCCGTCGGCGGAAGATTGACGGGAAATCCGCCGCTGACAATGATGGTCAGACCTCGGGCAACGGAGAGCATGCCGAGAGTCACGACGAAGGATGGGACGCCCCCGTAGACAAACAGCAATCCATTGATCAAGCCAATGAGAGCTCCCAGGAACGGCGTCATAAAAAACGCAAGCCCGCCCACCAGCGTGCTGGCCATCGCGGCGAGCATACCGACAAGAGCCATGTTGGAGCCGACCGACAGGTCGATGCTTCCGATGATAATCACGAATGTCATTCCGATGGCGACGACGCACTGAACTGCGCTGTTCTGAAGAATGACCTCGAAATTGTTTGCGGTGAGGAAGAGATTGGGAGCCGTCACGCCAAAAAAAGCGATCAGCCCTATGAGAGCCGCGTATGCCACATAGGGTGTCAGACGCTCCTGAAGGCTCAGCTGCACCGTCGTCGTGACGCGCGAGACGTTAAGCTCGGGTTCTGGACGCTTGTTGGCCGTCTCAAGCATTTGCCGCATCTCCGACGTTCGTGCACACGAAAGGTCGAGCGGGCCGCTCACGCCCTGGCAATCGGCCCGCTCAGCATGATCACTTCAGGAGCAGCGGCGGAACCTGCGTTGTTGTCGTTGGGTTGAATGTCAACATGTAATGCTTGATGTCGATGGGTGGCTCAGAATCGAGGTACTCCTTCTTGAATGTCCCAAATCCGGAAGCATCGACCCCGAGATCCTCAATTTGGGAGAATTGCGCGAGCGGCGGATGCCCGTGCAGTGCGTCATAGGCGATCATCTCGGCGAACCCGAGTTCTACCCAGTGGCCGCCGAAGTCGTAGATGTAGTTGGTATGGCCGTTGACCAGCGCGAGGGCGTCCTTGTCGAGATCCATGGCGCCGATCTTGATTTCGTTCTGGCGCCCTGCCTGCTTGATAGCGCGATAGGCGCCCAGACAAAGCGCGTCGTTGTAGCACCAGAGCCCGTCGATCGTGCCCTTTGGATGGGCAGACAGAAGGTTTTGCATCGCGGCGTAGCCATTCTCCTCCGACTCAAGAACGCCGACATACTGGACGAGCTTGACGCCCTTATCCGACCATGTCTTGAGGGCCTCGTGCAGCCCCTGCACGCGCGTTTGATTGTTGGGGTCTCCGGGCGTGCCTCCGATCGCGACCAGGTTCCTGACACCATGGGCGAACAGGTAGTTCGCGACTGCCCGTCCAGCAGCCACGTTGTCGGGCCCGATGAATGTCAGATAGGGCGCATCCGGATTCTTCGCCGGGAAACCAGGGTATCGGTCGGCCACGATAATGGGAATTTTGGCGTGATCAGCGAGGAGTATCGCCGAACGGGCATCGGCGGTTGAAACCGGCACGAAGATGATCGCAGCGACACGGCGCGAAATCAGTGATTGCACGTCGGCCAGCTGCTTATCCTCTTTGCCTGCGGCATCTATGACCAGCAGCCGGATATTGAGCTGTTTGGCGACATATTGGGCATAATTGGTGATCATCACCCAGGACGGATCGTTCAGATAAGGCACCGAGGCGCCGATTGTGATGGGCTGGTCGTCTGCGAACGCAGGCCCGCACCGGACGCCCGCGATACCCGCCAGTACGATCAGTCCGGCGGCGATCTTTCCAAAGGTACGGCGTCGTCTTCCAACTCTGGTCATGGAGTTTCTCCCTATGCCGTTCTCTGGGCAGGCTATGGGCCCGCTGCGGCGCGAGGTGGGCCATACAACTGTCGTTTGGGTTCGTCAATATGATTATTGATAATTTAATTAATGGCTCTTACAGCGGCTCAGAGAGATCGTCAGGCTGCGTGGTTACAACCACTTGCGGGCTTGCCCGAGCTCCAATCTCCAATCCCTCGCGGCGCCGAGTTTCCATGCGGCAACTCGCCCGCCGGCGCGCAGCATGCCGCGATCATGCACCGCGGAATTCGAGAGCAAGAAACGGATGGCAAATGCGCGGCGATTCCGGTCTGGTGACGTGTCTCACGCATGGAGGTGTTCATGAGATTTCGTGTAACCGGGCTGTCTGCCGCGCCCTTCCGCCACCTGTTCGGATTGTCCGAGGCAGAATTGTCCAAATATGGCGCCAAGCGCTACGTCGCCGACGCGAAGCCCGGCTATCCGTGCCGCATAGAGATGCGGGATGCCGAGCCGGGCGAATCATTGCTGCTTCTCAATCACACCTATCAGTCGGCTGATACGCCCTACCGCGGATCGCACGCAATCTTCATAAGAGAGGGAGCGACGGACACCTATAACCAACTGGACCGGGTGCCGGAAGTCATGCGGGTCCGCCTGCTCTCGCTGCGTGGTTTCGATGAGGCCGGCATGATGCTGGATGCGGATGTGGTTGAAGGAGCGCAAATTGAGCAGCTCATGGATCGGATATTTTCGAATCCGGATATCAGCTATATTCACGTCCATAATGCCAAGCGCGGTTGCTATTCCGGCCGGATCGACCGGGCCTGAACTGGCGCGCGTTGCATCCATCTTCGAGCTTCGAACCAACCGAAGCGGAGACCAGGGCTTGATTTCCGGCCACCTACTCGTCCTTCGGCTTTCGCGCGGTCCATAAGGGGGGGTGATTACACCGCCGCTGCTTCGCTTCTGACGGAACGGTGGCATACTTATAAATCGCTCAGACGGCGGCGATGCCTTCGGGCGTGAACAGCATGCCGAGAACTGGCGCCTGACGACCCGCGGCCTCCTGCCTCCACAATTTTGCCGCGAATGACGAAACCCGGACAGGGAGACGCCGAATTTCTGCCATCGCAATGATGATGATGCGAGCCCATGAGAGCTCGGCACCTGACAGCGTGGCTTCTGATCGTGGCCTTCGGGGCGTTGATCGCGGCGTTTGCGCTGCACCGACTGCCGCTGCCCTCGCTCGCGGCGCTTGTCGCTCGCGAGCACGCCCTCGCCGCCTACGGGGCCGCCCATCCGCTGCGGCTGGCGGCCTTGTTCGTCATTGCCTATGTGGTCATCGCGCCACTGCCGCTGCCGGGGGCGGAACTGGTGACCATCGCGGCCGGCGCGCTGTTTGGCCTTGCCGAAAGTATCGCTCTCGTCTCCTTCGCCGCCACACTCGGATCCTGCGCGGCCTTTCTTCTCGGGCGGTACTTGTTCCGGGATGGGCTGGGACGCCATCTCGACCCACGGTTCGCCGTCATGGCGAGAAACATAGAGCGCGAAGGCCCCTTTTATCTCTTCGCTCTCCGCATGATTCCGATGGCTCCGTTCTTCATCATCAATATCCTGCTGGGCGCCACTCCATTGAAATTGACGACGTTCGCGTGGGTCAGCCAGCTCGGAGTCCTTCCGACCATCATCGCTTATGCGAATGCTGGCCGCCAGGTCGGCCATCTTGCGAGCGTCTCCGCCGTTTTTTCGCCCGGCATGTTCGCTGCGTTCGCAGCACTCGGGCTCCTGCCGCTTGTCACGCGGCGGGTTATCGGCTGGCGCCGGCGTGGATATCCGATCGCGCCGCCGCCACGTCGGAAAACCGATCCGGCGGGGATCCTCGCCCCGCGGGTGGGATTGCCGCAGGTCTCTCTCACCCGAGAAAACAAAAGGCGAGAGCGGATCATCGCTGGGAATGCCACTCTTCTTCGATCCGGTTTCCGGCATTGGTGTTGACCAACAGCACCAGCTCGCCATGGCGGCCGATCGCGAGGCTTTGGGTATAGCTACCCCCCTCGCAGCCCGGTTCGGCTTTGTAAGTGATAGCGTCGCTACCGGTGCCGTCGGATGCGACCGCGTATGTACCCGCAATCGTCGCCGTGCAGACCTGGGTGCCGACCATGTAGGTCTCGCGACCGCTGAGATGGCCGCTCCCGTCGGCGACGAACACCCCGGTGCCCAGAATCGGAATCCAGGCCTTGCCAGTGTCAATTTCTCCGCTGAAGCGACTGGCATAGGAGCCGTGCAGAGTGGCCACCGAAAAACCCTGTTGGGCTGCGGTATCGCCGTTCGTCGCGGCGACCGCCGGGGCCGCCATAAGCGCAACGAGCCCCGCAGCCAACGTAACGCGTGCGTGTGCGTAACTCATGCGTGATCGTCCTCCCCTTGGCGCGACTCAGGATATCTCCATATCGGAATGAGTGGCACAGGCGGGGCCTCAGGGCGAGTCCTCCTTGGAGGTGGCGGCCGAACGCGGTGCGCGGATCGATGACCCGGCGGAACTTCAGTGCTCCGCCAGGCCCGCCTGGCAGCAGAATGGCGGTTTCGGAGAAGCTGGAGCAGATCGCGATCAGACGGAATCGGCTGATCGCGTGAAGGTGCTTGCAAAACAAACACATAGAGCGGATTGCGTGAGCCCGTGTAAACGCAATTCGCTCCAGGGCGAAAGGCAGCCGTTCCGGAATCATGACCTGGCGGCCGGACGCGGAGATCCGCGCCCACGCATGCCTATCGGACCCTGCCGGATCGGCGGGCTCCGAGCAGGAGGTCCCAACTCGGCCTATCGCCAAAGCTCGTGCTCAAATGCTCGACAAACCGGCGAAGCTTCAAGGATACGTGGCGTTTCGTCGGGTAAACGGCATGAATCGCCAAATCCGATGTCATATGGCCGGACATCAGAACATGGAGAGTTCCGCTCGCGACGGCCTCGCCAAACACGAAGCCTGGCCCATACGCGACACCTGCGCCCGCCAATGTCGCGGCCAGCAGCATCTGCATGTTGTTGGCTGCCAGCCTGACCGGGCCGTCTATCCGGTGAGTGGTGCCGTCAGGGCCGGTGAGCGTCCAGTCTCCGGGTGAGACCGCTTCGCTGAATGCCAAACGAGGCGCCTGCCGGAGCTGGTCAACGGTTTTCGGAACGCCGTGCCTCGTCAGGTAGGACGGCGCCGCGCAGAAGACCATGCGGCAGGGGGCAAGCCTCCGGGCGACAAGATCGGAATCCCCCAGCCGCCCGATACGAATGGCGACATCGATGCCTTCCGCCACCAGGTCGATATAGCGGTCGCTCAGAACGGTCTCCACCGCAACCTCAGGATAGGCCGCCAGATAGCTCGCGACGACACCCCCAAGATGCATCGCGCCGAAGGTCGCCGGCGCGGCAACACGCAATACCCCGCGCACGATCCGCTGCGACTCTGTCGCCTCCCTGTTCGCATCCTCATAATCTTCGAGGATATGCTTGCATCGCGCATAGTAAGCCTGTCCCACATCGGTCAGCTTGAGCATGCGCGTGCTCCGCTGAAGCAGCCGCACCTTCAACTGCTCCTCGAGGGCGGAGACATGCTTTCCTGCCATCGAGGGCGACAGGCCGAACCGGCGGGCCGCACTGACCAGGCTGCCCTCCTCAACCGCAGCGGCAAATACCGCCATGCTCATCAGCCGGTCCATCACCGCCTCCATCTGATAGCCTGATTATCAGACGTAGATAGAAAGACGGCGATTATCCACTCTTCTTGGGGGATCCATCTCTCTTTCGGCTCGATCGGTCCGCGATCGGGCTCGGAACAGGAGATTCGAGATGAAAGTCGCGTCGAATGGGCTCTCTCTCCATGTCGAAGAACAAGGCGAAGGCGATTTGTCGCTCGTCTTTCTGCATTATTGGGGCGGTTCGTCCCGGACCTGGAAGCATGTCACGGCGAAGCTGGCGCCGGCCTTCCGCACCCTAGCGATCGATCAGCGCGGATGGGGCAAGTCCGACGCACCCGCCGAAGGCTATGGCCTGGCTGATCTCGCGGCCGACGCGGAGGGCGCCATCGCAGCATTGAACCTTCGGCGCTATGTGCTTGTCGGCCATTCCATGGGCGGCAAGGTTGCCCAGCTCATGGCATCGCGCCGGCCGGCTGGATTGGCTGGTCTCGCCCTCGTCGCTCCCTCTCCGCCGCAGCCCATGACCATGCCCGCCGAAGCGCGGGACATGATGGCGAATGCCTATGCCACAAGGCAAACGATAGAGGCGAGCATCGACAACGTGCTCACCGCGAAGCCGCTCCCCTTCGAGGACCGCGAGCAGGTGATCGCAGATAGCCTGGGCGGAGCGCCTTCGGCGAAGCTGGCCTGGCCGAGAGCGACCAGCCTGGAAGACATCACGGCAGAGGTTCGTGCGATCGAGGTTCCAACCATCGTGATCGCAGGTGAATTGGATCGCGTGGATAGTCCCGCACTGCTGGAAGCGGAGCTTCTTCCCCGTATCCCGCAGGCCGTCATGCATGTGCTGGCGGGAACTGGGCATCTCTCGATCTTGGAATCTCCCGATGCGCTGGTCCCGATCATCGAACGATTTTGCAGCTCGCTGGAAGGCTTTGCCGTGAGCTGCGGAAGCCGCTCATAAAAGCGACCGGGCATGGAACGCATCGGTTTGAAGGTCCGCTTTGCTGCGACGCGAGGCCCGATCCTTCCGCGCCGCGGAGCGGTGGTTCGAGGTCGGCCGGGCGCACCGGGGGAATCGGGAAAACAAGCGAATCACCGGGCTTCCGGCGGAACAGCATTCCCCGACCACCGAGAGCGTGGGATTGATCATGAAGCGAAACAGAGCTGTGATGACAGGCAATCGTCACACCCGAGAGCGTGATCGCCGGAGAGGGAGTCACCGAAGGCGCAAATCACGCAGGAAAACAAATGACCGGAGCGGAATGAGATCTCTCGGGCTCACCCATTCCGTCCCGAGCGCGAGGCGCCATGACAGATATCGGATTGTTCGAAGCGATCTATTCGGCACGCTCCCTTCGCAGGCTGAAACCCGATCCGGTTCCAGAGGAAATCATCACAAGGATTCTGGATGCGGCAATCCGCGCGCCTTCCGCCGGCAATGCGCAGAACTGGACCTTCCTCGTTATCCGCGACGCGGAGCAGCGGCAGAGGCTCGGCGCGATCTATCGCCGGGCCTCCGAAATCGCCGCCGCCGTCTATAACGCCCGCCCGCGTCCCGTCCATCTGAGCGAAGCGCAATGGCAGCAGATGATGTCGTCCGGCGCCTATTTGTGGGAACACATGGCTGACGCGCCGGTGCTTCTCGTGCCGTGCCTGAAACAGCGCGAAATGCCGCCGGCCGGCACGCTTCCGCCCGGGATTCAGGCCCGTTATCAGGATGAGCGCGCCTATCTGGATCGCATTCGCGGTGCCAGCATCTATCCCGCCGTGCAAAACATCATTCTTGCCTGCCGTGCGTTCGGGCTCGGAACGGTGATCACGACAAACCATCTGAGATGCGAGGATGCGGTGAAAGCCGTGCTCGGCCTCCCAGCGGACGTGGAGACCTTCGCCCTCATGCCGATCGGCTATCCCGTTGGCAAGTTCGGGCCGCTGTCGCGGCGTCCGTTGCAGGAGGTGGCTCATGCGGATCGATGGTCCGTGCCGTGGCCAGGCTGAAGCCCATGAACCCGTCACGCTTCGGGTGTGTCTCGAGGGTGTATCCCCGGATGGGCGCGAGCGATCCCATCCTGCTCCAAGAAGGGCGCGGCGGGCGAAGGCGGACGTCCGAGGGTCGCGTTGCGTGCGAGGGGAGCGTCTCGCGGAAACGCGCCGGCCCCGCTGCGCCCATGCCATCACCATGACGTAAGGATCTTCGCCATGTCCGCTGCCCATCGCGAGGTCGTTGCCGTGTTCGATACTGCAGAGGCGCTTGAAGGCGCGATCTTCGGTCTTGAAACGCATGGGTTCGACCGTGCGGCTTTCAGCGTTCTCGCGAGCGAGCATGAGGTCGAGCGGTCCTTGGGCCACCGTTTCCGCCGGGTCGAGGAGATGGAGGATGAACCAAAGGCTCCGCGCGAGACGTTTTTCTCCAGGGTCTCGCGGGTGGAGGCCGAATTCGGTCTTGCTCCGGGGCTTGCCCTTATCGGTGCGGTTGCCTTCGGGCTTGGCTCGGCGCCGATCGCCCTCCCGATGCTGGTTGCCGCCGGCAGTGGTGCTGCCATCGGGGCCGTGCTCGGGCGGCTGATCCATCAGCATCATGCGGAGCGGTTGAGCGAGCAGCTTGCGCGGGGCGGGCTGGTCCTCTGGGTCAATGTCCGCAACGCGGACGAGGAGCACAAGGCCATGGCCGCACTCAGGCTCTCGGGCGCGCGCGATGTCCATGCGCATGATCTTGCGCCCTGACCCGCCCACCCGGGAGGGGTGATCCTGCGGGCGAGAAGCGTTGCGGATCCGGATCGTGATGGGTATCTCTCGATCGGCCGTGGGGAGACGCGTTCGATGTTTCGGACATGCCGGATCCTGTTCCTGCTGCTGATTGCTTTCGCAGCCGCGCCGCCGAGATCGGCATGGAGCCAGCAGCTCGACCTGCCGGGCCTGAGCGCCGATGCGGCTTCCTATGTTGCGAGCCTGCAGAAGCTCGCGCCCGCCGGGATGAGCGCTGCCGCCCGCGAGGCGGCGGAGGCGGATGCCGAGAAGGCGATCGCCGCTGGCGATTGGGCGAAGGCATTGGCCGCGCTGCAGCAGAGGCTGGGGGCAGGGCACACGACGCCGGATCTGTGGCTCTCCCTCGCCAAGGTTCTGATCGAGCCGCCCACACCCGATGACGCGCACGCGCTGGCGGCCGCGTGGCAGGCCTATGTTGCAACCGAGCCTGGTCCCGCCCAGCTCCCGTCGCTCGCGATCATGCGCACGGTGCTCGCCGCCCTCGGCCGCAAGCTGCCCGAGATCGAGGTGCTGGAGGAGGAGACGCAGCTCGCGCCGGATGACGCGGATCTCCGCCGCGAGCTCATCGCGCGCCGGCAGGAGTTCGGCCTTCTCGTGCGCAAGGTCACAACCCAGCCGGAGAGTTTTCCCGCCCGCGTCTGCATCGCCTTCACCGGCCAGCCCGGCGGGACAGCCAGCTTCCATGCGGGCGACTGGGTACGGCTCGACCCGCCGGTCCGTGATGCGGCGGTGACACTGGAATCGGGCAATATCTGCATCGCCGGGCTCGATCCCGGCGCGACGACGAAGGTCACGCTGCTCGCCGGCATGCCGGGCACCGACGGGCTCAGCCTCAAGCAGGCGACGACGCTTTCCATCGCGATGCCGAACCGGATGCCCCGCCTCGTCTTCGACAGCGCACGCTTCCTGCAGCCAAGCAGCATGCCCGCGCTCGTTTCGCTGGCAAGCGTCAATCTCTCCGCGGTCAAGCTCGATCTCGTGCAGATCTCCGAACGCGGTCTGCAAGCCTTCTTTGCCGATCATCCGGTCGGCAGTTCGCTCGATTCCTACGATGTGGATTCGCTCCTCACCGAGGCCGGGCGGCCGGTATGGAATGGCAGCGCGGCGATCCCGGATTTCACCCGCAACGCGCTTCTCCACACCCAGGTGCCGCTGCCGGATGTCATGACGCGGCCGGGCCTCTATGTCCTGCTGGCGCGTCCGGGGGATGGCACACCGGTCGGCGACAATCCGCCGCTCGCCATGCAGATGGTGCTGCGCACCAATCTCGCGCCGACGATCTGGCGCGGCAGCGATGGGCTCACGGTGCAGGTTCGCGCCTATTCCGATGCCGCGCCCAAGGAGAACGTCAGCATCGCGCTGATCTCCTCCAACAATGATGTGCTGGCGACCGAAACGACCGATGCCGAGGGAATCGCGCATTTTGCAGCACCATTGCTGATGGGCGCGGGTGGGCTCGCGCCCTCTGCCCTGCATCTCAGCGCACCCGATGGCGATTTCACGCTGCTCGACCTGACCGAGCCCGTTTTCGATCTGTCCGATCGTGGCGTTTCCGGCCGTCCGGAGCCCGGTCCTCTGGATGCGTTCGTCTGGCTCGATCGCGGCATCTATCGGCCGGGCGAAACGGTGCACATGATGGCGCTCGTGCGCGACAGCGCCGCCCGCCCGGCGGATGTGCCTTTGCATGTCATCGTCACCCGTCCGGGTGGGCAGATCTTCGCCGATCTCGTCCCGAAACAAGGTGATGACGATGCGCTCAACGTGCCGATCACGCTTTCGGGCGGCGCCCAGGCTGGCGAATGGCAGGTCGCGCTCAGCACCGCGCCGGACGCGCCGGATATCGCCGATGCGCACTTCCAGGTCGAGGCCTTCGTGCCGGCACGGCTCGCGGTGGAATTCGGCACCGCGCCCGCGCCGTTGCCGCCCGGCCGCAGCAGCCTGCTGCCCGTCTCGGCGCGGTTTCTTTACGGCGCTCCGGGCGCGGGCCTGACGGGCGAAGGATCGGTGAGCCTTCTCGCCGATCCAACGCCATTTCCCGCCTTTTCAGCCTATCGCTTCGGCCTCGCCGACGAGATGGTTCCGGACGATACCGCAACATTCGACCTGGCCGAGACCGATGAGGCGGGCAAGACCGCCGTGCCCGTCGATCTTTCGCATCTGCCCGACGTGACGGAGGCTCTGGCGGCGGAGGTGATGGCGACGATCGACGATCCGGCAGGAAGGTCGGTCACGGCAACCGAGACCGTCCCGATCCGCCCGGCGGTCCCATTGATCGGGCTCAGACCCGAATTTGCCGGCGGCGCGGTGAATCCGGGAACACCCGCAAGCTTCGATGTCGTCGCGGTCGATCCCGGCGGCGGAGCCGTCGCCATGCAAGCGCAAGTCTCGCTCGTGCGGCTCGTGCCGGATTGGCGCCTTTCCGTTCAGGAAGGCGTGGCGAGCTATCAGATGGTCTGGCGCGAGGAACCGGTGGACAGCCGAACGGTGCAGATTCCACCCGATCATCCGCTGGTTCTAAGCTGGCGGCTCGATTATGGGCGCTACAAGCTGGTCGTCGCCGAGACCGGGCAGGGGCTCGCCGCGGCCTCGACATTGTTCGATTCCGGCTGGAGCGTCTCCGGCAATCCCGACATCCCGGCGCGGGTGCGTCTGGCCGCCGACCATGCCAGCTACCGCGCGGGGCAGGTCGCGCATGTGCACATCACGCCGCCCTTCGCCGGGCCCGCGACCCTGCTCGTGCTCACCGATCGCGTGCGGCTGATCCGCAATATCACGCTGCCGGCGGCGGGCGAGGATGTCGATGTGAAGGTGAGCGCGGATTGGGGCGCGGGCGCCTATGTCGCGGTGCATGTGTTCCGTCCGATCCTGGGCGCACCGGGAGCCAAGCCGCAGCTTTCGGACCGCGCGATCGGCGTCACCTGGCTGCAGATCGACCCGGCGGCACGCACGGTGCCGGTGAGCTTCGCGGTTCCTTCCGTGCTTCGGCCCCGCGGCGCAGCGACGGTCATACTGCACACGACCCCCGGCGCCTGGCTCACGCTCGCCGCCGTGGATGAGGGCATATTGCAACTCACCGGTTTCGCATCGCCCGATCCGGTCGGGTATTTCTTCGGGCGGCGCGCGCTCGGCGTCGATATCCACGATGAATGGGCGCGGCTCCTTCGTCCCGCCGAGGGCGAATTGACGGCGCTGCACCAAGGCGGTGGTGGAGAGGAAGAAGGGCCCGTGCTGCCGCCGATCCCGCAGCAGGTCGTCGCACTCTTCACGCCGCCCGCGCAGGCGGACAAGGACGGCATCGCGCGCATCACGCTGGCATTGCCGGATTTCGACGGTGAGCTTCGGCTGATGGCCGTCGCCTGGTCGGGAGACAAGGTGGGCGCGGCGCACGACGATGTGCTGGTGCGCGATCCGCTGGTTGCCGAGGCGCTGCTGCCACGCTTCCTCGCACCGGGGGATTCCGCCCGTCTGGCCGTGCTTTTGCAGAATGTCGAGCTGCCCGCCGGCGCGGTCTCGGTGCATCTGGCGGCGAGCGGCGCGATATCGCTGAAAGGCCCCGATACATTGCAGACAACGCTTGCCGCGGGGCTCGCCGCCGGCGCGCGCGAGGTTCTGGCGACGACGCTCTCGGCCGACGGAGTGGGGACGGGCCACATCGCTCTGGACGTGGCCGGGCCAGGCGGGTTCACCGCCCGCCATGAGGCGGATATCTCCGTCCACCCGGCACGGGGACCGATCGTCACAGCGGAGGGTGGCGAGATCGCGCCCGGCGCCACGGTGACATTGGCGCCGGACATGGCCGGCTTCCTGCCCGGCACATGGAAGGCCACGCTCAGCCTGGGCGGCGCGGTGCGCTACGACGTCGCGGCGCTGGTCCGCGCCCTGGCGATCTACCCGCTCGACTGTCTCGAGCAGGCGGCAAGCCGCGGCCTGCCCCTGGCCATGCTGCCCGATGGCGCCGCCGCCGGACCTGACCGGGCAGG
This sequence comes from Acetobacteraceae bacterium, assembly GCA_035509315.1. GTDB lineage: Bacteria > Pseudomonadota > Alphaproteobacteria > Acetobacterales > Acetobacteraceae > JAKAWQ01. The sequence goes on along the minus strand of DATJLS010000050.1, from coordinate 36,070 downwards.
GCGGTTGCAACAGGCGATCGAATCGGTGCTCGACCGGCAACGCTACGATGGTGCTTTCGGCCTCTGGTCATCCGACGACGAAGCGGACCCGTGGCTCACCGCCTATGCGACCGAGTTCCTGCTGCGCGCGCGCAAGGCCGGCGCGCCGGTGCCGGAGACGGCGCTCAATGCGGCTCTGAGCTGGCTCGCGGGCGAAGCCTCAGAGGCCGATAGCGACGATATGAAGGGAGCGGCGAAGGTCTATGCGGCATACGTGCTGGCGCTCGCTGGCCAGGCGCCGGCCGGCGCGATCCGCGTCATGCAGCAGAAGGAAGCAACACTTCCGACACCGCTCGCCCGCGCTCAGCTCGCAGCTTCGCTCGCGCGCATCGATGAGCCGGATGCGGCCAGGTCGCTGTTCGATGACGTTCTTGCCAATCCGGGCCGGGAATTCTGGGCAGCCGATTACGGCAGCGCGCTCCGTGATCAGGCGGCAACTTCGGTGCTGGTGCGCGAGAGCGGGCTCGATGTAACGAGCCCGGAACGGCTGGCCGATGCGCTGCCGGGCGCCAATCTCGACCCGGCGAGCCTCGATACGCAGGAACAGGCCTGGGCGGCGGCCGCGGCCGCTTCGCTCGGCGCCTCGGCGCCGCCGCTCTCGGTCAGCATCGGCGGAAAAGCGCTGGCGCCGGCGGCGTCCGCTTCTCTTCCCTTCAGTGGGCCGATCCAGGTGCGCAATACCGGCACGGCGAACCTGCGGGAGAGCATCACCGTCACCGGCATCCCGCGTGTCCCGGCGCCGGCCGCGCAGCATTTGATGGGCGTGAGCCGCCTCTTCTTCACGCCGGACGGCAAGGCAATCGATCCGGACACGTTGCCCCAGAACACGGTGTTCGTGATGCTGGTGGAAGGCGGCGCCCTGGATGGCGAGGCGCATCAGGCGATGCTGCTCGCGGGACTGCCGGCCGGCTGGGAGATCGCCGGGCGGTTTTCGGGCGGCAAGGTTCCCGGCATGGATTGGCTCGGCACGCTTTCGGACACGGCGGCGCAGATGGCCGCGGACGATCGGTTTGCCGCTGCCCTCAATCTCACCGCGCAGCAGCCGAAATTCCGGATCGCCGTGATGCTGCGCGCGGTGACGCCGGGCAATTACGAATTGCCGGGCCTCGAGCTCAGCGACATGTACCGCCCGGCGATCTTTGCCCGCGAGGCGAGCACACGGATCGACGTATCGCCGCCATGAAGCGGCTCCTGGCCGCGCTGGCCGCGCTCGCGCTGCTGGCCGGCGGCGTGGCGGGGCTTGACCGCGCCTTTCCGCCGGATCTTTCGCGCCTGGCGCATCCCGGCGGAATGCTGCGCGACCCGGAGGGGCGAGTGCTCGCGTTCCGCGCCGCACCCGGCGGGGTATGGCGCTTCGCGACGCGCGCGAAGGATGTCTCGCCCATCATGCTGCGGCTGCTGGTGGCGGTGGAAGACCATCGCTTCTACATCCATCCCGGCGTCGATCCGCTCGCGCTGGTCAGGGCGGTCGCGCAGGCCGTCCGTGCCGGACACGTCGTCTCCGGCGGCTCGACACTCACCATGCAGGTCGCGCGCCTCCTTTCGCCGAAACCCCGCACGATCGGCGCCAAGCTGATCGAATGTTTGCGCGCGCTGCAGCTCGGCGAACGTTTCGACAGGCAGCAGATCCTCTCGATGTGGCTTTCGCTCGCGCCGTTCGGCGGCAACCTCGTCGGCGTCGAGGCCGCTTCGCGCGCCTATTTCGGCAAGGACGCCATCGCCCTCGACCCGGCGGAGGCGGCGCTGCTCGTCGCGCTGCCCCGCCGGCCGGAGGCGTTGCGGCCTGACCGTCATCCGGATCGGGCGGCCAGGCTGCGCGACCGCATCCTGATGGCGGCGGGGCGGGAAGGGCTGTTGCGACCGGCGGAGCTGGCGGCCGCGCTCGCCGAGCCCGTTCCGACGCGGCGGCTCCCCATGCGCGATGATGTGCCTTTGCTGTTCGCGCGCCGCGGCGGCGATCTCGTCACCACGATCGAGCGGCCGCTGCAACTGGCACTCGTCGCGCTCGCGCGGGACGAACTCGACACGCTGCCGCCCAACGTCTCGATGGCGGTGATGATCGCCGATCTCAAGGATCGCGCGGTGGTGGCTTCCTTCCCCGGCGATGCGGGCAATGTTCTGCGCGCCGGCGCGATGGATCTCACGCGCGCGGTTCGTTCCCCCGGATCCGCCCTGAAGCCGTTCCTCTATGCGCTCGCGTTCGAGGATGGATTGGCCACGCCCGACACATGGCTGCCGGATGGGCCAGAGCGGTTCGGATTCTATGCGCCCGAGGATTTCTCACACCGCTTCTCCGGCCGTGTCACCGCCGCCGCGGCGCTGCAACGCTCGCTCAATCTGCCGGCCGTGGTGCTGCTCGCCCGCTATGGTCCGGAACGTTTCAGAGCCAGCCTCGAGAATTTCGGGCTCCGTCTGCCGCAAGGTTCCGCCGCGTCTCTGCCGATCATTCTGGGCGGGGCGGGGATCACGCTCGATCATCTGCTCGCGCTCTATGTGGCGTTGGCCACCGACGGAAGCGTGGCACCCCTTCGATATCTGCCGGGCGCCGAGCCGCGCCCAGTGAAGCTGCTTTCGCGCGTGTCCGCCGCGGAGGTAGCCGCGATCCTGACCCGGCCCATTCCGGGCAGCAGCGCCCAGGGCATTGCCTGGAAGACCGGAACCAGCGCCGGCAACCGGGATAGCTGGGCCATCGGCTTCGACAGGGCGCACGCGGTCGCGGTGTGGATCGGCCGCCCGGACGGCTCGGCGCGGCCGGGCGATGCGGCGGCGGATGTCGCGCTGCCGGTGCTCGCCCGCATTTTCGGCCTGTTGCCCGCTTCGCCCCGATCTTCCGTCGCGTCTTCCGTCGCAGCATCGGAGATGCCCGAAAGCCTGGGAGAGGCGCCCGCGTCCGACCCGTTGCAAATTCTTTCCCCGCCTCCGGCGGCGATCGTCTCGGGGCTCGTCCCGATCCCGCTGCGCGCCACGGGCGGCGAGCGGCCGCTCACTTTCGTCGTGAACGGCGCGCCCATTCCTTCGGTCGCGGCCTTGCGGGAGGTGCAATGGCTGCCGCCAACCCCGGGCTTCTACAAGGTCACGGTTCTCGACGCGGCCGGACATTCGGCCGAAACCTCGCTTCGCATCGTCGATGCGGCGCCGCCGTGACTTCGTCCTCTCTCAACTGCCTTTTCGATTGAGCAGAAGCGTGAGGCGCTCCGCCGCGCTCAGAAGATGCCGCCGCATCATCTCCTGCGCTTCCTGCTCCTCTCCTTCGGCAATCGCCTCGGCAATGGCGCGATGCTCGGCATGGGTATCGTCGGCGTTGCCGGTCAGCGGCGAGGTGATCGGAAACCAGAGCCGGACGGTCGATTGCAAGGTGGCGGCCACCTTCACGAAGATCGGATTGCCGGTCGCCTCCGCGATCGTGACATGGAAGCGGTAATCATGATCCTTGAACCGCTGATCGTCGTTCTGGTCGGTCTTCATCAGCTGAAGGAGCTCGAAAAGCCGTTCCGTGGTCGAAGCTGAACGCGCACGCGCGGCGGCGGCCGCGCAGGTCGTCTCGACGCAGATACGGAACGCGGTGAAATCCCCGACATTGCGCGGGCTCAGCAGCAGGCCCCAAAGAAATGCGTCCGACAGAAGCTCCGAGGTCGGCTCGCGGATGAAGGAGCCTTCGCCCGGGCGGATGGCCACCACACCCATCGTCACCAGACTCTGGATCGCCTCGCGGATCGTCGAGCGGCCGACACCGAAACGCGCCGCCAGCTCCTTCTCCGAGGGGATGCTGTCGCCGGGGCGCCAGACACGCTCCATGATGAGCCGCGAGATCGCGTTCACGACCTCCCGGGTCAGGTTGGGCCGCCCGATCGGTTTGATGGCATCGGCTGGGTCGCTCGCGGGCGGGAACGAGGCTTCGGAACTCATGGCTCCCGTCTATCCGACATCAGACATCTGATGCAACCAAGTCTCGGCTTCCCCTCGGGCCGCGGCTTGACACCAATCCACCCCGCGAGTACTCCAGAAGCCAGATGTCAGATGTCTGACAAAGGCCGGCGCGATCGGCCGCAGGCAGGGCCGCGCCAGCCTTTGGCGCGGCCAATGACGCGAAGGGCAATGACGCGAAGGGCAATGACCCGAGGGGACGGACCAAGGGAACCGACATGTACGGCATCATGAAACGCCAACTGGAAGCCCGCGCCCGGGATGGGAACCCGATCCGGGTCGGCTTCGTCGGCGCTGGCCGCATGGGCAGCGGGGCCATCTGCCAGATCGGCCTGATGGCGGGGATGACCACATCCGTCATCGCCGATCTCGATGCCGAGCGCGCAGCGCGCGCCTTCACGCTCGCCGGCCGGCGGCGCGAGGACATCGTCTTCACCGACCATGCAGGCAAGGCGGAGGATGCGCTCCGGGCGGATAGGCCGGTGGTGACGGAGAATGCCGAGCTGGTCTCCACGGTCGGGGTTGATGCGGTGGTCGATGCCACGGGTGTGCCGGATGTCGGCGCCCGCGTCGCCATGCAGACGATCATGGCGGGCAAGCACATCGTCATGCTCAATGTCGAGACCGATGTCGCGATCGGGCCGATCCTGCATCAGATGGCCGAGCGGGCGGGCGTGGTCTATACGGTCGCCTCGGGAGACGAGCCCGGCCTGATCGCGGAATTCTTCGATCGTTACAGCCTGCTCGGGTTCGAAATCGTCGCCGTCGGCAAGGCGGCTTCGAGCCTCGCGCGTTTCGATCCCTATGCGACGCCGGAGAGCGTGGGCGAGGATGCCCGCCGGGCCGGCATCAATCCGCATTTCCTCGTCACGTTCCGCGACGGGACGAAGACGATGATCGAGATGGCGGCGGTCTCCAACTATACCGGGCTCGTGCCCGACGTGCCCGGCATGCACGGCCCCGTCGCCGGCGTCGAGGAGATCGTTCGGCTCTTCCGGCCGAAGAGCGAGGGCGGGATCCTCAACCGCCGCGGCGTCGTCGATTTCGCAAGGCCGCTGATGACGGAAGAGGGCAGGATCGACTTCCATCGCAATGTCACGCCGGGCGTGTTCCTCGTTCTCTACACGGCGGAGCAGCAGATCCGCGACGATCTCGACTATCTCGATGTCACCGGCGCCGACGGCTACTACAACCTCTATACTCCCTATCACCTCGTCACCAACGAGCTGCCGCTTTCGATCGCGGCGGCCGTGCTGCAAAGGCACCCCGCCGTCTATGCGCGCCATGGCCTGGTGACCGAGGTGACCGGGGTCGCCAAGCGCGATCTCAAGTCCGGCGAGAGGATCGACGGCCTCGGCGGCGCCATGCTTTACGGCTCGAACGATCTTTACGAGAGAGCCAGGGCGAAGCGGCAAGCGCCGATGTGCCTCTTGCCCGGCGCGCGGCTCCTCGGCGATGTGCGGAAAGACGAGGTCATCACATACGATAGGGTGGAGATCGATACCGGCACGACGCTCTATCATCTCCGCGCGCTTCAGGATGGGGGCCATGCCGGCCACGCGCCCGCCACCGGAACCGGCGCGCGGCAATTGGAAGAGACGGAAGCCTGAGCATTGCGGCCCGATCCGCCGATCGGGCCCCGTCCAGCGAAGAAATCACCGGAAAAAACCAGGGGAGGAGACGAATGAGGCGAAACGGGATGATCCAGCGCCAGGGCCCGGGGAGCGAACGTCAGGACGAACGCGGCGCCCGGCATGTCCTGGCCGGCGCCGCGATGGCGATCGCAACGTTGTTTCTGTGCGGCCACGCATGGGCGCAGTGCAAGGTGCGGGCGGAGCCCTACCCGGCCTGGCCGGAACCGACGATCGTTTCGACCCTGTCTGTCGATCAGGCAAAGCAGATCGTCGCCGAGCGCACCGGGTTGCAGACGAAATGGTACGGCCCGACCAGCGGCCCGAAGGCAACGACGGAGCCGGTCACGATCGCCTGGGTCGCCGATCAGGGTTATGCGACCTATATCGGCTGGGGCAACGGCGTCCGCGACGCGGCCAAGGCCCTCGGCTGGAAGTTCCTCTCCTTCAATACGCGGGGCACGGTGAGCGGCCAGCTCGCGGCGCTGGACCAGGCGCTTGCCGCCAATGTCATGGCGATCATCACGCCCGCGGATGCGAATGCACTGCAAAAACCGATCCAGGAGGCCGTGAAGCGATGCATCCCCGTGGTCGGGATTCATGCCACGGCCTTTCCCGGCCCCTCGCCGACACTCGGTCTCTATGACAATATCGCTTCGAGCGCGGCCGAAATCGGCGAATCCCAAGCCGCTTATGTGATCGCGATGTCCAACGGCACGGCCCGCGACATCCACATGGTGGACACCAGCTTCGCGATCGCCCGCTTCAAGGCCAAGGCGGCCACCGAGCCCATCAAGAATTGCGCGGGCTGCAAGTTCCTTGACATGGTGAATGTGCCGATCTCGGATCTCGCGCAGCGTGTCGGCCCGGCGACATCTGGGCTCCTCGCGCGCTTCGGCGACAGCTGGTGGATGACCACCTGCTGCGACGACTATTATCCCTATGTGGCCGCCACGCTGCGCGCCGCCGGCGTGCCGACGGACAAGGTGCAGCTCGTCGGTGCCGATGCGCCGCCCGCGACCTATGAGCTCATCCGCAAGGGCGAGTATGAGGTCGCGTCCGTGCCGGAACCGAGCACGCTCTTCGGCTATGAGGCCGTGGACGCGATCGTTCACGCCATGGCCGGCCAGCCCCCCGCGAAATGGGTGCAGCCGACCTTCATCCGCACCAAGGCGAACATCGACCAAGAGGGCGGCAAGAACAACGAGTTCGTGCCGAGCAACAATTTCGCATGCCACTATCAGAACATCTGGAAAGGCACGAACAACCCATGTTGACATGCTAGGTCGTGACGACCGGATGTGGGAAAACCGCGGGTCTCTCTCACGCGAGAAAACAAGGGCCGAGAGCGGGATGGCGGAGCGCGAGCGAAGGCATCCCGCGCGAGCGGAAGGGCGGGCCGAGCGCAATCCGGTGGGGAATGATCCGCAGCCTGTCCTGGAAGTGCGCGGGCTCGCCAAGCGCTTTTTCGGCACGCTCGCGCTCGATCATGTCGATCTCTCGGTTGCGCATGGCGAGGTCCACGCGCTGATCGGGGAGAACGGGGCCGGAAAATCGACGCTGATCAAGATCCTTGCCGGGATCCATCCGGCCGATTCCGGAGAAATCCGGCTCAACGGCGCGCTCGTGCAGCCCCATCTGCACGAGCCGCCGATTTCGTTCGTCCATCAGGATCTGGGCCTCGTCGATGAGCTGAGCGTGGGTGAGAACGTGGCGCTGGTGACTGGATTTCCTCGCAGCGGCGGTCTTATCGACTGGAGCCGCGTCTGGTCGCGGACACGCGAGATCTATGCGGCGATGGATATCGCGGCACCGGACCCGCGGGCCTTGGTCGGAACGCTCGGCGCCGCCGGCCGCGCGCTTCTCGGCATCGTTCGCGGACTTGCCCGGCCGAACGCGCTCGTCGTGCTCGATGAACCGACCGCCGCCCTGCCCGAGCCCGACGCGCGGCATCTTTTCGCCGTTCTGCGCACGCTCAAGGCAAACGGCAAGAGCGTGATCTATGTGACGCACCGGCTGAACGAGCTTTTCGGATTGGCCGACCGGGTCAGCGTTCTGCGCGATGGCCGGCTCGTGCGCAGCGCCGCGATCGGCGATGTCACCCCCTCGGAGCTTGTGCAGCACATGCTGGGCCGCGAGGTCGGGATGGCGGAAGCGCCGCCTGCCGCAGCCCGGCAATCGCGTCCGCTGCTCGCCGTGAAGTCGCTCTGGATCGGGCGGCGCGGCCCGATCGCGTTCGAGGTGGCGCGCGGCGAGGTCGTTGCGCTGGTCGGCCTGCAAGGTGCCGGGCAGGAGATGATCGGACGGGCCGTGTTCGGTGCCTGCCGGCCGGATTCCGGCGAGATCTGGCTCGACGGGGCGAAGCTCGCAGAGAATGAGGGCATTCCCGAGCGCGTCGCCCGGGGTGTGGCGCTTCTGGCCGCCGACCGCGGGCGCGAAAGCGCGTTTCCCGGCATGTCGGTGCGCGAGAACATCCTGCCGAGCCCATGCGTCACCGGCGAGGCCGGATGGCAATTCGTCTCGCCGGCGCGCGAGCGGCGCGACGTGGCGAAGAGGCTCGAACGCTTCGATGTCCGGCCGCGCGATCCGGGCGCCCTGATCGACTGGCTGAGCGGCGGCAATCAGCAGAAAGTCTTCGTCGGACGCTGGCTCGGGTCGAAGGCGCAGCTCTTCATCATGGAGGAGCCGACCGCGGGTGTGGATGTCGGGGCCAAGTTCGCGATCCATGGCTTGTTGCGCGACATCGCCGCGAAAGGCGCGGGCGTCCTCATCGTCTCGTCCGATTTCGACGAGGTGGCGGCTCTTTGCGACCGCGCCCTGGTCGTCGGCCGCGGCCAAATCGTCGCGGAGCTGCATCGTGGGGACCTCAGCGTCGACCGGCTGATCGCCTGCTCTTCCCTCGGCCTGCAGCAGGCCCCGGCAGCATGAGAAAGGCATGAGGGAAAAGCATGGGTGAGGCGTGAACGGGGCGGAATGGTGACGCATCGGGACAGCAGTGCCGGACCGCATGCCGCAAGGCCGGCAGGCGAGAGCGCGCGCCGATTGGGCGAGCTGGTCGCGACTTACGGCCTTGCCGTGGTCTTCGTTCTGGTCATGGCGGTGTTCGGCGTGCTGCGGCCGACGACCTTCTTCAGCGCCTTCAACGTCAATACCGTCCTGGTTGGCCAGTCGGTGACGGCGATGCTCGCGCTTGCCGAGATGATTCCTCTCGCAACCCGCCAGTTCGACCTTTCGGTCGGGTTTCATCTCGGCATGGCGCAGGTGCTCATCATCGGGCTGCAGGTGAACAATGGTTTGCCCTGGCCGGCTGCGGTCGCGTTGATTCTGGCGGTTGCGCTGGCGGTCGGCGCCGTCAACGGAATCCTCGTCGCCTGGTTCAGGATCGATTCCTTCATCGCGACGATGGGTGTCGGCACCCTGCTCTATGGCGTGTCCAACTGGTACAGCGGCGGCCAGCAGATCACGGGCACGAATCTGCCGACGAGCTTCACCGGCCTCACCGGGATCTATTTCCATATTCCGGTCCCCGCGCTCTTCGTCGCGGTCATGGCGATCGTGCTCTGGCTGGTGACGGAGCGCCTTCCGGTGGGCCGCAGCCTCTATGTCATCGGAGCAAGCCCGCGCGCCGCCGAGCTCACAGGCATCCGGATCGATCGGCACATCATCGGCACCTTCACTGCCGCGGGATTCCTGAGCGGGCTCGCCGGGATCATGCTGGGCAGCCTTTTGCAAACCGGCACGCCATCGGTCGGGCCGGAGTATCTTCTGCCCGCCTTCGCCGCCGCCCTGCTCGGCGCCACCTCCATCCGGCCCGGGCGGGTGAACGTGGTCGGAACCCTGCTCGCCGTATTGATCCTCGCTTTCTCGTTTTCCGGCGTCCAGCAGCTCGGCGCGCCCTTCTATGTGCAGTATTTCTTCAATGGCGGGATCCTGATCGTCGCCGTCGGGCTTTCGGTCTATGCCGCCGCGCGCCGTCGCCGTGCCGCCACCGCGGCCGATACGGAGGAAGCGAGCGGCGAGGCGCGAACTTCAGCCGCCGGGAGGAAGGTCGATGGAGCCATTCGAAATCTTGGATGAGCGGTTCCGCCGCTACACGATCCCGATCGTCTGGCTGGAGACGCTTCATACCGGGATGCGCTGGGCCGAGGGGCCGGTCTATTTCGCCGATCTTCGCGCGCTGATCGTGAGCGACATCCCGAACAACCGCATGCTGCGCTGGGACGAGGAGACGGGCCAGGTGGCCATCTTTCGCGCGCCCTCGCATTATTCGAACGGAAACACGCGCGACCGGCAGGGCCGGTTGATCACATGTGAGCATGAAACGAGGCGCGTCACCCGCACGGAGTGGGACGGGAGCATCACCGTCATCGCCGATCGATATCAGGGCAAGCGTCTCAATGCGCCCAACGACGTGGTGGTGCGTTCCGACGATACGATCTGGTTCACCGATCCGGTCTACGGCATCAGCGCCGAGTACGAGGGCGGCAAGGCCGAAAGCGAGATCGGAAGCTGCAACGTCTATCGCTTCGATCCGAAGGACAGCAGCCTCCGTGTGGTCGCCGACGATTTTTCCCGCCCGAACGGGCTCGCCTTCTCGCCCGATGAACGGACGCTCTATATCGCGGATTCCGGGTTCTGGCCCGATCCGAGCAAGCCGCATCACATCCGCGGCTTCGATGTCGGCGCCGATGGCCGGCTCGGCGGCGGCCGCGTGGTGCGCGAGGTGAGCCCGGGAATCCCGGACGGATTTCGTGTCGATATCGACGGCAATCTCTGGACGAGTTCCGGAAACGGCGTTCAATGCATTACGCCGGACGGCGACCTGATCGGGCGAATCCCCATTCCGGAAAAAGTGGCCAACCTCGCCTTCGGAGGCCTGAAGAGAAACCGCCTCTTCATCTGCGGCCATACCTCGCTTTATTCGATCTTCGTCAATACGAGCGGCGCACAGAGGCCCTGAGGGCTGCATCGCAATTCGCCTCACATTTCATAGACTTTTTTACCGTTATAAATTCTTCACGGCCAAGATCGAGCGCTTGGCGAATCGTGACACGATTCCGCCAGGGCTCATCTTGACCGGTGCTATCCTTTCCTTTTCGACAATTCAGGCACCTGCGCCGGAGCCATTTGCCATATCGGTTTCGCCCCGGGCAGCGCGGGGCACCGTGGACGGGCGAGCAAGGGAACAGGTAGGACGTCGCAGACGCCGCAGCCGATGATCAACGATTCGGTGGAGACGAACCCGACGACCGGTCTGTTCTCGACGCTCGCGTTTCCGGGGACGCCGAGCAGTCCGGGCCGGGAACGGCTTCATTTCGATCTCATTCATTTACAATCGCGGGCAAACATCGAGAGCGATCCCGCGCTGCCGGCGGTCAAGATCGAAGGAGAATATCACCGGGATGGCGGCATCGTTTCCAAAACGCCCTTGCAATATCTGCTCGAGCGGGAAGAGAGCCCGAGCACGCTCGTCTTTCAGGTCGATCCTTTCAGCGCCGGAGGCGCATTGTCGCGGGATATGCGTGATGTCATGGAGCGGCACAGGACATCATGTCTTCGAGCCGCACCCGGCAAAATACGGGTCAGTTCCGGCGGATCCACAGTCTGCACCATCGTCTTGGGCGGGCGCGCGAAGATTCCCGCCAAGAAGTGGAGCGCCGAAGAGGCGCAATTTCTGCACGAGCTCTCGGACATGGCGATGGTGAATGTCCTCGACCTCATCGACCGGCAGAAAAGCTATGAAGGTCATGCCAAGGACTGCGCATTCTCAAACAGTCTCTCAGGCACCTCCGTGCGGGAGCGTTGGGAAGCCGGCGATCCTGGCACGCGGCGCATGCCGCGCCATCATGATTGGCTACCTTCCCCGACGACGAAGGACGGTGTGATCGTGCACGGCCTTCCTCGTGGCCGCCGCTTCCTTCCCGTCCCGCGCCAGGAGCGGTAGGGTGGATCTTGGGGCGCGGCGAGCGTCACCGGGTCCATCACGGCTAGGAGGAGGAGTTCGGCGTTGAGCGCGACCTCGGTGGAGCAAAGAATACCAAGGCGTCGTTGGGGGATCGGCATCCTCCTCGGCTCCGGCATCCTGATCAATTATTTCGACCGTATCAATCTCTCGGTCGCCGGGCCGCAATTGCAGCATGCCTTCGGGCTGACTCCGGCGCAGCTGGGCTGGCTCTTCAGCGCTTTTTTCTGGTCCTATGCCCTGGTGCAGATTCCGACCGGGCTCGTCCTCGACCGCTTCGGGGTCACGCCGATCGGACGGATCGGCGCCGTGCTCTGGTCGGGGGCGACCGCGCTCACCGCGCTTGCCTCCGGCTTCGGCGGCGTGATCCTTGCCCGGGTGCTTCTCGGGATCGCCGAGGCGCCGGCCTTCCCCGGAAATTCGAAGGCCACCGGTTACTGGTTCCCGCGAGCGGAGCGCTCGCTCGCCACCGCCATTTTCGATGCCGCGGCAAAATTCTCGAACGTCATCGGCGCACCGCTGGTCGCCCTTGCCGTCATCCATTTCGGCTGGCGCGGGGCCTTCTGGGTCACCGCGATTCTGAGCTTCCTCTATTTCGTGGCGTTCACCGTCATCTATCGCGACCCGAGCCGCGACGGCCGCCTCTCGGCCGAGGAGTACCGCTACATCCAGGCGGGCGGTGCCGTGCCCGAAGGTGTCCCGCCGAGCGGCTCGGCCGCGATGCTGGGATATTTGCTGAGCAGCCGGAAGGTCTGGGGCCTCACCATCGGCTTCGCAGCCTACGGCTATTCCTTCTATCTGTTCCTGACCTGGCTGCCGGGCTACCTCGTCCACGAGATGCATATGAGCCTGCTGCGCTCGGCCGCGTTCACGACCATCCCCTGGATCGTCGCCACGATCACCGATCTCGTCTTCGGCGGCTGGCTGATCGATTCGCTGATCCAGCGCGGCCATGACGAGACGCGCGTGCGCAAAACCGTGCTGGTTGCCGGCATGCTGGTCGGCCTCGCCGTATTCGGCGCCGTCTTCACGAGCGAAGTCGGCTGGGCGATTTTCTGGATCTCGATCGCGCTCGGCGGGCTTGCGGCCGCAGCGCCCGTCGGGTGGTCGATCCCTTCGCTCGTCTCACCGAAGGGCGGCACCGGCACCATCGGCGGCATCATGAATTTCGTGAACAACCTGATGGGCGTCATCGCTCCGGTGACCACGGGCTATATCGTCGGCGTCTCCGGCTCCTTCAACGGGGCCTTCCTGGTCGCGGGGCTGGTCCTGCTGATCGGCATCCTTTCCTACGTTTTCGCGCTCGGTCGGATCGAGCCGATCCCCGATCGGGAGGGCGCGGCCATCGGCGCACATACTTGAGCCGAATTCGTGCGTGCAAGGCCGAGCGAGGAGTCTGACGGCAATGTCACCGAACGAAGGGGCCAGACAAGATTCGTTGAGCGCCGCGGAGATGGAAGCCGCGAAGCACGTCGGCAAGACGGTGCTGGTGCTGATGGGCGTTTCCGGCGCTGGCAAGACAACGGTCGCGCAGGAATTGCACCGCGTGCTCGGATGGCCCTTTCAGGAAGGCGATGATCTGCATCCGCCGGCCAATGTCGAGAAGATGCGCGCGGGCCAGCCTTTGAACGACGAGGATCGAAAGCCCTGGTTGGAAGCGATCGCGCGTTGGATCGATGCGCGCCTTGCCGCCCATGAACCGGGCATCATCACCTGCTCGGATCTCAAGCGCGCCTATCGCCGGATCACGGTGGGCGATCGCAAGGGCGTGACGCTCGTCTATCTGGAGGGGGACGAGCGGCTGATCGCCGAGCGAATCAGCCAGCGCAAGCACCGCTATATGCCCGCTTCCCTGTTGCGCAGCCAGTTCGAGACGCTGGAGCCGCCAGGCGCGGACGAACATGCGCTGGTCGTTCCGCTCGAACAAATCGTTTCCGAAACGGTTACCGATCTCCTGCGCAAGCTCGCCGCTGCTCAGGCAGGAGCGTGACGATCTCGACTCTCATGTTATCCGCAGTCCCCACCCAGCGCCTGGTTTGGAAAACGGAGAAAAGTCTTTTCGCGTCTTTTTCTTCAGAAAAAGAAGTCTTCTTCTTTCCAATCCTTCACCGAGGCGCATGACGCTCTTTAGGCGCGGCGGGCGATCAGCGCCGAGGATTCCAGCACCTCGCTCAGCGTCCCATCGGGTGCCAAACGCGCAAAGAGCGCCCGGAGATCCGTTGCCAGCGCATCCACTTGCTCGCCGAGCCGCGCGCGCGAAAGGCTGGACATGGAAAGCGCGCGCTCGACCAGGCTCTCCGTCGTCACCTCATGGCGTGTCACGACCGAGATCCTCTCCAGCCGGCAAAAGACCGAATCGAGCAGCACGGCCTCATGATCACGCCAGGCTCCTGCCCGCCTTCGCGCATGGAACGGATCCTGCGCGGCATAGCGATCGGCCAGCACCCGCCATTCCTTGACCCACGCATTCTCCGGCAGTTCGAGGTGCGTGTCACGAAAGAGCGCGACGGCGCCATCGGGCTCGATCATCGGGTCGAGGCGGCGAAGCGTCTCGGCGCGGTCCATCCAGTGAAAGCTGCGGCCCATGGTGACGAGGCGGAAGCGGCCGGGCCCAAGGGCAAGATCGGTGCCGAGATCGTAAGAGCTGCCCAGGTGGAAGCTCGCATTCGGCACCAGGCCCTGCGCTGCCGCCCTGGCTGCCTCCAGCATCCGCGGCTCGGGGTCGAGGCCGATGACCGTGCCTGCGAAATAGGCGAAGCCGATCGCAAGCGGGCCCGGTCCGCAGCCGAGATCGAGCACACGGTGCGTCTCGCCGAGACCAAGCCCCGTCGCCACGCGCCGGATGAGTGCCGGCGGGTAGGCTGCGCGCCCGGCTCGGTAATGGGCGACGGAGGTGCGGAAGCGATCAGGCTCGAAGGGCAGGGGATCGGACATGGGGCTTTATACCGAGAAATTCCCGGCCTCCCTTTCGGCCTTGCCGTCCGTGCCCGTGCCGGCGCGCGGCTTCGTTAGACGTTCCGCCCCGTCCTTGCTAAGGGTACCCCTCTCGCGCGCATGGAGGTAGCCCATGGAAGCGGCAATGTCGAACGCCAGGGCAGACGCCGGACCGGAGATCATTCCCACGGGCGGGGTGCTGGGCGCGGAGGTGCGCGGGGTCGATCTCCGCGCCCTCGATGACCTCGCCTTTGCCAGGCTTCACGCGGCTTGGCTCGCGCATGGCGTGCTGCTCTTCCGCGGCCAGCATTTGAGCGATGCGGACCTGATCCGCTTCAGCCGCCGCCTCGGCGATCTCGATTTCGCGCCGGTGCAGGAGAATGGGCAACGTTTCGTCCCCGGACATCCGGAGATCTATGTCGTCTCCAATGTGCTCGGGGCGGACGGCAAGCCGATCGGCAGCCTCGGCGCGGGCGAGGCGGTCTGGCACACCGATATGTCGTATCTGGAGAAGCCGCCCAAGGCGAGCATGCTCTATGCGCTCGAGGTGCCGGAAACCGGCGGCGATACCTGGTTCGCGGACATGTACGCAGCCTATGGCCGCTTGCCCGCTTCCTTGCGGGAAAGGCTCGCCGGGCTTCGCGTCAAGCATGACGGCACCTACAACAGCGGCGGCTATGTCCGTGCGGGCGTGACGCCCACGGACGATCCGCGCGCCGCGCCCGGCCAGCTTCACCCGCTCATCTGCCGCCATCCCGAGACCGGACGGCCCATGCTCTATCTTGGCCGCCGGCGCAATGCCTATCTCGAGGGTCTCGCGCTCGCGGACTCCGAGGCGCTGCTCGACGAGATCTGGGCGGAAGCGACTTCGCCCGACATTACCTGGCGGCACCATTGGCGCGTCGGCGATCTGGTGCTCTGGGACAATCGCTGCACCATGCACCGGCGGGACCCGTTCGACGCGGCGGCGCGGCGCGTGATGCATCGCACCCAGGTCAAGGGCGAGGCGCCGCCCGCCAGCTGATCCGACCCTTCTGCGTCAGGCATTGGCGGCCTTGCGCACCGCCGCCTCCTCGGCGCTGGCGACACCGCCATGCGCAGCCGACCAGCCGATCGGGTCTTCGAGGAAGCGGCGCACCTCGGCGAGCGCCGTGTCGGCGAAGTAAGGCCGATCCTTGCAGGCTTCGAGCACATCCCACCAAGTGCAGAGATGATGGAGCGTGATGCCCATGGCGGCGAGCGTCTCGAGGCTGCCGGGAAAGACGCCATAGAAGAAGACGACGAAGGCATGGTTGACGATCGCGCCGGCGGCGCGCAGCGCCTCGGTGAACTGGATCTTGGATTGGCCGTCGGTCGTCAGGTCCTCGACGAGCAGGGTCTCCTTGCCCTCGGGCACGTCACCCTCGATCAGCGCATTGCGTCCGAATCCCTTCGGCCGCTTCCGCACATAGGCCATGGGCGCCATCATGCGGTCGGCGATCCAGGCGGCGAAGGGAATGCCTGCCGTCTCGCCGCCCGCCACCACCTCGATGGTCTCAAGGCCGATATGCCGGCCGATCTTGCCCACCGCGAGTTCGCAGATGCGCGCCCGGGCGCGCGGGAAATAGATGATGTGCCGGCAATCGATATAGACCGGCGAGGACCAGCCCGAAGTGAAGAGATAAGGTTCCTCGGGGCGGAAATTGACCGCCTTGATCTCAAGCAGGATGCGCGCCGTCGCCAGCGCCGCATCGCGGTCCCATTCGCTTGTGCCGATCCCCGCCATCGCTGCCTCCCGATCCCGGCGTCGGCCGGTTCCTAAAGCAAATTTGGGTTTACTGGCAGGGGCAAAGGACAAGCCTCCGCTGGTTGACGGGCCGGACGCCGGCCGGCAGCTTGCCGCCGCATCGAGAGAGGGGTGGGGATGACGAAGCGCTACCGGATTGCGGTGATCCCGGGCGACGGGATCGGCAAGGAGACGGTGCCGGAGGGAATGCGCGTTCTGGAGGCCGCGGCCAGGCGCTTCGGTTTCGAGTTGGCCGGCACCGAATATGACTGGTCCTGCGATCGCTACCAGCGCAGCGGAGCGATGATGCCGGAGGACGGGATCGCGCGGCTTTCCGAGAGCGATGCGATCTTCCTCGGCGCGGTCGGCTGGCCGGGCGTGCCGGACCATGTCTCGCTTTGGGGCCTTCTGATCCCGCTCCGCCGCCAGTTCGACCAATACGTCAATCTCCGTCCCTGCCGGCTGCTGCCGGGGGTGAAGACGCCGCTGGCCAACCGCACGCCGGCGGAGATCGATTTCTATGTCGTGCGCGAGAACACCGAAGGCGAATACAGCAGCGCCGGCGGACGGATGTTCGCCGGCACCGAACGGGAATTCGTCGTCCAGGAGAGCATTTTCACCCGTCACGGCGTGGACCGGGTGCTGCGCTACGCTTTCGCGCTCGCCCACTCACGGCCGAAGAAGCATCTCACCTCGGCCACCAAATCGAACGGCATCACCTTCACCATGCCGTACTGGGATGAGCGCGTGCGTGCGATCGGCGCCGAATTCCCCGAGGTACGGACCGATCAGTACCATATCGATATCCTGACCGCGCAGTTCGTCCAGCACCCCGACTGGTTCGATGTCGTGGTCGGCTCCAACCTCTTCGGGGACATCCTGAGCGATCTCGGGCCCGCGGTCGCCGGCTCGATCGGCATCGCCCCTTCGGCGAACATCAATCCGGAGCGACTTTTTCCTTCGATGTTCGAGCCGGTGCACGGCTCGGCGCCGGATATCGCGGGGAAGAAGATCTGCAACCCGATCGGCCAGATCTGGTCGGGCGCGATGATGCTCGACCATCTCGGCGAGCATGAAGCCGCCGCCGCGATCGTCGTGGCGATCGAGAAGCTTTTGGGCGAGGGCGGGCCGCGCACGCGCGATATGGGCGGGCAGGCCGGCACCGCCGACGTCGGCAAGGCCCTCGCCGAGGCCGTGGCCGGCATCTGACGGCCCGCCTGATGCCCATGCCGGATGGCGCGATCTCGCTCACCGTCAACGGAAGCCGGGTGAGCGTGCGTGCCGAGGGCGGGGCGAGCCTGCTCTCCGTGCTGCGCGGCGAGCTCGGCCTCCGCGGTGTCCGCTTCGGCTGCGGGGCGGAATCCTGCGGCGCCTGCATGGTCCTGCTCGACGGCGTGCCGGTGACGAGTTGTATTCTCCCGCTCGAGCGGGCGGCCGGGCGGGCCGTGACGACGCCGGAAGGACTTGGCACGAAGGACGCGCCGGATCCCTTGCAGGCTGCCTTCCTCGCCGAGCAGGCGGCCCAATGCGGCTATTGCCTTGGCGGCATCCTGATCGCGGCGAAGGCCCTGCTCGCGCGCAATCCGGACCCGAGCCGGGCGGAGATCGCCGCGGCGCTCGAGAGGAATCTCTGCCGCTGCGGCGCCCACAACCGCATGATCCGCGCCATCGCCCGCGCGGCGCGCGTGATGCGGGGCGACGCGGCGTGACATTGCCGACGAACCTCGCCGCCAATCCGCGGCTCGATCAATGGCTGGGCTTCGAACCGGACGGAAGGGTTCGGCTTTCCACGGGGAAGGTCGAGCTCGGGCAGGGAATCCTTACGGCGCTCGCGCAGATCGCCGCCGAGGAGCTCGCGGTTCGGCCCGCGCGCATGCGCGTAGTCTCGGGCGATACCGATGCCGCGCCCGAGGAAGGCTTCACCGCCGGCAGCCTCTCGGTCGAGATGTCCGGCGGAGCGATCCGCGTGGCCGCGGCCGAGGTGCGCGCGCTCTTCACCGCCGCCGCATCGCTCCGTCTCAATTGCGCGCCTGAGGCCATCGGCATCGAGGATGGGCGATTCCTGCGCGAAGGCGAAGAAACGGGACTCGATTACTGGACGCTCACGCCCATGGTCGATCTCCGCCAGGAGGCGCGCGGCAATGCCCCGCTCACGAGCCCCGCCGATTTCCGCGTCATCGGTCGAAGCCTGCCTCGCATCGATCTGCCCGAGAAAATTTTCGGCGCCGGCTTCATCCATGATCTCGTGCTGCCCGGCATGATCCATGCGCGCGTGCTGCGAAGGCCGCGCCGCGGCGCCCATCTCGAACCGCCCGACGAGGCGGCGATCCGTTGCATCGCGGGCGAGGCGGTGGCGTTCGTCCGTCTCGGAGATTTCTTCGCGGTTCTCGCCCCGGACGAGCGGATGGCCGAACGCGCGCACGAGACCGCCGCGCGCCGGGCGCGGTGGACGGGCGGTGAGCCCTGGCATGAGGGCCAGTCCGAGCCCGCCTATCTGCTCGGGCTCGAATCGCGGGACGAGACATTCACATTTCCCGACGCATTTCCCGGAGCCGAAACTTCGGCGCCGGCCACGCGGGAATTTCACGCCCGCTATACGCGGCCCTATCTCGCCCATGGCTCGATCGCGCCTTCGGTCGGCCTTGCCCGCTTCGCGGAAGGACGGCTCGAGGTCATCACCCATGCCCAGGGTGTGGGGATGCTGCGCGGCGCGCTCGCCCGCGCGCTGCATCTCGCCGCGGACATGATCTCCGTCCGCCATCGCCATGGCGCCGGCTGCTACGGACATAACGGCGCCGATGACGCGGCGGCGGACGCGGCGCTGATCGCCCATGCCCGTCCCGGCTCGTGGGTTCGCGTGCAATGGACGCGGGCGGACGAGCTTTCGGCCGCAGCATTCGGCTCGGCGATGGTGGTTGATCTCCGCGCCGTGCTCGATGCACGCTTTCGGCCGGTGGCGTGGTCGATCGAGGTCTTCAGCGGCACGCATGGCGGCCGGCCAGGGCTGCATGGCGCCGTCAATCTGCTGCCCGCCGAAGCCCTGCCCGAGCCGCCGCCACCGGCGCCGGTCGCGGACATTCCGGAAGCGAACGGGTTCGGCGGCCTGCGCAATGCCCGCGCGCTTTACGATCTTCCACCGCAGCGCGTGATCCATCACCTGATCGCGCGCCCGCCGCTCCGCACCTCCTCGATGCGCGGGCTTGGCGCGCATGCGAATGTCTTCGCGATCGAGAGTTTCGTCGACGAACTCTCTTTGCTCGCGGGCGAAGATCCGCTCGCCTACCGGCTTTCGCTGCTCTCCGATCCGCGTGCGCGGCGCGTGCTGGAGCACGTGGCCGAGATGGCGGGCTGGGCCAGGCGTCCGGAAGGCGGGAACGGGGAGGGGCTCGGCATCGCTTTCAGCCGTTACAAGAACCGGGCGGCCTATGTCGCCGCGGTCGCGGAGGTTCTCGTCGAGGAAACGGTGCGGCTCCGGCAGATATGGTGCAGCGTCGATGCCGGCCTCGTCATCAATCCGGATGGCGCGGCGAACCAGATCGAAGGCGGCGTGATCCAGGCCGCGAGCTGGACGCTCAAGGAGGCGGCGCGGGTCTCGGACGAAGGCATCGCCAGTGCCGCCTGGGAGAACTATCCCGTCCTGCGCTTCCCCGAGGTGCCGGAGGTGACGGTCGCCTTCGTCGGCAGCGAGGATGATCTCGCGGTCGGGGTCGGCGAGGCTGCGCTCGGACCGACCGCGGCGGCGATCGGCAACGCGGTGGCCCATGCGCTCGGGGCGCGGATCCGCGCCATGCCGCTCACGCGCGAGCGGATCATGGAAGCACTGCTCGCTACGGATTTGGGTTGATCAAGGCGCGGGCCTCATCGCCTCGAAGAGCGCGGTGTCCAGATCGAAGCTGCCATCGGGCCCGATATCGAAGTAGGAGACGACGCTTTCCTCCATCGCCGCCTCCAGGGCACGGATCGCATCGGCCTGGATCCTGGGCGTGCGCATCCGTGCGATCCAGGTGGCGAATTCGATCCGGATGCGGAAAGCGCGCGTGTTCCGCGCGGAAAGTGCGGCGCGCGCGAGCGCATCCTGCCACTCGGCCCGGGAACGGTTGCGGACGTGCGAAGGGTCGCGCAGCAATTCGATCGCCTGGAGAAACGTATCGAGGCGCGGCGCGCCGGGCGAGACAGTGTCCGTGATCGCAACGATTCCGCCCGGCTTCAGCACCCGCGCGATCTCGCGAAGCCCGGCATCGAGATCGCGCCAATGATGCGTGCTGTAGCGGCTCAGCACGAAATCGAAGCCTGCGTCCGGAAAAGGAAGGTTCTCGGCCATGCTTTCGCGGGTCACGATATTCGCAAAACCGCGCTCGCTGGCCGCCTCGGCGACCACGGAAAGCATCTCGGGCGAAAGATCGCAGGCCACGACCTCGCGCACATGCGGGGCCACGGCGAAGCTTACATGGCCGGCGCCGCAGCCAAGATCGAGCACCTTGGCCCCTTCATGGCCGCGCACGAGATCGGCCAGCGCATCGAGATCGGCGCCGGCGGCATGCACCGCGCTCTTCAGATAGGAGGCGGCACGGGCACCGAATTGCGCATTGACGACCGCTTCGTGGGTCCTGGTCTCTGTCATGGCAGCGAAACTCTCCTCCGCATCATGTCGTCGCATGATGGGGAAGAGTCCATACAGGCAAAGAGACACCGGTTTAAGGAGGACAGATATACTGGTATAATATCTGCCATTATGGAACCGAGCGCATTCATGCGGCGGGAAGAGCTCGCCTCCTTCCTGCGCGCCCAACGCGAAAAACTCACGCCGGAGACGCTCGGTCTCCCGGTCGGCGGAAGACGGCGGACACCGGGCTTGAGGCGCGAGGAGCTGGCGCAGCTCTGCGGCCTTAGCGTCACCTGGTACACCTGGATCGAGCAGGGGCGGGAGGTGTCGGTCTCGCCCGCTGCCCTCGCCCGGCTCGCCGCCGCGCTGCGGCTCGACCGTGCCGGACGGGCCTATCTCTTCACGCTCGCCGGCAAGCACGATCCTGACGAGGGCGAGGCCGGAAGCGATGAGCCGCCTTCGTCCTTGCTGGCCTGCCTTCAGGCGATCCATGCGCCCGCCTATGTCCTCGATCGCTGCTGGGAGGCGCGAGCCTGGAACGCGGAGGCCGAGCGGCTCTTCGCCGGATGGCTTGACCAGGGTGGGGAGCGGAATCTTCTCCGTTTCATCTTCCTCGCTCCGGCTGCCCGCGCGCTGATCCCGGACTGGGAAGCGCGCGCCCGCCGGGTGGCTGCGGAGTTTCGCGCCGCCTCCAGCGCCCATCTCGAGGATCCGGCGCTCCTTCGCCTCGTCGCCGGGCTGCGCCAGCAAAGCCACACCTTTGCCCGTTTCTGGGACGAGCATGGCGTGCTGGCCCGTGAGGGCGGGGCAAGAATGTTCCGCCACCCGCGTCTCGGCTTTCTGCGCTACGAGCAGGTGAGCTTCACCCTGGCCGGTCATCCGGAGCTGAAATTGACGATGCTCGTCAGGCTGCTCGGCTTGCCGACTGGGAGCGAGACGGATACACTCCCGCCGGGTCTTGCGAGTGATTCGCAACAAGGAGTCGGGCCGAATGGGTCGTGAATTCAGCCATATCGCTCGCCGCTGCGAGCGGGCCGTGGTGACGGCCTATCGGGATCTGCGCCGCGGCGGGTGCGGCGACCTCGAATCCTTCCAGGCTTGCACGACGCTCTACCGCATCCACCACCCGGAGGCTTCCATCTCGGAGGCGCGGCTCCTGGTGGCGGAATGGATCGACCATCACGTCGTGCGCGGCGACAAGGGACCGACCCCGGGCTGCGACTGCCCCTGAGATCGAGATGCCGGCGCGCACCGGCTTCGAAATCGTCGGCCACCGTGGCGCACGCGGACTCTTCCCCGAGAACACGCTGGAAGGGTTTGAAGCGGCGCTCAGGCGGGGGGGGCGGCGTTTCGAGATCGATATCGCCGTCACCGCCGACGATATTCCGGTCCTTTATCATGATTTCGTGCTCAATCCGGATATCACGCGGGGACCGGGCGGTGCTTGGCTCACCCGGCCCGGCCCGCCGCTCCGCGCGCTGACGCTCGCGGCACTTTCTGCCTATGATGTTGGCCGGATCCGCCCTGGTTCCGCTTATGCCGCGCGCCATCCGTCACAGAAGCCAAGCGACGGCGCGCGCGTCCCCACTCTGACGGCGGCTCTGGCGGCGGCGCCGGAGGCGCATTTCACGATCGAGCTGAAGACCGATCCGACCCAGCCTGGGCTCACGATTCCGGGGCCCAGGATGGCCGAGCTTGTCGTGGCGGTGGCCGAAGCGGCAGGCGCGCTCGGACGCATCCGGATCGAATCCTTCGATTGGAGCGGCCCGCGCCATCTCGCCCGCATGCGCCCGGAGATCGCGCGTGCGTGGCTCACCGAGCCGAAGACGGAAGCAGCGGCCGCTGTCTGGTGGGGTGTCGCGCCAGCAGGACACGCCCTTCCCCGGCTGATCGCGGAGGAGGGGGGCGGCGCCTGGGCGCCAGCATTCGAGACGATCGGCGCAGCCGACGTGGAGGCGGCATCGCACCTCGGCATCGATGTACTTCCATGGACCGTCAACGAACCCAAAGCAATGTCCCGCCTGGCCGGCTGGGACGTGGGAGGATTGATCACCGATCGCCCGGACATCGCTTTGGCGCTGTTCGCAGGAGAGGCATTCATATCGCATTGAGGAAATTGGCATTGGCCGAAGCACGGGAGAAGAGCGCCTGCATCGCCGGATTCTGGACGGCGTCCTCTGCCACCAGCGCCTCCATCGGCACGAAATACTCATGCGGGTGGGGAATCTGGGTCTTTGCGAAGCCGTTATAGTGCCGCTGCTTGAGCCCGTACATCACCCGCACGTCCCGGACCGGGAGCACGAGCGGAACGACGGGCGATGAGAGCACGACACCGGTGAGTCGCCAGCGCGGGGTCGGATCATCCGGCAGGGCCGGCGCAAGCAGCCAGGGCAACGGGCAGACAGCGAGCAGGGAATTGGTGCTGGGCGCGAAGCGGGACCGCTTATCGAGCAGGTTCTGGAGCGACCCGCAGGCTTCGATCGCAAAGATATCCACAAAAGGTTCCACAGGCGTGCCGGCGAAATGGAGCCAGAGCCCGTCCGGCAGGGTGCGCAGCCGGTTGCTGCCGGGAAGCTTTAGGAACGGGTGACAGGTTTCTGATTCTATTCCCGGCCTGGCACGCAACCACCGTTCGCGCTCGGGCGCTCTTCGGATCAGCCCGGGCGGGCGTTGAGGCCAGCTGCGCAGCCGGTGCCGCACCAGCGCGTCGAGCGAGCGGACATGTTTCATAGCTGGCCTCCTTTGCGTTCGCCATGGCACAATTATCAATTTATTGGTTCATTCATAGCGTAACAGCCAAGGCCGGCAAGAAAAAATTATCTGATAACAACGAATAAATGATGTTCCACTCAACTTGAAGCTTTGGAATCGGAAAAGCGACCGCATTGCCGACATCACTGTTCGACGAAATTCTTTTGCGTCCGTGTCAAATTATTTTGATAATTGAGAATAACTGTCGAATCTTTTGAATTCTTTGGGATCGTATTTTGAAGCTGGCTATCAACATCTTGCGGATGGCTTTATCTCCAGCCGATGAGAAACCGCTTGGGAATGGACCGAGTCCGGCCGGGAGCACGGTGATTCCGCCCAATGCCGGATTGATTTAGACCACCGCAACTCTCGCAGGGCCTTCCCTATGACTCTGCTCGCCGCCGAAGACGTTTCCTTCATCCTTGCCGGCCGCCTCTTGCTCGATCGCGCCCGCCTCGCGGTTGATCCCGGACGCAAGATCGGGCTGATCGGCCGCAACGGCGTGGGCAAGTCCACGCTGCTCAAGGTGATCGCGGGCGAGCTGCGACCGGACAGCGGGATGATCCGCCTTGCCTCCGGTGCTCGGATCGGCACCGTCGCTCAGCACGCCCCTTCCGGAGATGCGACGCCGATCGCGGTCGTGCTCGCCGCCGATACCGAGCGCAGCGCCTTGCTGGAACGGGTCGAGACCACGTCCCCCGAACAGATCCCGGAGATTCACGAGCGCCTTGCCGCCATCGGAGCCCATGACGCCCCCGCGCGTGCCGCCTCTATCCTTGCCGGCCTCGGCTTCAACGAGGCGGCACAGAATCGGGCGATGGAGGATTTCTCCGGCGGCTGGCGCATGCGGGTCGCCCTGGCGGCCGCTCTCTTCTCCGCGCCCGATCTCCTGCTGCTCGACGAGCCGACCAACCATCTCGATCTCGAGGCGACGATCTGGCTCGAATCCTGGCTCGCCCGCTTCCCCGGTGCGGTGCTGATGGTCTCCCACGATCACGACCTGCTCGACCGCACGGTGGACTCCATCGCCCATCTCGATCGCGGCAAGATCACGCTCACGCCGGGCGGCTTCGCCGAGTTCATCCGCATCCGCACCGCCCGCATCGAGCAGCAGAGAAGCGAGGCCGCGCGGATCGCCGCCCGGCGCGACCACATGCAGGCTTTCGTCGATCGGTTTCGCGCCAAGGCAACCAAGGCGCGCCAGGCGCAGTCCCGGCTCAAGGCCCTGGCGCGCCTCCCGGCGATCGAGTCGATCGTCGAGCCGGCGCCGACCCGCTTCGCGTTTCCGGAACCGAAAACAATCCCCCCGCCGCTCCTGACCATGGACAGGGTCTCGCTCGGCTATGACGGCCGCGCCGTGATATCCGGCATCTCGCTCCGCATCGACATGGAGGACCGGATCGCCCTGCTGGGGGCCAACGGCAACGGCAAATCCACCTTCGCCAAGGCGCTTGCCGACAGGCTCGCGCCGCTCTCAGGCAGTCTCGTCCGCGCGCGCGGACTCCGGGTCGGCTATTTCGCCCAGCATCAGGAGGAGGAGCTCGATCCCGGAGCGAGCGCGCTCGGCCATCTTGGCCGGGCCCTGCCAAAGGCCACCCCGACCGAACTCCGCGCGCAGGGCGCCCGCTTCGGGCTCGATGCGGATCGGATCGAGACGAAGGTGGCCGATCTTTCCGGCGGTGAGCGCGCGCGGCTGCTGCTCGCGCTTGCGACGCGCGAGGCGCCGCAACTGCTCGTTCTTGACGAGCCCACCAACCATCTCGACATCGATGCCCGCGAGGCTTTGGTTCGTGCCCTCACGGGCTTTCCCGGCGCGGTGGTGCTGATCACCCATGACACGCATCTGATCGATCTGCTCGCCGACCGTCTGGTGCTGATCGCGGGCGGGCGCGTTACCCCCTTCGAAGATGATCTTGATGCCTATCGTCGGTTGATGACGCAGAAATCTGCCACCCCCGCCGGAATCTTGGGCAAAGGGGCCGATGACGCTCCGCCTCCGCGTGCCGAACGCCGCGCGCGGGCGGAGCTCCGGGAGGTGCTGAAGCCGCTGCGCCATAAGGCGCAGATGGCGGAGCAGGCCCTGGAACGGCTTACTGCGGAACGGAGCGGGATCGAGGCGCGCCTCGGTGATACAGGCTTCTACGCGCGGGCCGGCAGCGAGGAGATCACAAAACTCAACCGGCGGCTTGCCGCGATTGCGGCGGAAATGGAGAGCGCGGAAAGCGATTGGCTCGCCGCGGCGGCGGAGCTGGAAGCCGCCGGCGCGACCTGACCGGCGAGATCAATATGGCTTCTGGTGGATCGCTTTACGATCCGCCAAAGCCAAGGGAAGTCATGACATTGACCGAAAAACAGAGGGAGAGCGTGATGACCCGAAATCATCACGCCCCAAAGAAAGGGCAGGGGAGACCGTCCCCCGCCTCTCAATGCGTTCGTGCTTTTCCGGAAGGGCCGGCGCCGTCAGGCGCGCTTCTCCATCGGCACGTAGGAGCGTTGCGTGGGGCCGGTATAGAGCTGGCGTGGGCGGCCGATCCGCTGGGAGGGATCCTCGATCATCTCCTGCCACTGGCTGATCCAGCCGACCGTCCGCGCCACCGCGAACAGCACCGTGAACATGCTGGTTGGGAAGCCCATCGCCTTGAGGATGATGCCGGAATAGAAATCGACATTCGGATAGAGCTTGCGGCTGACGAAATAATCATCCTCCAAGGCGATCTTTTCGAGCTCCACGGCGAGGTCGAGCAGAGGGTCGTCCTTGATGCCAAGCTCGTCCAGAACCTCGTGGCAGGTCCGCTGCATGATTTTCGCCCGCGGATCGTAATTTTTGTAGACGCGGTGCCCGAAGCCCATCAGCCGCACATGGCTGTTGCGGTCCTTCACCTTGGCGATGAACTCGGGGATCGCGCTCACATGGCCGATCTCGCTCAGCATCTTGAGCACCGCCTCGTTCGCCCCGCCATGCGCCGGGCCCCACAGGCTCGCGATGCCCGCGGCGATACAGGCGAAGGGATTGGCGCCGGTCGAGCCGGCCAGCCGGACCGTGCTCGTCGAGGCATTCTGCTCATGGTCAGCATGCAGGGTCAGGATGCGGTCCATGGCCTGCGCCAGCACTGGATTCACCTTGTGCGGCTCGGCTGGAACAGCGTGCATCATATAGAGGAAGTTCTCGGCATAACCGAGATCGTTGCGCGGATAGATGAAGGGCTGGCCGATCGCATATTTATATGCCCAGGCGGCGATCGTGGGCACCTTGGCGATCAGGCGGAAGGCGCTGATCCGCCGATGCTGGGGGTTCGTGATATCGAGACTGTCATGGTAGAAGGCCGAGAGCGCGCCGACGACGCCGCACAGCACCGCCATTGGGTGGGCGTCGCGGCGGAAGCCCTCGAAGAAGCGGCGGAGCTGCTCGTGCAGCATCGTGTGGTTGCGCACGCCGGCATCGAACTCGGCGAGCTGCGCCGCGTTCGGAAGCTCGCCGTTCACCAGCAAATAAGCGACCTCGATGAAGCTGGCATGCTCGGCGAGCTCCTCGATCGGGTAGCCGCGATAGAGCAGAATACCCTGGTCGCCATCAATATAAGTGATCTTGCTTTCGCAGCTCGCGGTCTCTCCATAGCCGGGGTCGAAGGTGAAGATCCCGAGATTGCCATAGAGCTTGCGGATATCCGCGACTGACGGGCCAATCGTCCCTGCCAGCAGCGGCAGCTTCAAGGACTGGTTCGTGCCGTCAAGGCTGACCGTCACGGAGCCATTGGTCGTTCCGCTCATGCAGTTCCCCTTTTCCGTTCAGGCGGCAGAACCGGTCGCCCACGGCCGCATCCCCAATGCCTCGCGGGACGAAGAGACCTCTCTCCGCCCGGCGCTTCGCGATGCAATAAGCATAACTAAGGACGAAATTGGGTCGGGCGCAACCTTCGCGCCCGCAGCATTGCGCTGTCGCGATTGGGAGACACGGGGGCAGGTTCGCCGGGCCGAAAGGGGGCGCGACTCCGGCGTCTTCTCAGTGCCAGAAAGGGGCTTGCCGGCGGAACTTGCGCCAGGCCGGTGCGACCCGCAGCTGCTCCCGGAGCGCATTCGCGGCGACGAAGCCGCGCACGATCCCCGCCGCGTGCCCCTTTCCGGTCGAGCCGAGCTCGCCCAGCAGACGGTCCACGGCCCGCGCATCGTTGACGGCGCCAAGTCGATCCTGCAGCCGCGCAAGGCGACGAAGGAAGCGCTGGGTTTCCTTGCGCGGGAAGAGGGAAGAGAAGAGCTCGCCCGCGTAGCGCAGCCGTTTCGCGCGGAGCCGGATCGCATGCAGATGCTCCCCGTCGGCATTGGCGATGTCGGCGGCGGCGGAGAGGAGTTTCCGTTGGCGCCGCTGCAGCAGCCCTGCCACCGCCGTCGCCGTGAGAGGGGATTGCGGTCCGTCCCCCTCCTGCATTCCCTCGGGCGCTTCCTTCATCCCTTGCCAAGGGCGAAGCACGGCGAGGGAGGAGAGCTGAAGCATCAGGCGACGAAAGCCGGCGGAGCCAAGCTCCGCCCGCAGCGCCTCGTATGCGGCCTCGCGCTGCCGCCAGGCCGCTTTGAGCAGGCGCGCAAGGGCCGCGTTCTCCGGGAAAGCACCCGCCACTGCCATGCCCGCTCCTTCGAGGAACACATCCCATTCCCGGGCCGGCCCCAGCGCACGGGCGAGCGTACGCAATCCCGCCTCCGCCCCGGCAAGCGCGGAGGAGGCGGATCCGGCATCATGAGCGGCGTCGTGAGGAGGGAGCAGAGGCGGCAGGACCCTCTTCAGCACGGTGATGGCGGTGCGCAGGCGGCGCAGGGCCACTCGCATCTGATGCACCGGCTCGCTCCCATCGCCGGCGGCTGCGCGCGGGGCGAGAGCAAGCAGGGCCCGCGCCAGCGAGGCCACGAGCCAGGCCAGCGCATCTCCGGCCGAAAGCCCCTCCGGCAGCAGGGAAGAGCCGATTCGTGGCGCATCCTCACTTGGGAATCCCCCCGGGAATTTCCTTGGAAATCCCTCGGAGGGTGCCTCTAGGGATGCACCGAGCGCTTCCTCGGCAAGGCTCGCCGCCGGCACCGTGCAAGGCAAGTCGGCAAGCAGCCGATCGGCGAGCGCGAAGACGGCAACGGGCTGGCCGACGAGCCTGAGCCGGGCGAGAGGCTGCCCCACGCGCGAGGTTTCCAGCCTTCCTTCGAGCAGCTCGAGTGCGATCCTGCCCGGCGCGTCCTTCTTCCGCCCGCCGCCGATCGAGGCGGTTCGACGGCTGGCCTCGAAGCGGGCAACGGTCCGGAGCGGAGCGGGAAGCGTGTGGCCGAGTACCTCGGGGCCGAGCGCTTCGAGCCGATCAGCTCGGGCCAGCACCGGAGGCGGCGCGCCCGGCGGTCGCGGGAAGTTGATGTCCTGCTTCGCACAGGTCCCGAGCTTCTCAAGCCACCATTGGCGCGTCCGTCCCTGCCGCTCTTCCCCGAGCGCCAGCCCGGCGGCCATCAGCGGACCATCCTCGCCATCATGCCAGGCAATATGCACCAACCGCCGCTTCGCCCAGGCCGCGTGGCCAGGATGGAGCAGGGGATGGCGGCGGAGCCGTCCCGCAATCTCGGGCGGAACCGCGAGCTCAAGACAGAAACCGTTCAGGCGGCCATCTCCGGCAGATCGCGCGGCAGCAGGAATCGCACCAGGCGGCCCCCGCCCGGTCCAAGATCCTGCCATCGGCCGGCGGTCGTGAATTCAGCGAGCGCCGCGGTCGGAAAATGCAGAGCCAGCCTCTCCGCATCCGCCGTCGATCGGGTTTTCCCGATCAGCATCACGGCGAATTCGTGCAGGCCCGGATTGTGCCCGATAAGGAGCACGCCGGCTTCCCTCTCCGCGAGCGCGCGCAGCGTCGCCAGGAGGCGGGAAGCATCGGCGAGATAGAGCGACTCCGGCGTCTCGATCCGTGTCTGGCGAGGGAAGGGGGCCAACGCCGCCAGCGTCTGCATGCTCCGCCGCGCCGGCGAGGCGAGAATGAGGCCGGGGGCCAACCCAAGCTCGGACATTGCCTGGCCGATCGCCGCCGCCGCGCGTTCCCCACGCTTGTTGAGCGGTCGTGCGCGGTCGGCAAGGCTCGAATCGTCCCATGACGACTTGGCGTGGCGCAGAAGCAGAAGCTGGTGCATGCCGGCTCGCCCGGCCTCCCTGCGGTGGCCGAAGGATCGTGCCACAGATCACGCCGGGTGTCGCGCGCCCCGCCGGGTCGATCGGCAGGATTGCCATCAGAGCGGAATGCGTTCGCTCTCGCTCATGTATCCCGCCCCAGCCATTTGTTTTCTCGCGTGATTCAGACCTGCGGCAAGTTCGCCTTCGGTTGTCACGCTCTAAACGGCGAGCCGAACGCCGGCAGCGCGCCGCGACTGCTCTTCCGGCATGATGAGCTGCTCGTAAAGCGCGACGTACCCCTCGGCCATGCGCCGCGCGGTGAAGCGCCGCTCGAACTCGCTGCGGATCCGCGTCCGGTCGAGTGCGCCAATGCGCCCGGCCGCGGAGATCGCCGTTTCGACGTCATCGACGATAAAGCCCGTGAGACCATCCTCCAGGATTTCGCGGACCGATCCACGGTCGAACGTGATCACCGGCGTGCCGCAGGCCATCGCCTCGATCATGACGAGACCGAACGGTTCCGGCCAGTCGATCGGGCTGAGAAGCGCCAGCGCGCCGCTCAGGAATTCCGCTTTCTCATGCTCGGCGATCTCACCGAAGAATTCGACGCCGGGCTCGCCAAGCAACGGCCGGACGCACTCCTCGAAATAGCGCTGATCGACGCGATCGACCTTGGCGGCGATGCGCAGCGGAAGGCCGCTTCGCCGCGCGATCTCGATCGCGCGCTCCGGTCCCTTCTCCGGGCAGATGCGGCCGAGAAAGGCGAGATAATCGGGCCTGCGTGACAGCGGCCGCAGCAAATTCGAGGGCAGGCCGTGCTGGATCGTCGCGACGAAATTCGCCTGCGGCAGCGGTGCCCGTTGCGCCTCCGAGATCGAGACCACCGGGACGCCTGGAAAGCGGGCGTAGATCGGCGGCAGCTCGGCAAGATCGAGCCGTCCGTGCAATGTCGTAACGAAGGGCGTCCTTTGCCGCGTGAAGAGCGAGAAGGGCCAATGGTCAACATGAAAATGAAGCATATCAAAAGTTTCTGACACGCGGCGCACATCTTCCATCATCATCAGGGTTGGACTGATCAAGTCCATTACGGCCGGGTCGAAACGGAGCGCTTGCGGCCACATCGCCCTGAGCCTGGCGGAGGTGCAGGAATCGCCGCTGGCGAAAAGGGTCACGTCGTGGCCCATCGCCACGAGCTCCTCGGTGAGATAGGAAACCACTCGTTCCGTTCCGCCATAAAGCTTTGGCGGCACGGCTTCAGTCAGTGGAGCAATTTGCGCGATCCGCATGCGACGTCCGCCCTCCTTGGGGTTATGGCGGGCCGCTCGGCCGCCGGAATTACCATTCAGAACCCCGATCGCGGCAAGAGGACGACCGGGATTGCCGTAGATTTGACAAACAGTTGCTGTGTGCTCTGCATCCTCCGCGCTCGCCGGACGCAGGATTCCCTCTCCTGACCGGTTCGCCGGTGACGAAACAATCCTGGGATGCCGCGCGCACCCTGCCCGGAGACGCCGCATGCACGACCGACGAACCCATCCTTTCCGCTTCATGCTGAGCTACGTGCGGCGCTACCCCGTCGGTCACGCGATTGTGCTCGGTGGCGTGATGGCCGCGGTCGCGTGCGCGGTCGGCTCGCAATACGCGGTGCGCAACCTGGTCGATGTGCTGGCGGCGGGGAAAACCGGAGCGGTCTGGTCGGCGATCGGCATGCTCGCCGCCCTGATTGCCGCCGACAATCTGCTCTGGCGCGTCGCCGGCTTCCGCGCGAGCCGCGTCTTCGTCGCCGTCACCGGCGATGTCCGGCGGGATCTCTTCCGTCACCTTGTCGGCCATGCGCCCTCTTATTTCATCACCAGGCTGCCGGGGGCGCTCGCCGGCCGGATCAGCGCCGCGGCGGAAGCCTTCTACATCGTCGAGACGACACTGGTCTGGCGCGCGCTGCCGCCCTGCTTCGCCGTTTGCGGTGCGATCCTGACCCTCGCTCTCATCAACCCGCCGATGTCCCTGGCGCTCGCGGTGATCTCGGTCGCGCTGGCGGCCGGGCTGATGCGCCTTGCCGCCAAGGGGCATGACGTCCATCAGGCCTATGCGAGCGAGGCCTCGTCGGTGAACGGCGAGATGGTGGATGTCGTCAACAACATGCTGCTCGTGCGCGCCTTCGGCGCCCAGCGCCGCGAGTACGAGCGCTTCTCTGCGAAGATCGGGGGCGAGGTCGAGGCGCGCCGGCGCAGCCTCGCCTTCCTCGAGAATCTCCGCCTGCTGCACGCCATAACGACGGCGCTGCTGACCGCCGGCATGCTCATCTGGGGGGTGTTCCTCTGGCAGGAGCACCTGATGACCCCGGGCGACGTGGTGCTGGTGGTGACCCTTGGCTTCACCATCCTGCACGGCACGCGCGACCTTGCTGTCGCGGCGGTCGATCTCGTCCAGTACATGGCGCGGCTCAGCGAGGCGGTGGACGGGCTGCTGCAGCCGCACGAGATGGCGGAGCGGGCGGAAGGATATCCGCCCACGGCACTCCCCACGCCGGTCAGCGGGGAAAGAATCGGAGGACGAATCTCGTTCCGTAATGTTGATTTTGCCTATCCGCACGGCCACGGCGCCGTGCTCGAGAGTTTCAACCTGGAGATCGCCCCCGGCGAGCGGGTCGGCCTGGTCGGCCGTTCCGGCGCCGGCAAATCCACCATCCTCGCCCTGATGCAACGGCTGTGGGACGTCCGTGGCGGCGCGGTGCTGATCGACGGCCATGCGGTCGCGGATCTCGGGCGCGAGGAACTCGCGTCGCGCGTCGCGGTGGTGCCGCAAGAGGTGATGCTCTTTCACCGCTCGGTGCTCGAGAATATCCGTTACAGCCGGCCGGACGCGAGCGACGACGAGGTTCGGGCCGCGGCCGAGGCGGCGGGATGCGGTGAGTTCCTTGATGCCTTGCCCGAAGGGCTCCAGACCATCGTCGGTGAGCGTGGGGTGCGGCTTTCGGGCGGGCAGCGCCAGCGGCTGGCGATCGCACGGGCCTTCCTGCGCGACGCGCCGATTCTGCTGCTGGACGAGGCAACCTCCTCCCTCGACAGCGAGTCCGAGCAGGCGGTGCAGGAAGCACTCGACCGGTTGATGAATGGCCGGACCGTCGTGGCGGTCGCCCATCGGCTCTCGACGCTGCGCGATTTCAACCGGATCGTCGTGCTCGAGGCAGGGCATATCGTCCAGGACGGCCCGCCTGCGCTCCTCGAGGCGGCTCCGGGACCCTACCAGCATCTTCTTCGGCGTCAAGCACTTCGTCTGGTTTCCTCAGAAGCAGCCTGAACTTAACGCCTCGATCCGCCTGTCCGGTCCCTTGGCCCGCCGCTTGCGGTAGGCTAGCTATTCCGTTACGCAGATCGTTACGGTTCCGCGTGGATTTGAAGGGGCGGGCGTATGAGCATCGAGAGGTCGTCGCCCGCCTTTGGCGGGCGGGGCGGCCGGCGGTATCAGAGGCAAGCCCGTGGGCAAGCCGATAGTTGGCCCGCGCCATGACGGCGATTGGGGCAGCCATCTGGACGGGCGACAAGATCGCCGGGTGGTCGGGCTTCCTTCGCCGTCCGCTCGAGGCTGCGCGGCTGATCGAGCGGGCATGTAACCGGGCCGGAAGCAAGGATTTCGGCGAGATCCCGATCGCCGAGCCGCTCGAGCGGCTGCTCAGGGCTTGCCAGGCGGAGGCCTCGCTCGGTCTGATCGGGCGGTTCGCGCTCGAATGGGATGTGCTCCGCTTCCTCTCGAACCTTCTCGATCTGGCCGCGGCGGAGCGGCACACCCCGGAGATTGCTCAGGTGCCGATCGCCCGGCCGATCTTCATCACCGGGCTTCCGCGCAGCGGCACCACCTTCCTTCATGAACTCATGCTGTGCGATCCAACCAATCGTGCGCCATCTGTCTGGGAGACGATCTATCCCTACGCGATTGCGCATGAGCCGAGCGGAAGGAACGAGCGGATCGCCCGTGTCGCTCGGCAATTGCGAATGTTCGAGCGGCTGGCGCCCCAATTCCGCGGCCTGCATCGCATCTCCCCCACATCGCCGCAGGAATGCTCGGAGATCACCGCTCACGCCTTCCGCAGCCTGCGCTTCGATACGACCTACCGCATTCCGAGCTACCGGGACTGGCTCGAGACCGAAGGCGAGGGTCATTTGCCGGCCTATCGGCTGCACAAACGATTCCTCCAGCACCTGCAGCACCAGGACGGCGCAGCGGGACGGGATCGGCGCTGGGTGCTGAAATGCCCCGACCATCTCTTCGCGCTCGATGCTCTGCGCACGGTCTATCCCGACGCACATCTCGTCTTCGTCCATCGCGATCCGCTGCGGGTGCTGCTCTCCGTCGCCAAGCTCACGGAGGTGCTGCGCCGCCCCTTCACACGTCGGCTCGATCGGGTGGAGATCGGCCGTGGCGAAAGCACACGCTGGCTCGAGGGCGCGCAGCGAATGATCGCCGCGAGCGAGGATCCGTTCTGGAGAGGCACGATCTGCCACGTCCACTATCTCGATCTGGTTGCCGATCCGGCGGGCGCGGTGGAAGGCGTTTACCGCCATTTTGGCATCCCCCGGCCGGAAGGCCTCGGCGCCGCAGTTGCCAAATTCGCCGCCGCCGAGCCCAACGGGGGCTATTGGGTGCATCGCTATCTTTTCGAGGACCATGGTCTGGACGCCACAGCAGAGCGGGAAAAATTTGCCCCCTATCTCAGGCATTTCGGGGTCGTCCCGGAACCGGCCGGCGCGCCGCGCCCTGCGGGCCCTCGCAGCGCCGCGCTCCGCTCGCAGGCCAGCGCCCTGCCCACCTGAACCTGCCTCCCTGAAGAGGCCGGGGGACGGAGCGAGCGGACCGAGAGTTGTGGACAATGTTCCCCGGCCCCGCTCGCCCGAAGGGAAGGGCTTGTCGAGGGAAACGGATGAGGGAGGCCGACGCGACCTCGGCGAAGCCCCGAGAGGCGTCGGATCAGTGTTTTTGCGCCGGAACACAGCGATTGCGCTCTGGGTCATCGCGCTGCTCGTGGCGTCTTCCGGGGCGAATGCGCAAGTCGCGGTGAAATCGAGAATACCGGGCTATGTCTGGACCTACCGCTACCCCGGCTCGGCCTGCGTGGCGGACGATTTCCCCGATGTTCCCGCCAGGCCGTTCATCGTCGGGCCGCGGGACAAACCGACGATCCTCTGGTTCGCCTCCAATTCGAGCGGATTTTACGCCAGCCGGGGCGCCGGCGCCGACCCTGAGCGGCTCGCCAAGCTACAGCGCATCCGCGCGGGTACCGGCTGCGTGAGCTGGCTTCCGCGGACAAATTACCCAGCCAGCAATCCCGCGACCTACAATACGGGCCTCTGGATGGTGGCGCCATGGGCGCACAGCGCCAACACAATCTATGCCCTGGTTCATAATGAATTTCACGGCGAGTGGACCGGCAATTCCGAGTGGTGTGCAGTGCAGCAGCAGGGGATTTATCTGCCCTGCGATTACTGGAACCTGGTCGGTGCCGCCTCGACCGATGGCGGACGCAGCTTCCGCCTCCTGCAGGCGGCTCACTCACCCGGCTTCAACGTTCCGGCCATCGCGTTGGGTGAACCTTATACGGTCCCGCCCTCAGAGACGAACCCGCTGCCCACGAATCTGCCGCAGGGCATGACGGCGCAAAGCAACATCATACGAGACGGCGATTACTACTACGTATTGATCGAGCAGCTCCTGTATCAGCCACCGGACACGACACCCCCCGAGGCGGACGGCGTCTGCATCTTCAGAGCGCGCATGCCGGAAGATCCGGACGCCACGGCGCCGACCTGGAAGGGCTGGGACGGCAGCGGATATACGATCCCGGCTCCTTCGGAATATCCCGAGGGCACCGAACTTCCACCCTGCACGCCGGTTCTCGGCGCGCAGTTCCGATTCTCGTGGAGCAGCAATCAGGTCCTCCACCAATTCATCATTCTTGGGCAGGACCAGCTGAGCCGCATGGGCCAGAACCATATCACGACCGTAGGATGCCAGCTTGCACCGAAGGTTTCGTCGGGCACCGCGGACGCCGCCATCGTCTACGTGACAGCGAAGCTGGATCAAGACGGACACTTGGCGGTCGCTACCGGGGAGACTTGCCTCCTTCTCATCAATTCCATTGCGAACTGGCAGCAGAACAGGGATATCACGGGTCAGAGCTACCCGAGCCTGCTCGATCCCATTGACCTTGCCCCCTGGGATGTCCCCGATCTGAGCTAGAATCCGTTTCTTGCAGGAGACGGAAGATGAGGAAGAACCGGTTCACGGAAGAGCAGATCATCGGCGTGCTGAAGGAGCACCAAGCGGGGCTGCCGGTGGCGGA
>DATJLS010000049.1:0-10790 GCA_035509315.1 Acetobacteraceae bacterium | reverse complement strand
AGTTTGAATCGAACATGGAACATCCTGATGCCTCCTTCCGTAGAGGCACTGCCAGAGGCTCCAATGAAGCGCGCCCTTCTCACCTCCGCGACGGTTTTCGCCCTCGCCCTCGCGCCCGCCATGGCGACCGCGAAGGACCTGCCCGCCGGCGGGATGACCGCCCAGGACGTTGTAAGCTGGCTGCAGAGCGACGGCTATCCCGCGACCACGACGACGGAAAAAGACGGCGGCACGACGATCAACAGCGCATCCGACGGCTCCCCCTTCCATATCTCGATGTATGACTGCAATGGCGGACCGCGCTGCAGTTCGCTCGAATTTTTCGTCGGTTTCGATACCCACGGCGCCTTCAATGCCGATAAGATGAATGACTGGAACAGGCGCAATCGCTGGACCCGCGCCTATGTCGACAGCACCAACGATCCCTGGCTCGAGATGGATGTCGATCTCAGCCCCGGCGGCACCTACGAGATTCTGGACGATCAGTTCACGATCTGGCGCGACGAGTTCCGCTCCTTCCGCAAATTCATCAATTGGTAGCCGCCCGCCGGCATCGCGCGTGGAACTCTGTTTCTCGCGCTCGACGACAAATGTAATACGCGCATCCCGCCCTGGCATCATGCCGTAACGCATCCTCCCGAACCTGACCGGTGCCGGCCATTCGCTGGGCTGGCAACGAATGCTCAGGGGCGGTCATGCAGGCATCTTCCTCCATCAATGTGACCGAGCTGATCGATCGTCACCCGATCGGCGGGTTGCAGAAGCGGGTCATCCTGCTCTGTGGCCTGGTCGCCCTGCTCGACGGGTTCGATGTGCTGGCGATCGGCCTCGCCGCTCCGGCGATGGGCGCCGCGCTGCATATCGCGCCGGGCCGGTTCGGGGTGGTCTTCAGCGCCGCCCTGCTTGGCCTGATGCTCGGGGCTTTTGCCCTTGGGCCGCTGGCGGACCGTTTCGGGCGCAAGTCCCTCCTGATCGGCTCCACCCTTCTTTTCGGGGTCTTCACGCTCTGCACGGCCGGATCGAGCAGTTTGCAGCAGGTCCTGCTGTTCCGCTTCCTGGCCGGATTGGGCCTTGGCGGCGCGATGCCGGGCTTCATCAGCCTGGCCGCGGAGTTCACCCCCCGCGCCAGGCGCGGAACCGTCGTCGGGCTGCTCTTCACCGGCTTTCCGCTGGGCGGTGTCATCGTCGGGCTGGCAGGGACGCGCCTCATCGGCGCGTTCGGCTGGCCGTCGCTCTTCTATATCGGCGGCGTTCTGCCGCTCGCCCTCGTCCCCGTGCTGCTTCTGGCGCTTCCGGACTCGATCGGCTTTCTGGTGACGAGGGCGGCCGCGCAGCAAAAAATCCGCGACCTGATCGTCCGGATCGCACCGGCACTCCACATCCCCCCCGCCGCCCGGTTCATGGTCGACGATCCGAAGCTTCCGGGCATCGGCGTGGGGCACCTCTTCACCCAGGGCCGGGCCCGGGGAACGGCCCTGATCTGGGCCTGCTATTTCGTGACCTTCCTGATGCTGCTGACCATCGGGACCTGGACTCCCACCCTGCTCAGGGGCGCCGGGATCGGCGCCACCGGCGCCGCGCTCGCCGTCGCGGTCTTCGCCGTCGGCAGCGTGTTCGGCACGCCGCTCGGGGGGTTTCTCGTCGGCCGATTCACCGCTCCCCTTGTTCTTCCTGTGCTGCTGGTCGGAAGCGCGCTCGCTCTCGGCGCATTGGGTTGCGTGATCCCGTCCGTCCCGTGGATGATCGCGCTGCAGGTGCTCGTCGGCTTCTTCCTGGGGGCCGCGAGCTCCGGGTTGATCGCCCTGGCGGCATCCTTCTACCCGCTGACCATCCGCTCCACCGGGGTCGGATGGTCGATGGGGCTCGGCCGCCTCGGCTCCTTTGTCGGCCCGCTGGCGATCGGGGCCCTGGTCGCCGCTGGCTGGCTTGCCGGAAGCATCTTCGCCGCGCTCGGCGCTCCGGCCTTGCTGGCCGCTCTCGGCATCGCACTGCTCCGGTCCGAGCCCGCGAGAGCGTGACACGAGAGCGAGAGCGACCTCATCCCGCTCTAGTGTCCTGCCCTTGAAATGCCTCCGCATTTCAGGGACCAGCAGGCCACTGAAAACAAAGAGCGAGTGTCCCGACGCATGATGACGATATTTACGAGTCGGGACACTAGCGCCGGAAGGCCGCGCAGAGCGGCCCGTTCGCTTCCCTCGGCGAAGATCACGGCCCATCGGCCCCTCTCCCTTGCCGGCGGCCGCGCGCCGCGCTTGGCTCTCTCTTCCGGATCTTCTCAACCGCTCCCGAAGAGAGAGTCCCCATGCCTCCAGCCCCCGCCCCATCTGGCCGCCGGCGGACGCGCGCCACCAACCCGCCCCGCCGGCGGGGGCCACGGCGAGATCCCCGCCGACGCGTCGGCGGGGTGCCCCGGCGCTTCCCTGTCCGTCGAGGCCACGAAACAGATCGTCGGGCAAAGGCGTCCGCGTGATGAGCGAAAATC
Source organism: Acetobacteraceae bacterium (assembly GCA_035509315.1). Taxonomy (GTDB): domain Bacteria; phylum Pseudomonadota; class Alphaproteobacteria; order Acetobacterales; family Acetobacteraceae; genus JAKAWQ01. The sequence goes on along the minus strand of DATJLS010000049.1, from coordinate 8,308 downwards.
ATCACGCACGCCAAGCGGCGCGCCCGCTCGACGGCATCCTCGTCGTCGCGCTCGAGCATGCCATCGCCGCGCCTTTCGCCACCCGCCAGCTCGCCGATCTCGGCGCGCGCGTCATCAAGGTGGAGCGTCCCGGCACCGGCGATTTCGCCCGCGCCTATGACGATCGCGCGCGCGGCCTCTCCTCGCACTTCGTCTGGTGCAACCGCTCCAAGGAGAGCCTCACGCTCGATCTCAAGCATCCAGGCGCGAACGCGATCCTGGCCCGGCTGCTCGCCAAAGCCGATGTTCTGGTGCAGAACCTCGCCCCGGGCGCTGCCGGCCGGCTCGGCCTCTCCGAAGAGAAGCTCCGCCCCGCGCATCCGCGCCTGATTTTCTGCGAGATCTCCGGCTACGGCGATAACGGCCCCTATCGCGACCGCAAGGCGTACGACCTCCTCATCCAGGCCGAGGCCGGGCTGCTTTCGGTCACCGGCACCGAGGAGCATCCTTCCAAGGCCGGCATCTCGATCGCCGATATCGCCGCGGGCATGTATGCCTATAGCGGCATCCTCGCCGCCCTCGTCGCCCGCAACACCACCGGCCAGGGCAGCCGCGTCGAGATCTCCATGCTCGAAGCGCTCGCCGAATGGATGAGTTTTCCCCTCTATTATGCGTTCGCGGGCCAGCCCCCGCCCGCCCGCACCGGCGCCGCGCACGCCACCATCATCCCCTATGGCCCCTTCCGCACCGGCGATGGCCGCACGGTCATGCTCGGCCTGCAGAACGAGCGGGAATGGAAGGTCTTCTGCGAGATCGTGCTGCGCCAGCCCGATCTTGCCGCCGATCTGCGCTTCGATTCCAACTCCGCCCGCACCGCCCACCGGGCGGCGCTCACCCCCATCCTCACCGGCGTCTTTTCCGGTCTCACGGCCGGCGAGCTGGTCAGGCGGCTGGATGCGGCCGGCATCGCCAACGCCCATGTCAACGACATGCCGGCTCTCTGGGCCCACCCGCAGCTCGCCGCGCGCGAGCGCTGGCGCAAGGTCGATTCGCAGGCGGGTGAAGTCCCCGCCCTTCTCCCGCCGGCGAATGCGAGCAACTTTTCCCCGCGCATGGACGCGATCCCCGCGATCGGGGAGCACACCGACCCCATCCTCGCCGAGCTCGGCTTCTCGACGGCCGACATCGCTCGGCTCCATCAGGAACAGGCGGTTTGACTCCCCGGCCCGCCGCGATCCCGCCGGACGCCCGATCGAGCAAGCGCTCGTCACGCCGCCGGCGGTGACGCTTTTGGGCGAATTGCGTTTGCGCAGGCTCACGCAATCCGCTCCATGGATTTGTTTTGCGAGCATCTTCACGCGATCAGCCGATTCCGCCTGATCGCGATCTGCTCTAATCCGCGGCCAGCGTTCTCACATGCGGTTTTGAGAGCGGCTTCTGGGCATGCACATAGAGAAGCGAGCGATCCGGCTTCGGCTCGGCGGGCGGCGGACGGGGGATCTCGTAGGCAACCGGCTTGCCGTGATCGGCGAGCAGAGCCTCAGGATCATAGACGCTGCGGAAATGGAACATGCTGCGGATGAAGTTGGTCTGTCCCCGCATGGCGAGGCGAAGGAACTCGCCACTCGCGTCCCCGAGCGTGCGCCAGCCGAGATGCTTTCGATGCAGCACGTGCTGCGTCCTGGCAAGCTCGCGATAGAACTCCGCCAGCGGCAGCTTGGTCGGCAGCACGCAATGCTGGATGTCGAACAGCCGGTAATCGTAGGACATCAGCTTGCGTGACTCGGTGACCCAGGTTTCGGTGCCCGGATAGGGCGTGTTGACGCTGATATTCACCACGTCCGGAATCTCGAGGCACCATTGGCGCACGGCCTCGAACCGGGCATGGTCCCAGTCCGGATCCGCAATGATGTTGATGGCGACATTGATGCCGAGAGAGCGCGCATAGTCCAAAGCCTCGAAATTGGTCGAGAGCGGCACTCGCTTGCGGAACTTCTTCAGGCCCTCCTCATCGATGGCCTCGAGGCCGAGGAACATCATCTTGAGACCGAGCTGCCGCCAGACACGAAACACCTCCTTGTGGCGAAGCAGGACATCCCCGCGCGTTTCCAGGTAATATTGCTTGCGGATCCCCCGCCGCGCGATCGCCTCCGCGATCGCCATGCCGTGCTCGGCGCGCACGAAGGCGACATCATCGACGATGAAGACCCCCGGCTCGCGGATCGCGGCGAGCTCCTCGGCGATCCGCTCCGGAGATCTGAGACGATAGCTGCGATTATAGAAGGTCCAGGCGCTGCAGAAGGAGCAATCCCATGGGCATCCGCGCGAAAACTCGATGGAGGCGGCCGGGTCCAGCGTGCCGATGAAATAGCGCCGCCGATGCCTGAGCAGGTGTCGTGCCGGCACGAGCGCATCGAGATCGTCAACAAAGACCGGCCGCGGCCCTTCCTCGCGCGCCGTCACCGCGCCCGGCACCGTCGCAAGCGAATGCCCCGCGCTCACGGCCGAAATCAGGAGCGGCAGCGCCGCCTCCCCTTCGCCCTTCAAGACGCAGTCGATCGCCCCGTCGGCATGCGCAAGCAGCGCGGCGGCGACGAACGATGCGCTATGTCCCCCAACCACGATGACGCATTCGGGGCAACGCTGCTTCGTCGCCTTGGCGAGGTCGATGATCTCGGGCACATTCGCGAGATAATTGCATGAGAACGCGATGACCTCGGGCCGCCAGCGCTCCACCATGCGGTGATAGTGGCTGTGCGTCTCCACCTGCAGATCGAGAAGGCGCACCTCATGCCCCGCGCGCAGAGCGGCGGCCGCGACAAGCTCCAGGCCCAAAGGCTCAAGCCGCAGGAACACCCGCGTATACATCAGCGGGCCCGGATGGACGCCCAGCACCCTCATCTGACGACTTCCCATGCCTGCGCTTTCATTCAGCCCCGCTCCGCTCTTCCTCACAGGACTTCCATTTCGCCGCAGCCGGCCCAACAGTGACAAACGATCCCAACAGTGACAAACAATCATGGCACAGAATGGGTCTTCCACGCGCGAACGATTCGAAATCGTCTCAATCTCGGGGCGCCCTGCCAGTCTGCGCCGTCCGCGGGAAAGGACAAGGCCCGGCGTGCTCATGGAAATAGGAACAGGGTCTTCTAGAACCGGCGTCCCCCTGGGTCACGATGAGCGAGGGTGGGATCACCCCAAGCTCTGAACCACGCGAGACAACAACGACCGAGAGCGGGATGGGTGAATGTGAGCGAGCGCCTCCCGCTCTGGAAAAAATCCTCTGGGCAACAGTGTGCGCGGGCGGGGATGGGCAATCCCTCTCTTGGCGGAAAGGCCGGCCCCAGGCCGCCCGGCGGATATCAGCCTGGCGCCTCCGGCAGATCGAACCTGACCCGCCGCAGCCGGAGCGCGTTCGTCACCACCGAGACCGAACTCAGCGACATGGCAAGCGAGGAAATGATCGGGCTCAGCAGAAGCCCGATTGCCGGATAGAGCACGCCTCCCGCCACCGGCACGCCGACCGCGTTGTAGATGAAGGCGAAGAAAAGGTTCTGGCGGATATTGCGCATCGTCGCGCGGCTCAGGCGCCGGGCCCGCGCGATACCGGCGAGATCGCCCTTGACAAGCGTGATCCCCGCCGTCTCCATCGCGACATCGGTCCCGCCGCCCATGGCGATCCCGATATCGGCCGCGGCCAGCGCCGGCGCATCGTTCACCCCGTCGCCCGCCATCGCCACCACGCGCCCCTCGGCGCGCAATCGGCGCACCACGTCCTGCTTGCGCTCGGGCGCCACGCCCGCCTCGATCTCGGTGATGCCGAGCGGCCGCGCCACCGCTTCCGCCGTGCTCCGATGGTCGCCCGTCACCATGACGATGCGCATTCCCTCCGCGCGCAGCAAGGCAAGCACTGAAGCCGTCCCTTCCTTGATCGGGTCGGCGATCGCGATGATGCCGCCGGCCTTGCCGTCCACGGCGACGAAAAGCGCGGTCGCGCCGGAGGCCCGCAATCCCTCGGCCGCGGTTTCGAGCGGAGCGATCTCCGCTCCCTCCGCTTTCATCATCGCCACGTTGCCGAGGGCAATCCGCCGCCCTTCGATGCGCCCGCGCACGCCGGCCCCCGTCACCGATTCGAAATCCCCCGGCTCTCCGAGCGCGAGACCGCGCTCCTCCGCCGCGTGCAGGATCGCGCCGGCCAGCGGATGCTCGCTCGCCCGCTCGAGGCTCGCGGCAAGACGCAGCAGCTCCGCCTCCTCGAGCCCGGAAGCGGGCACAATGCGCGTCACACGCGGCTTCCCTTCCGTCAGGGTTCCCGTCTTGTCGACGAGCAGCGTATCCGCCGCCTCCATCCGTTCCAGCGCCTCGGCGGAACGGATCAGCACGCCCATGCTCGCGCCCTTGCCCACCCCCACCTGGATCGACATCGGGGTCGCGAGCCCGAGCGCGCAGGGGCAGGCGATGATCAGCACCGAGACCGCGGCGATGAGGCCGTAGGCAAGCGACGGCGCTGGCCCCCAAAGCGCCCAGGCCACGAAGGCGAGCACGGCGACGAAGATCACCGCCGGCACGAACCAGCCGGAAACCCGGTCGGCCAGGCGCTGGATCGGCGCGCGCGAACGCTGCGCCTCGGCAACCATCGTGACGATGCGCGCGAGCACCGTCTCCGCCCCCACCTTTTCCGCCCGCATCACCAGCGCGCCGGTGCCGTTGAGCGTGCCGCCGACCAGCGCGGCCCCCGGCGCCTTGGCCACCGGCATCGATTCGCCCGTGATCATCGATTCATCGACGCCGCTTCGCCCCTCCAGCACCACGCCATCGACCGGGATCGCCTCGCCCGGGCGCACCCGCAGCCGATCGCCGGGCACCACTTCCGCGCTCGGGATCTCCTCCTCGCCGCCATCCTCGCTGAGCCGGCGCGTCGCCTTCGGCGCGAGGTCGAGCAGCGCGCGGATCGCGCCCCCCGTCTCCGCCCGCGCCTTCAGCTCGAGCAGCTGGCCGATCAGCACCAGCACGGTGATCATCGAGGCCGCTTCGAAATAGGTGTCCACCGTGCCGTGGGCGGAACGGAATCCGGCGGGGAAGAGGCCGGGCATCACGGTTGCGATGATGCTGTAGAGATAGGAAGTGCCGACCCCGAGCGCGATCAGCGAAAACATGTTGAGGCTGCGGTTGACGATCGAGCGCCAGCCGCGCGCGAAGAAGAACCCGCCCGCCCAGACCACGACCGGCGTCGTCAGCACGAGCTGGATCGCGTTGGAGAGTCCCGGCCGCACCCAATGCGCGAGCGCCGGCACATGCCCGCCCATGGCGAGCCCCACCACCGGCACGGCAAGCATGAGCGCCACCCGGAAGCGGCGCCGCATGGCGATGAGCTCTTCGCTCTCTTCCGCACTCTCTTCCCCTGCGGCCATCGGCACCAGAGGCTCGAGCGCCATGCCGCAGAGCGGGCAATCGCCCGGATGGTCCTGCCGGACCTCCGGATGCATCGGACACGTATAGATCGCGCCCCTCACCGCCGCCGGTTGCGGTCTCTGTTGCCCGAGATAGCGCTCCGGATCGGCCGCGAATTTCTCCCGGCAGCCGGCGCTGCAGAAATGGAACACGCGGCCCGCATGGATGAAGCTCTGCTTCGCCGTCGCCGGATCGACGCGCATCCCGCAGACCGGGTCGCGCTCGTCCCCCTCCCTCTTGCCGTGCTCGTGCGCGCCATGGCCATGATGTTCCATCGCCTGCCCGTCCATCGCGCTCTCCGCTTTCCACATCCCCCCTCGACGCCCTTGTCCCGATGGGGAATGAAGGGCTATATACCTCACCTGGGTATGGTATCAAGAGAGGCAAGCACCTCATGCACGGCGCGACGCGGGAGGCCGTGGCAACGCGGCTCAAACGGATCGAGGGCCAGGTCGGCGGATTGCTCCGCATGGTCGAGGAAGACCGTTACTGCGTCGAAGTGCTGACGCAGATCGCCGCCGTGCGCGCGGCCCTGCACAAGGTGGAGGAGCAGATCCTGCGCGATCATGTCGGCCATTGCGTCGCCGCGGCCTTCGCTTCGGGCAATGCCGCCGATCAGCGCCGGAAGGTCGAGGAGCTGGTCGAGACGATCGGCCGCATCACGCGCTAGTGGCCTGCCCCTGAAATGCCTTCGCATTTCAGGGACCAGCAGGCCACTGAAAACAAAGAGCCAGTGTCCCGACGCATGATGACGATATTTGCGAGTCGGGACACTAGATGTCGCTGCCGAGGAGGTTGTGCCCGGGGATGCGGCTTCGTGCTGCTTCTCACCCCGCCTTGCGCAGCGCGAGCCCGAAGGAAAGCCAGCTCACCCCCTGCACCAGCAGCTCCACCGCGATCAGCGTCCCGAGCACCCAGAGCCCGGACCAGGGAAGGGAGGCATAGAGCAGCGCGGCGACGACCAGGCTGATGATGCCGCTCGCCACCAGCCATCCCCAGCTCGGCATCTCCCGATGGCGGAATCCGATCACGATCCGGATGATGCCGCCGACGACCAATGCCGCGACCACCAGGATGGTCAGCACCAGCGCGCCCTTGAGCGGCTCGCTCATGATCAGGAGCCCGGCGATGATCGAGAACGCCCCGCAGAGCAGGCTCAGGAGCAGGCTCTGCCATCCCCGCATCATGAAGCCGTGGATGATCTGGAACACCCCGCCCACGAGCAGCATGGCGCCGACGAAGATCGTGCCGGCAAGGGTGACGGCGACCACATCGATCCAGGCGATCACCCCGAGCACGATCAGCGCGATGCCGAGCGCGACGAACCATCCCCATTTGCCGGAAAGCTCCGTGCGCTGCTGGCCCGGATTGCCGATCATTTCGGACATAAGACGATTCCCTTCGATCTTGGCGAAAAGCGACCCGAAACGCATGTGAAAGGTTTTTGCGGTGAGCGCACCCGCTCCGTCAAGAACGGCAGGATACTCCTTCGCTCGTCGCCGGAGCCGGCCAGAGCGCGATGATCGGAGGCGCGCTCAACCGTCGGTCTGAATAGGGGGATAGGGGGGAGCGCGAGCGAACGCATCTCGCTCCCGGGGCAGGCTTGCGCGCCGCGGGCGCGGGGCGCAAGGCTCCGCGCCCATGCACGCATCCCCCCTCACCTATCGCCGTCAGATCGAGACCATCCTGCTCGGCTGGGGCGCCCGCATCGAAGCGGCGGCGGCGACGGCCGACGCCCTTCTCTATGCCGGCATCTCCGGCATCGACAGCCACGGCATCTCGATACTCGCCGAGTATGACGCGCGCCGCCGCAACGGTTGGCTCGATCTCAGGGCCGAGCCCCGCATCATGAGCGAAACGCCGGCCTCGGTGCTGATCGATGCCGGCGGCGGCCTCGGCCATTGGCCCGGATCCGTCGCCATGAACGAGGCGATCGCGCGAGCGAAATCCATCGGGCTTGCCGCCGCGTCGGTGCGCAACTCCGCCCATTTCGGCGCCTGCGGCTACTACACGAAGATGGCGGCCGAGGCCGGGCTCATCGGCATCGCCACCACCAGCGCCATGATGATCCGGGTGGTGCCGACCTTCGGCGCGGAACCCAGGCTCGGCACCGATCCCTTCTCCTTCGCCGCGCCGGGGGAAGAGGGCAAGCCCTTCCTGCTCGATATGGCGACCACCACCGTCGCCTTCGGCAAGGTCCGCAACAAGCGCAATGAAAATCTTCCCTGCCCGCCGGGCTGGGTCCTCGATTCCGCCGGCCAGCCGAGCACGGATCCGGCGGACGTGGCGGAGCGCGGCGGCTTCCTCACCCCGCTCGGCGGCAGCGCCGAGAATGCGAGCTACAAGGGCTATGGGCTCGCCGCGATGGTCAATATTCTTTCCGCCTGCCTCGCGGGCGCTCAGCCGATCACCGATCCGGCGCGCGCCACACGCCCGGGCGGGCCGGAAATCGGCCATTTCTTCCTCGCCCTCGATCCGAAAATCTTCCGCGATCCCGCCGAATTCCGCGCCGATGTCGCCGCCTTCTGCGATTCCCTCCGCGCGACCCGCCCGCTCGATCCCGCCACGCCCGTTCTCGTCGCCGGGGATCCGGAGCGCGCCGCCGCCGAACGCCGCGCCAAAGAGGGGATTCCGATTCCGCCCGGCCTTGCCGCCCACCTTCAGGAGATTGCCCGGGAGGTCGATGTCCCCTGGCTTTTGTGAAAGCCCGTCTTTATCGCAACGGAGCACGACATCTGCTAGTGGATGGGCGCTGACGAACGATTCCAGCGGGCTTGCGAATATGCGAGTCTGCCGGGATGCGCAAAGGTGTCGAGGTTCGGCTTGGACCGGGTGATCGCGCGCGGCTTGAGGCCGTCGTCGGGTCGGGGAACAGCCC
>DATJLS010000048.1:0-4116 GCA_035509315.1 Acetobacteraceae bacterium | reverse complement strand
AAAGCCCTTCGCTTGGACCGCCGACCCAGACGCCATCATCGAAAAGGTGCGGCGCGGGAAACGGACGTTAGAGTCGATCCACTAGCGAGAGCGCATGTGTCTGGCGCCCTCGGAAGGAACGGAAATGGAAAAAAGCCGGGCCGGACTCGATCCCCAGAACCTTCATTGGCGGAACCTTGATCAGCAGAACCTTGATCCGGAGAATTGGGGCGAGCTGCGGGCCCTCGGCCATCGTATGCTCGACGACGCGTTCGACTATCTCGAACATGCGAGGGACCGCCCGGTCTGGCAGAAAATGCCGGAAGAGCTCCGCGCGGAGCTTGCCCGCCCGCTCCCCCGGGACCCCGAAAGCCCTGATCGCGCCTACGAGGATTTCCGCCGCCTCGTCCTCCCTTACGCCACCGGCAATACCCATCCGCGCTTCATGGGCTGGGTGCATGGCGGCGGCACGGCCGTCGGCATGCTGGCGGAGATGCTCGCCGGCGCCCTCAACGCCAATCTCGGCGGCAGGGACCATGCGCCGATCGAGGTCGAGCGTCAGGTCATACGCTGGGCGGCCGAGATGCTCGGCCTGCCGCGGGAAAGCTCCGGCATCCTGGTCACCGGCACCTCGATCGCCAACCTGATCGGCCTGCTCGTCGCCCGCGCGGCCACGCTCGGCACCGCCTCGCGCCGAAGCGGCATCGGAGGAGCGCGCCTCATCGCCTATGCCTCGGCGGCTTCCCATAGCTGCATCCCGCAGGCGCTGGACATTGCCGGCATCGGCTCGGAGCAGCTCAGGCTGATCCGTTGTGACGAAAAGGGCCGCATCGATCTTCCCGCCCTCGAAGCCGCCATCGCCGAGGATCGGGCAACGGGAAGCCGGCCCTTTTTCGTCGTCGGCACGGCAGGCACGGTCGATATCGGCGCGGTGGACGATCTCGCCGGCCTCTCTTCCCTCTGCCGGCGGGAAGGTCTCTGGTTTCATGTCGATGGCGCCTTCGGCGCGATGCTGGCGCTTTCCGAAAAACTGCGCCCGCTGGTCGGAGGGATCGAGAACGCCGATTCGGTCGCCTTCGATTTCCACAAATGGGCGCAGGTTCCTTACGACGCCGGCTGTATCCTGGTGCGCGACGCGGTCCGCCACCGTGCCGCCTTCGCCCAGTCGGCCGCCTATCTCCGCCGTGATTCGCGCGGCCTCGCGGGCGGCCATCCCTGGCCGTGCGATTTCGGCCCCGATCTTTCACGCGGCTTCCGGGCGCTCAAGGTCTGGCTCACGATCAGGGTGTTCGGCGCCGAACGGCTTGGCGCGGTGGTCGAGACGAGCTGCGCGCTCGCGGCCCGGCTTGCCGCCCGGATCGCGGTCGAACCGGAGCTCGAGCTGCTCGCGCCCGTGGCGCTCAATATCGTCTGCTTTCGCTATGCCGGCACGAACGCCGATGCGCGTTGGGATCTCGACGCGCTCAACACCGCGATCGTCGCCGACCTTCAGGAGGCCGGCATCGCCGCCCCTTCCACCACGATCATCGGCGACAAGCTCGCGATCCGGGCCGCGCTCGTCAATCACAGGACGGAGGAAGGGGATATCACGGCGTTGATCGAATCCGTGCTCAGGATCGGCCGCGCGCGGAGCATGGAAGCCGCCTGAGACAGAGGGCGAATCCAAAAGAAAAACCCTGCCGGGCCAAGCCCGGCAGGGTTAAGTCAACAGGGAGGCTTCACGTCTGGGAGACGAAGGGGGTCCAGAAGACCCCCGGCTTCCGGTCTCGCGACCGGAACCGATACAGCCCGTGGCGTCATCTCGCCGCCGCGCCAGGGCCGAAGCTCGCAACCAAAGGTAATGATTGCTTCACCATTGTGCTACTGCGCAGCCAAGAAGCCGCTATACGATAAACGCATAACGTCAGCCTCTGTCTTGATTTTGCCGCATTTCGCCCGGTTCGTCGGGGCGCGCCAGCCGCCCGCCCGTGAGCGGGTGCGAAACCCCGGTCGTGCCCGGAAAGCTGAGCGGCAGCCTGGCTAAGCTGCGCGCGGCGAGGAAGCCGAAGCATTGCGCCTCAAGCGCATCGCCATCCCATCCCACCGCCTCCACCGGGTCCACCCTCGCGTCGAGAGCTCTGGTAAGCGCTAACATGAGGGCAGGGTTGCGTCTCCCGCCACCCGCCACCAGCCAGCGAAGCGGCGGCGCCGGCAGCGCCGCCATGGCGACAGCCCGGGCCGTGAAAGCGACGAGCGTGGCAGCACCGTCTTCCGGCGAAAGCGCTTCGAGCCCGCTCTCGGCAAGGCGGGCCGAGAAGGACAGCCGATCCAGCGATTTCGGCGCCGGCCGCGCGAAATAAGGGTCGGCGAGCAGCCTCTCCAGCACCGCCTGCGCGACCCTGCCGGCCCGCGCCAGCGCCCCGTTCTCGTCACGGCTCCGCCCGGTGGTCCGCCGTGCCCAGTCATCGAGCGGCCCGTTTCCCGGCCCGGTATCGAAGGCAACCAGTTGCCCCTGCGGCCCGATCCAGGTCACGTTGGCCACGCCCCCGATATTCAAGACGGCAAGCGGCCGCGCGAGCCCCGCCGCCAGCGCGGCATGGAAGACGGGCGCAAGCGGCGCCCCCTCCCCGCCGGCCGCGACATCCGCGGCACGGAAATCATGCACCACCGGCAAGCCGGTGCGCCGCGCCAGAAGACGCGCATCACCGATCTGCCAGGTTTTCCGCTCGCTCGGCCGATGCAGGATCGTCTGCCCATGCATGCCGATCACGTCGGCCGGCGTCCCGACCGCGAGCACCGCCTCCGCATGGCGCTCGGTCAGCTCCGCCTCCACCGCCTTCAGCTCTGGATCGTCCGGTTCGAGCGCCGCAGCCCGGTCGAGAATCGTCCTGAGCCGACGCCGCAGCCCGTCCTCGTAAGAGAGGGTCACGCGCTCCCCGAAGCGCGCCACCCGCACCCCGTCCGTCTCGATCCAGGCGGCATCCACGCCATCGAGGGAGGTGCCGCTCATCAGCCCGATCGCGCGCCACATTCCCCTCGCCCCGCCCCCATGCTAGCTGCCGGCGCATGTCATCCAGCGATTTCCTCGCCGAAGCCACACGGCGCGGCTTCGTCTTCCAATGCACCGATGCCGAGGCGCTCGACGCGCTGCTCCGCGCCGGCCCCGTCGCCGCCTATATCGGTTTCGACTGCACGGCGCCGAGCCTCCATGTCGGCAGCCTGGTGCAGATCATGCTGCTCCGCCTCTTCCAGCGCCACGGCCATCAGCCCGTCGTGCTGATGGGCGGCGGCACCACCCGCATCGGCGATCCCTCGGGCAAGGACGAAACCCGCCAGCTCCTCACCGATGCGGAGATCGCCGCGAACATGGCGGGCATCCGCCGCGTCTTCGAGCCCTTCCTCCGCTTCGGCTCCGGTCCATCCGGTGCCATCACCGCCAACAACGCGGACTGGCTCGATCCGCTCGGCTATATCCCGCTGCTGCGCGATGTCGGGCGGCACTTCACCGTCAACCGCATGCTCACATTCGATTCGGTCCGGCTGCGGCTCGAACGCGAGCAGCCGCTCACCTTCCTCGAATTCAACTACATGATCCTGCAGAGCTATGATTTTCGCGAGCTCTATCGCCGCGCCGGCGTCACCCTGCAAATGGGCGGGTCCGACCAGTGGGGCAATATCGTTTCCGGCGTCGATCTGGTGCGCCGCACCGATGGCGCGCCGGTCTTCGGCCTGACCACGCCGCTGATCACCACCGCCTCCGGCGCGAAAATGGGCAAGTCCGCGCAAGGGGCGGTCTGGCTCAACGCGGACCGGCTTTCGCCCTACGAATATTGGCAATTCTGGCGCAATACCGAGGATGCGGATGTCGGCCGCTTCCTGCGCCTGTTCACCGAACTACCGCTCGACGAAATCGCCCGGCTGGAATCGTTTGCCGGCAGCGACATCAACGAGGCAAAGAAAATCCTCGCGAACGAAGCGACCACGCTGCTGCATGGCGCCGCGGCAGCGGGCGAGGCCGCCGAAACCGCACGCCTCACCTTCGAACAGGGCGCCGCCGCGGAAACCCTGCCCACGCATTTCGTTGTGGCCGCCGAATTGGATGCCGGCATTCCGCTGTTCCGCCTGTTCGCGGAGTCGGGGCTCGCGACAAGCAACGGC
>DATJLS010000047.1:0-51666 GCA_035509315.1 Acetobacteraceae bacterium | reverse complement strand
GGATCCGCCGGATCATAACGCAGAAAACGCTGCCACAGCGTATACGCCACCGGCGCCGCATCCAACGGCGTGCCCGGATGACCAGACTTCGCCCTCTGAACCGCATCCACCGCCAGCATGCGCATCGTACCAATCGCAAGCCCGTCCGGATCGCCTTTCAAAATCTCCTCCCTGGCTCGAGACGGGCCGGCGCAGCCGCGCCAGCCAACGGGAAAACCAAAAGATCACGCGCAACGGAAGCGCGGGTCATCCCCCCGCCAAACCTCTTCACCCCCTGTCCCGCAAGAGTGACGAAGCACACAGGAACGCGGGGGCCGGCCCTCCGAACATGGCATCAAGCCGCCTGTCCCACAACCGCACACCCCCGGTCACGCCGGCCTCGTTGGAAACCGTATGCACATCCGGCGGCAAGGGCGCCGCAACATGCCGCGCGTTGCCCCCACCGAGATAAAGACAATCATACCCGACGACCTTCTTCATCACCCCGATCACGCGATGCACGCGCTTGCTCCAGTGTCGCGGACCGATTTCGCGCCGTGCTGCGTCACCGATATATTCGTCATAGGTCATTTTCTTGCGCGCCGGATGCTGGCTCATCTCGAGATGCGGAGCCAGCCTGCCATCGTCGAACAGGGCAAAGCCCATGCCCGTGCCGAGCGTGAGCACGAGCTCGATCCCCTGGCCGCCGATCGCCCCAAGCCCTTGCACGCTCGCGTCGTTGAGCATCCGCGCCGGCTTGCCGAGCGCCTCCGCGATCGCCTTGGCGAGCGGAAAACCATGCCAGGCTTCATTGCCGAGATTGGGCGCGGTGAGCACGATTCCGCCGCGCACGACCCCCGGAAAGCCAATCGAGATCCGATCGAAATGGCCGAGGGGCTTCGCAAGCCCGACGAGTGCCGCAACGATATTCGGCGGTGGCGCGCCCTTGGGGGTCTCGACCCGGTCGCGCAGACCCGCCGGGCCCGGAACCAGCACGCCCGATTCATCGACGATCCCGGCCTTGAGATGGCTGCCGCCGACATCGATCGCGAGCGTCAGGGGCTTATCGCCGGACGGCTGATCCTGCCTGTCGTTCATTGGATATTCCTCCTTGCGGTCTTCCGGCCCGGCGAGGCCCCATGCCATTGGGATTGCCCTATTGGGTTTACCACGGACATCGGGGGCCCCGTATGCACGGCCGCGCCGGCCAATGGTAAGACCGGGCGAAGACGGGAACGTCAGGGGCGCCCCCGCCGTGAGGAGAGGGAATTGAGCGAAACACGCAGCGCCGATATCGGCAAGAGGGCGGCGGCCGAGGCGGCGGTTGGCTTCGTGCGGGATGGAATGGCGCTCGGCCTTGGCACCGGCAGCACGGTGGCCTTCGTGCTGGAGGCGCTGGCCCGCCGCATCCGGGCGGAGGGGCTCGAGGTCCATGGCGTTCCGACATCGGAACGAACCGCGGACCGGGCGGACGCCCTCGGCATCCCGCTCACCGATCTCGCCACGGTGCCCGAGCTCGATCTCGCGATCGACGGCGCCGATGAGGTCGAGAGCGGCAGCCTCTCTCTCATCAAGGGACACGGGGGCGCGCTGCTCAGGGAAAAGCTCGTCGCCACCTCGGCGCGGCGTTTCATCGTCGTCGTCGATGAGAGCAAGGTGGTGGCACGGCTCGGAACCCGCATGTCCGTCCCTGTCGAGGTGGTGCGATTCGCCCATGTCGCAACCGCCCGGCGGCTCGAGCGGCTCGCCGGCCCTGCCGTCCTGCGGGCCGGGTCGGACGGCAAGCCCTATGTCACCGACAACGGCAACCTGATTTACGACGTGCGCTGCCGCGCGCCCATCGAGAATGCCGCGGCGCTGGAGCATGATTTCGATGCGATCGTCGGCGTCGTCGAGAACGGGCTTTTCACCCGCGGGGTCGAACGCGCGATCGTCGGCGCCGCGGACGGCACCGCGCGGACGCTCCTGCCGGGCGAATGATGCCTTCCCGGGGATCCGCCTGGACGCGCTTCCGCTTCGTGCTATCTCTGCCTGTTCGCGCCCCCAGAGCGGGATTGCGTTCGCTTCGGCTGCTGCATCCCGCTCTCGGCCTTCGTCTTCTCGCGTGAGAGAGACCTCCGGTGTCCCCACCTCCGGTCATCACGCTCTGGGAGCAGCGGAACGATGACGGAACGCCTCTTTCTGGAAGACCCCCGCGCCGCCCGCACCGGGGCCACCGTGCTTACCGCAGAGGGTGGCGGCATCGTGCTCGACCGCACCGTCTTCTACGCCCGCTCGGGAGGACAGCCGGGCGATCGCGGCATCCTGCGCTGGGACGGAGGCGAGATCGCAATCACCGAGGCGGTGAAGGGCCAGGGGCAGGAAATCCTTCACCTCCCCGCCCCAGGGGCCGCCTTGCCGCCGCCAGGCGCGGCGATCGAGGCCGAGATCGACTGGCCGCGGCGCTATCGGCTGATGCGCATGCACACCACCCTCCATCTTCTTTGCAGCCTGCTGCCCGGCGCCGGCGTGACCGGCGGGTCGATCGGTGAGGAACGCTCGCGGCTTGATTTCGACCTTCGCGAATCGCCCGATCGCACCGCCCTGGAAGAAGGGCTCAACGCGCTGATCACGGCGGCCCATCCTGTCAGCTTCGAATGGGTCGAGGAATCCGTTCTCGATTCCTCGCCCGAGCTCGTCCGCACGCTTTCCGTCCAGCCCCCGCGAGGCAGCGGGCGGCTTCGCCTGGTGCGGATCGGCGCGGCGGGGATGCCCCCCATCGATCTGCAACCTTGCGGCGGCACCCATGTCGCCTCCACCGCCGAGATCGGCCGCGTGGCCATTCAGAAGATCGAGAACAAGGGCCGCCAGAACCGGCGCGTCGTGGTGGCCCTGGAAGCGTGAGGGGGGAAGAGGATGCAACCGCTCGTCAGCACCGAGTGGCTCGCCGCCGCGATGGCGAGTGCCCCAGGTAGCCGCGACCTCATCGTCTTCGATGCGACGATGTATCTGCCGAACGAGAACCGCATCGGGCGCGAGGAGTTCCTGCGCGCCCATATCCCCGGCGCCCGCTTCTTCGATATCGACGCGATCGCCGATGACGAGACCGACCTGCCCCACATGCTGCCCACGCCCGGGCGCTTCTCGCAGCTGATCGGCCGGCTCGGCGTGAGCAATGAGAGCCGGGTCGTCTTCTACGACCAGAAAGGGCTTTCCTCGGCCGCGCGCGGCTGGTGGATGATGGGGGTCTTCGGCCATGATCAGGCGGCCGTGCTCGATGGGGGCTTGCCGAAATGGCGCGCCGAGGGCCGCCCGCTCGAGGCCGGGGAGCCGCCACCACCTGCGCCTCAGCATTTCCGTGCCGACTGGCGGGCTTCCCGCGTCCGCGGCATCGGCGATCTTCTGGCCAATGTCCGCACCGGCGCCGAGCTCGTGCTCGATGCGCGCGCCGCCGGCCGCTTCGACGGCTCCGTGCCCGAGCCGCGGCCAGGCATGCGCTCCGGCCATATTCCGGGGGCCGCGAACGTGCCTTACACGGAGCTCTTGAACCCCGACTTCACCTTCCGCCCGCCCGAGGCGCTGCACGCCCGCTTCGCCGCCGCCGGGGCCGACGGCACACACCCGGTGGTGACGAGCTGCGGCAGCGGTGTCACCGCGACCATTCTCACCCTCGGCCTCACCCTGGCCGGGCTTGCCCCCGGCGCGGTCTATGACGGCTCCTGGACGGAATGGGGTGGCCGGGCGGATACGCCGATCGAACGCTGAGGATTTTCGAATGCCTGACGACAATGCCGGCCGCCGCCCGCAAGGCTTCTTCACTCGCCTCTCTCACTCCGGCCGCGCGGGCGATCGTGTCCACGGCTTTGTCAATCCGCCGCTCATGCGCGGCTCGACCGTCCTCTATCCCTCCTGCGCGGACCGTATCGCGCTCGGCAAGCGCCGGCTCGACCAGGAACTCATCTACGGCCTGCTCGGCGGACCGACCCATTTCGCGCTCGAGGACATGATCGCCGAGATCGAGGGGGGCACGCGCTGCCAGATCGTCTCGTCCGGGCTTGCCGCCGTCACCACGCCCCTGCTCGCCTTCCTCGGCGCCGGCGATCATTGCCTGATCCCGGATTCCGTCTATGGCCCCACCCGCAGCTTCGCAAGCGGCATGCTCACGCGCCTCGGCGTGGAGACGAGCTATTACCCGCCCGAGATCGACGCCGCATCGCTCACCACGCTCATCCGCCCGAATACCAAGGTGCTCTTTCTCGAAAGCCCGGGCAGCCACACGTTCGAGATGCAGGACGTGCCGGCGCTCGCCGAGGCGGCGCATGCGCGCGGCCTCAAGGTGCTGCTCGACAATACCTGGGGCCTCCATTTCTTCCAGCCCTTCCGCCATGGCGTGGACGTCTCGATCCAGGCCCTCACCAAATATGCGCTCGGCCACTCGGACGCGCTGCTCGGCGCCGTCACCACCGCGGATGCGGAGAGCTGGGAGCATGTCCGCCTCGCCGCCCTCCAGCTCGGCCAATATGCGAGCCCGGACGATTGCTGGCTCGCGATCCGCGGGCTGCGCACGCTCGGCGTCCGTCTCGCGCGGCAGATGGAGTCCGGCCTCGTGGTCGCAGAGTGGCTCGCCGCCCGCCCCGAGGTGCATCAGGTGCTCCACCCCGCCCTGCCCGGCGCGCCGGGCCATGCGCTCTGGAAGCGCGATTTCTCGGGCGCGCCGAGCCTGTTCGGCGTCGTCTTCGCGCCCCGCTTCAGCGCCGCGGCAACGCGCGCGATGATCGACGGGCTCGAGCTGTTCGGCATCGGCGCATCCTGGGGCGGCTATGAAAGCCTGGCCCTGCCGACCACCGGCTTCGTCACGCGCACGGCGGAGCACAAGGATTTCGGTGGCCCGATGATTCGCCTGCATATCGGCCTCGAGGATCCCGCCGATCTCATCGCCGATCTCGAACGCGGGCTCGCTCTGCTGGCGGCCTACGAAGATGCCGGCTGAGCTTCCGGCTGATCTCGCCGCCGCGATTCAGTTCGACGCGGCGGGGCTCGTTCCGGCGATCGCGCAGGACGAAGCGACCGGCGAGGTCCTGATGCTCGCCTGGATGAATGCGGAATCGATCGCGGCGACGCTCGCCTCGGGCTTCGCCACCTACTGGAGCCGGAGCCGGAAGACGCTCTGGCGCAAGGGCGAGACTTCCGGCCACGTCCAGCACCTCGTCGAGCTGCGGGTCGATTGCGATGGCGATACGATTCTGCTGCGCGTCGCGCAGACCGGCCCGGCCTGCCACACCGGCCACCGCACCTGCTTCTTCCGCGCGGTGAGGGACGGCGAGCTCAGCGAAAGCTAAAACTGCACGCCGCGCGTCAGCGCGCCGTCCACGACAAGATTCGTCCCGGAAATGAAGCTCGCCGCCGGGCTCGCCAGGAACACCGCCGCCCGCGCCATCTCCTCCGGCCTTCCCATCCGTCCCGTGGGGTTGAGCGCGAGCGCGGCCGCATAGAGTGACGGATTTTCCCGCTCGATGCGATGCCACACGCCGCCCGAGAAATAGGTGTTGCCGGGTGAGACCGTGTTGGCGCGAATGCCCTTCGCGGCAAGCTGATAGGCCAGCCCCTGCGCATAATGAATGAGGGCCGCCTTCATGACACCATAGGGACCGGCCGCGAAATCGACCTCCCGGCCCGACACGGAAGAGATGATGACGATGGACGCAGCATCCGACGCTTCGAGATAGGGCATGGCGCTATCGACGAGATGCACCGTTCCCATCATGTCGGTCTCGAATTCGGCGCGCCAGGAGGCATCGTCATTGCCGATCGCAAGCGCGCTGACATTCGAGACGACGATATCGAGCCCGCCCAGTTCCACCGCCACATCGCGCACCCAGCTCTTCACGGCTTGCGTGTCGCTGACATCGAGCGCCCGGCCCGTCGCCGCGACGCCCAGCCCCTGCAGCCGGGCGACGGTGGCCGCCACCTCCCCTTCGTTGCGGGCGCAGAGGGAGACCGCGGCCCCTTCCTGCGCCAGATGCTCGGCGATCGAAAGCCCGATCCCCTTGGTCCCGCCCGTGACGAGGGCCCTGCGGCCCTTGAGCCCGAGATCCATCGCCCTCTCCTCATCCCCCGTGCCGGACATGTGTCCGGAACGTCTTCTCCCATAACGACAGATTCGCTGGCTCTCGCCATTCATTCTCCCGCGCGCGGGATCATGGTTTCCGCAGATAGGTCTTCAGGATGCCGGCGCCGACGGTGTATTTGGGATCGACGAAGTTGCCGAGCCGGACGCGCCCGCACTGGCTGAGCATCATGTACGCATCCCACTGGTCGAAATCATATTCGGCGACCATCCAGCGCACCAGCTCCCGGTAGGCGATCCGTGTGGCATCCTCGAGCGGCCGGGCGCTGCCGATCGCCATGATGAAATCCTCGCGTTCGAGACGAGGCCATTCGATCGTCCATCCCTTGATGAGATCGACACGGATCGTCGTCACCGTCGGATACTCGACCGCCACGCCGCACACCTCGCCATCGCCCTGGCAGGCATGCGCGTCACCGATGAAGAGCCGTGCCCCGGCCGTGCGCACGGGAAGATAGGTGATGCTGCCCGGCCCCATGTCCGGAAGATCCATGTTGCCGCCGTGATTGTCCGGGGTGAGCGAATTGATCGAATCGATCTCCGGCGAAAGGCTCAGCGTCCCGATATGCGGCTTGTACGGCAGCGTGACGCGGTCCGTCCATTTCACCCATTGCTCGTCGAGATCGATCTTCCGCACGACCTCCGGCAGCGGATCATTGAGCGTCGCCGTATAATATGTGCCGGTCAGCCCGCCGAACTCGGGAATCATGCAGCAGGTGCCGCGGGGATTGGGACCGCGCGGAACCATCTGCTCGATGAGCACCGCGACGGTGTCGCCCCGCTCCGCGCCCTCGATCATGATCGGCCCGTTCTGCGGGTTGAGAAAGGGCACGCGCAGCTTCTGCGTGGGCTTGTCCTGCTCGGTCTTGATCACGCCTTCGAAAGCGTCCCGCGTCTCGACAACGATGCGATCCCCGGGCCGGACGGTCATGACCGGATCGGAATAGGGGCCGATCGTGTAATGGAATCGGCCCTGCTTCGCCTCGGTGAGCTCGTGCGTCTCGGGCCTCCGGCTCCAGCCGGCACCGCGCTGGGCGGCAATCGAGCTCTCGAGCCAGCTCATGTCGGTAGCGTCCATCCGCGTTCCCTCCTCAAGTCTTGCAACAGCTAGATCGCGAGATGCTCCGCGAGGAGCTCCCCGTCGCGTATCTCCTCGCCGCCGAGTGTGGCGACGATCCGTCCTTTCTCCAGCACATGCGCGCGATCGACCACCCGGCGGACGAGATCGACATTCTGCTCGACGATCAGCACCGCCATCCCGCGGGTGCGAACGAGATCGATCAGGAAATCGCCGATCTCATCGACGATGCTCGGCTGCACGCCGTCGCTCGGCTCATCGAGCAGCAGCAGATCCGGCCCGCCGATCAGGGCCCGCGCGATCGCCAGCATCTCCTGCTGCCCGCCGCTCAGCGTGCCCGCCAGCTGCTTCGCCCGCTGGCGAAGGAACGGAAAATAGCCGTAAACGAGGTCGAATTGCGCCGCGCCCCGGCCACCGCCGATGAACCGCCCGGTCCGCAAATTGTCGAGAACCGTCATGTTGGGGAACATGCCGCGTCCCTGCGGCACATAGCCCACGCCGCTCCGCGCCCGGTCCTCCGCGCTGAAGCGCGTGACATCCTCTCCGCGCAGCCGGATCGCTCCCTGCCGCGCCGGCAGAAGACCGATGATCGTCCGCATCAGGGTCGTCTTGCCCACGCCGTTCCGGCCGACGACCCCGATGACACCCGGCCCCTCCAGCGCCAGGCTGACACCCTGAAGCACGTCGCCGGTCGCATAGCCGCTGCGAAGATCGCTTACATCGAGGATCACGCCGCCGCCTCCCGCGCGCGGCCAAGATAGATCTGCCGCACATCCTCGCGCTGCGTGACCATCTCGACCGGCCCCTCGGCGAACACCGCGCCCTGGTGCAGAACCGTGACGGTCTCCGCCACCTTGCGGACGAACGCGACGTCATGCTCGACGACGATCAGCGCCAGCCCGTCGCGGCTCAGGCTCTTCAGCACATCCGCGGTGTACATCGTCTCTCCGGGCGACATGCCGGCGGTCGGCTCGTCGAGCAGCAGGACATCCGGCCCGCGCCGGAGCGCCATGCAGATCTCCAGCCATTGCAGCTGGTGGTGCGGCAGCTCCCGCGCCGGAAGATGGGAAGAGGCCGCGAGATCGAACGCCCCATAGGCTGCGCGGAAATGCGCGTCATCCGCCGCGCCCCGCGCGCTCGCGCGCCGCGCGGTCTCGAGATTTTCGGCGACCGTCAGGGCATGGAACGCGCGGTTGGTCTGGAAGGTCAGGCCCAGCCCCATGCGCACCCGAAGGAAGGCCGGCAGATGGGTCACATCCCTGCCCTTCAGGACGACGCGACCCGAATCGGGTGGGAGAATTCCGCAAAGCAGGGCGAAGAAAGTGGATTTCCCGGCGCCGTTCGGGCCGATGACGCAACGCATCTCGCCCCGTTCCAGGCTGAAATCGACATTGTCCGAAGCCACCACGCCGCCGAAACGCTTGCAGAGCCGTTCGGCCTTCAGAACCGGATCGACCATGTCGCCCACCACGGTCTCACTCACCAGGGCCCGCCGGCCTGGACGGCACGGCCCGGCGCCGCCCCCCGAGCCGATCGCGCCAGCGCAGCCTGCCGAGGCCGACGATGATCCCTTCCGGAGCGAACATCATGACCGCCACGAGCAGAGCCCCCACGATCACCAGCGCCGATTGGTTGCCGGCCGAGGACAGGATGTATGTGAGCTGGTTGAGCAGGAAGGTGGCGACCGCCACGGCAAGGAGACTGTCACGCCCGCCGACGGCAACCCAGATCACCGGCAAGGCGGCCTGCTGCAGCCCGATCGCCGAGGGCGTGATGTAATTGCCCCACTGGACATAGAGAAGGCCGCTTATTCCGGCGAGGACGGAGGCGATGACAAACACCCGGAGCTGCTCCAGCCGCACGTCGTATCCAAGCAGCTCGGTGCGCAGGATATCCTCGCGGATCGCCATCAGCACCTGGCCACGATGGGCATTCACCCAAATTCGCAGCGCGACATAGCAGACGGCGACAACCGCCACCACGAGATAGAAGAATGCGTAGTCCTGGAAGGTAACTCCGCCGATCTGCAAGGAAGGGATTCCGGTCATCCCGTTATATCCGCCGAGCTGGACGTTCCCCACACGCCATTGATAGCCGGCGGTCAGGCCGAGAAAGGTGGAGAGCAGAAGCGCCAGCACGAGCGTGAGGATCGGCACGATCCAGGCCGCGACCCGGCCATAAAAGATGAAATAGCCGAAGGCAGCCGCGCTCAGGCCCGCGGCGAGCAGGGCCGCAAGCACGCCGGCTTCCGTGCCCCAGGCGAAATCCTGCAGATTTCCAGCAACAATCCCATAAGTATATCCCGCGATGCCGTAGAAGGCGACCTGGCCGAAGCTCAAAACCCCGCCATAGCCCCAGAGAAGGCTCAGTCCAAGCGCCATCGGAATGTTGAGAAGATAATAGGCGACGTTGGTTGCGGAAAAGCTGGAGGCAATCGTCGGATAGGCCAGGAATGCGGCGGCCAGCACCACCATGCCCGACCAGAAGAGACGCCCGCGACCGAGATCGTGCGGACCGTTCAGGAGCTGGAGCATCCTCATCATCGCGCAACCATCATCGTGCAACGGCCGGTCGCAGGCGCGCGCCCAGGGAAGAAATGCCCGCGGGCAGCACGCGGATGATCAGCAGCGCCATGACCAGAAGCGCCATCGTGCCATAGAAGGTGCCGAGCGTGAGAGAGACGGGCGTTTCGATCAGCGAGAGGAACGTGCTGCTCCCGACCGCTCCGGCAATGACGTTCGCCCCGCCGCCGACGACCACGGTGATGAAGGCGGGGGCGACGAATTGCTGGCCCATATAGGGAGCGATCGAGGTCGTCGGCGCCAGAAGGGCCCCGCTCAGGCCCGCCAGCCCCGCGCCGAGTCCGAAGGTGAGCATATAGACCCGGCCGGTCCTGATCCCGAGGCTCCTCGCGATAGACGGATTCTGCATCGTCGCCCGTGCCTGCAACCCGAACGGCGTCGCCCGATAGACCAGGGTGAGCGCGGCCACGAGCACGATGCTGATGCCGATCAGGATCAGCCAATAGACCGAGAAGGAAAAGACGCCTTCCGACACGGCCCCGCCGGGAATGGGAATCGGCGGCATGTACGGGCCGAACAAAAGCAACGCGCCCTGCGCCAGGATCAGGCTGATCCCCCAGGTGGTCACGAGCGCGCCCAGCTCGCGGCCATAGAAGCGCCTGATGACGAGGCGTTCGAGCACGATGCCGAAGATCGCGGTCGCGAAGAAGGCGAGAATCACCGCGAGCGGAAAGGGGATCCCCCGATGCACGGCAAAGCTCGCCGCGTAGGCGCCCAGCATCATGAACTCGCCATGCGCGAGGTTGATGATGTTCATCATGCCGAGGATCACGATCAACCCGAGCGCGCTCAGCAGCAGGAAGGCGGCGTTGGTGCCGAATTGATAGAGAATGCTGGCAAGCTCCGGCAGCACTTCAAAACCCCCTTCCCGCCACGAGAGCGGAACGAAATTGCTTACGCCCGCTCATCCCGCTCTCGCCGTTCGTTTTCCCGCGTGATTCACGCCTCCGGTGCTTCCACCTTCGGCGATCACGCTCTCGAGCGGGACGAGGTCGCCCATGCTCCCCCACCCCGCTCTCGATCATCTCTCTTCCCGCGTGATTCACGCCTCCGGTGCTTCCACCTTCGGCGATCACGCTTGTCGCTCAACTGAACATCTTGAAGAACGGATCCTCCTGAGGCGTGTATTGCTTGTATTCCGGATGGCGCACAAGATTGACACCGAGCCGCTGCAGCCACCAGGCCTCGATCATCGGCCATTCGCGCACAAAGCTGATCTGCTGCTTCTCGTCGGTCGCCGCAAGGCGGATATAGTGCGAGGCGTGATGCGTCGCGGGCTCGAGGAAGACGGTGCCCTCCGGCGCTTCGATCGCCCATCCCGCCTCGAGCGTCCGGCGCACTTTCTCCTGATCGGTCGTGCCGATCAGCCGGACGGCCTTGGCGTAGAGATGGATGCTGAAGTAGGTGTTCTGCGCCATCTGCCCGAGATAGGGATCATTGGGGAACATCTTGTAGAACCGGGCGACGAAATCCTGGTTCCGCTTGGTCGGAATCTCCTGCATGTAGTTGACGGCATTGTGCATGTTGGCAAGCGAAGGCGGCGTGAAGCGCTTGTGCTCATAGCCCTGCGCCATATTGACGGTGGAAGCCATCGGCAGATGGAGCCCGGCGGCGGCGGCCTGCGGGTAATAGTTGGACTGGTTCTGGCCCACCAGCAGCGTCATCACCCAGTCCGGCTTCGCGGCCTGCACCTTGGCAATGACCGAGCTGAACTCGGAAACCTCGAGCGGGGGGAATTCCTCGCCGATGACCTTCGCCTTGAGCACCGGGGCGAAGGAGCGCACCCAGGCCGCGGTGAGCTGGCCGAAATTGTAGTTGGCCGCGATCGTGAAGATCTTCGGACCGAACTTCTCGACCATATATTGCATCACCGGTATGACCTGCTGCTCGCAGACGGCCCCGGTGCAGAAAGTGTAGCCGTCGGCCACGCCGCCTTCGTACTGGTTGGTGTAGAAATAGAGCTGCTTGCGCTGGTCGACGATCG
This sequence comes from Acetobacteraceae bacterium, assembly GCA_035509315.1. Taxonomy (GTDB): domain Bacteria; phylum Pseudomonadota; class Alphaproteobacteria; order Acetobacterales; family Acetobacteraceae; genus JAKAWQ01. Next base: position 39,937 of record DATJLS010000047.1, on the reverse strand, counting down.
GGCGGATCGCCTCGCGCTCGGCGCTCGCGAAGCCGGCGACCAGCACGTCCACCTTGTCCTGCTGGATCATCCGCCGCGCGAGTTGCTGCCAGAGCGTGTTGTTCGACTGCCCGTCGGACGAAAGCAGATCGACCGGCCGCCCGAGGAGTCCCTTCTCGCCGGAGGGGATCAGAATCTCCTCCGTATCGGCGGTGACGATCGCGTGCTCGCTCGGCGTTCCGCCGTCATTGACGATGTTGAGCTTCGCTCCCGGGCCGCTCGTGAGGGTGGGCGGGGTCGGGGTATAAAGCCCCATCGTGCCGAGGCAGCCGGACCCGACGGGGCCACCGGCCAGGGTGTAGCCGTCATTGATCTCCTGCACCGCGAGCCGCGCGGCGTGCAGCTTCTGGATGCCGTAGATCGAAAGATTGCCCGATTCATCCTCGATGAAACCGATCTTGACCGGGTTCTCGGAGGCGGCGCGCACGATGCCGGGGCGGGCGAGCACCATGCCCGCCGCCGCGATGCCGGCAGCGCCTTGAATGACGCCGCGACGCGTCGGCCCGCCGGAAGTCGGGGCGGGTGGCGCGGCCGGCGGGGGTTCGGGCAGGGGTTCGCCGGGGTGGGCCGGAAAATTCTCTGGGTCCGTCATCATTTTCCTCATTGCTGTTTGCGGCGGAAGGAACGGTTCGGCTCGGCACGCCCGCTGCTCGAACCGGCCGTTGCCGGTTCGAGCAGGCCGGCAAGCGCGCCTCCGGCGGCAATGCGGACGGCAAGCGCCTCGACGGTGATGCGCTCACGCATCGCCGCCTGCCGCAGCAAGGAAAGCGCGCGATTCTCATCGACGCCGAGCGCGCTCATCACCACGGTCGTCGCCCGCACGACGATCGGACGCGCCCGCACCCGCTCGGAGAGCTCGCTGATCTCGCCGCGCATCTGCCGGCGCTCGGCGAAGAGACGGGAGGCAATGGCGAGCGCATTGAACGCCCCGGTCGAACCGATCGGCTTGAGCAGGCAGGACGTCGCGCCCTGCTCCAGGGCCCACTCGATCCGGCCCGGGGCTTCGGAAGCCAGCAGGGCCACGAGCGGAACCGGCGCCTCGTTTCGCTCCCAGGGAAACAGCCCCTCATAGCCGAGATCCGCATCGAAGAAGATCACGTCGGCCGCCGGCAGAGGGTCGTTGGAAAGCGGCGCGATGCAGGCCACCTCCACCCCGATGCGCCTAAGCTGCGCCTCCAGCGCGTGCCGGTTGCGGTCCGGCCGATGCAGGATCACCGCCCGCATGACATGCAGGCTGGCAAGCCCCCCGGTCATTGGCTCACCAGACGAAGATGCGGTCCGCGCGGCCGGACCTGCGCGCAAAGAGGCGCGATATCGAGCCGGGCGAGATAAGGGTCCGGCCGCACCGGCGTCTCGGCCTCCCACAGCACCTCGAACCCGTTTCCCTCCACCGACCGCCCGACCCGCGGCGTCAGCCACGCATGGTTGTTCTCCGCATCGATCCAGACCGGCCCCTGCGGCGCCGCGATCCGGCAACCGTTCAGGGCACGCTTCACATCCGCGACCGCTGTCGTCTGCGCCGCGCGCAGCCCGCGCGCGAGCAGCCAGGTGACGATCCAGGCGGCCTCGGCATCGGCGGAAGTGACGCGCGCAAGGCCGAATTCGTCCTGGAAGGCCGATACGAAGCCCTCGTTCTCGGGCCTTGCGATCGACTGGAAATAGACACTCGAAGCGATATGACCGGAGGCGGCCTCGCCGCCGATGGCCTGCAGCTCGGGCTCCGAAAGGCTGCAGCTCGTCACCGGCCGCCGGTCGGGAGCGAAAGCAGGATCGCGGCAACCGAGCGCATGATAGGCGCGGTAGAACGCATAGCTCGATTCGCCGATCAGCGTGTTGAAGATGAAATCGGGCTTCAGCTCCGCGATCTCCCGCACGATCTCATCGACATCCGTGCAGCCGACCGGCAGATACCGCTCGCGCAGGATCCGGCCACCGCAATCGCCGGCGATCTGGCGGATGATGCGGTTGTTCTCCCAGGGCCAGATATAGTTCGAGCCGATGCAATAGATATCGGTGCCGAAGCGCGGCAGCATCCATTGCGCAAGAGGAACAAGATGCTGGTTGGGCGCGGCCCCGCCATAGATCACGCTGTCGGAGCTCTCGAACCCCTCGTAATGGGAAGGATACCAGAGCAGGGCATCGTATTTCTCGATGACCGGGATGATCTCCTTGCGGCTCGAGGAGGTGTAGCAGCCAATGACATGGCGGATCGTCCGGTCGCGGATCAGCGTCTCGCAACCGTTGCGGTATCCATCCAGGGACCCCGCGGGATCGATGACCACCGGCTCGAGCATGAAGGGATACCGGCCATCGCGATTGACTTGCTGAACGGCAAGCAGGGCGCCATCGCGCATGTCGCGTCCGATCGTCGCGTAGGAGCCGGTGGTCGAGAAGATGATGCCCACCTTGATCGTAGGCCGCGCATGAATGGTCGAACCCGCCATTTGTTCCTATTCCGCAACAGAACGATCTCGGACGCCCAAATCAGAAAGGGCCCGACGGCAACGATGTTGCCCGGGCCCATGTGCCGATCTCTGGCGTCTCCCCAGAGACTATCAACTCCAGAAACTATCAACCGAACGATGATGCATTCGCGAGCAGAATGCCCAATCGGAAGGCATTTCGCATCGCCAGCGATAAGAATGCACGGCTGGCATGCACTGAGTCAAGCACGATTGTGCACTGCGGAAAACGCTGGACGGGGACTTGATGTTTGCATCCGTCTGCGGCGCATTTCTGCGGACGCTTCGCACCGCACAACGCGTTGCGCGCCGTTTGCTCCTCGCCGCCCTCGGGTCGATCTCCTCCTCAGGTTCCTCCTTCGTCCGCGCCGCTTCTCTGCGGCCCCCGATCCGTCATCCGGCCTGGCGTTCAAGCTCGGCCAGGCTGCGGGCGAACTTCTCCGCGATCTCGTCAACCTCCGCTTCGCGGACGATGAGCGGCGGCGACATGCCGAGCGTGTCGCCCATGCAGCGCACGACGAGCCCGTTCCTGAGCGCGATGCGGTCGAAGCTCGGGCCCATCTGCCGCGCCGGCGGAAACGGCGCCCGGCTCGACTTGTTCTCGACGATCTCGACACCAAGCATCAGACCCGCGCCGCGAATGTTCCCGACGATCGGAGAGGCGGCGAGCGGATCGAGATGGCCGCGCAGCCGCGCGCCCATCCGCCGCACATGATCGACGATTCCCATCTCCTCATAGATCGCGATGGCTTCGAGGGCGACGGCGACGCCCACCGGATGGCCCGAGTTGGTGAAGCCGTGGCCGAACACGCCGCCGTTCTTGTTGAAGCTGACGAGAGCATCATAGATCTCCGGCGCAACGACCACGGCGGCGATCGGAAAATGCCCCGAGGACAATCCCTTGGCCAGGGACATCATGTGCGGCTGCATGTTGACCGTCTCGCGCCCGAACCAGTTTCCGGTGCGGGCAAAGCCGCAGACGATCTCGTCATCCAGCATCAGGATATCGTATTTGTCGAGCACCGCCTTGAGGCGCGGAAAATAATCCGCAGGCGGCACGACGATGCCGCCCCCGGCCATGACGGGCTCGGCAATGAAGGCGGCGATCGTTTCGGGCCCTTCCGCCAGAATCTCCGCCTCCAATGTGTCGCAGAGCCGCTGAACGAAGGCGGCATCGTCCTCATCCGGCCGCTGCACGCGATAGGGATGCGGTGCCAGCGTGTGCAGGAAGCCCGGAATCGGCAGGCCGAACTCGCGGTGCATGAAGCTCAGCCCGCACATCGAGCCGGCGGCGATGGTTGAGCCGTGGAAGGCGCCGTTGCGGGCGATCACCTTCCGCTTGGTCGGCTTGCCGCGAACGCCGTGATAGAGCCAGGCGAGCTTCACCATGGTCTCGTTGGCCTCGGATCCCGAGGTGACGAAATAGGCGCGCCCTCCGGCCATGCCGGTCAGGTCGACCAGCTTCTCGGCGAGCGTCGCAGCCTCGGCCGTCGTGCGGCCGTAGAATGTGTGATAGAAACCGAGCTTCTTTCCCTGCCGGTAGGCCGCCTCCGTGAGCCGCGCGTTCGCGAAGCCGAGAGAGGCGCACCAAAGGCCGGCCATCGCGTCGAGATAGGTATTGCCTGCGGCGTCGCGGATGCGCGCGCCCTCGCCGTCGGCGATGATGATCGGACCATCCTTCTCGAAGGCGCTCGGATTCGTCTGCGAATGGATGTGAAAATGCACGTCCTGTGCAACCGTGGAGTTCGGGAGATGCGTGTCCATTGCGGTTCTCCGGCTCGAAGCCTGTGAAAAGGGAAGACGTCGCGCGTCAGTGCATGGCAATGCGGTGGCCTGCCTCGCGGTCGAAGAGCAGCAGGTGCCGCGCATCGAGATCGAGATGCACGCGGCTTCCCCGCTCGACGCGGGCAAAACCGTTGAGGCGGGCGACAATCGTCCCGCCCTCCCAGTCGAGCGTCACATGGGTGGAAGGACCCACCGGCTGCACCAGCCGCACCGTCGCCGCGATGCCGAAATCGGCCAGGGCCACATGCTCGGCCCGAATGCCGACCTCGACTTTGCTTCCCTCCGCCAGCCCCGGATACGATCCTGGCGGCAGCGCGATCCGCGCCGCGCCGATGCGAAGCGCGGCCGCATCGCCGTTGCGCTCGATCATCGCCGCGAAAAGCTCGATCTGCGGACTGCCGATGAAGGTCGCGACATAACGGGTCGCGGGGCTTGCATAGATCTCCTCCGGCGTTCCGAACTGCTCGACCTGGCCGTGATGCATCACGGCGATGCGGTCGGAGATCGACATCGCCTCTTCCTGATCATGCGTGACGAAGATGGAGGTCACGCCGAGCCGCTGATGCAGCTCCTTGACCTCCGCGCGCATCCTGAGACGCAGCGCGGCATCGAGGTTGGAGAAAGGCTCGTCGAAAAGAAAGACTTTGGGCTCGCGCACCAGCGCCCGGCCGATCGCGACACGCTGCTGCTGCCCGCCCGAAAGCTGCGCCGGCAGCCGGGCGAGCACATCGCCGAGCTCGAGCGATGCCGCCACCTCCTCCACCCGCGCCCGGATCGCGGGCTTGCGCATCCCGCGCAGGCGCAAGGTGAAGCCGATATTCTCGGCCACCGTCATATGCGGGTAGAGCGCATAGTTCTGGAACACCATCGCAACGTCGCGCTGCACGGGAGAGAGCTCGTTCACACGGCGCCCCTCCATCCGGATCTCGCCCGAGCCCGGATCGTCGAGGCCCGCGATCAGGTTCAGCGTCGTCGTCTTGCCGCAGCCCGAGGGGCCGAGCAGGGTCACGAATTCCCCCTGCTCGATCTCCAGATTGACATCCCGGCACACGGCGACATGGCCGTAGGACTTGCTGATTCCCCGAAGCTCCACATGCGCCATGGCACCTATCCTTTCAGCATGCCCTCGGCGAAGCCGCGCACGATATGGTTGCGGGAGAGGACGGCAAGGAGGATGACCGGGGCGATGCTGATGACGGCGGCGGCCATCATCTGGCCGAAGACGGTCTGGTACTGGCCGGCGAAAGCGGCGATGACCAGCGGCACCGTCTCGGCGTTCTGGCGTGTCAGGATGAGCGCGAAGAAGAACTCGTTCCAGGATTCGATGAAGGCGAAGACGATCGCGGCGCAGAGCGGCGGCACCGAGATCGGAAGCACGATCATCCAGAAGGTGCGGATGACGCCCGCTCCATCCACGGCCGCGGCCCGTTCGAGGCCGGCGGGAATGCCGAGGAAGAAGCCGCGCAGAATCCAGATCACGATCGGCAGGTTGAAGGAGAGATAGACGATGATCAGCGCGAGCCGCGTGTCGATCAGGCCGAGCCGGCTGATCACGATGAAGAGCGGGATCGCGATGGCGATGGCCGGCAGCATCTGCGTTGCGAGGATCATCAGCACGACGGCGTCCGATCGCGGCACCGAAAGCCGGGCCAGCGCATAGGCGGCGGGCGCGCCGAGCGCCAGCGCCACGGCGGTGGTGAAGCTCGCGACGATGAAGGAATTCAGCATGCCCTGGCCGAGCGCCGCCGCCGAGCCGATGACGGTGATGTAATTGTCGAGCGTCCAGTGAACGGGCGAGATTTGCGGCGGCCTGGCGATCAGCGAAAGCTGCGGCAGGAGGCTCGAGAGCACCAGCCAGACCATCGGCGCGATGGACCAGACGACGAAGACGCCGATCCCCAGGATCACCCCGGCATCGCAGAGCCTTGGGCAGAGCCTTGGGCAGAGCCATGGACCGAGCCGCGCGCCGGGCCTTCCCTGCAGCGCGCTCACGCGGCACGCTCCCGCTTCGTCGGCTGCAGGAGCCGGATATAGAGCACGGCAAGCAGGAAGCTCATCGCGAAGATGACATTGGCGATCGCCGCGCCCGGCCCGATATCGAGGAAATTGAACGTCACGCGATAGGCGAGAAAATTCAGGAGAACGGTGCCGTCCGCCGGCCCGCCCCGCGTCAGCACGAAGATGAGATCGAACACCCTGAGCGACCATATGGTCTGCAGCACCACGGCGATCGTGATCGCGTTGCGCAGGCCCGGCAGGGTCACGAAGCGGAAGCGCTGCCAGCCATTGGCCCCGTCCAGCACCGCGGCCCGGTAGAGAATCCGCGGAATGCGCTGCAGGCCGGCCAGGAACAGAAGGGCTATGAAGGGCACCGACTTCCAGACATCGACCAGCAGCAGCAGAATGAGCGCCCGCACCGGCTCGCCGAGCCAGACGACATAACGATCGATGAGGCCGAGGGATTTCAGGACCGCATTGAGCACGCCGTAATCGGCGTTCAGGATCCATTTCCAAAGCACGGCATTGGCCACCGGCGCGATCGCCCAGGGCACGATCAGCAGCACCCTCAGGATGCCGAACCGCCCGAGCCGATGGTTGAGCAGCAGGGCCGCGCCCAGGCCGATCGCGGTGACCAGCGCCACCTCGCCGAGCGAGAAGAAGACCGAATTGACCAGGGCGAGGATGAAACTGTCGTCCGCCAGCAGATCGGTGTAGTTCTCCCACCCGATCCAGCGGACATGCATGTGCCCGGCCGCCAGCCGCACATGCTGCATGGCGAGCAGAAGCGATTGCGCGATCGGGAAGCCAAGAACAGCCGCCAGAACCAGAAGGGCGGGCAGGACGAAGCCGATCCCCACCCTCCGCCGGCGCTGCTCGAAGGTTCCTGAAACGGAGCGACCGGCTGGCTCTGCTCGCGCCGGCGCCCCCGCACGCACGGCGGTCAGGCTGGAGCCCATCGATCAGCTATGCTTGATGATCTGCGTGACCTGCTCGCTCGCATTCGCCATCGCCTGCTTGGCGTTCTGCCGGCCCTGCAACGCCTTCTGAATCTCGGTGCCGATCGCCTGGGTGATCTGGTTGTAGTTCTGCGTCACAAAGCTGTTGTAGGGGTGCTTCGCCTGTTCGAGCACGATCGAGGCGTTGGGCAGCGCCTTCTGCACCTCCGGATCGCCCAGCACGGAAATGCGAATCGGAAGCCAGCCGGTATCGAGCGCCTGGCGCTTCTGCACCTCGGGGCTCAGGTAGAAATCGATGAGCTTGGTCGCGAGCGCCGGCTCCTTGCAGGTCGCGGTCACGGTCCAGGCATCCGTGCCGTCGATCGAGGCGCTGCCGGCCGGGCCGGCGGGCAGGATGGCGCCGCCGAGCTTGCCGATGATCTTCGATTGCTTCGGGTCCTGGGCCGGCTTCCACATATAGGGCCAATTCATCATCATCGAGGCGCGGCCGGCAAGCAGCACATTGGTCGCGTCATTGATCCCGGCATAGGACATCGAGCCGGGATCGGTGCCGAGCTTCATGAGGTCCATCATCATCTGCAGCGCCGCCACCCCCGCATCCGAATTGAAGGCGGGCTTGCCGTCCGCGCCGTACATCGTTCCGCCGGCCTGCTGCAGGAAGCACATCCAGTAGGAAGCGGTGCCGCCGATGCCCGCGGAATCGCCGTAATCGAGCACCCAGCCATAACGGCCGTCGCGCGTCAGCGCCTTCGTATAGCGCTTGAGATCGTCCCAGGTTTTCGGCGGCTCCTTCAGTCCCGCGATCTCGAAATGCTCGGTATTGTAAAAGAGCGTCAGCAGCGAAAGAGTGAAGACGGCGCCGTAGCGCTTGCCGTCCCAGGTCACCGTCTTGAAGCTGGAGACGGGCATGTCGGCCACGGTCGAGGCTGGCAGCTTGTCGGCATAGGGCACGATGAAATCGATGAATTCCGGGACCCATGCGCACATATAGACCACGTCCCATTCGGATGTGCCGGAAGCGAACGCCGTCGCCATGCGGTCATGCAGCTGCGGCCAGGCCAGCAGCTCGTATTTCACCTTCGTATTGTTTTCCTTCTGCCAGGCCGCGAAGGCCGCCTCCGCGAACTTGGCTGCGCCCGGCGGCGATGGGTCGGGCGGCAGCGGCGCAAAGACGTCGAGACTTGTCTCCGCCGCCCGAGCTGGCCTCGATGCGAGGCCGGACACGCCGCCGATCGCGGCGGCGCCAGCCGCGCCCTGCAGCAATGCGCGGCGGGAGAAAAGATGAGTGATGTCGTCTCTCATGGCGATCTCCTGTGCCATCTCCTGGGGGCATTTCCAGGGGGCCATTCCCTGTGAGGATCATTCCGTCTTCGCTGGACGGCGTCTTGTTGACCCCAGGGTGGGCGAGCGGTTTTTCGTCGTCAAGATATTTTGTTAAACTAACTAACTTTAAGCGGAGTCGCTGATGCGAATGCGGGCCACAAATGTTAGCCATGGCAAACTCGTCAATCTCTGGGTCGTCTTCGAGAGCATCCGGCTTCATGGGCCGCTCTCCCGGTCCGACATTGCGCGCCTCACCACGCTCTCCAAGCCGAGCGTCTCCAGCCTCGTGGACGAGCTCGACGTCATGGGCCTCATCCGCGAAGGCGCGGTGCGCACCGGCGCCATCGGCAAGCCTTCGACCCCGCTTGACCTCAATCCGGAGGGCGCCTTCACGATCGGTCTGCATCTCGATCACGGCCGTGCCACCGCTGTCCTGACCGACCTCGTCGGCTCCGCGCGGCAGCGCCGGACCTGGCCGCTCGAGACGAGCGACGTCACCGGCACGGTCGACGAAATCGCCCGCCGCGTGGAGGCTTTCTATGAAGAATCCGGGATCGCCCGGGCGCGCCTGATGGGTGTCGGGCTGGTCATGCCGGGACCTTTCGGGGTCGCCGGGCTCTGGCCCACCCGCCTGCCCGGCTGGGACGGACTGACCGTCCGCCCGATGCTTGAGGCGCGGCTCGCCCTTCCGGTCATGCTCGCCAATGACGGCACCGGGGCCGCGATGGCCGAATGGCGGTTCGGCGATGCGCGGCGGCACGAGAATTTCGTCTATGTCTTCATCGGCAACGGCATCGGCACGGGCCTCGTGGTGAACGGTCAGATCATGGGGGGCGCGGCCGGCAATGCCGGGGAGATCGCGCATATCGTCGTTCGGCCCGGTGGCCATCCCTGCATCTGCGGCAAGCAGGGCTGTCTTGAGACCTATGTCTCCCTCGATTCGGCGCTGCGCCATCTCGCGCGCCATGACGTCGCTCTCCAGTCGATGGAGGCGTTCGAGCATTTCGTGAAGCCGGATGATCCCGTCATCGAGACATGGATCGAGGAGGCCATCGAGCCGCTCAGAATGGGCATCACGATCGTCGAGAACATGTTCGATCCCGAGACAATCTATCTCGGCGGCGATTTTCCCGGCTGGCTCCTCGATCTGTTCATGCAGCGGATCCAGCCCTTGCCGATCGCCGTCACCTGCAACCGTCCCGCCGCGCAGCGATTGCGCCGCGCCGCCCTGGGCCGGGATGCGGCGGCCATCGGCGCCGCCGCCCTTGCCGTCTCGGCCGCGCTCAACCCCGATTATCTGGAACGATCGCAACCCCGGCGATAAGGCGAGACGAGATCCGCGAGGTCGCGGCGGATCGGCCCGCGCGGGTTCTCTCGATCCTGCCGACGCCACATTCCGTATATTCCCATCCGGAACGATTGGTTAGAATATCCAGAGGACCAATCGCTACCAGGAGTTTCCCTATGGAGACGAGATCGTCGAGCGCCTACGCGACGCTGATGGAATGCGTGAGGTCTCACGCGCCTGCGCAATACAGCGTGGCGAACCTGCCGCTCACCATTTCGCAGGCGCGCGCCGAGGCGCTTCTGCACGTGGTCCATGATGTCGGCGGGCAGCCCGACGGCCCGATCGATAAATCCCTTCACAAGCCTGCGCATTGGGAAAAGAGCACGCATTGCACGGCAGAGTGCCTCGCCTGGCGCGGCCACTGGGTGAGCGAGGAACGCCGCCGGCGCGAGAATGATCTCGGAGAGGCCCTTTATTTCGGCACCCCCTATTATGCCAGATGGCTGCTCGCCGCCGCCAAGATGCTGCTGGACAAGGGCCTGATCACGCCCGACGAGCTGCTGGCCAAGATGGAGCAGGTCCGCGCCCGCGAGGAGGTGGCGGCGTGAGCAGGTTCAGGATCGGAGACCGGGTCACGGTCCGCGACGTCCCGCCCGTCTTCCATACCCGCACCCAAGGCTACACGCGCGGCCGCACCGGCGTGGTGGTGGCGCTGCGCCCGGAATGGGTGATCCCGGAGGATGAGGCCTGGGGCCGCTATGAAGGGCGCCGCGAGCCCTTCTACATCGTCCGCTTCCGCCAGCAGGATCTCTGGCCCGACTATGGCGGCGCGCCGCTCGACACGCTCGAGACCGAATTCTCCGAGCGCTGGCTCGATCCCGCTTCGTAACCGCCCGGCAACAGGAATCCCCGTCATGAGCACAACGCAAACCTCTGGGCACGATCATGATCATGCGCCGATCGAGGAGCGCGATGCGGCTGTCGAGTTCGCGATTCTCGAGGCGGCCATCCGGGAGCTCTCCGTCGAGAAGGGGCTCTTTTCGGCCGAGGACCATCGCCGCTTCATGGAATGGTACGACCGGGTCGGTCCCACCGGCGGCGCGCGCATGGTCGCCCGCGCCTGGGTCGATCCGGCCTTCAAGCAGCGCCTGCTGGCGGATGGCGTGGCCGCCTGCAAGGAGATCGGGATCGACTGGATGCAGCCCACCGGCACCGGCACGCCGAGCGACTACACGTACCTGATCGTCTGCGAGAACACGCCCAAGGTGCACAACGTCATCGTCTGCACCCTCTGCTCGTGCTATCCGCGCCCGCTGCTCGGCATGTCGCCCGCCTGGTACGAGCGCCCGACCTATCGCCGTCGTGTCGTCCGCTGGCCGCGCCAGGTCCTCGCGGAATTCGGCACGATCATCCCGCCGGATGTCGAGGTACGCGTGCACGATTCGAACCAGAAGACACGCTATATCGTTCTGCCCATGCGCCCGGGCGGCACCGAGGGGTGGAGCGAGGAGAGGCTCGCCGCCATCGTCACGCGCGACACCATGATCGGCGTCGCCTTGCCGAGCTCCGAGTGGACGACCTCTTCCACGCCCGGCCCCACCCCCGGTCACGCCTGAGCCGGCTTCACCCCCGGAACATGTGCGTCGCGTGGGTGATAGCCGCCCCCGCGCGCATCGCGGCCGCCACCAGCGCCGTCTCGGCAAGCTCGGCATCGGTGGCGCCCGCCTTGCGGGCCTCGCCGGTATGGATTTCGATGCAATAGGGGCACTGGGTCGTCAGCGCCACGGCAAGCGCCATGATCTGCTTCGTCTTGGCATCGAGCGCGCCGGGCGCGAAAGCGGCCTTGTCGAACGCCCAGAAGGCCTTCATTCCGCCTTCCGCCGCCTTGTCCATGGTCTTGAGCGCGGCGAGATTCTTCATGTCGTACATTGCGGTTCCCTCCTGGCTGCTTCGGTCGTGCGCGCCACCGCCGATTGAACGCGGCAGGCCTCGCGCGCGCAAGCAGCCCCCCTCAAATCGCGCATCAATCGCGAATCCTCGCGAAAACGCCACTCGGGCGGTCCCGAGCCGATCCGGGCCAAATTGCAACCAATTGTTTTTATTGATGTTTCACGTGAAACATCGGGACATTCGCGCGCTCCTGTCCGTCCCGGTTCAGTGAGCGGCGCGGCGACCGCGCCGGCTGCGTTTCTGCGCCGGGCCGCGGGAGATCAGGTTGAGCGCGGTGCCGACCAGAGCGAGATGAGAGAAGGCCTGGGGGAAATTCCCAACCTGTCGGCCAGCCCGGGGATCGTATTCCTCGGCAAGCAGGCCGACATCGTTGCGCAGCGAAAGCAAACGCTCGAACATCGCCCGCGCCTCGCGCATCCGGCCTTGCAGGGCATAGACATCGGCGAGCCAGAAGCTGCAGGCGAGGAACGCCCCCTCCCCCGGCGGCAGCCCATCCACGTCTTCCTCGGTGCGGTAGCGCCGCACGAACCCCTCCACCAGAAGCTCCCGCTCGATCGCCTCCACCGTGCCGGTCACGCGGGGATCGTCGATCGGCAGGAAGCCTACGACCGGGATCATCAGAAGGCTCGCATCGAGCGCCGAGGAACCGTAGCTCTGGGTGAAGCTGTTGCGCTTGGTATCGAAGCCCTTGGCACAGATTTCCGCGTGCATCTGCCGGCTGAGCGCCTGCCAGCGTTCGAGCGGCGCGGGCAGGCCGTAGGTCTCGGCATCGCGGACCGCGCGGTCGAAGGCGACCCAGGCCATCACCTTCGAATGCACGAAATGGCGCCTTCCGCCGCGCACTTCCCAAATCCCGTCATCCGGCTCCAGCCAGACCTGCTCGAGATGCTCCACCACCGCCCGCTGCAGCGCCCATGGGGTATGAGCAAGCGGCAGCCCGCCCGCGCGCGCATGGTGCAGCGCGTCCATCACCTCGCCATAGACGTCGAGCTGGCGCTGCTCCGCCGCGGCATTGCCGATGCGCACCGGCCGCGCGCCCTGGTAGCCCGGCAGCCAGGCGGCCTCCCATTCCGCCAGCCGGCGCTCGCCCGCGATCCCGTACATGATCTGCACCTGGTCCGGGCTGCCCGCGATCGAACGGTGCAGCCAGTTCCGCCAGTCGGCGGCTTCATCGAAATAGCCCGCCTCCATCAGCGCGACGAGCGTGAGGGTCGCATCGCGCAGCCAGCAATAGCGATAGTCCCAGTTGCGCGTCCCGCCGAGCGCCTCGGGAAGCGATGTTGTCGGCGCCGCGACCATCCCGCCCGTGGGCCCGTAGGTCAGCGCCTTGAGCGTGAGAAGCGAGCGCCGCACGGGCTCGGTCCATTCGCCGGCCTCATGCATCCGCCGGGCCCAGTGCCGCCAGTGCCCTTCGGTCCGCTGCAGCGCGTGGGCCGCATCGGGGGCGGAGGGCAGCCGCTCGCACGAGCCGCTATAGGCGAGCGTGAACGAAATCGTCTGGCCTTGGCCGATGATGAAGTCCGCCCGGGTCGCCATATCCTCCCCGCGCAGCTCGACCGGCGTGTGGAGGACGAGCTGGTGCGGGCCGGCGATCGCGCTGATGCCGCTTTCATCCTCGAGCTGTGTCACCCAGGGCACGGTGCGGCCGTAATCGAAGCGGATGACGAGATGGAGCTCCATCTTCACGCGCCCGCGCCGCCCTTCGACGTGGCGCACGAGCGTCGGCTGCCCCGCGCCCCAGATCATGAAATCGATCACCGCAACCGCGCCGTCCGCGGTTTCGAATTCCGTCTCGAGCACCAGCGTGTCGTCGCGATAGGCGCGCCGCACACGCGGGTTGGGGGCGGCCGGGGCAATCTTGAAGCGCCCGTGCGTCTCATTGCCGAGCAGGGCCGCGAAGCAGGCATCGGAATCGAAGCGCGGCAGGCAGAGCCAGTCGATCGAGCCGTTGCGGCCGACCAGCGCGGCCGTGCGGCAATCGCCGATCAGCGCATAATCCTCGATCGGCAGCGGTCCCTCGACAGTCTCGGTCATGCGTGGCCTCCGCTCCTGAGCTCCATCCTGCCGATCTGGTGGCGATGCACCTCGTCCGGGCCGTCGAGGATGCGCAAGGATCGCGCGACCCGCCACATCTCGGGCAGGCCGAAATCGTCGGCCATCCCGGCGCCGCCGAACATCTGGATCGCCCAGTCGATCACCCGGCAAGCCATGTCCGGCGCCGCGACCTTGATCATCGCAATCTCCCGCCGCGCCGCCTTGGCGCCCGCCACATCCATCTTCCAGGCCGCGTTCAGCACGAGAAGACGCGCCTGGTCGATCAATATCCGCGCCTCGCCCGCGCGCGCGATCGTCACCCCCTGCTCGGCGAGCGGCCGGCCGAAGGGCGCGCGTTCCCTGGCGCGCTGGCACATCAGCGCGAGCGCCCGCTCGGCAAGCCCGATCACCCGCATGCAATGATGGATGCGGCCCGGCCCGAGCCGCGCCTGGGCGATCTCGAATCCCATGCCCTCCCCGCCCAGGATGTTCTCCGCCCGAACGCGCACGCCCTCGAAAAGAATCTCGGCATGGCCGTGCGGCGCGTCATCGGCGCCGAGCACGGGCAGCATGCGCCTGACCGTGATGCCTTGCGCATCGCGCGGGATCAGGATCATCGATTGCTGGCGATATTTGTCGGGCTGATCAGGCGAGGTCTTGCCCATCAGGATGATGAGCCGGCAGCGCGGATCGCCGGCGCCCGAGGTCCACCATTTCCGCCCGTCCACCACATAGGAGGAGCCGTCGCGGACGATCCGGGCGCGGATGTTCGTCGCATCCGAGGAGGCGACGTCGGGCTCGGTCATCGCGAAGCAGGAACGGATCTCGCCTCCGAGGAGGGGCGCCAACCACCGCGCCTTCTGCGCTGCGGTTCCGAAACGATCCAGGATCTCCATATTGCCGGTGTCGGGGGCGGAGCAGTTGAAGACCTCCGAAGCCCAGGGCACATGGCCCATGATCTCGGCGAGCGGGGCATATTCGTGGTTGGCAAGCCCCTGCCCGTATGCCGGATTGGGCGAGAAGAGGTTCCAGAGACCCGCCGCGCGCGCCCTTGCCTTCAGCCGCTCGATCACCGGCACGGGCTGCCAGCGATCCACCGCCTCTCTGCGCTCGGCCTCGTAGACGGATAAGTTCGGATAGACCTCCTCATCCATGAAGGCGGCGAGCCGGGCGCGAAGCGCCTGCACCTTTTCCGTGAAGGAAAAGTCCATTCCTTCCTTTCCCCCAATGCCCTCTCAGAGCAGCAGCACGCCCGCCACGATCGTCAGCACCGTGAGCGGACCGCCCACGAGAAAATAGGTGCCGAAGCCGATCTCGACCCGCCGGGCGCGCGCCCGGCTGACCACGATCAGATTGGCGACCGAGCCGAGAATGGTGAAATTCCCTGCAAGCGTCGAGGCCATGGCCACGACCAGCCAGGCGTGCCTGGGATCGGGCAGGCTCGCCACGAAGGGGCGCAGCACCAGAACCGCCGGCACATTGCTCACGATATTGGAGAGCACGGCCGTGATCAGGCTCAGCACCGGCTGGCTCGCGAGATGGAGCCCGCCGATCGCCGAGAGCACCGAGGGCGTGAGCACCATCCGCTCGAAGCCGGCGACGACGACGAAGAGACCGGCGAACATCAGAAGCAGCGTCCAGTCGATCTCGGCGTAGATCTTCTCGATCTTGACCCGCCGCGAGAGGAGCAAAACGGCGCCGGCAAGGGCAGCGGCCTTGGCCGGCGCCACGCCGGCAAAGAAGGCCGCCATCAGCCCGAGCGTGACGATGAGCGCCTTGCCCATCACCCTGGGGTTCGGGCGCGCCGGGGGAAGGCTCGTCGCGAACCGGCCGGTTCCCCGGAACTCCCGCCGCCAGAGGAGCGCGATGAGAGCGAAGGTGAGCATGAGCCCAATCGCCGCCACGGGCGCGAGCGCGGCCGCGAACCGCCCGTAGGCGATGCCCGAAAGGCTGCCGATGATCATGTTCTGCGGATTGCCTGTGATCGTCGCCACCCCGCCGATATTCGCCGCCATCGCGACCGCGAGCAGATAGGGCACCGGGTTGCGCCTGAGGCTCAGCACGAGATCGAGCACCAGGGGGGTGAAGGCGAGGCAGACCGCGTCATTGACCAGGAAGGCCGAGAGCACGCCCGAGAGCAGCACAATGGCGGCGAGCAGCAGAAGCGGATGATGCGCCCGCGCCGCGGCCCAGCCGGTCAGCAGGCGGAAGAAGCCCGAGAGCCGCAGATTGGCGACCACGATCATCATCCCGAGCAGGAGGACGATCGTGTTCATGTCGATGGCCCGATAGGCGTCCGGCAGGGTGAGCGCGCCCGCCGCGACCATCAGGGCGGCGCCCAGGAAAGCCGCGCCGGCGCGGTCGAGCCGGAAGCCCGGCAAGCGGCCGAGCGCGATCACCGCATAGGTGGCCGCAAAGATGACGATGCTCGCGGCGCGGCGCGCCGATTCCGCTTCCTTCACTGTGGCAAGGCCTTGCCCTCCGCCTGATTCTGCCGGAGAGACGTATTCCTGGCCAGGGATGGGAGTGCAGACGGGCGCGCGGACCGGAACGGAGACCGGCGAAACCCGATCCTTGCCAAATGCCGGGTTGCCACGGCGCGGGAGACCATGTCTCTATGCGCCCTCTCATTTGCTGGCGCGGCCAGGAGGTTCGGGTGATGGACGAAGGTCGGTACCGCGCGCTTCCTGGGGCGATGGACGGTGCGATGGCCCAGTCTGCGATGGCCCAGTCTGCGATGCCTCAGGCTGTGACAGACAGGGCGGGACGCTGAGCGATGGACGCTGCCTTGCGCGATGCCGCCCGGCCGAAAGCCTTCTGGTGGCTCCGGGTTCGCCCCTCTCAACCGCTATCGTTCTTCGAGTTCTGGCCCGGCTGGCTCTTCTACGCCCCGGTCGTCCTGCAATGGCTGGCGCTCGGCGTGCGCTATGGCTCCCCCCTCCTGCCCACCGCCGCCAATCCGCACATCGAAGCGGGCGGGCTTTGCGGAGAATCGAAAACATCGATCCTCGACCAGGTGGAGGGCGAGGCGCGAGACTGGATCGCCCCCTACACGGCCGTGGTGACAGGGGCCGACCCCGCGCGTGACCTGCCGGAAGCCGAGGCGGCGCTGGCTCGGGCCGGGCTCTCCTACCCCCTTGTCGGCAAACCCGATATCGGCTGCAACGGTACCGGCGTGCGCATGATCGAGGACCGCGCGGGGCTTGCGCGCTTCCTCGCCGATTATCCGCGCGGCGTGACGGTGATCTTCCAGCAATTCGTGCCCTATGAGGGCGAGGCGGGCATCTTCTACGTCCGCCTGCCCGGCGAGAGCGCCGGGCGCATCACCTCTCTCACGCTCAAATCCGCGCCGATGGTCATCGGCGACGGCCGCTCGACACTCAAGGAACTGATCCTGAAAGATCCCCGTGCCGGACTGGTGCCGCATCTCTATCTCACGCGGCTCAAGGGGAGGCTCACCGAAGTGCCGGCGACGGGCGAGGCCGTCCGGCTGGTCTTCGTCGGCAACCACTGCAAGGGCTCGACCTTCCGCAACGGCGCAGGCGAGATCACCGCCGCCCTGACGCAGGTGGTCGATTCGATCGCCGGGGCGATTCCGGAATTTCATTTCGGCCGCATCGATGTGCGCTTCGCCTCGCTTGCCGAGCTTCGCCGCGGGCGGAGCTTCCGCATCATCGAGATCAATGGCGCGGGCTCGGAGGCGACGCATATCTGGGACCCGAGCACGCGCCTCATTGATGCCTATGCAGCCCAGTTCTTCCACTATCATGCGGCTTTCGTGATCGGCCGGGCCAACCGGGCGCGCGGGCATCGCCCGCTCGGCATTCGCGAGGCGCTCCGCCTCTGGCGACAGCAGAAGCGGCTGATGGCTTCCTACCCGATGAACGATTAAAGCGTGATCGCCGAAGGTGGGAAAACCGGAGGCGTGAATCACGCGGGAAAACAAATGGCAGAGAGCGGGAATAGGTGAGCACAGGTCAACGTATCCCGCTCCAGAGCCAAGCGTTCGCCGGGACCGCCTTCATTATTGCTGCATCATCATAGCCATATCATTTCGATCTGCGATGCGGGACCGAATCAATCCCGCAACGAAGAGCCGAGCCTGTCGAGCAAGGACCCGGCGCCGCGCTCGCGCGATCCGGCATCGTCATAGCCATCGAGAAAGGCGCCCTGCTCGGTGAGCAGGAGCTTCGTCCCCTCACCATCCTTCCTGAACTCCACCGTTGCCAGGGAGACCGAGATCTTCTTCCCGTCGAGATGCATTTCATAGCTATAGACGAGCCGTTCATTCGGGATGACATCGTGGTAGACGGCATCGAAGGTGGAGACCACGCCACTCTTCCATCTTCCCCTCAGCCGCTCCCGCCCGCCCGCCCGCGCATCCATCCGGCGCTCCAGCAGTTCCCATTGGTCGGGCGGGCCGCTGAACCACCGCGCCTTGGCCGTTTCGTCGGTGAAGGCTTTCCAGATCCGCGCGGGTGACGCTTCATAGACTCGTTGCAGATGAAAGGTGGCATGAACCACGGAGCGCACGACCGGCTCGGTGCCGGTCTGCATGCGGGTGAGTTCCGCTGCCAGATGATTGAGAGTCTGGTCCCAGCCGGAAGATGCACCCTGGAGCATCCAAAGGCAGGCGGGATCATGCAGCGTGTAGGTCTGCACCACCTCCATCCGTGTTCCGCCCGCCTCGACGGCGAAGGTCACGAATGTATGGGCGCCGAAGAGGGCGTGCGCGGCCGCATCCGTGACCTCCATTTCGATCGCCAGCCGTTCGAGTGGCACGATGTCGGTAAAGCGGCCGCGGATCCAATGATCGATCCCTTCGGGGCTGCGCATGCAGATATCGAACGGGCCGCCGATATGCAATGCGACCTCGGCCTCGGGAATCGTGTAGGTCTCCGGACAGAACCAGCGCCTGACGTGTTCGGTCGTGCTCCAGGCTTTGAAAACCAGGGCACGAGGAACCGGGAAGAAGCGAGACAATTTGATCTCGGGCAGATCTGTTCCGGAATCGATTTCAGATGTCCGCACCATCGTTTCCTTCCTCTCTCTGCAGGGCTTTCAGATATTCGCCCAATCGATCGAGCCTTCGCTCCCACTCCATCCGGCGGGCGCCGATCCATCGTTCCGCCTGGCTGAGCGCAGCCGGTTCCATGGCGCAGGTACGCACCCGCCCGATCTTCTCCGACCGGACGAGGCCGGCGCTTTCCAGCACCTGCAGATGCTGCATGGCCGCCGGCAGGGACATGGGGAGCGGGCGGGCGAGATCGCTGACCGAGACGGGCCCATGGCTCAGCCGCTCAACCATGGCACGGCGGGCGGGATCGGCGAGCGCGTGAAACAGCCGGTCCAGGTCGAGCGATTGGTTAAGCATACACCTAACTATCATGACAGCAATCGCCCAGCAAGGGCTTTCATGGCGGACCAATCGATGCGGAGAGCATCGATTGGTCCCATTCTTTGCGGCCACGCAGCCTCGATATCGGGAGCTCTATCGGATCCACGCGGGATCTTTCGTTCCTCAACTCGATCGATCGGGGGGCCTACGTCGGCGAACGAAATGGCGGATTCGTTTTGAATTCGAATCCAAAAGAAACGCCCTCGCCCCTGACGCGGCGGGATGGTGCGCGACGCGCAATCCCATTCCGCACGAGAGCGTGAAGACGGAAGGTGGAATCACGGCCGGTCTCACTCACGCGATGAAACAATGACCGAAAGCCGGACGCGGAAGCGCAAGCGGATGCATCCCGCACCAGCCGCCGGCGCGCAGAGGACGCGCCGATCTTCCGGTTGGTGTGTCGTGCGGAACACATGTGTAGAGGGGGAAAAGGGGGAATCCCGGGGGTCGACGAGCCTTGCGCGCTGCGGAACGACCCCGGGAATGAAGGTGCAATCTGCGTGCGCGAGGCGTGAGCCACGGCCCTGACACAGCCATGCCCGGCACAGCCCTACCCGCAAAGGAGGGCAGATTTCATTCGAGTTCCGGTTCCGGTCTCGTTTCCCGCGGCCATGGGGATGCGTTAAAGTTATGTTTCCGGCCTCCGCCATCTTGCCGACCATCCGGAAACAGAGGCAGGAAAGCATGGCCCCGTTTTCCCGCCGGCAGACGCTGGCACGGGATATCCGGTGTTGGCGCATCGCGCTTAGCCTGCAAGACAAGGTGGACAGAAGCCTGTATCTCCTGCACTATGTTACGATCTCGGGGGCTACGGGGGATGACAGGGATTTGCGCCGATTGGGCTTTTTCCGCTCCGAAGCGGCACCTGGGATTGGCAACCGCCGATTACGGTGCACGCCGCGCGGCGTTGGCTTGATGACCTGACGACAGAGCGAAACCCGATCGCAAAAGGAGACTCCGAATGACACCAGGGTATCTGACGGGCCGCGCGGATGCGGCGGTTCCGGGACGCGTGACGGCCGATCCGGAGGGATTGGTGCAGGAGCGGACCGGCGTGCGCCTTGCCCGCCGTTCCGCGCTGGTTGCCGGGGTGGGCATGCTTGCCACTCCCTTCCTCATGCGCGCCGCCCGCGCTCAGATGGCCATGATCAATGCCGCCCAATACGATGTCGGCACGGTACTGGCGTCCTATCCCGAGTTCAGCACGTTCTTCAGCATCCTGCAGCAATCCGGCCTGTCGGGCGAGGCTCGCGCAGCCCGCAACTTCACCATTTTCGTGCCCACGAACCGCGCTTACGCCAAATACCCCAATTACTACCAGACGCTGATTCCGGGCGGCAGCCAGATGTTCCCGAATACGTCGAAGTTGATCACCTATATCCGCAACCATGTGGTGGTGGGCGAGTACACGCCGCAGGCGTTCGCCGGCAAGAGGATCACCCTGACCGCCCTCTCCGGCGCGACGATCGATATCGACGGCACCGGCTCCGGGGAGCCCGTTGTCACCTATCATCTGCTCGGCGGCCAGACTTCCACGGCCGCGCTCACCGAGCAGCCGATTCAAGCGGCGAATGGCCTGATCTATCCGGTCAACGACCCGAGTCTGAGCTGATTCGTCCCCTAAGGCGTTCGGGTGGCTGGCTCACAATGTTCGCGCCGCCCGGATCGTGAGCCGTAAGCGGTCGCGAACTCTAATATGCGTTTCGAGCCGGCATCCCCCAGGGATGCCGGCTTTTTCGTGATTCGCCGCAAGTAAGACGCGGGCGAGACCAGCCCTGATCCCGATTGCGAACCCGGACCATCATGCCTTGGCGGAGCCTCGGAATTTTCCCCGCCAGCATTATCCCGATTCATATCGATTTTGGATCGGAATGAATTGAAATCATCACGCCATGACGCGGATGGCGTTCGCGTAGGCCCACCGAACTGCGCTGGAGGCAAACGGAAGGAACCCATATGCCGAGCCCGCAGGCAAGCTTCGTGTTCGAGCGGCCAGACGCCGAGGCGCGGACAATAGGCGAGCGATGCAGCAACCTCTGCAGTGCAGGCCGAAAAACAGGTGCACTCCAGAAGGTTTTTTGCGCTGATTCACTCGCGTCCCGCCCTCTCTGTTCGCCGCATTTCGCAACGAACGGAGAGGATAAACTGGCCACAGAAAATAGAGAGCCAGGGTCCCGTCTCGCGAACCCGATCTTCCCGGTCGTGCCGGACGGTCCCTCCGCCCCTTCCGGTTTGATCACGGGACGCAGCAAAAACCGGCGATGGTCTCAGAGACTGTTTGAGAATGCGGCTTGCGGTGAGTCGGTTCGTTCCAAGTTGGGGGCGCCGCAGGCGCCGGCCGGCGCGGCTTTCGAGAACCGGAGCGGAGCGGCCTTAGAAGATCAATATGGCTTCTGGCGGAGGCAATCCGCCAAAGCCATGAAATTGATCGCCAAACCAACCAGCCGTGAGCACCGGAAGCGCAGAAAGACGCGTCGGACGACCGCCACGGCGCATTCGCAATCGGTCTCTCAGCACAAATTGTTCCCGGGAAACGACATCAGGGCTGCATCTGCATGAGTTGGTTCATCGGTAGGGTCATGTTGGCATTGAGCTGACTCATGATCCACAGCGAGCCGGCGATGACGAGAAAGACGATCAGAACACCGAAAGCCAGTGCCATCACGTTGTTGGTGTTGTCCGGCCCCGTCGTGATATGCACGAAGAAGACGAGATGCACGCCGATCTGCGCGACCGCCAGCACAAAGAGCGCGATCGGGATGCTGGGCTGCCAGACGAGATTGGTCTGGGCGACGAAGAACGAGACGATCGAGAGCAACACGGCGAGCACGAGCCCGATCGCATAGCCGATCAGGCCATGAGCAATATCGTTTCTGTCGGCACGATCGTCACCGGGTGAAATATCGGTCTCATGCAAACTCTCCGGCTGACCGGCGTGGCTCATTGACCTGATCCCATCAGATAGACGATCGTGAACAACGCGACCCAAATGATATCCAGCGTGTGCCAGAACAGGCTGAAGCACAGCACGCGGCGGAGAATGTCGGGCCTGTATCCCTTCGAGAAGACCTGTGCGACCATGGTGAGCAGCCACATCAACCCAAGGGTTACGTGCAGGCCGTGGCACCCTACGACCGTGAAGAAGGCGGAGAGGAACGCGCTTCGTTCCGGTCCTGCGCCTTGCAGGATAAATTCCACGAATTCGTGCATCTCGAGATAGAGGAAGCTGGCGCCGAACACGAAGGTGACGGCCATGCCGCCGTAATACATGAGGTTGTCGTGTGCCCGGGCGCCGATACTGGCGATGCCGCACGAGAAGCTGGAGAAGAGCAGGCAGGCCGTTTCGATTGCAACATGGGTAAGGTTGAACAGGTCTTTTCCGCTCGGTCCGCCGGCGGTCTGCGCAAAGAGCACCCCGTAGCTCGCGAAGAAGGCCGAGAACATTACGATATCGCCGAGCAGGAAGATCCAGAAGCCGTATCCGACGATGACGCGCTTCGACGCAACTTCCCGGGTGGCGTGTCCGGCCGTGCCCTGGTGGAACCCGGCGCGACGCCCAATCCGATAGGGATCGGCCGGGCTTGCGCCGGTCCTCGCCTGCGCGCCGCTCATTCCGCCGCCTGCGCGTTCGCGGCGAGCCAAGCGGCGCGCGCGGTACGGTTGGCACGGTCGAGCCGCGCGACCTCCTCCACCGGGATCACATATTCGGAGCGGTCCCGCCAGGCGAAGACGACGAAGGTGATGAACGCACCGATGCAGGAGAGGATTACGAGCCACCAGATATGCCAGATCAATCCGAACCCGGCGAAAGTCGCGAAGAAGGCGCAAATGAAACCGGTCGGGCTGTTTCGCGGCAGCTCGATCTCGGAATATTCTGGCTCCGGGCGAAGCTCTCCCCTCTCTATGGCGCGTTGCTTGATGCCCCAATAGGGCTCCTCACCTTCCACGTCGGGAAGCACGCCGAAATTGAAGGGCGGCGGCGGCGAGGCGGTGGACCATTCGAGCGAACGGCCGTTCCAGGGATCACCGGTCACGTCGCGCAGCTCCTCACGGTGTTTGATGCTGACAAAAAGCTGTACGATCTGAGAGACAATGCCGAGGAGGATGATCACCGTTCCGAAGGCGGCGATCACAAGCCAGGGATGCCATGCCGCCACGACGTAGTGCTGCAGCCGCCGGGTCATGCCCTCGAGCCCAACCACGTAGCCCGGCATCCAAGCCACGTAGAAGCCGATGACCCAGAACCAGAAAGCGGCCCTGCCCCAGCCCTCATGCAGGCGGAATCCGAACGCCTTGGGAAACCAATAGGTGTAACCCGCGAAGACACCGAACAGAACGCCACCGATGATGACGTTGTGGAAATGCGCCACCAGAAACAGACTGTTGTGCACGATGAAATCGGCGGGCGGAACGGCGAGCAGCACGCCTGTCATGCCACCGATGGTGAAGGTAATCATGAATGCGATCGCCCACATCATCGGAACGGCGAAGACGACGCGCCCGCCATACATGGTGAACAGCCAGTTGAAGATCTTCACGCCGGTGGGCACGGCGATGACCATGGAGGCGATGCCGAAGATCGCGTTGACGTTCGCGCCCGCGCCCATGGTGAAGAAGTGGTGCAGCCATACCGTGAAGGAGATGATGCAGATGGCCATGGTCGCCATCACCATCGAACGGTAGCCAAAAAGCGGCTTGCGCGAGAAAGTCGAGACCACCTCGGAATAGATGCCGAACGCCGGCAGAATCAGGATATAGACTTCCGGATGCCCCCACATCCAGACGAGGTTCATAAACATCATCATATTGCCGCCGGCCGTGTTCGTGAAGAAATGGAACCCGAGATAGCGGTCGAGCAGGAGCATCGCGTAAGTGGCGGTGAGCACCGGGAAGGCTGCCACGATCAGCAGATTTGACGCGAGGGTCGTCCAACAAAAGATCGGCATGCGCATATAAGTCATTCCGGGCGCGTGGATCTTGAGAACGGTCGTGACGAGATTGACGCCCGTGAGAAGCGTGCCAATGCCCGATATTTGTATCGACCAAAGATAATAATCGACCCCTACATCAGGCGAATAGGTAAGCTCGGAGAGTGGCGGATAGGCAAGCCAACCCGTGCGCGAGAACTCACCCACCACAAGCGACATGTTGATGAGCAGCGCGCCGGTCGCCGTGAGCCAGAAGCTGACGGAGTTCAATGTCGGGAAGGCCACGTCGCGCGCGCCGAGCTGCAGAGGCATGGCAAAGTTCATCAGCCCGATGACGAACGGCATCGCGACAAAAAAAATCATGATCGTGCCGTGGGCCGAGAAGATCTGGTCGAAATGATCGGGCGGCAGGTACCCCGGGGCGCGGAAAGCGACCGCTTGCTGCGTGCGCATCATGATTGCGTCTATGAAGCCGCGGATCAGCATAACGAGCCCAAGCAAGCAATACATCACGCCGATGCGCTTATGGTCGACGCTGGTGATCCATTCCCGCCACAGATAGGGCATGTAGCCCTTTATCAGGATCCAGGCGAGCACGGCGAGAATGACAACGAGAACGAGCGCCCCCGCCACCAGCGGGATCGGCTGGTCGAGCGGGATCGCGGACCAGCTGAGCTTGCCAAGCATCGCCTAGTTCCCCAACGCCTTGCCGGCGGCGCGCGGCGTCGGTGAGCTTTCCGGGCCGGGGCCGGGAGGAACGGCTTGCGTGACGATCTTGAGGAACAGATCGGGCTGGACCGCACGGTAGGTGAAAGGCTGCACACTCATGCTCTGTTTCGCGAGACCGGCATAGGTTTGCGTATCGAGGCTCGGCCCATTGCTCTTGGCCGTTGTCACCCAGGCGGCGAACTGATCGGCGGGTACGGCATCCACGTCGAAATGCATGGTTGCGAATCCGTCACCACTGATCATGGCGGACTCACCGTAATAGGTGCCGGGATGATCCGCGATCAGGTTCAGCCGGTCGGCCATCCGATTCATCGTGTAGATCATGCTGCCGAGCTGGGGGACGAAGAACGCGTTCATTACACTTGCCGATGTCAGAACGAAATGCACTGGCGTTCCAACCGGGATCACCAGACGATTGACGCTTGCGATGCCCTGCTTTGGGTATATGAACAGCCACTTCCAATCGAGCGAAACGACCTGGACATCGAGCTGCGGCATCTTCGAGGGCAATGGCGCGGCCGGGTCAAGGTCGTGCGAGCCAACCCAAGCGACACCGCCGAGCAGCATGATCGTCATCAGCGGGATGGACCAGATGACGAGCTCGATGCTGCCGGAATAGACGAAGTCCGGCATATAGCGCGCCCGCGTGTTCGAAGCGCGGAACCACCAAGCAACACCGACCGTCGCCATGATCACCGGCACGACGATGACCAGCATGATCGCGAGCGAGTCGAGCAGGATCTGCCGATCACCCGCGCCGACATAGCCCCGCGGATTGAGGACGCTGGGCCCGCAAGAGGCGACCCCGAGCGCCGTTGCCAGCGCGGCACAACGACGAACCCGCCGCACAATCGTTCGCTTGCATGGGGAATCAGTCCACCTTGCCCGCACCGTGTCCCCTCAAACTTTTCCCGGCACGCTATGGAACGCATAGATTGCGCTGGAGTATATCCCCGCGCCAGCAGGCCGATCGATCGGATCTTCCTGCGACACGAGATCCGCCGACCGTCTCCCGCAAAGGCTACTACGATGGTTTTGACTTGCGAAGCATTTTTTCGGTTCAAAAGAGCGGCGGAAGACGACCATATCGTGAGTTTCTGCGCCCCGAACTTCCGGATGAACGCGGATCATGCGTGACCGTTATCTGATTCGCTCGCTCAGGGCATCAATCGCGTGAACCCTGGTGCATGGACCCCGATGCGCGAACCCCGGCCGGATCGCAATCCATTCACGATCGCAGCGGTTCTGCATTGCATGCACGAAGGGAGGCTTTCATTCGGGAGTTCGTGACTTGCGGTGGAACCTCCGATTCTTCTAAGAAGAATGGCCGACTTTCGGCAAGAGAGAAAGCAGGGAATGAAATCGATGACCGGATGTTCCGTGGACGAACCTTGAATGCAGCAAGGGTGAAGACATTGACGGCGTACAGTCCGACATGCTACGTCGATGCGGCTTCTGGTGGGATTGGGTCACGCCGCCGACAAGCTGGGCCGGCAAGCTGGCGGGATCGCGGTGCGGAACGATCCGTCAAGGCCCAAAAGCGGGCTCCAGGGAAGTCATGAAATTGACCGAGAAAACGGATCCGGAGTGCGATGATCTCCAATCGTCACGCTCCAGGGTGTGCGCAGGGAAAGGGCATCTTTTGCCGCTGGCTGAGGTTCTTCCTCTCGGTCGCCGTGGATCCCTGGATCGGAACGGCTTCCCGCAGGACGGGTTCGTTCGCGAGCGGAGGTGTTCCCTCGCGTTGCGCGGGCAATCACGGCGGGTGGCCCCGCCCGGCGAAACGGGCCGGATCGGCGGTTCGGTTCTTCATTTTCGTCTCGCCAGTTGCCGATCCTGTCCCACCTCCCGGGAACGCGTGTCGCAGCCGAGGCCGGCTTTGCTGGCCCGGCGCGACGACGATGCCGCATTTCTGAAATGAGCGCCTATTATCTCGCCCGGGTGCAGTTCGCCCTGACGATCGGGTTTCATATCGTCTTTCCCGCCACCTCGATCGCTCTCGCGACCTATCTCGTCACGCTGGAAGGGGCCTGGCTCTGGACGAAGAGGCCGGCCTATCTCGATGTCTATCGGTTCTGGCTGAAGATCTTTGCCATCGTCTTCGGCATCGGCGTCGTCTCCGGCATCGTCATGGCCTATGAGCTTGGCCTGAACTGGTCGGGCTATACAGACAAGGTCGGCGCGATCCTCGGGCCGCCGCTGACATACGAGACCATGACCGCCTTCTTCCTCGAAGCGGGCTTCCTCGGCGTCATGCTCTTCGGGATGAAGCGGGTCGGCCCAAAGCTGCATTTTGCCGCGACCTGCGCGGTTGCCTTCGGCACGCATGTGAGCGCCTTCTGGATCCTCGCCGCCAACTCGTGGATGCAGACCCCGCAAGGCTACAAGATCGTCGATGGGCGCTTCGTCCCGACCGATTGGTTCGCGATCCTGTTCAATCCCTCCATGCCCTATCGCTTCGTGCACATGCTGGGCGCGGCCTATCTGAGCGTGGCGCTGATGGTGGGCGCCGTCGGCGCCTGGCACGTGCTTTGCGACAGGCAGAACGACAGGCAGAACGAGCGTGCGCGGCTGATGCTTTCGATGGCGCTCTGGCTCGTGCTTTTCGGCGCTCCCGCCCAGATCATCGCGGGTGATGTGCAGGGAGACAACACGCTGCATTACCAGCCGCAGAAGGTTGCGGCCATGGAAGGGGATTGGGTTCAGCCGGCGCCGGGCGCCGGGGAGCCCCTCGTGCTCTTCGCCGTTCCGCACATGAAGACCGAGCGCAACAGCGACACGGTCGAGATCCCGCGGGTCGCGTCCTGGTACCTGACCCATACATGGGCGGGCACGATCAAGGGGCTCAGAGAGTTCCCCAGGAACGACATCCCCTATGTGCCGATCGTCTTCTTCGCCTTCCGGATCATGGTCGGGCTCGCCATGCTGATGCTGGCGCTCGGCCTGCTCGGCGCTTTCCTGCGCTGGCGCGGCCGCCTCTACGAAACGCGCTGGTTCCTCTGGATTGCGGTGGCGATGGGGCCGGCGGGCTATCTTGCGATGCTGGCCGGATGGACCGTCACCGAAACGGGCCGCCAGCCCTACACGGTTTATGGCGTGCTGCGGACGATCGACAGCGTCTCCCCGGTCGGAACGCCGGGGGTCGCCGGTTCGCTTGCCGCCTTCGCCGTGGTCTATGCCATCGTCTTCGGCGCGGCCGCGACCTTCCTGCTTCGCCTGATGGCCAAGCCGCCCGAGCATGACGAACCCGGCGTGCCGGAAGCACCTGTCCGCAGCGCCGGCATCACGCCGGGGCCGGCAGGGGCCGTGCATCCCGGCGCCGGCGCGGTGGAGTAGCGGGATGTGGACCCTGCATAGCGTGCTCTCTTTCGCCTGGGCCGGGCTGCTTGCCTTCGGTGTGCTCGCCTATGTGCTGCTGGACGGATTCGATCTCGGGATGGGCATTCTCTTCCTGGTCGAGCGGGAGGAACATGATCGCGACCTGATGGTGAATTCCGTCGCGCCGGTCTGGGACGGGAACGAGACCTGGCTCGTCTTCGGCGGCGCCGGACTCTATGCGATGTTCCCCCTTGCCTATTCGGTCATTCTGCCGGCGCTCTACCCGCTCGTGATCGCGATGCTGCTGGGATTGATCCTGCGCGGCGTCTCCTTCGAGTTCCGCTTCCGCGCCACGGGTGCCGGGCGGGCGTGGTGGGATATCGCCTTCTGCGGCGGATCGCTGGTCGCCGCCTTCGCGCAGGGACTCGTGCTCGGCGGCCTGCTGCAAGGCATTCATGTGAAGAACGGTGTCTATGCGGGCGGCTGGTGGGACTGGCTCACGCCCTTCACCGTGCTCTGCGGCATCGCAGTCGCCATCGGCTATGCCCTGCTCGGGGCATGCTGGCTGATCTGGCGCACCGAGGGCGCGCTGCAGGGGCGGAACCGCATCCATGCCGGGCGGCTCGCGATCATGACGCTCGCGCTCATCGTCGTCGTCAGCCTCGCGACCCCGTTCCTCCATCCGCAATATTCGGCGCGCTGGTTCTCCTGGCCCGGAATCCTGCTGACCAGCCCGGTGCCGGTGCTGGTCGTCCTGGTCGGGCTGCTGCTTCGCCACGGACTTGCGCACCAGCATCAATGGACGCCGCTGCTCTCAGCGCAATTGTGGTTCGTGCTCTGCTTCGCCGGCCTCGGCATCAGCCTCTATCCGCTGATGGTGCCCCCGGCGATCACGATCTACCAGGCGGCGGCGCCCACGCCGAGCCAGGTTTTCCTGATCGTCGGCGCGGTGGTGATCATTCCGATCATCCTCGCCTACAACGCTTACGCCTACTGGGTCTTTCGCGGCAAGGTGCGGCCCGGCATGCATTATCACTGACGGAGCAGACCGAAATCATCTTCATTCTTTCGCAAAAGCTGCAAGGGCGTGATGACCGAAGGTGGGATCACCGCAGGTCTGAATCATGCGACAAAACAAAGACCGAGAGCGGAATGGGTGAGCGCTGACGATCCCATTCCGCTCCAGGAGACAAGCGCGATGTCCGACCATCCCTCCGATCCCCCCGAAGAGCAGACTGAAGAGCAGATTGGGGCACGGGTCGTCGAGCCGGCAGAGGGCGCGATCTTCGAGCCCTATGACAGCCCGGCCGGCGGCTGGGGCGCGCTGGCGGCCACGGCGCGGGCGCTGCGCGAGCAGAGCGTCGTCCTCAAAGGCTCGAAGGTCCTGCTGTCCATGAACCAGCCGGACGGCTTCGATTGCCCCGGCTGCGCCTGGCCCGACCCCAAGCACACGAGCTCCTTCGAGTTCTGCGAGAACGGCGCCAAGGCGGTCTCCTTCGAATTGACGAAACGTCAGGTGACACGGGATTTCTTCGCCGCCCACAGCGTGAGCGCGCTCGCCCGGCACAGCGATTACTGGCTGGAGGAGCAAGGCCGGCTCGCCGAGCCGATGCGCTATGACAGCGCCTCGGACCGTTATGTGCCGATCGCCTGGGATGACGCGTTCGCGATGATCGCGCGGCATCTCAACGCCCTCGAGAGCCCCGACCGGGCGGAATTCTATACCTCGGGCCGCACCTCGAACGAGGCGGCGTTCCTCTATCAGATCTTCGTCCGCCGCTTCGGCACCAACAACTTCCCCGATTGCTCGAACATGTGCCATGAGCCGACCAGTGTCGGCCTGCCGATGAGCATCGGGATCGGCAAGGGAACCGTTCTGCTCGAGGATTTCGATCATACCGACGCGATCTTCGTGATCGGGCAGAACCCGGGCACCAATTCTCCGCGCATGATGACCTCGCTCCGCAACGCTTCGCGCCGGGGTGTGCCGATCGTCGCGATCAACCCGATCCGCGAGCGGGCGCTGGAGCGGTTCGCGGCCCCGCAGAAACCGGTCGAGATGCTCACTTTCAGCGCGACGCGGATTGCCAGCGAATATTGCCAGGTGAGGATCGGCGGCGATGTCGCCGCTCTGAAGGGCATCATGAAAGAGGTTCTCGCCGCGCATGAGGCGGCGTTGCGGAGCGGCGGCGCGCCGGTGCTGGACCTTTCTTTCATCGCAGAGCATACGACGGGCTTCGAGGCGCTTGCCGAGGATCTGTGCCAGACCTCATGGGACGATATCCTGCGCGTCTCCGGCCTGGAGCAGGCGCAGATCGCGCGCATCGCCGAAATCTATATCCGAGCCAAGTCCTGCATCATCTGTTACGGCATGGGGATCACCCAGCACCGGCAGGGCACGCACAACGTGCAGCAGATCGCCAACCTGCTGCTCATGCGCGGCAATTTCGGCCGGCCGGGTGCGGGAATCTGCCCGGTGCGCGGCCATTCCAACGTGCAGGGGGACCGCACGGTCGGTATCACCGAAGTCCCGAGCGAGGCGCTGCTGGCGCAGATCGAGAAAGTTTTCGGCTTCAAGCCGCCGCAGCATCACGGTCATGCCGTGGTCGATTCGCTGCAGGCGATCGTCGATGGCCGGGCCGAGATTTTCATCGGCCTGGGCGGGAATTTCGCGGCCGCCACGCCCGATACCTGCTCCGTCCGCGCGGCGTTCGGTCGGCTGAAGCTCACCGTCGGGATCAACACCAAGCTCAATCGCGGCCATATCGTGCATGGAGAGGAGGCGCTGATCCTTCCGTGCCTTGCGCGCAGCGATATCGACATGCAGGCAAGCGGACGTCAGAGTGTGACGGTCGAGGACAGCATGTCGATGGTGCATGCCTCGGGCGGGCTCGTCGAACCGCCGTCACCGCAGCTGAAATCGGAGGTCGCGATCGTCTGCGGGATGGCGCGGGCGACGCTCTCCGAAAGCGGCATCGACTGGGATGGTTTCGAAGGCAATTACGATCTGATCCGCGACAAGATCGAGGCGGTCTATCCGGATCTGTTCCGGGACTTCAATGCCCGCATCCGCACGCCCGGCGGCTTTCATCTCTATAACGGGCCGCGCGAGCGCATCTGGAAGACCGCCACCGGGAAGGCGAATTTCCTCGTTGCCAAGGGGCTTGCGGAAGATTCCGCCATTGCCGAAGCGGGCGCGCTTACCCTGATGACGATCCGCAGCCACGACCAGTACAATACGACGATCTACAGCCTGAACGACCGCTATCGCGGTGTCTTTGGCGGGCGGATGGTCGTCTTCATGAACACGGACGACATGGAAGAGCGGCGGATCACGGAGGATATGCTGGTCGCGCTCGAATCGCTTGCCGATCCGAACAGGCGCCGGACGGTCGGCGGGTTCAGGGTGAAGCCCTACAATATCCCGCGCGGCTCGATCGCTTCTTATTATCCCGAAACGAATGAGCTGATGCCGATCAGCCATCACGATCTTCTGGCCAAGACACCTTCGGCCAAATCCATTCCCGTGATCGTGAGGCCCATGACCACAGCCGGTTGAGACTGTGGCTGCCCGCTCCGGAGGCTAAGCCGGAACGAGAGCGGCGCTGGTGATGAAGCGGGTGCCGGCCGCGCCGAGCCGGGCGCGGGCATCGCTCATCGTGGTGCCGCCTTCGGGTCGTGGAAGTGCGATGGCGCGGCAGGCATCCTCGATCACGAAGCTGGTGTAGCCCAGGCGGCTGGCGTCCTCGGCGGACCAGGCGACGCAGTAATCCGTGGCGAGGCCGGCGAAGAAGATGCGGCGGAAGGAACGGGCACGGAGATAGCCATCGAGGCCGGTTGGGGTCGCATGGTCATTTTCGAAGAAGGCGGAATAGCTGTCGATCTCGCGGTGAAACCCCTTCCGGATGATCATTTCCAGGCGCGCCTGATAAAGGTCCGGATGGAGCGCCGCGTTCCCCGTTCCCTGCACGGCGTGCCGCGGCCAGAGGGTCTGCGGTCCGTAGGGCATGGCGATCGTCGAGAAGGGAGCGTGACCGGGATGGCTCTCGGCGAAGGAGGTATGGTCGGGCGGGTGCCAGTCCTGCGTCGCGAAGGCGTGACGAAAAATTTCCGCGAGCAGACCATTGATGATCGGGATCACGGCATCGCCTTCGGCCACGGGCAGCTCGCCGCCGGGCATGAAGGTCGGCTGGATGTCGGTGACGCAGAGAATGTCGGTCGCCGGGTCGAGCCTGATCATGGCGGCTTCGTCTTGTCCGGGTAGGCGCAATAGCGGGCGGCCGGGCAACGCCAGCATTCCGGCCGTCTGGCCTTGCACACATAGCGCCCGTGCAGGATCAGCCAATGGTGGGCGTCACGCAACAGCTTGCGCGGGACGCGGCGCACCAGCGCGTCCTCCACCTCGCGCGGAGTCCGGCCGGGGGCGAGGCCGGTGCGGTTGCCGATGCGGAAGATATGCGTGTCGACCGCCATGGTCGGCTTGCCGAAGGCGACATTGAGCACCACGTTGGCGGTCTTGCGGCCGACGCCGGGCAGCGCCTCGAGCGCGGCGCGGTCCTCCGGCACGTTGCCGCCATGGCGCTCGATCAGCAGGCGGGAGAGGGCAGCGACATTGCGGGCCTTTGCCTGCCAAAGGCCGAGGCGGCGGATATGCCGGGCAATCCCGGCCTCACCGAGGGCGACCATGGCCTCCGGCGTGGAAGCTTCGGCGAAGAGGCCCTTGGTCGCTTCGTTGACGGATTTGTCCGTCGTCTGGGCCGAGAGCACGACGGCGACGAGCAGGGTGAAGGGATCGGCGAAGTGGAGCTCGCTTCGCGGATTGGGATTGGCGGCGGCGATGGCCGCGATGAAGGCCCGGGCGGCGCCAGGGCTGATTGGTTTGCTGATCGGCTTGCTGATCGGCTTGCTGATTGGTTTCCGGGGCGCGTGCGGCGGGGCGTGGGACCCGGCGGCGGGTCTGGGGGGCATGAGGGTTTTGTTGCAGACCGCAGGGGCCGCGCACAAGATCGGGCTGATTGAGGAGAGGTGATGACGGAGCAGGCAGCTTCCGTGTTCGAGGCGGTGATCGTTCCACATCGCAGCCTCTCGCGGCGCGGGCTCGGCTATCTGATCGGCGTCATCGCGGCGCTTTCCGCGCTGGTGAGTTTCTTCTGCTGGCGGCTTGGCGCCTGGCCGGTCGTCGGGTTCAACGGTGCCGAGATCGGCTTTGCGCTGCTCGCGCTCACCTGGCATGCGGGCGGCGCCCATCGGAGAAGCGAGG
The DNA here is from genome assembly GCA_035509315.1 of Acetobacteraceae bacterium. Lineage (GTDB taxonomy): Bacteria > Pseudomonadota > Alphaproteobacteria > Acetobacterales > Acetobacteraceae > JAKAWQ01. The sequence continues at coordinate 6,466 of DATJLS010000047.1, read as the reverse complement.
TTCTGCTGCTGAGCGAGGCCGGGCTTCGCGTGGTGCGGAGCGGGCCGGGCGGGAAGCACGATGAGACGGTGCTGCCCGTGGGTTGGCTCCGGGTGGCGTTGGAGGAGCGGCGCGGCCGTGTGCCGGCGCTGGTGCTGCGGGCGCCCGGCATTGCGCTTGCGGTGGCCGAGGCCCTCGGGGAGGAGGAGAAGCGCAGCCTTGCCTCCGCGCTCTCCGGGGCGATCGAGCGGCTCCGTCACCCGGTGTTCGATAACCCCCAGCTCAGAGCGTGATGACCGAAGGTGGACGCAACCGCAGGTCTGAATCACGCGAGAAAACTGGCGAGAGGGGGGATGCGTGAGCAGGAGCGAACACATCCCCCCTCTCGCGATTGAGCGCGGCCCTCACAGCGCCAGCTCCCAGTTCTGCCCGACGAGATCCTTGCCGAAGGAATGGTGCCGCTCCTCGGCGACAAGGGTGAATCCGGCTTCCTGGTAGATGCGCCGCGCGGCTGTCAGCACGTCGTTGGTCCAGAGCGTGAGTTTCCTATAGCCCGTGTGGCGGGCGAAGCGGATGCATTCCCCGACCAGCCGCCGCCCAAGGCCTGATCCCCGCGCGCCGGGCTCGACATAAAGGAGGCGAAGCCTGGCGATCTCATCGGAGACGCGCACGACGAAGACCGAGCCGAGGATGGTCCCTTCCCGTTCGGCGATCCAGGCCCGATCCCGCTGCGGGTCGAAGGCGCGGAGGAACTGCGCGCCGATCTCCGCCACCAGGGCCTCGTAACTTTCGTCCCAGCCATATTCCTGCGCATAGAGAAGCGCCTGGCGATGGGTGATCCAGCCGATATCGCCGATCTGATGCGACCGCAGGACGATCGGTGCCGGCGGTGCCGCCGGCCTCTCGCCGAGCAATGCCTCCACGGTCGCCATCGCGCGGGTGAGATGCCCGGTCTCCTCGGCGTCGAGCCGCCCCAGCATTGCCATCACCTGGTCGCGTGATCCTCGGTCCAGCGGCGCGAAGGCGGCGCGACCGGCCTCGGTCAGGCCGAGCACCGCCTGGCGGCCGTCCGAGGTGGACGGGGCCCGGACGATCAGGCCGCGCGCCTCGAACTTCTTGAGGATCCGGCTGAGATAGCCGGGATCGAGGCCGAGCTCGCGGCCGAGCAGGCTGGCCGTGAGCCCATCCTGGTGGGCCAATTCATAGAGCACGCGGCTTTCCGTGAGGGAAAAGGCGCTGTCGAGCAAGCCCTCGCCCAAAAGCCCGAGCCGGCGCGTATAGAACCGGCTGAAGCGGCGCACCGCAATGGTGGCGTCCGGCCCAGGGCCTATTGATCCGGCAGTCCGCTCCTTCATGGGGTTATCCTCCCATGACGGAGTCAACAGATTTATTTGACTAAGTCAAATTTCAGCGTGCATGCCAGACTTCATTCTTCGTCGGGCGCGAGGGACTTGATCAGCTCGAAGACACGCTTGCGTATCGCCGGATCGGAGATGCGGTAGTAGGCGCGGACGAGGTCGAGCGTCTCGCGGCGGTTGAAGCGGGCATCATTGCCGAAGCTTTCCTGCCCTTCGGCGAAACCGCCGAGCGGGACCGTCGCCGGCGGGGGGGCACCGCCGACCGCTTCCGGCATGTCGTCGAAGAAGAAGCTGATCGGCACGTCGAGCACGCGGGCGAGGTCGAACAGGCGCGAGGCGCCCACGCGATTGATTCCCCGCTCATATTTCTGCACCTGCTGGAAGGTCAGCCCCAGAGCGTCGCCGAGACGTTCCTGCGAGAGACCGAGGAGGGTGCGGCGGAGGCGAATGCGTGACCCGACATGGACATCGATCGGGCTTGCCCGGCTTTCCCGCTCGGGGCGCTCGCCGTCTTCGCTCGCGGCTGGAGTGGGGGCAGGCGTGCTCCAGCTCATTCCGCGGCTCGAAGGCCCACGACTCGAAGGAAAACGTTCATCGGGTCATCGGCCATCCGCCCTGAGTGAGGATTGCCGTCGGAGGGATCAGACCGATCGTCCGACGCGGGTTGCATGCTAACCTCGCAACCTCCGGTGTCAACAACTTTGTTAAAATCGAGTAAACGCCTCGATTCCAGAGATTTTTGCGTTAACTTTTGCGCGTTTCCGAGGCCAGACTCGCCAATCCCGCGAGAACGATGGTCGATATGACGAGCAGGAACGGGATCAGACGGCCGAAACGCGCATAGAGCGTGGGCGGCAGGGCGGCCGGGAGGGGCACCGTCAGCACGCCCTGCCGGCCGAGGCCGAGGCGGGCAATCTCATGCCCGCGCGCGTCGAAAGCCGCCGAAATGCCGGTATTGGCGGCACGCAACAGCGGCAGCCCTTCCTCGACCGCGCGCATCCGTGCCGCCTCGAGGTGCTGGCGCGGGCCGGCGGTGTTGCCGAACCACGCATCATCGGTGATGTTGATGAGCCAAGTGGGGCGTGGCCGGGCGACGATCTCGCCGGAGAAGATCGCCTCATAGCAGATCAGCGGGCCGAAGGGCGGCAGGCCGGGCACATGGAGGGTGCGCGGTCCGGGACCGGCGGCGAACCCGCCCCCGGGCACGACCTGGATCGGCAGCGGAAACCAGGAAGGCTGGTATTCGCCGAAAGGCACAAGGTGCCATTTGTCATAGATCGCCACCGGCGGGCCCGGGCCGTCCACGACGATCAGGCTGTTGCGCGGCCTTCCTCGCGCATCGAACCGGATCGAGCCGGCGAGAACCGGCACACCCGGACCCGCCGCTTCGGCAATCGCGGCACGGGCGGCGCCGTCCGTCTCGAGCAGGAAGGGGCTCGCAGCCTCCGGCCAGACGATGGCGATCGGGCCGCGACCGGCTGCCGAGGCCGCCTCTCTGGTCAGCACGAGATAGGTGCGGAAAACGGCGAGCGCAGTTGCCCGAGTCCAGTCCAGCGTCACCGGGATGTCGCCCTGCAGCAGCGCGACACGGAGCCGATGCGGGGGGGGCAAGGGCCGATCGAGGCGGGAGAGGCCGGCGCCAAACCAGGCAAGGAGAAAAATCGTCGCTGCCGCGAGGCCGCGCCGGCCGAGCGTCGGCAGCGCGGCGAGCAGGAGCGTGGCGAGCGTGAGCCCGTAGATGCCGACCCATGACGCCGGCTGGATGAAGACATCGCCGAGCCAGCCGGGCAGCGCCCAGACGCTGCCCCAGAGATTCCAGGGAAAGCCCGTGAGCACCGTCCCCTGGGCGAGCGCGCTGAGCGCGAAGAGGCCGCTGAAGCCGAGAACGCGCGGCAAGCCTTGTGGAAAGCCCCGGACCAGCCCCGCGGGAACGGCGGTGAAGAGCAGCGAAAGCCCGGCCGCAGTGAGAGGGGTGGCAAAGGGCACCAGCCACCAGAAGGTATCGACCCGGGTGAGGATTGCCTCGGTGAGCCAGTAGAGCCCGATGAGATGGCCGCCGAATCCGAACCAGAAGCCGCGCCGAGCCGCACGCCGCATCCCCCGCCAGCCCGCCGGGGTGGCGTCGATCAGGACGAGAAGGCCGGCAAAGGCGATCGGCAGCAGCGGCAACGCGTGCCATGGCGGCAGCGCCAGCGCCGCCAGCCCGCCGACAAGGCTTGCTGCAAGATCCGCCCGCCAGCCGCCCAGAGAGGCAAGCCAGGCGGCGAGCCGGGTATGCCAGCGCAGCACACCCGGGCGAATCTGGGGCGTGGGGCGGACGCCCTCAGGCAAGAGCGCGGAGAGCGGCGCGGAAGCTGCTGTCCTGCCCTCCCCGTTCGTCGCGAAATGCGATGAACGGGGAGGGCAAGCAGGCCACTGAAGATAAAGAGCAAGTGTCCCGATTCCGCCCGCATCCCAATTCGCCGTGCTTCGGAATCGGGACACGGGCCTTTTCAGCCATTGGGTTGATCGTCCAGCGCTTCGCGGAGCTGGCGCTCGTAATGGCGGTAATATTTGTCGGTCACGAGGTCCGTCTTCACCACCATCGCGACATCGATCGTGTTGAAGTCACGATCGATCACGGCGCCCTCACCAACGAACCCGCCGAGCCGGAGATAGCCCTTGATGAGCGGTGGCAGCCGGGCCTGCACCGCGCGCCGGTCGAGCGAATCGAGATCGAGCCGCCGCATCTCGACATAGCGTTCCGGCAACGCGCGCGGCCGAAGGCCGGGAGGAGCGAGGTAATGGTGGTAGAGATAGGTGAGCTCGGGGGCGAGCGCGTCGGGGTCGGTGCCCGGCAGGCTCGCGCAGCCGAACATCACGTCGATCTGGTATTCGAACACATAGGCCGCGATGCCGCGCCAGAGGAGCTGCATCACCACCCGGTCGCGATGGGCGGCATCGACGCAGGAGCGGCCGAGCTCGAGCAGCCGGCCGGGAAGTGCCAGGAGCCGGCTGATGTCGAACTCCCCGGCGGTGTAGAAGCGCCCGGCGCGGGCGGCGGCCTCCCGGCGAATCAGCCGGTAGGTGCCCACCACGCTCTCGGGGCCCGTGCCCAGCGCATGGTCGATCACCAGGAGATGATCGGCGACGGTGTCGAGCTTGTCGCGGTCGCGCCGCGCGAGGGCGGCGATTCGGCTCGGAGTGGCCCGCATCTCGTCGTAGAAGACGCGATAGCGAAGCGCCTGGACGGCATCGATCTCGGCTGAGCTGACGGCCAGCCGGACACCGAGATTGCCGGCCCTGAGCTCGGCAAAGCCGGGCTTCTTCGCGGTTGCGGCCCGCTGTTCGATGGTCATGGTGCGGCCTTCGGTTGATCGGCGGTCCCGGGACTGGGCACCGCGGGCTCGGGCGAGGCCTGGCGGCGGCGCCCGAAGAGCTCAAGGCGGAGGGAAACGAGATCAAACCCGAGCCGCATCGCGGTCGCCCGCAACAGCGCCTCGAGATCCGGATCCGCAAACTCGACGACGCGACCGGTATCGACATCGATGAGATGGTAGTGGTGCCCGTGCTCGGTGGGCTCGTAACGGGCACGGCCGCCGCCGAAATCCCGCCGCTCGAGAATCCCCTTCTCCTCGAGAAGCCGCACGGTCCGATAGACGGTCGCGATCGAGATGCGGGCATCGAGCTTGGCAGCCCGGCGATAAACCTCCTCGACGTCGGGATGGTCCGCCGCTTCCGAGAGCACCCGCGCGATCACCCGCCGCTGGCCGGTCATTTTGAGGCCGCGAGCAACGCAGGCCTGCTCGATCGCCGAGGCGCCCGCAGCGTTCCGGCGGCGCGCCGGCACGAAGGTGGGGTGAGCCGCTTCCGCCGGATGCTCGGGTTGGGGATGGCTCATGCGCCTGGTTCGCTCTTCCCGCACTGCCGGGGCACCCTGCCGCCCCAGGCCGGCACGATCAAGCCCCGACCGCTCGCGCGGGAAGAGCCGGGACCGGGCAGTGCCCCGCCCTGTGCCGGGGTCGGGTTTGCGTTTGGGTTTCTCATCGGCCGCGGCCGCACCGGGGTCAGCAACGCTGTCAGCGGCGCGCGCGCGCCTTGGTGCCGAGCCCGATCTTCTTCGCAAGCGAGGAGCGGTGGCGGGCATAGTTCGGCGCGACGACTGGATAGTCGGGCGGCAGTCCCCATCTTTCCCGATATTGCTCCGGGGTCATGTTGTAGGCGGTTTTCAGATGCCGTTTCAGCATCTTGAGCTTCTTCCCGTCTTCCAGGCAGACGATGTAGTCGGGGAAGACGGATCGCTTCACCGGCACCGCCGGCAGCGGCTTCTCGACCGGGAGGGCTTCCTTGCCGACGCCGACGAGGGTGCGATAGACGTCCTGGATCAAGGCCGGAAGAGCATCCGGTGAAACCGAATTGTTCGAGACATGGGCGGAAACAATTTGCGCCGTCAACCCGAGAACATCCGGATTCGACCCATGATCAGCCATGCTGCTTCCTTACCACATGCCCGCGCGTGTCATATAGTGAGACGAATCCGATTCCCGCAATGCAAATTTCTTGCCGACTGAAGAAATTCTTATGAATTCTACTATAACTGCCGATCTTGAGCTCGATATCACTGGCGAAGTCTGCCCGATGACTTTCGTCCGCACCCGATTGGCGCTCGAGAGACTGGAGCCCGGGCAAACATTGCTGGTGCATCTCAAAGGGACCGAGCCGCTGCGCAATGTTCCGGCCACGGCGGAGAGCCAGGGCCACACCGTGCTCGCGCTCTCGACCGCAAAGGATGGGGTGAGCCGGCTTCTGCTCCGGCGCGGCCCGGGCTAAGAGACTGTTTGAGAATGCGACTGTGGTGGTCGTCCGACGCGTCTTTATGCGCTTCCGGTGCTCACGGCCCTTTTGTTTTGGCGATCAATTTTATGACTTCCCCTTGGGCTTTGGCGGATCGCTGCGCTCGGGGTCCCCACGAACACGTTCGTGGGGTGCCCCGCCTCCGCCAGAAGCCATGAACCGCACCGGGTTTTCCGGAGGCTCCAACTTCCAAGTAGGATGGAGCCATGACGAGCAAGACGACGAACAAATTCAGCCCTGAGGTTCGTGCCCGGGCGGTGCGGATGGTTTTGGAGCATGAGGGAGAGCACCCGTCG
>DATJLS010000046.1:0-40165 GCA_035509315.1 Acetobacteraceae bacterium | reverse complement strand
ACCTACTCTTTGACCGGAAAGGCGATCGGCGGATCCGGCAGCACGGTCGGACCGGTAGCCGGGGTGAATGATGGTACCATCACGCCATAAGGGTGCCTGGGCGATGCCGCTTCCGCAAGAGCGGAGTGGTTCCGCCCCAAGGTGCCTGCGGGCATAAAGGCTTGAGGTGTAGTGGCGAGTAACGGTCGGCCCCTTCCACAGCACGGCCCTCTCGCCATTTGAGCACGGTCGCGGTCGAAACGCCGGACGTCGAGCAACGCTGGCGCCAGCTTCTGCCATTCACAGCGCGTTCTGATTGTCGTGCTGTCTTATCGACGCGTCATCCGCAAATAGATCCGATCCACCTGCTCAGGAACGGGTAGGATGGGACGGGGCGTTGGCCGGCTCGATCGCGGCCAGGAACTTGTCGGCGAGCGCGCCATAGACCGGCCGCGGGCAGATCAGGCGGGAGATGACGAAGGCGAGCAATGCGGTCGCGGTGACGGGGATCAGCATGCTCTGATTGTTGGTCATCTCCATGACGATGACCGCGGCGGTGATCGGGGTCTGCACCGCGCCGGCGAAATAGCCGGCCATGCCCAGCATGGCGAAGGCGGCCAGCGAGACGCCGGGGATCAGCCCGTGGAACCAGTAGCCGAGGCCGGCGCCGATGCCGAGCGAGGGCGAGAAGATGCCGCCGGGAATGCCACTCAGATAGGAGGCGGTGAGGGCGATGTATTTGAGCGCGGCGAAGGCATAGCCGATCGTGAGATCATTGTGCAGCAGCGCGCGGGCCGGCGCGTAGCCCGAGCCGAAAGTGCTGCCGTGAGAGGCATAGTTGCACGCGGCGACAACGAGGCCGCAGCAAGCCGCGAAAAGCACGGGCCGGCGCGACGCGACTCCGGCCATGAGCTTTGGAAAGCCCTCCGGCGCGCGGGAGAGGATGCGGCCGAAGATCCCGCCGAGCACGCCGCCCACGAGCCCCGCGATCAGCACCGCGGCATAGGGGATGCCGAAGGCCATCGTTGCGTGGATCGTGCCGAAATAGACATAGCCACCGGCATAGTAATGGCTGGCGAAGATCAGAGTCGTGATGCCGCCGACCACCACCGCCCCGAGCAGGGCTGCGGTGTAGCGGCTGTCGAAGGAATGGCCGAGCTCCTCGATCGCGAAGATCACTCCGGCGATCGGCGTGTTGAAGGCGCCGGCGATTCCGGCCGCGCCGCCGATCAGCACCAGCACGCGCTGAATTTCCTTGCCGCGCATCGCTTCGAGCCTAGTGAGGCTGTTCATGATCGAAGCGCCGATCTGCACGGTCGGCCCCTCGCGGCCGATCGTGGCGCCGAACAGCAGCCCGAGGATCGTCAGCACCAGCTTGCCGACGGTGAGCTTGAGCGAAAGCACTTTGTTGATATGCCGCGGATCCTCCATGTGGAGCGAGGCCATCGCCTGGGGGATGCCGCTCCCCTGGGCGCCGGGAAAGACCGTGCGGGTAAGAAAGGTGCAGAAAGCGAGGCCGATCGGGGTAATCAGAAAAATCGTCCAGAGTCGGCCCGCGGTGACTTCGTAGAGCAGGTTGGTTGCGAGATCGGAGGCCCAGGCGAGGAGAAGGGCGGCAAGAGCGACCAGCGCGGCACCGACGGTGAAGAGAAGCCGGCGCTCCCAGATTGGCGGGAGCCAGCCTGCCCCGCGCCGGGGCCCCGCTTCCAGCGCTCCTGCTTCCATCTTCAACGCTCTCCTCGAAATCCCTGTCGGCTAGAAAAGGTGGCCTATCGGCAACGGGGCGATGCCGCAAGGGCGTGCGCGTGCCCTAATAATCCTCATGATCCTCTTTGTTATCGAGATCGCGGAACCGCTCGAGCAGCGGCTGCTCGGCGGGAGCGGAAGTGGATGGGCTATCGGCGAGCGCGCGCGGCCCCGGACCCGCGGACTGGGGCGGGGAGACTCCAAGCGTCCGAAGCGGCGGCCAGGCTTATGTTCGTATTCTGTTCTTGACTCTCTTGACGCAAGAGATCAGGCTTCCGCTTCGAACGAATGGGGAACACGATCATGTCCCTCTCCCATCATGTCCCGATCTCCGATCGCGATGGGGAAGCGCTCGCTGCGCTCGAGCGGGCCGGCATGGCCGAGCCAGCGCCGGAGGCGCGGATACCGGGTCTCGCGCGCAAGGGGCGTGGCGCCACCCTCAACCCGCCCAACCGCTTCGAAGCCCAGAAAACCGAAGCCTTCGACGATGGCTGGTCGGCGCCCGGCATGCCAGATCCTCCTCCGCCCCTCGAGACCATCCTGATCCAGGATGCCACCCGCACGGCGATCGCCTGGAATGAGAGCCCGGACATCGGCTTCGACCGGGCAGTCAATCCCTATCGCGGCTGCGAGCATGGATGCATCTACTGCTATGCCCGGCCGAGCCATGCCTATCTCGGCTATTCGCCGGGCCTCGATTTCGAGACCAAGATCCTCTTCAAGCCCGATATCGCCCGCCTGCTGGAGCGAGAGATCGGAAAGCCGGGCTATGTCGTCCGCCCGATCGCCCTCGGCTCGAACACGGACCCCTATCAGCCGGTCGAAAGGCGGCTGGCGCTCACCCGCGCCGTGCTGGAAACGCTGGAGCGCGCTAGCCATCCCTGCACCATCGTCACCAAGTCGGCTGGCGTGCTCCGCGATCTCGATATCCTCACGCGGATGGCCGGGCGCCGGCTCATGCGGGTGCATGTCTCCGTTACCACCCTCGATCCCGCGCTTGCCCGGAGCATGGAGCCGCGTGCCTCGTCCCCCGCGCGGCGGCTCGGCGCGATCGCCGAGCTTGCGAAAGCCGGTGTCCCGGTGGGCGTGATGGCGGCGCCGATGATTCCCGGCCTCAATGACGCCGAGATGGAACGGATCCTTGCGGCTGCCGCCCGGGCCGGAGCGCGTCATGCGGCCTTCGTGCTGCTGCGCCTGCCGCATGAGCTGAAGGCGCTCTTCGAAGGCTGGCTTGCCGAGCACAGGCCCGACCGCGCGCGCCACGTGCTGAGTCTCGTTCGTCAGACACGGGAGGGGCGGCTCAATGACCCAAGCTTCCATGGAAGGATGCGCGGCAGCGGCCCCTATGCCGGCCTGATGGCTGCCCGTTTCGTCCGGGCGGCGCAGAAATACGGTCTGGCTGATCCTCCGCTTCCGCTCGACACGAGCCAGTTCGTCTCCCCGGGCCGGGTCGAGCCTCGCCAGCTCGCACTGCTTTAGATCAGGAGGCGTTTGCTCGCGCTCGCGGATCTCGCTCTCGGTCTTTGTTTTCTCGCGTGATTCACGCCGTCGGTGATTCCACCTTCGGCGATCACGTTCCGGGAGTCCGTCACGGAGCCGATGGCGCCGGGGTGGCAGGAGAAGCGGAAGAAGACGGGGTCTGGGGCGGGGCTGAGGAAGAGTCTGGAGAGGGCGTGCCGGATGCGTTTTGGCCGGCTCCCGGGGCTGCTTCCTGGGTGGCCGCCGGAGCCGCGCCCTGCGGTGGCTGCGCGTCCGCCGCAGCGGCTTGGGCCGGAGCGGCGGGCGCTGATGCCGACGAGGGAGCGAGCGGCATGACGATGATCGGTGCCGGTGCCGGCTCGGTCGCTGTTGCGGCTTTCGGCGGGGGAGCTGGCAGCGCCACCGTATAGTCCCGCACCACCCGCGCCTGCTTGCCCGCGATCACCAGCACATGCGTGCCGATGGCGAGTGGTGTGCGGTCGGTCTGGGTCACCGACACGAGCTTTCCGTCCGTCTGTTGGACGATGTACTCCCAGGCCTTGGTGTCCTCGGTCGCGCGTTGGGCTGCGCTCCCGGCGATGCCGCCGATCAATGAGCCGCCGATCGCGCCGAAGGCCGAAGCGACGGCCCCTCCCGGCGCCTGCGATCCGGCAACACCGCCCGCGGCCCCGCCGGCGACGGCGCCCACCGTCCCGTCCGGCGTGATCATCACTGGCCGCACGCCGATGATCACCCCACGCGTCACCGTATTCGCCTGCTGGGCGGCTGCCGCAGCATAGGTATTGGGCGAATAATCGCCGCTGCATGCGGCAAGGCCGAGCATGGAGGCGGCAAGCAGGGCGGCAAGCAGGGAAGGGGGACGCAGGTTTGGCACGGCGGGCTTGACGAATGCTGGCGAACGCGATGGTGGCAAGGGCGTGGCTATCGCTGTGAAGTTCGGCGGAAAAGCGGCAGGCGCTGCAGCAAATTTGCAGCCCTTCCGTCCCCGGTCCGGGCCAGGGAAGACAGTCCAGAAGACCGTCCAAGGGAGATAGGACAGGGCCACGTGAAAAGTCCAGCCTTCACGCCATACCGTGCTCCATCGCGCGGACCTTGCGCGAGTGGCCCGAAATGGCTATGATTTCATTTATGGTTCGAGGTGCATTCTGTCTCGCCCGTTTGCCGTGCCGATGCGCGCGCGGCGTCGTGCGCCTGGCCGCCCTCGGCCTCCTCCTCCGACTTAGCACGCGACTTATTTCCCCCTGGGCGTGACGCCACGGGCCATGGGGCCCGGGCATCGTTCAGGGGATTGAAGTCGCTGTCGCAACAAACCCGAGGAGTGCCCGCCATGTCCGCCATTCGGCATCCTAACTTCGGCGACCTCGCCGAGGACCGAGTCATCATCTTCGACACCACGCTGCGCGATGGCGAGCAGTCGCCCGGCTTCTCGATGAACCTCTCGGAGAAGCTCCGGCTCGCGGAAGCCCTTGCCGAGCTCGGTGCGGACGTGATCGAAGCCGGCTTTCCGATCGCCTCGCCCGGAGATTTCGAGTCCGTCCGCGCCATTGCCGAGAAATTCAAATCATCCGACGGGCCGGTCATCGCCGGCCTTGCCCGTTCCGGCCGCGAGGATATCCTCCGCGCCGCCGAGGCGGTACGCCCGGCCGGGCGGCCGCGCATCCACAGCTTCATCAGCACCAGCCCGCTCCATATGAAATACAAGCTCCGCATGGAGCCGGAGGTGGTGCTCGAGGCGGTCACCAACTCCGTCACGCTCGCCCGCCGCTTCACCGACGATGTCGAATGGTCGGCCGAGGACGGAAGTCGCACGGAGCCCGATTTTCTTTGCCGCTGCGTCGAAGCGGCGATCGCGGCGGGCGCCACCACCATCAATATCCCCGATACGGTCGGTTACGCGCTGCCCGAGGATCTGACCCGCATCTTCACCATGTTGCGTGAGCGCGTGCCCGGCGCCGAACGGGTCATTCTTTCCACTCATAACCACAATGATCTCGGACTCGCCGTCGCCAACACCATCGCCGCGATCCGTGCCGGCGTGCGCCAGGTCGAATGCACCATCAACGGCATCGGTGAGCGCGCCGGCAACGCTGCCCTCGAGGAGATCGTCATGGCGCTCCGCACGCGCTACGACGTGATTCCCACGGCCAACCGCATCGTCACCGAGAACATCCTCAGGACCTCGAAGCTCCTTTCCACCATCACCGGCTTCGACGTGCAGCCGAACAAGGCGATCGTCGGGCGCAATGCGTTCGCCCATGAATCGGGGATTCATCAGGACGGCGTGCTGAAGCACGCCGCGACCTATGAGATCATGACCCCCGAGAGCGTCGGTTGGACGAAATCGAGCCTGGTGATGGGCAAGCATTCGGGCCGCGCCGCATTTCGCGACAAGCTGCGGGCGCTCGGCTACGACGATGTCGGCGATAATCAGCTCAACGATGCTTTCCGTCGGTTCAAGGAGCTCGCCGATCGCAAGAAGGTCGTTTATGACGAGGACATCGTCGCCCTGGTCGATGACGAGGTGATGCGCGACCATGATCGGATTCGCTTCGTCTCGCTCGACGTGCATGCCGGCTCGAAGGCCAAGCCCACGGCGAGCCTCGAGATCGAAGTCGATGGAGAAATGCGCAGCGCGACCGAGTCCGGAGACGGCCCGGTGGACGCGACCTTCCGCGCGATCCGTGCTCTCTTTCCCCACGAATCCGTACTCCGGCTCTACTCGGTCGGGGCCGTCACCGAAGGCACGGACGCGCAGGCCCGTGTGACCGTCCGTCTCGAGGAGAACGGCAAGCTCGTGGATGGGCAAGGTGCCGATACCGATACCATTGTCGCCTCGGCTCGGGCCTATCTCCATGCGCTCAACAAGCTTCTCGTCAAGCGCGCTCGCACGGAACCGAAGGCCCTCTCAGCCTGAAGCGAATCTCACGGCTTCTGGCGGAGCGCTCCACCGGAGCGGGATGAGATCGCTCGTATTCGCTCATCCCGCTTCCGGTCATTGTTTCATCGTTTCATCGCGTGCGTCGTCACGCTCTGGAAGCTGAGGAATCGATCGTAAAAAGAGCCGGAAACGCGATGATCGAAAATCGCCACGCCGCGGCGAAGAGCCTATGACGCTTCGCCGCGGGCGGAACATCCGTCACGATGGCGCATGCGCGAGCCAGGCGGCGCATTCCGGCCCAAGCTTTTGCCTAGCCACGGTCTCATAGCGGGCGCAATCGTCCTTGGTCAATACGCTCTGCCAACGGCCATTCGTGCCCTTGTTGACGAAGCTCTTCGCGCCGCCGTTGAAGACCTTCTCTACCAGCTCTCCGGTCACGCGCGCGGCATTCGCCTTCATGTAATCGAACTGACAGTGCTCGACGATGACGGGAAAACGGGATTCGTCGACCGGAATATCGAGAAAAGCGGCAATCCGGCGGATCTCGCCGGGTAGGTCTGCCTTCAACTGGCTGTAATGCAACAGCAGAAGATTCGGCAGGCTGCGAATATCCCACCAGCTCCGGACATTGTCCCAGAAGGACCAGAACGGATATCCATCCTGTTCCAGCCAGGTGAGGAAATAATCCCGCACCGATTCCGGCGGCTCGCCGAGTGGCGGTCCGACGCGGCCTGGTGAATCGTTGATCATCTGATAGAAAAATTCGTTTCCACTGGCGTGGTGATTGTAAAGGCTCCACAGAACATCGCGCCCGTCACGGCCGACATAGAGATATCTTGCGCGCGGTGAATAAACCAGCGCATCGACCGGCAAATGGGTCTTGATGAAGCGTCGATGGGGCTGGGCCTCGATCTCCGCAAGCTTGACGTCCGCGGGCGGAATCCTGAGGTCGAGCCAGGGAGACATCTCTATGACGGGAACGCCTTCCGCGCCATTGAACAGAAGCTGGGCAACGATCTGCTGGAGCCAGGTCGTGCCCGATTTTCCATAGGTTGCGATGATGATATCGTCATCGCGGAATTGAAAATCATTCCAAATCGATGAATTGAAATGATGATTGTGCATCTCTCTTGTTTTCCGGGGCCATGAGATATCTGCCACCGCTCTCTCCTTCGTTGAATGGAATGAAGGGTACCGCTCCGCCTGTCATGCGCCACCGTTTCTCGTGGACGGTGTCTGGAGGATGAGGACGGTCCGGATCACCCCAGCCCCTTGCCGGGGCGTCGTTGAGAATGAGCAAATGGCCTTACACTCCGATTTCAACGAAACGCAGTCACATGACGGCTGTAACAAAGATCGGCAAGGATTCGAGGAGATTCCGGCGATGATTCGAATATACTGGACATCCATGAGAGGCCGGCCGCTCGAGATCAGGCATCCCTCCTGTTGGTGAGAAGGGTGTTATCGAGACGGCCCCGAAGCGCGATGATGACCTCTCATCACCACGCTTGGGAATCCCTGGAACGGGATGGGTTCGCTCCCTTATCTTGCTCCCGCCATTTTTTCGCGTGATTCAGACCTCCGGTGCCCCCACCTCCGGCCATCACGCTCTATCGATCTCGTCGGATGGCCGGTCGCGGCCTGTCCAGGATCAAGGCGGCCAGGGGTGGGCTCTCGGGTCCTCACCCGCGGCGACGATCTGCGGGTGGCCTTGTCCGGAGCTTGCGAGCGCGCGGGCGAGTGCTGCTGCCATTTCGGCGGGCACGAAGGGCTGGCTCACCACTTCGAACGAGCCGGCGCTCAACAATGTTTCGGCATCGACCTGCTCGACGGAACCCATGGCCACGACTACGGGCAGACCGGGCAGAATTTGGTGTAATTGCGTTACGAATTCGGTGGCCTTTTCCACCGGGATCAGGCGGCCAACCACGGCGGCCGAGAAACGTTCGGGCGCCACCCGGCAGGATGCCAGGGCGTCATCAGCGCGGGCGAAGCCAACCGGCTCGTAGCCCAGCACTGCCAGGATTTCCTCATCCCGCAGCAATTGCGTGCGATTGTCGTTGACCACCAGAACCGTCTCGCCATGCCCACGCTGAAGCTGCCTTGTCTCTCCAGTCAAAACCGCAGCGGGCGCAGCAACGCATGGAAGCCAGGCTTCGAAGCGGCTGCCCTCTCTCTGCACGCTCGTGACATTCATCGCGCCACCGTACTCGCGGACGATCTCGCGCACGGTCGTGAGGCCAAGGCCGTTCCCATTCGCACGCGTGGTGACAAAGGGCTCGAATATCCGCCCGAGCGTCGCGTCGTCGATGCCGGGGCCGCTGTCGGCGACACCGATGCACACATATCGTCCCGGCCGGAGATATCCGTGGCTGAGGGACCGTCCCTCAGGAAGCTCGTGCACCGCGGTCTCCACCAAGATGTCTCCGCGGCCGTTCATGGCCTGGGCGGCATTGATGCACAGGTTGAAGATCAATTGCTGCAGCTGGACCGGTTCGGCGAGAACAACGGCCTCCCGCGGCGTTTCGCGAATGATAAGGGCGGTCCCTGGCAGCAGGGAGGCATGCAGAAGGGACGCAGCCTCCGTCACCGCGGTGCCGACACTGACCGGCTCGCGATGCGCGTCGCGCCGACGACCGAAGGTGAGGATCTGGCCGACGAGCTCGCGGGCTCTCTGTCCGGCGCGGCGAATTTCCTCGAAATTGCGGGCAATCCGGCCATCCGGCGGAGATTGCGCTTCCGCCATTTCAGCATAGCCGAGAATCGCGCCGATGATATTGTTGAAATTGTGCGCAACCCCGCTTGCCAGCGCGCCGATGATCTCCATGCGGCGAGCCTGCTGCAACCGCGTTTCCAGCAGGTCCTTATCCTGCTCCATCGTTTGTCGCCTGAAGGCATTGAGGATGGTATCGAGTGCCATTCGCAGGAGGCTGGCTTCACCGGTGGGGTTGATCCTGTAGGCGTGCCGCAGCGCGTCGAAGCCCAGAAGCGCCTGGGCACCGTCCTGGCCCAGGCTCCAGGCGCATGCCCAGCCTTTCAGCCCGAATCGTTCGGTTAGCTCCCTGTCCGGACCGCGTGGGAGCCGCGCCACGTCAGGGACATGGACGACGCCTTCCTTGGCCGGGTCGAACCTCGCCGCAAGCGCAGGAGCCTGTTCCGGCCAGCCGGCCGGGAAGCTCATTCCTGGCCTGGACCAGGCAGCCTTCTGCGCCGAAGGATTGGAAAGCAGGAAATACGCGCGGTCGGAGTCGAGAAACTCGGCCATATCGCCGAGCGACCGCTCAATCGCGGCATGGAAATCCTGCTGTCCTGCCTGAAGAATATGCATCGAAACCGTGGTGATCAGGTGCTCGAATGCGGCCCGGCGCCGGAGCATCGCTGCCCGCGCCCGAAGCTGCAGGCCGAGATAAAGCAAAAGGGCAACCAGAAGCAGGGATACGATGTAAAGCACGGAACGAAAACGATGAGCCGTCGTCCGTGAAGCAGCCTCGTGGGCCAGAATCAGGCTGTGGACTTCATCCTCGCCTTCCCTTGATGGAAGGACGACCAAGGTTCGCAGGATATCATCGGTTTCGGGAAGAATGCGGTACAGCAACCGTCCATGCGCCAGCAATGCCTGCACCTTGTCGGCATCGCCCGCCGGGGGAGATTGGCTTGCGAGCTCGTCGAGCTCCGCCCCTACCTCATGTGCCGTCGCCGGCGAGGTGTCCAGCGTGAATCGCAGCATCGCGGCGGCAAGCCGGCTGACTGCCGGAGCCAGATGTCCGGTGTGGTCCACGTCCCCAAGCTCGTTGCTGAACAGCCCGAAATAGGCGAGCGAGTTCTGCAGCAGGGCGTTGTAGGACTTGAACTGCTCGACCAGCTCCTCCTCCCAGGCAACCGATGCCGCCACGCGGTTGATGGCGGCCATCGTCTCGGTGTCGCCGGCATTCGTTTGACGCAGTTGGCCGAGCGCGTTGTCCAGCACGGTGACTTCGCGTACCAAGGGGTCGTAGTTGCGCAAGATGCCGATCCGCGCAGCAAGGACATCGCGATGCAGCGCATTCTCCGCTTTCGTGAAGTGTTCGAGCGCGGCAAGCGCGCTGTCGAGCCGCCGCGCATCGACATTGACGGCATGCAGAGCCAGCCAGGTGAGCAGCGCCACCAGGAGCGGAACCCCGACCAGGGAAGGCGGCAGCCTCATGGGGAGGGAGCGACCAGAGGCGCGCCGTTGTAGTTTCCCGTCAGCGTCTTGAGGAACGCGACGATCGCCTTGATCTGCTGGTCCGTGAGTGTCCGGTCGAGCTGGGCATGCGCCATCTTTCGCACGGCATCGGAAAGCGTCGCCGCACTGCCATCCTGGAAATATGGTGCCATCACGGCGACATTGCGCAGGCTTGGCACGACCACGAGTTCCGGTTTCGTCGAGGCGAGCGGATGGAAGATGCCATGCCGCTCGAACAGATTGCCGCCGACATTGACGCCCTGATGACAGGAGACGCAGCCCAACGACTTGAACAGGTGATAACCATGCAGCTCTTCGCTCGAGAGCGCGGATTCGTCACCTTCAAGCCAGCGATCGAAGCGGCTGCCCGGCGTCAGCAAAGATCGCTCATAGGTGGCGATGGCATTGAGGAGGTTTGCACGATCCGGCGCGCGTCCATAGGCCGCCCTGAATTGACGAACCATCTCGGGGTCGGCTCTCAGCTTCGTCAGAACCTGGGCGATGCTCGTGCCCATGGTTGCGGGATCGTCCAAAGAGGCTTCGGCTTGTTCTTCCAGAGTCCGATGGCGGCCTTCCCAGCCGAGCCGGAAATCGAGAGCCGCATTGAAGACCGTGGTCGTATGAAATGGAAGCGGCGATCCGTCGAACGCCTTGTCAAATTTATTGTCGGTCGCGCCGTTGGTGCTGGTGTCATGGCAGGAGAGGCAGGCGCGTTTGTTGTTGCGCGAGAGATGGGGGTCGTCGAACAGTTCCTTCCCAAGCGCCACCTTCCGGGGATCGGCGGCAGGCGGCGGAGGAATCGGCGTAATCGGCTCCGAAGCGGCGATCGTCGGCAGCACGGTGGCGAGAGGATCGGGCGTCTGCGCGGCCGCCCCCTTGGCTGCCCCCATGGTTGCCAGCACCGTGACGAGAACGAGCCATCCCGTACGGGCACGTAACCTCGGGCCGGAACGTGGTACGAGTCTGCTCACGAGGGAGAGGCCTTTTCCAGCGCACAATATCCGCAGGGCAATATCGTGTCGGGTTGATACTCTTCCCCGGGCACTTCAATAAAGTCGGGAAGGCGAGAGAACGGGTTCCGCGCAAACTCCTGACCCGTTCGGGACATGACCGTGGCGGCACGACATCCGCCTGCGCTTTGGTTCCCGGGTACGATCGATGGCAGGGCGGACGATCGCACCCCCTTTGGAGCGGGAGGAGGGCACTCACACTCGCTCATCCCGCTCTCGTCATTTGCTTCCCCGCGTGATGCCCACCGTCGCTGATCCCGCCTTCGGCAACCACGCTCCAGGGTGCGACCATCGAGACGCACCATTTCAAAAGCAGCGGCGACCGTCGCGAAAGATGAGAGGCACGGCCCCGCCGGCTTCGGGCGCGGAACGGTCCCGTGGGAGGGCTGTCGCTTTGGCTTGCGGAGAATACGAATGGAGGGGGGGCAACTCCGTTCCAAGCGGCATAGGCCTCTCCCAAGGTTTCTTGAGCGGGGAGATCGTGCGGAACGGGTATTGCAGCAAGGCGCCAGTATCAGAAAGTGAGGTTAGCGTTGTAACCGTCCTGACCAACCCACGCCCCGAAGGGCGCCCCACGCGGGCGCCGATAGCTGGAAAGATGGCGTTTGGCGCGTCATTCGGCATGCAGGGGTCAGATCGGATCCACGGGCAGAACAAACACATAGCCGACCCCACGCTCGGTCTGGATGATTCGCGGCATGCTCGGATCCGGCTCGAGTTTCCGCCGCAACCGAAGGACCTGAACGTCGATGCTGCGGTCGAACACATCTTCATGCACGCGAGTTGCCTGCAGCAGATGCTCGCGGCTGAGCGGGCGCTGTGGGGCTTCGAGAAAGGCAATCAGCAAAGCATATTCGCCCTTCGTCAGCACCACCGGCACACCGGTGGGATCGGTGAGGCGGCGAGAGCGCCGGTCGAGCCGCCAGTCACCAAACTGCCATCCGCCGGATTCCGCGCGGCGAGGCGACATGCTTCGGACAACTTCCTGCCGGCGCAGCACTGCACGCACGCGCGCGAGCAGTTCGCGAAGGCTGAAGGGCTTGGTCAGATAGTCGTCGGCCCCAAGCTCCAGCCCGACGACGCGATCGATTTCGTCGCAGCGATGCCCGCTGGCGATGATCACCGGGACCTCGGAGCGCGAGCGGATCTCGCGCAGCAGATCAAGCCCGTCATCCTGCCCCAGCCTGAGATCGAGGATCACGAGACTGGGCTCGGAGATCGCGAATTGCTTCATGAGATCCTGCCTTCCATAGGCAGGAATGGTACGCATGTTGTGTTCTTCGAGGTAATTCTCGACCATGTGCTGGATGGTCGGGTCGTCATCGACCACGAGGACACGCGGCTGTGGAGCGATCCCGACGCTCGCGCTGCCGCACCATGGCGGCAGCGGCTCGCTGGTCCCTTCTCCGTGAAACTGGATTGCTTTGTTGGCATTCATCATGATGTCAGCGACCTACTTCTCGTGATCGGAGCGCGCAAACATGACGCCGTTGCGTGGGAAAGCGCTGCTCCCTCGGCAATGGGTTGGTCGCACGGCGCCCGCCGATCTGCATGTGACTGGCGCCACAGATGGAGCGCGGCCGGAGGCAATGAAGAGCCGAAAAGTCCAAAACATTCGTGCGCGCCTTTTGGGGCAGCGCTCGGGGGCCCGCCTGCCCTGAGCGCAGGAACGGGGAGGGCGGCTCTCGCGGCCCCGATTTGGGGCGACCAAGCCCCATGCAGCGTGCCTGCCCTCGGCAGCGCCGATGATTTCGGCCTCTTGAGCACCATCGGCAACTCCTCAGGCGTCGTTCGGCAACAGCGGGAATCCGAGCTAAATTTCCCGTAAACAACGGTAAACAACAGAGTCGATCTTCCAAGTCAATGGCATCGGTCATCAGGAGGGGCCGATCGTACTAAATACACTTATGTTTTTTAGAGAAGGGTCTTGCGGCGCCCCGCAGGTCGATCGGCTGAGAACATGATGAATTTTTAGCCATCATCCGCTGATTTTATTTTGATATCCGAGTTGCTCGCCCTCGTCGGGATGACGAAGTGCTCCTCTCTTCGCAGAGAGGTAGGCGGTGGCGGCGATTCCGCCAGAACCATGAGGTCGATCGGGGAAATAAATCTGAAGCGTGACGACCTGAGACCGCCGCAGGCTCGTGTCATGCATCCTTCATTCATCGCTTCCCGCGACGAACGAAGGGGATCAGCAGATCATTGAGAATAAAGACCAAATATCCCGATTGGGCCCGCATTCCGATACCGCGAACTTCGGCCCGCGAGGGGGGCCGTCGACCGTTCTCGTGCCGAGCCCTGGCTCGATCACGCGCGGCGCGGCCTACCCGTCGCCAGAAACCGGATGACCCGCATCGCCGACGATTCCGGGAAGGCTGGGATCGGGGAGATCCGCCCGCTCAGCCGGGAGGCTCGAAAAGATGGGAGAGACCATAGATCGCGCTGGTCCGGCTCGGCGCCATGTTCGGCAGAGCGGCCAGGGTTTCCTCGATCGTCGGCATGGCCTCCTCGGCCCCGCGGCGGCTCGTCGTCTCGACCAGCACCACCGCATCGAAGCTGCTCTCGGTCGCGCGCAGCTGCCGTTCCGTGCTCGGCGCGTTGGTGACCTCGGGATCGACGATGCCGATATGCACCCCTGTCACGCCGTCAAGACCATGGATCTCCGCCGCGGCCGCCATGCTCGCCGATTTTTCGAGCCCGCGGTCGAACTCCGAGAGGGAGAGCCGGATGGCGGCGATGAAGCCGCCCACCCCCTCGCTGCGGGTGGCGACGATGCGGCAGGCCCCGCGCACGTAATTGAGGAGCCTTGGAAACATCTTCTGGGTCCAGGGGCTCGGCGCATTGAGGCGCGCGAGATAGTCAGGCCCGTTCAGAACCGAAAGCGTGCGCGTCGGATAGAGCGCGAAATAGCGATGGAAGCTGCGCTCCCAGGCGACGTAGCGCCGGCCGCCGAGGAATCCGGGCACGGCCACGCGCTCCGGCATATGCTCGCGCATGTACCAGACATTGAACTCCTCCTCGAGCTCCTCTGGCGCGTCATTCCAGACGGCGAGGAACGCCTCTCCCGGCAGTGACATCGGATGGTCCCCGGCTCACGCGGCGGGTGGGCGGGGGAGGCGGCACGCACGGATCGGGCGATGGCTCATGGTCTGGGCTCTCCTCCGGCGTCTTCTGAAGCGGAAACCCCAGTCTAGCGGCGCCCCGGCGGCCGCGGCCAGCCCGGCCGCGACGGTTGCGCCTTCGCGCCGGGAATGGCATGGGCAGACGACCCGGAACCGGAGGAGCCGTTTCATGCTCGAGCGCTGGTACCAGCGCGTGATCGCGCTCGCCGCAAGCCCGTACGCCGGTTGGTGGCTCGCGGCGGTTGCCTTTGCCGAGGCGAGCGTCTTTCCCGTTCCCCCCGATGCGCTGCTCATTCCCATGGCGCTCGCCCAGCCGGGCCGCGCCTGGCGCTTCGCCGCCATCGCCACCGCCGGCAGTGTCGCTGGCGGTGTGCTCGGCTACCTGATCGGCTATGCCCTGCTCGCTCACCTGGCTCGCCCGATCATCCATTTCTACGGCTATGACCATGCCTTCGCGTCCTTCCAGGCGCTCTACCGGCGCTGGGGGCTGCTGGTGATCCTGGTCAAGGGCTTCACGCCGATTCCCTACAAGATCGTCACCATCGCCTCCGGCGCGGCTTCGTTCAGCTTCCCGCTCTTCATGCTGGCGAGCCTTGCCACCCGCGGGGGCCGCTTTTTCCTGACCGCATTCCTTCTCTGCCGCTGGGGGGAGCCGGTACGCGGGCTGATCGAGCGCCGGCTCGGTCTCGTCCTCGCGCTTTTCCTGCTCGGGCTCGTCGGCGGCTTCGCGGCGCTCAAATACCTTTGAGAGACGATCAAGCCAGGAACGTCGCGTCCAGCGCGTCGAGGCCGGTGCTGCCAATGAGGGCGAGGTCGCGGTCGATCTCCTCGGAAAGAAGGGAGATCGCAAGGCGCACGCCCGCCTTGCCGCCCAGCGAAGCCGCATAAAGGAAAGGGCGACCGAGAAAGACGAAGTCGGCGCCAAGCGCCAGCGCCTTCAGGAGATCCGTGCCCCGGCGCACGCCGCCATCGAGCATCACGCACATCTCTCCGGCTTCCGCCTTCACGCCCGCCAGCGCGTCGAGCGAGGCCACCGAGAAATCGAGCTGCCGACCACCATGGTTCGAGACGATGATGCCGTCGCAGCCAGCCTCCTGGGCGAGCCGCGCATCCTCGGGCGCCAGCAGTCCCTTGACGACGAGCTTGCCCGGCCAGCGGCGGCGGATCCACGCGATATCGGCCCAGTTCAGCGCGTCGCGTGCGCCGAAGGAGCGCTCGGCATTGGGTGAGAGCACCGGCGCGCCGCGAGTCGCCGCCATGTTCTCGAAATGCGGCATGCCCCTGCTGCGCAGGGTGGCAAGCGCGGTGCCAAACAGCCAGCGCGGGTGGCTCAGACTTTCATAGGCAAGGCGCGGCGTCGGGCGGAGCGGCAAGGACCAGCCATTGCGCACATTGTTTTCCCGATTGGCCGGCACCGGAACATCCGCCGTGACCACCAGCGTCTCGTACCCGGCCCGCCCGACACGCTCCACCAGCGCGGCGATCGCCACCCGGTCTCCGGGGATATAGGCCTGGAACCAGGCATGCGGATTGGCGGCAATGACATCTTCCAGCCGGATCAGGGAGGCGCCGCTCAGCACAAAGGGGATGTTGGCCTCCGCCGCCGCCCGCGCGAGCGCGAGATCACCGTCGAAAGCGGCGAGGGCAGCGCCGCCCATCGGCGCGATCCCGAAGGCGGAGGCGTGGGGCCGGCCGAAAAGCGTGGTTGCTTGACGCCTTGCGGTCGTGTCCACCAGCATGCGCGGCACGAGCCGCCGTGCCGCGAAGGCCGCGCGATTGCTGTTGCGTGCGGCGTTGGTCTCGACGCCGCCGGAAATGAAGCCGAAGAGGAAGCGGGGCAGATATCGCCGCGCCACCGGCTCGAGATCCTCGAGCGAGAGCACACCGCGCACGGCGCGCGGGAGCGCGCCGCTCGGCCGCGGAATGGCCGAGGGATAGGGAGCGGGAAGATTCGCGCGCACTGGCGGCCGCGCCGTCATTTCTTCCGCGATCGCCGACATCCTCCGCTGTTCCTCCTGTTCCTCCCGGCCGGCGACCCGCGCCGGCACCATCGTATGCAAGGCGGTTTGCTCTGGCTTGCCAAGGCCCGATCCGGCCTTTCCGCCCCCCTTTTGCTCCGTGACAGGGTTGCGCGCACCGCTGCGCCCGCTTCCCTCACCGGGCCGGCGATGTAAAACATCTTCACATGACCTTCCGCTCCCGCCGCCCGCCCGATCGTGATGCCTATCATCACGGCAATCTGCGCGAGGCGCTGATCGAGACGGTGCTCGAGCTCATTGGCAAGCATGGGCCGACCGGGTTCTCCTATGCCGATGTCGCGCGCGCCGCCGGCGTGAGCCCGGCCGCGCCCTATCGGCATTTCCGCGACCGCAATGCGCTGATGGCGGAAGTGGCGCGCCGCGGCTTCGAGCGTTTTGCCGCCGATCTCGAGGCGGCATGGAACCAGGGCCGGCCGAATCCGGTGGCGGCGATGGATGCCTGCGGCCGCGCCTATCTCGCCTTCGCGCGGCGCGAGCCCGCCTTCTATGCGGCGATGTTCGGCTCCGGCACCGCTGCCGGCGACGACCCATTGCTCCGCGCTGCCGCCGAGCGCGCTTTCGCGGTGCTGCGCCGTGCCGCCGAGGCGGTCTCCGCCACCTATTCCGGCTCCGAGCGGCCGCCGGCGCTGATGGTGGCGCTGCATCTCTGGGCCGAGGCGCATGGCATTGCCACGCTCTTCCTCTCGCCCGAGGGGCTGCGGCTCGGCATCCCGATGGCGGCTGAAGAGCTGCTGGAGGCAGCGCTCCTCGTTTATCTCCAGGGTCTTGGTGCGCCGGGCAAGCGATGAAGAAGAAAGCCATGACGAAGAGGGGCGAGATCCTTGTCGGAACCTCCGGCTGGCACTACCGGCACTGGGTCGGGCCTTTCTATCCGGCTGGCACGGACTCCAATCGGCTTCTTGCTTTTTACGCGCAAGAATTCCGTTCGGTCGAAATCAACAACAGCTTCTACCGGTTGCCGGACCGCGAGACCCTGATCGCCTGGCGCGAGGCGACACCGGATGGCTTTGTCTTTGCCTGCAAGGCAAGCCGGATCATCACCCATATGAAGAAGCCCAAGGACACGGAGGAACCGACGCGCCGCTTCCTTGACGCCGCCGGAGCGCTTGGCGACAAGCTCGGGCCAATTCTCTTTCAGCTCCCGCCTCACTGGCATGCCAATGCCGAGCGGCTCGCGCAATTCCTGGCCCTTCTTCCGCAAGGATTCCGCGTCGCTTTCGAATTTCGTGACGAGAGCTGGTTTGCCGCGCCGATCTTCCGGCTGCTGGAACGACATGGGGCCGCCTGCTGCGCCTATGATCTCGACGGAAGGCGATCACCGGTGCAAATGACCGCCGATTTCGCCTATGTCCGCTTGCACGCGCCGGATGGCCCCTATCGGGGATGCTACGACGGGCGGGCGCTCGGCGGCTGGGCGAGGCGTCTTCGCGCCTGGCAGCGCTCGGGGCTCGATGCCTATTGCTATTTCGACAATGATGAAGCGGGCTATGCGGCGACGAACGCGCTTGTTTTGTCAAAGCAATGCGGAGCGACGGCCGCTTTCTGAACGGCTTCTGGCGGAACCGGGAAGCGACCCACCAAAGCCTATCCTGCCAGGACCAGGCGAAGCGACTCTTCCACCGCTACATCGCGGAAGCGAGCCCCTTCTGCAAATCCTCCTGATTCATGACCGGCACCAGCTCAAGCTCAGCATTGAGCGCCACGAACCAGGGTTCGGCAATACCGGGAATCTCGGACGTATCCCGCATGTCGAAGAACAGCATCGCGCACCGCTTCCCTTCATGGGCGACGAAATAGGTCGCTTCCGGCTTGATCCTCTCCATCGTCTGCTGCATCGCCTTGTGGAAGGATCCGTCCTTGAGGGCGCGGGTGCCCGATTCCGTCGGAATAGTGATCCGCAGCATCATGCGCATTGCAATTCTCCGTTTCACCCAAGGACGCCCGGGAAATGATAACACAAACGCAACCTTTTACAACGGGATGCGTTCGCTTCCGCTCACGCAGCCCGCACTGCCCATCCGTCTTCCCGCGTGATTCATGCCTTCGGTGATCACGCTCCGATCGGCTCGAAACTTACTGCCTCGTGCCCGTGACGGAAACGCTTCCGCACTCCGCGTTCTCACTGATCTCGAAGGAATTTCCTGTAAATTGGAGATGAATGGGCTTGCGCCTGTGAGTATAGTAGATGGCGCTTCCATCGGGATGGATGTATTTGTCCCGTATATTGTCGATGCCGTATGGGCCCGTCACGCTGCCCGTGGCATTGCTATTCACAACAGTGATCGTCGCGGCATAGCCCGCGCATGGTCCGCTGGAGTCTCTACCCACCCAGGTGCCGTCGAATGGACCGCCTGCCAAGGCGGAGGAGGCCGTAAGCAGCATTCCCGCCGCCAGGGCGGCGCGAAAGCAACGATTCTTTGCAACAGACATCTCACTCCCTGACTCGCTATCGACCTTGCTTGCACTCAAGCTCTGGCGCCCGGTATGGCCCGCCTGCGTCCGATAGTAGAATCGAATCAACATATTATAGAACCGTCAAGCTCATCGATCCGCTCCTGCCGAAGTGGCCTTGGCGCCGCCGCCATGGCTGGCCCTTCCAAGAAAGAGTTCGCAGGGCGCGATGACCGAGGCGGAATCAGCGCAGGTTTGAATCACGCGGGAAAACAATGACCGAAAGCGGGGGTAAGCGGCAGTGGTCTCATCCCGTTCCGATCCGTCCATAGTCCTGCGTACGGAGATGCCGAGGCTTGGAACTCGGGTCGATCCTTCTCCTCTTGAGACTGCCGTGGTTTCGCTTTCGTGGGGTCGGGACGATGCTCGAGGCGGAGGATATGATTCCGATACAGATACAACCTCCGACATTGCTCTGCCGCAGCAAGTGTTCTGGCTGGCGACGGGAGCTTTTGTCCCGATTCCGAAATTTGCAGTATCGCGATGAGGACGGAATCGGGACACTCGCCGGTGCAGGCAAGAGGGGTTACTGGCCGGTGGAGGTCGTGACGCCGTTGACGGTGGTCGTGGTGGTCGTCACACCATTGATGCTGGTGTTGCTCTGTGTGACACCATTTCCGATCGTCGTGGTTTGGGTGATCACGCCATTATAGCCGTTTATGCTGCTGGTGGATCCAGCGGCCTGCGCGCTGCTGCCGCTATCCCCTTGGGCGTTCGCACAAGGGGCAACGGGGCAACGCCGAGCCTCCGCAAGAACGGGCCCTAGGGGCACCAAGGCCGCTTCCGCGATGATGGCAGCCGCTGCAAGCCTCCCGATCCTCTTCATTCTCTCGCCTTCCGTTCTCCGGCCAGTCCAGCGATGAAAAAATGTTTCCACGCGCGATCCGCTCGGTCACGGGGATCCGCGCTCAGGCTGAAGGGCTTCCCCCGGCGTCTTTGCGAGTCGCTCCGGCCGCCGCATCCGCGGTCGGGACGAGGTGCAACTCATGTTCCAGGGTGGCCAGTCCTGCCCCGCCGGCCATGTGAAACATGAGATTCTCGAGGGAAAGCAGCGCGCGCGGGGCATCGAGCTCCACCTCGCCGCGCGCCAGCACCACGAAGTGGTCGCCGACCATGTAAGCGTGGTGGGGGTTGTGGGTGATGAAGATCACGCCAATCCCCTGCTCGCGCGCGGCCGCGGCGATATAGCGGAGCACGATGCCTGATTGCGTGACCCCGAGCGCCGCCGTCGGCTCGTCGAGGATCAGCACCCTGGCGCCGAAATGGATCGCGCGGGCGATCGCCACCACCTGGCGCTGGCCCCCCGAAAGCGTGCCCACCGGCTGGTCGAGATCGGGCAGGTCGATGCCCATGCGGTGGAGTTCGGCGTCGGTCTTCTTCCACATCGTCCGGACGTCGAGGCGGCGAAATGGTCCCGATCCCTTGAGGATTTCCGAGCCGAGGAAGAAGTTCCGCCACACCGGCAGCAGCGGAACCAGGGCCAGGGTCTGATAGACGGCGGCGATCCCGCGGTCGAGCGCTTCGCGCGGGGAGCTGAACCGAACCTTCTCTCCATCCACCATGTAAGTGCCTTGGTCATGGCGGATCAACCCGGCGATGATGCTGATGAGCGTCGATTTGCCGGCGCCATTGTCGCCGAGAACGCAGGTCACCTCCCCCCTTCGCACCGAAAGGTTCACCCCCTGCAGGGCGGTGATGATGCCGTAGCTCTTGCCGACATCGTTGAGCGCGATGATCGGGGCGGATGGATCCGTCATCTCACTTGCCCATGCTCGCGCGGGCGCGGATCCACGTATTGACGATCGTCGCCACCAGCAACGTTGCGCCAACGAAATACATGAACCAGTCGGGATCCCAGTCCGCGTAGATGACGCCCTCCGTCGTCATGCCGAAGATGAAGGCTCCCAGGGCCGAGCCGACCGCCGAGCCATAGCCGCCGGTCAGCAGGCAGCCCCCGACCACGGAGGCCGCGATATAGAGCAGCTCATTGCCCACACCTGCGCCGGACTGCACCGTGTCATAGGCGAACAGCATGTGCATGCCGAGGAACCAGACCGAGAACCCGACCACCATGAAAAGCGCGACCTTCATCCGTCTGACGGGCACGCCGACCGCCCGCGCGCTCTCGCCCTGCCCGCCGATGGCGAAGATCCAGTTGCCGATATGAGTACGCAGCAGCACCCACGTCGCGACCAGGACGAAGACGATCCAATAGAGGATGGCGATGCTCACCGTCACGCCGCCGATATGCGCGTTCGAGGCGAACACCGCGTGCGCCGAGGCGAAGCCCGGCATGGTGCTGATATCGCCGGTGGCGACATTGCCGGTCACGAGCTTGGTGACGGCGATGTTCAGCCCCTGAAGCATGAGGAAGGTCGAAAGCGTGACGAGGAAGCTGTGCAGGCCGGTGCGGATCAGGAGAAACCCGTTGAGCATCCCGATCCCGAGCGAGACCAGCAGGGCGAAGAAAACACCGATCCAGATATTGCCTGCGATCTCGGTTGCGAACATCGAAGCGGCGAGCGCGGAGGTGGTGACGGCGACACCGGCGGTGAGGTCGAACTCGCCGCCGATCATCAGGAGCGACACACCCACCGACGGGATTCCGATGGTGGCGGACTGATAGAGAACGGTCGTGAAGGCCGAGAACTGGCGGAAGGGCGGGGCAACGATGAAGAAGAGGAGAAAAACGAGGATTGCGCCGCCAAGCGCGCCCGCCTCCGGTCGCTTGAGCACCCTCTTCCACGCTGCCTGATGCACCTTGCTGCGCCCGGCGCGACGCGGCTCGATCTCTTTCACGAGCACGCCCATTGTTTTTCCCCTGGCATCAGGCCGGCCGGTCGGCGATGCCGGCCGGCCGCGCGCGCTTCAGCCTATCGTGTGCCCCGCTCGGCGAACTTGGCCACCTCGTCCACATTGTCCTTGGTCACGAAGGCCGGCCCGGTCAGCACGGGGCCACCCCCGCCGACGACATCGCCATTGTACTGGTAGAGCCACAAGAGATCGATCGCCTCGTAGCCCTCGACGAAGGGCTGCTGATCGATCGCCCATTGCAGCTTTCCTTCCTGGATGAGCTTGACTGCGGTCGGGCTCATATCGAACGTCCCGACCTTGGCCTGGCTGCCTGCCATGCCGACCGCGGTGAGCGCGACCGGCGCGAAAGGCGCGCCCAGCGTCACCACGTAGTCGATGTCGCGATTCTGCTGAAGCTTGGCGACGATTCGCGATTGGGCGCTCGCCATATCGTAGCCATTGACATAGAGCACGACGAGACTGCCGTGAAAGGTCTTCTTGATGCCGTCGCAGCGCTCCTCGAGCTGCACGGCCCCCTGCTGCTGATCGACGCAGATGACGCTTTTCGCCCCTTCGGCGTTGAGCCGGTCACCCACGGCCTCGCCGGCGATCGTCTCGTCCTGGCCGACATACATGAGAAGGCCATCCTGCTTCCAGTTATCGCCGCCGGCGTTGAACCCGAGCACGGGAATGCCGGCCTTCTGCGCCTGTTTCACGGTCGGAGCCTCGGCATCGGGAAAGGCGAGCGTCAGCGCAATGCCGTCGACATGCTGCTCGATCACGTTGGTAATCAGCTGGGCCTCTCCCGAGGCGGTCGGGTTGGCGAGATAGATCAGCTTGACATTGTCCTTCGCCGCGGCTGCCTCGGCGCCCTTGCGGATGATGTCCCAGAAGGTATCGCCCGGCTGGGCGTGCGTGATCATCGCAAAGGTATAGCGCGGCAGCGCTGCTGCCGAACTCGTGTTCGGGCTCAGCCAGGCGGCCGCGGCAAACGCCACGACGCCCGCCATGCCCAACGCCGTTCTCTTCCCCTTGAGGGTCATCTTCCTTCTCCTCCCCTGCTCGCGCCGCGCCATTTTCGGATCGCGGCTGCCTTGTTCACTTCCTGGCGACGGCGAAAAAGCGCCCGAAGGCCCATCGAGTCAAGCGCCCATCAGGCACAGCGCGGGGTCGGGAAGGGCTGCCGCGACGGCGTGCCTTCGCCCGATCCTGCTCAGCCATAGGGGGGATCAGCCCGCGCATCCGCGATCGGATCGGTAAGACTCTGCATCCCTCTAAAGCGGGATGCGTTCGCCTGCGCTCCTGCATCCCGCTCTCGCCATTTGTTTTCCCGCGTGATTCAGACCTGCGGTGATTCCCCCCCTCCGGTCATCGCGCTCTGTACTGGAAATGCAGGTTGGGCGATCGCGATGCCGCAACGGCGCGTTTCGCCGGCAAATCCTCGTCGAACGCCTGCCGTCGGCTGCCGCGCTCCGCGCTCAGCTCACGAGAGCGGGGCGGGATCGCGCGTCCATCCCGCTTGTATGAATTCCGGTCAGCTCGAAAAGGCCTCTCTTGCCGATGCAACCTGGGTTTTCAGGGCACTCCGGAGCAACTCGATATCCGCGGTAAGCACCAGCTCGTCGATGCCAATTCGTAACCATTGAGACGCCTCTTCGGCCCGTACCGCATGCATCGTGACCGGCAGGCGGGCTTCGTGACCGGCCGAGAGGATGTTGCGCAATACGGCTTCGTATCGAGGATCAGCGGAATCGAAGCCGAGACCCAGGCCAAGGTCCACCGGGCCGATATGAAGCCCTGCGATGCCCTTCACCGCGGCGATCGCGGCAATGTCGGCGACGCCGCGCCGGTCCTCGATCATCGGGAAGACGAGCGGACGAATCTCGGAAACCACAGCCGGTGCCGGCCGCATCCCATAGCGCTGCCCACCGAAGCTGCGCACGCCCTCGGGCTGGTAGCGCGCCCGGCGCACGGCTTCCTCGACAAGGGCCGTGCTGGAGGCCATCGCCACGACGACGCCCGCCGCACCATGGTCGAGCAGGCGCGGAATCAGCGCCAGCTCCTGCTCCGAAACTCGCACCAGCGCGGTTGTGCCCAGGGCATCCAGCAACTGGATCGCGCGAAACGCGGTGCCAAGGTCCCAGGCGCCGTGCTGAAGGTCGAGCCCGACCCAGTCAGGTTCGGCGCGCGCAGCCGCTTCCACCACGAGCGGCTCGGGCAGTGCCAGCCACAATCCAATCCTCGTCCTCACAGTTCGCTCACTTTGCAATTCAGAAACAAAATCGTGCCGAGCCTCGCGGTCCCGCTAATGTTCGGTGTTCTGCGCGCGCCTGGCAATAAGCTCCTGAAGCTCTTCCACACCCACTTCTCCACGATCGATGGTGCGCACGATTCGCCCGTGTTCGAGAAGCACGATCCGATCGGCAACAGGAAGGACATGGCTCATATTGTGGTCGATATAGAGCACGCCCAGGCCGTGATCCCGGGCCTCATGGATGGAGGCAAGAACATTGCGGGTTTCCCGCACCGAGAGAGCGGCGGTCGGTTCGTCGAGCAAAAGGAGCTTGGCACCGAAATGGATTGCCCGGGTGATCGCCACGGATTGGCGTTCACCCCCGGAGAGCGCCCAAACCGGCTGCTCTGCCGAGCGAATCCGCGTGAGGCCCAGCTTGGCGATCGCCATCTCCGCTTCCCGGCGCATACGTCGCCGCCGAAGGACCTGCAGAGGGCCGATCTTGCGGGTGATTTCCTTGCCCAGGAAAAAATTCCGCCACAGACTCAGCTGATCGACAATGGCGAGATCCTGATAAACCGCCTCGATTCCCAAGGCGCGCGCGCGGGCAGGGGTGCCGAAATGAACCTCCTCCCCCATGAATCTCAGGCTTCCCGAAGTCGGCTCGAGATAGCCGGCAAAGATCTTGAGAAGGGTCGATTTTCCGGCACCGTTATCGCCGACCAGCGCGACCACTTCACCCGGCCAGACCCGCAGGTTCACATCGAAGATGACCTTGTTTCGGCCATAGCTGTGGGAAATCGAGCGCAACTCGAAGAGCGGTTCACGGCTACGGTCCACTGCGTGGCTCTTCTCGGTCACTGAGATGGCGGCATCCGTGAGATGAGGGCTCGGGCTCACGCCTGGTTGCCCCCGAAACGGCCAAGCCGCACATTCGCGATCACCACGATGACGAGCAGAACACCGATGAACGTGACATAGAACGATCCCGGCACGCCGATCAAAACGAGGCCGATCTGGATCGTGGCCAGCAGATAGGCGCCGATGACACTGCCCCAGATGGTCCCCATCCCTCCGAACAAGGAGGTTCCCCCAAGAACTGCGGCCGTAATGGCCAAAAGCTCGTAATTCTGCCCCTGTCCTTGAGTGACCGTATGGAGATACGAAAACTGCATGCACCCGGCCAGGCCGGCCAGCAACGCGCTCAGGACGAAATTGATGCGCTTCACGCGGATGGTGGCAATCCCCATGGCCTTGGCCGGCCCGGCCTTGCCGCCCGTCGCCAGGGTCCAGTTGCCATATCGCAGCCGGGTCAGAACGAACCAGAAGATGAAGGCGACCACGAACATCCATACCAGCGGCATGTAAAAGGGCGTATTGCCGATCTGGGCGCCCAGCAGCCACATTGCAGTGCTCGGCTGGAACATCATGAGCTGATGCCCGGTGATGAGGAGGTTGTTCAGCCCCTCCAGCACGAAAAACATCCCGAGCGTCGCGATGAACGATGGAATCCCGAACAGGGTCGTGACCAGGCCATTGATGATTCCGACAATGCAAGCGAGCCCGAGCGCGGCGATCAGGGAGATCCACTGGTTGAAGCCGTCGCTGACGAAGAGAAGGGCCCAGACGATCGGCGTGAATGCGAAGTTCTGACCCACGGACAGATCGAACTCGCCGCTGATCATGAGCATCGTCACGCCGACCGCGACGATGGCGATGGTGGACGCGACCGAGCTGACGGCCGTCATCGTCTCGGATGACCAGAAATTCCCCGTTTGAAGCGTGAAGAACAGCACGACGAAGAGCAAACCAAGGCCGGGCGCCAGTTCGCGCACATTCAGGAGCGATTCCGCGAAGGACTTCATCCGCATCCGGCCGCGCGAGAAAGATGAAGCAGGCATTCCTTCGTGCGAAGTGTTGGAGGACATCGGTCTTTCGTTGCTATCTGACGTCAAAGCAGGCCACTGGAAACAAAGAGCAGGTGTCCCGATTCCGTTCCCATTCTCATACTGCGCCCTTCGGAATCGGGATACTGGGAAGCCGCCAACCTGCGGCCGGGCGGGAATGCCCGGCCAGACCGGCCACAGCGCGCAGAGCCCGTTTTGAGAATGCGCTGTGGTGATTCGGTTCGTTCCAAGTTGGGGGCGCCGCAGGCGCCGTCCGGCGTGGCTTTCGAGAACCGGAGCCGAGCGGCCTCAAGATCAATATGGCTTCTGACGGAAAAGCGAAGCGATCCGTCAAAGCCCAAGGGGAAGTCATAAAATTGATCGCCAAAACAAAAGGGCCGTGAGCACCGGAAGCGCAGAAAGACGCGTCGGACGACCACCACAGTCGCATTCTCAAGCGGGCTCTCAGCAGCGGCCGGCTTTGATGCAAGCCTGGATGACGCCGATGTTCTTCTTGTCCACGATCGATGTCCCCGTATCGACATCGACGGGGCTCAATCCATACTCGGCGCGGAAGACCAGGTTCTGAACCGCCATGTAACTCTGCAGGAATGGCTGCTGGTTGATCGCCATCGTCAGCCATCCTCCCTCGATCAGCTTGGCGGCTTCCGCGCCGACATCGAAGGTCGCCACCGGGATATTGAGATGATGTTGCCCCACATATTCGGCGGCGGGATTCGCCGCCGGGTTGCCGAGCCCGACGATGGCGCAAATGCTGCGATCTGCCTGCAATGCGGCGCTGATCAGCGAAAGATTCTGTCCCTCATCGGCAGTCGCAACGAGATCCTTATAAGGATAATGCACCGCGTTCAACGCGCGCTTGACGCCATCCGCGCGCAGCGTCAGCACGAAAGCGGTCGGGAAGGGATTGACGATCAGGACCGCGCAGGGCTTGGCTGGAAGCGAGGGAAGAAAAGCCTTCATAAGGATCTCGCCGGAAGTCGATTCGTCCTGGCCGACGAAGGCAAGGCCGGGAATCCGTTTGTCCGCCGGCGCGTTTTCTCCCTCGAACCGGTCATTGTTGTAGAGCACAACCGGAATGCCCGCATTGAGCGCGGCGGTGGTGACCCCCTCCATGGCCTTTGAGGTATAGTCGATCGCGATTCCCTCCGGCTTGGCCGCGATGGCCGCCTGGACGAGGGGAATCATTCCGATATCACCCGTATCCTGGGCGGGTGCCTCGAATGCGACATTGATTCCGAAATCGTGGCCCGCCTGTTTGGCGCCATTCTCTTCCGTGATCCAGAAAGGATCGGTAAGGCTGGGCCCGATCACATAGACGGTTGGCTTGCCCGCGGCATGGGCCGCGCTCCCGCTCAGGGCAGCAAGCGCGATCGCCGAAGCCACGAGACCCATGCCGAAACGGCCGGTCTTCATCCAGTTGATGAGCATTCGTGCTTCCTCCCGGGTGCGCCCGTTCGGGCTTTTCGCAGTTGCACCATGCGCAACCATATCTGAAAGTATGCGATCCAATCGTAAGGAGGTCAAGATGGAAGGGATCAATTTGTTGCGCAACACGCACCCAGTTGCGTTCATTGATAATCCCCTTTAGGGTTCGCCGATGGCCGCAAATTCATTGCGCGTTGCCCGCGCCGGGCGGGCGAAGCTCCCATCCCAATCGGGCGGAAGTCACGTCATTCGCGTCTTCCGGACTCTGGAGCTGCTCGCATCCGGCCCGCACACGGCAGCCGAGATCGCGGGTGTGCTTGGGGTCAATCGCAGCACGGCCCTGCGGTTGCTGACCGAGATCGAACAGCTCGGCTATGTTCTGCGTGATCCGAAAACGAAGAGCTACGCGATCGCGCCCGCCCGGTTCTATTCCTTCATCTCCTCGCACATGGATCATCTTGATTGGAGCGCGGCGGTCGACCCCGTCCTTCTGGAGCTACGTGAAGCATTTGGAGAAGCCGCGATCATGGGCGTGCCGGCCAACGGTACCATGGTCTATCTCGCCTTCTTTCCTTCCTCCCACATCATTACCGTCCGCGAACGGTTGGGCACGACACGGCCGATGCACTGCTCCGCGCTCGGCAAGGCTTATCTTTCCGCGCTCGATGATCGTTCCCTGGATGGCGAACTCGCGTCGCTGAACTATCAGGGCGGCTCGCCGCTTGCGGCTCAGGGGCCGATCGAGCTGCGCCGGCGTCTGGAAGAGACACGCAAGCGCGGCTACGCGATCGATCGCAATGAAACGATGGACGGGGTCTCGTGCGTCGCGATACCGGCCCGCATCGGCGGAACCTTGATCGGCGCCATCGGTCTCTCCGGCCCCTCCCAGCGGATCAGCGAAGCGCGCATCGCGGAGATGGGAAAACGCCTCCTGCAGACTGCCCCTCGCCTGGGAGGCCCTGTCCGATGAGCCCCGGACTGCCCGATATCGGCAAGCGCATCGGCATGTCGTTGATCGCTCCCCGCGCGGATCTGGAAACTTCTGTCGCGGCCGTCAGGGAGCTCGGCTTCGACGGCATGGAGGTCCATATCCATCAGCTCGGCCCGGGTTTGCCGGGCGTGCCGGTCTTCGAGGCCCATGCGGAAGCCGCCGGAAATGCCATACGCCGCGCGGGGCTCGTCGTCTCGGCGCTCAATGCCGTTGGGGATATCACCTTCGATCCGTTCCATGGACCGGAGGCTTTGGCAAGGACGATCGACGGCCTGAGCGCACATCTGCGCTGGGCGAAGGCGATGGGCGCGCCGCGCGTCCTGATCTGGGAAGGTCGGATCGGGGACCCCCAGGATGTGGGGGCGGCCTGCGGCACTCTTGCGCGGCTGATCGAAGCGGCCATTCATCGGAGCGGCCTCGAGAATCCCCCCTCGGTCTCCTGCGAGCTGCATCCCTTCACCTTCGCGCTGAAGCATCGGGCCATCGCCCCGCTCGCGTCGGCGCTGCGTTCTGTGGGTGCAGGCATATGCTTCGATTTTTG
This sequence comes from Acetobacteraceae bacterium, assembly GCA_035509315.1. Lineage (GTDB taxonomy): Bacteria > Pseudomonadota > Alphaproteobacteria > Acetobacterales > Acetobacteraceae > JAKAWQ01. The sequence goes on along the minus strand of DATJLS010000046.1, from coordinate 11,364 downwards.
TCATTTTGGCGTGGCATTGGGGCGGGATCTGCTCGAAGTCATCGATGATGATGTCTTGGACGCGATCAATCACGTCCATTACGCCAATACCGATACGAAGACTTCCGAGCTGCACTTTCCCCCAAATGATGGCGTTCTCGATCTTGAAGCCATCGGCAGCCGGCTCAAGGGCAAACCCATCGCCATCAGCTGGGACCTGTTCGGCTGGCCCGAACCCCGCCACGCCGCGCGTTCCCAGATGGCCGCCTATGAAGCCTTTGTGCGTCGTCACGCGGCGAGCCTCGGGTACGCGGAAAGATGATGAAGACCGCGGACGCCATCGGATGGCTCGGATCGCCGAAATGTTCCGGCGGGTGTGAGCGCGGCCCGGAACCTTCGGGCCGGCCGGTGTGATGGCGATGCCCAGAATTGCCCCGCGAATTGCCCCGCGAATTGCCCAGCGCCCCAAAACGTTTCTCGTTGATCCCGCTGACATGTCGATTTTCGGGCGGGCGCTGCTCGAGCATTCCGGGGCACCCCCCGAACATGCCGGGATCGTCATGGAGCATCTGGTCCGTGCCAGCAGTATGGGTCTTGCCTCGCACGGCGTAATGCGCATTCCGCAATATCTCGCCGAGATCGAGGCGGGGATCATCGATCCTGCGGCGGAGCCCGAAATTGAGCAGACCGGCATTTCCCGTCTTCGTGTCGAGGGGCGGCGGGGCTTCGGCCAGGTCGTCGGCATGCGCATGGTGGGCGCGCTGACGCAATTGGTCCGGGAAACCGGAGTGGCGATGGCCAATGGCCGGCATCTCGGCCATACCGGCCGCATCGGCGCCTACGCGGAAGCGCTCGCCGAGGGAGCGCTGATCGGATTGGCCATGTGCAATGGCGCGCCGTCCGGACATTGGGTGGCCCCATTCGGAGGGCGCGAGGGCCGGATATCGACGAACCCGATGGCAATGTCCTGGCCGGTCGATGGCGAGAAGCCGGTCGTTGCCGATTTTTCCACCGCCGCCGCTCCCGAAGGGGTGATTCGTGTCCTGCGCGACCAGGGGGCGGAGGCGCCCGAGGGCGCTCTGCGTGACGCGGAGGGGCGGGTGAGCCGCGATCCCAACGTGCTTTACGCACTCCCGAAGGGAGCGGTGCAGCCGCTGGGAGGGAAGCTCGGCTTCCGTGGCACGGCGCTCGCGCTTTTCGTGGAAATCCTCACCACGCTGCTCAATGGCGATGAAGTCGATGATCGGTCACGAAAAGGCACCGACATGACCCTGCTCGCCATCGCGCCCCAGCCGGGATTCGCAAGCCTGGCTCAAGGTCTTTCGGAACATATACGCCGCTCCCCGCCGCTCCAGTCCGGGCAGCCGGTCCTCATGCCCGGAGATCGGGAATACGCAGCCATGGCGGCAACGCGCTTGCTCCATGTCGATGGATCGACATGGGAAGCTCTGAAACGCGCCGCCGGTCGCGCGGGCCTCACGATGCCCAAGCTGGCCGAGGGTGAAGAGCAAGAAGATGCCAGAACGGATGGGTCACGGGAAGCCGAGGCAAAGTCCTAAAAAAACAGCGCAACGGAAGTTGGTTGAGTGAAGGAGGAAATGTTGGAAAAGCTGATCGTCACGGTCACTTGCGATTCGACGATGTCCTATCCAAGCAATCCGTCGAATCCCACGCCCAAGGGGTGGGACGTCGTCGCTGATGAATATGTGCGCTCGGTCAATGCCGGGGCCTCCATTTGTCACCTGCACGGGCCGTACACGGTCGATGCGGAAATTCAGGCCGACGGCACCAGGCTCTCCGACCTCGAAATCCCCGGCTGGGGGCGCCTGCGCGATGCCATCCTCGATCGATGCGACACGGTCATTCAATATGGCATCGCGAATGGCCGCTTTCCGCAGCGCAAGGAACTGATGCGCGCCCACAAGCCGGATATGATCTCCGTTTGCTTCAACGCCCACGATGAGTGTTTCAACTATGAGCCGGGCAAGGTCCCGGTGGAGCTCTACGGGCTCCACAACCGGGCCGAGCTCGCGGAATATGTGCGGGTCACGCGCGAGCTCGGGGTGAAGATGGAGATCGAGGCATTTCATTACGGCGGCGTGTGGAACGCTCTGCGCATGATCGAGACGGAGAAGATGGATCCCACCGTTTGGGTAACCTTCTTCCTCGGCTGGCGCGGCGGTTGCTGGACCCCGCCGACGGTCAAGGCATTGCTGTTCATGCACGACCATCTGCCCGGCGGATTCCGGTACAATACCAGTGTCATGGACCCCGAGCATGCGTGGACGGTGCTGACGGCGGCAATCATGATGGGCGGCCATGTCCGCGTCGGCATGGAGGACAATCCCTTCCTTGCGCCGGGCGAATATGCAAGAAGCAACGCCGATCTGGTCGATAAGGCAATACGTATCGCGCGCGAGGTTGGCCGCGAAATCGCGACCCCGGATGAGGCACGCGCCATCCTCGGGATCGGGAAGCATTCCCATGCGGGAGCGTTGTGACTTTCCCGCCACCACGCTCCGTGGCTCTCTTCGGCGACCGACTCTCCCGCTTTCAAGGCGCCAATCATGAAAGCAGCCGTGCTCAAGGCGTTCGGCTCGCCGCTCGCGATCGAGGAGGTCGATGATCCGCGCCCAGGGCCAGACGAAGTCCTCGTCAAGGTCATGGCCTGCGGGATCGATGGGACCGATCTCAAGCTGCTCGACGGATTCGGATATACCCCCCGGCTTCCCTTCATCATGGGGCATGAGCCGGCGGGCATTGTCGAATCCGTCGGCGAACGGGTGCATGCGTTCGCGCGCGGCGACCGCGTCATTCCCTATATCTTTCTCGTTTCTCCGGAGAATCCGTCGTATCAAACGGGGCGCGAGCAGCTTTGCCCGGACATGCTCGGCGTTCTCGGCGTCAAGGGATGGAACGGGGGATATGCCGAGAAGCTTCTTCTGCCAGCACACCAATTGGTTCCCATTCCTGCCGGCATCGCCTGGCATGATGCCGCGGTGCATTGCGACGCGGGACTGACGGCGTATCACGCGGTTCGCCGCGCACGGCTGGGGCTGAGTGATACGGTGCTGGTGATCGGGGTTGGCGGCGTCGGGTCCTTCGCAGTTCAGTTTGCGAATCTGGCCGGCGCCTGCGTGATCGCCGTCGAACAGACCGAGGCAAAGCGCGATTGGGCGCGAAGATTGGGCGCGGCGGAGACTCTCTCGAGCGTCGACGTCGGCCCAGCCGTGCGCGCGCTCACGAATCGGCGCGGTGTTGACTGCGTGCTCGACCTCGTGGGAAGCAAAGACACGATCGCAGCCGGTCTCGATTCCGTCAGCACCGGCGGACGCATCGTGATGGTTGGATATACGACCGATTCTCTCGTCCTGAGCGGCAAGAATCTGGCGCAGAACGAGCTTGAGGTGATCGGTTCTCGCGCCGGGTCTCGTCGGGAGCTGCACGCCAGCCTGGATCTCGCCGCGGCCGGCCGCATCCATTCCATCGTCACGGACAGGTTTCCGTTCGATCGCGTGAACGAAGCCTTGGCGAGGCTCGCCACCGGGCAGGTCCTTGGCAGATTGGTCCTCGATATGGGGCGGCACACACCGTCCGGCGGAGAGCGGGAAGACCGATAGCGAAAGCGCAGGATGGCGGGGAGGCGACGGTATGGGAACGATCGACTGCGTCCTGAATTGCCAGGCGGAGCTGGCAGAGAGCCCGGTCTGGGATCCCGAGGACGAGGTTCTCTACTGGGTCAATATCAAAGGTCGCGAGATTCATCGCTATGACCCCGCGAACGGGAAGGATCGCTTGTGGAAGACCCCAGCGGATATCGGTTCGCTCGCCTTGCGGCACGATGGGGGGATGATCGTTGCGCTCAAGACCGGTTTCTTTTTCTTCGATCCTTCGCACTCCCGATTCACGTCCGTCGCCGAACCGGAAGCGGATCTCGTTGAGAATCGCTTCAATGATGGCAAGACCGATCGCCAGGGGCGATTTTGGGCGGGCAGCCTGCATGATCCCGATGAGACCAAGCCCAGCGGCGCCCTTTATCGTCTCGACACCGACCTCTCCTGCCATAGGATGGTCGATGGAATCTATGCATCGAACGGCCTGGCCTTCAGCCCTGACAGCACAACGGCCTACTATGCCGACAGCCGCCGCCGGATCGTCTGGGCGTGGGATTTTGAGCAGGAAGCCGGAACGCTGCGAAATCGTCGCATATTCGTCGCGCTGAGCGAGCGCGAAGGCGTGCCGGACGGCGCCGCCGTCGATGAAGAGGGAGGGTATTGGCTGGCGCAGCCTCCGGCAGCGTGCGTCGTCCGCTATGATCCTCGCGGCCGCCGCGACAGGGTTCTGGTTTTGCCCGTCTCGCAGCCGACCTCTGTCGCCTTCGGCGGCGCACACCTGGATACGCTCTATATCAGCTCGGCGAGATATCGGATGCCGGTGGACCGACTGCGCAACGAGCCGCTTGCCGGCGGGATCTTCGCCACTGTCCCAGGAATAGCGGGCGTTCCGGACGAGCGCTTCGGTGGTTAAAGCGTGATGACCGCAGATGAACTGAGAGGAGGTCTGAATCACACGAGAAAACAATGACCGGAAGCGGAATGGATAAACACAAGCGATCTCATCCCGAGCGAGACCGATCCTGATCTCGCTCGTTGGCCTAGCTTGGAGCCTGGCCCGAGGTCCAGAGCGAATTGTGTTTGCACGGGCTCACGCAATCCGCTCTATGTGTTTGTTTTGCGAGCATCTTCACGCGATCAGCCGATTCCATCTGATCGCGATCTGCTCTAGCCCGGCAGCCTCACGAAGGGCGGAAACCGCACCTTTGCGGTCGCATATCTTTTCGGCCAGACCGTCACCAGCTTGCCGTTCTGCCACTGGACGACCACGCCCTGCACGAGATCAGGCCCATATTCCATCGTGTGCGTGAAGAGTGCGTCGCGGCCGTAGAACTTGATCCGGCCCATCGTGCCGACATGGTCGGTTGCCTCGAGCGCGGTGACGAGCCTGTCGGGCTCGGTCGAGCCATCCGCCCGCGTGATCGCTTCGGCAATGACAAAAACGAGGTCGTAGCTGGAGTACCCGACAGCGGTGGGGACGAGACCGAAACGCTTTTGATAGGTCTGCGTGAACGGGAGCGTCTTCGGCGTGATCATGGAATCGGGCCCGGCGGAAGTTTGTGCTCCCACACCCTCGCAGGCGCCGTTGGTGGCGCTCCAAAAATCGCTTGAGGTCGCTTGAGCGCTCTGGCCCCACATCGGGATCGGCACGCGAAGCTCTCCCCACTGCACCGTCGGCACCACGCCCACATGACTGATCCCGGTCACGATCACGTCGGGCCTCTTGCCTTCGATGCGGCTGAAGATCGGCGTGAAATCCGTGGTATCGGGGGAAAAACGAATATGATCGCGGATTTCGAACCCCGCCTCAGGCAGAAGCCGGACATAGGCCTCGTCAAGCGGCGTGGTCCAGGCCGCGTCTTCACTCATGATGACGCAACTCTTCATATGCAGATCACCGGCCAGAATGTCGTGTGCCGAACTCGCTACGCATGCGGCGGAAGAAGTCCGAGGTGAAGAACCCCTGGAAGACATACTTGTAACGATCATAATCATCGTGAACACGCTTTGAGATTTCGTTGCTCGCGGCACCGGGGGTGATGAAAGGTATCTTGAACCGTGCCGACCATGGCTCCATCGCCAGCACCACTTCGCTGATGAAGCTGCCGATGATCGCTGCCGCCCCGTCTTCGGCGGCAAGGCGCTGAAATGCCCGCACGCCCTCGACAGCGGAGACATGGTCGTCATAGACGATGAGCTGGATCGGGCGTCCGCCGACGCCGCCGGCCGCATTGATGACGTCTGCGGCCATCCGGGCGCTGTTGGGGATCGCCGCACCGGTCAGAGTCTTCGCCTCGGCGATGATGCCAATCCTGATCGGCTCGCCGGCCGCCCGGACCGTGGCCGGCACTGCGGCCGCCAGGCCGGCGGCCAGAACCTGGCGCCGCGAGGGCTGCCAGAGCGGTTTACGCATCATGCTGGTCATTGCCTTCTGCCATCACGCTCTCGCCATTTGTTTTTTCGCGTGATTCACCCCTTCGGCGAATCCACCTGCGGCGATTACGCTCTGGCGGATCGTCCGGCGGCGGATAATCCTCGACCAGCGGCGTTACAGAACAATGTCGCCAAACATCGAGAAAATGACAGCCGCAATCGACAGCGTCTCGAACTCAGGAGGCCGCCGAAAAATGTGAAGGCTACTGCTATACCCCCGCAACCCTCATCATCACGACGGTTTTGCGAGGTCGATATGGTTTCGAAAATTCGTCCGGCGATCGGCGAAAGTCACAAGGCGGATCACGCAGAAAAAGAGCGTGATGATCTTTGACCATCACGCTCCGAACGAAAATCGAATCAGTGCGGGTGGGGCCGCCTCTCAGGCCGCCTTTTCGCAGGAAATGCCCTTTTCCTTGAGCAGGGACTCAAGCTCGCCCGACTGGTACATCTCGGTCAGGATGTCGCACCCGCCGACGAACTCGCCCTTCACATAGAGCTGGGGAATCGTCGGCCAGCTCGAGAATTCCTTGATCCCTTCGCGCAGCTCCGGATCCTCGAGCACATTCGCGGTGGCGAAGGGAACACCCATATGGGTCAGGATCTGCACCACGCGGGCGGAAAAGCCGCATTGGGGAAACATCGCCGTTCCCTTCATGAAGAGCATCACGGGATGCTCATCGATCTCGCTCTGGATTCGCTCGGATACGGAAATCGTCATTGCGTCTGCTCCTGTTCGGGGGCGCTTGTCTGAAGGGCCAGGGCGTGAAGCTCGGCCCCCATCCGGCCACGCAAGGCGGCATAGACGATCTGGTGCTGCCGCACGCGCGAAAGGCCGCGGAAGGCGGAACTCACCACCGTCGCCGCATAATGGTCGCCGTCACCGGCGAGGTCCTCGATGCTCACGCTCGCGTCAGGGAGCGCCGCCTTGATCAGCGCCTCGATCTCGCTCGCCCCCATCGCCATGCACGCCCTCCGCGCTCTCAATCGAGCCAGGTCGGAAAGAAGCGCTCGTGTGCCTCGCGCAACGCCGCCACCGATATGGCGATGGCGCCGGGGAGTGTCAAATCCTCTCCACCCGCAATGCCAAGGCGCCAGGCAGGCACGCAAGCGCCTTTCGCCGCGGCGAGCAGGCCGGCCGCATCGGCCGCCGCCAGCACATAGCGGCCCTGGTCCTCACCGAACCAGAAACCGTGCGGTGGCACTCCGGCCGGGCCGGGCTCGAGCCGCGCGCCGCAACCGCCGGCCAGAGCCATCTCCGCCACCGCGACAAGCAGCCCGCCGTCCGAAACGTCGTGGCAGGCACGCACCGCGCCGGCCGCGATCCGCTCGCGCACGAAATCGCCGTTGCGCCGCTCCTCCGCCAGATCGACCGGCGGCGGCGCGCCCGCCTCGCGCCCGCAGATCTCGCGCAGCCAGAGCGAGCAGCCGAGCCACCCCTCGGTCGTCCCGATCAGGACGAGCTCGAGCCCGGGCGAGAGCGCGATCCCGACCGCCTGTCGCGCATCCGCGAGCACACCCACGCCGCCGATGACGGGTGTCGGCAGGATCGCAGTGCCCGCGGTCTGGTTGTAGAGGCTCACATTTCCGGAAACGACCGGGAAGTCGAGCGCGCGGCAGGCCGCCTCCATGCCGCGGATCGCGCCCGCGAACTGGCCCATCACGCGCGGATTCTCGGGGCTGCCGAAATTGAGATTGTCGGTCAGCGCCAGCGGCCGCGCGCCCGTTGCCGTCAGGTTGCGCCAGGCCTCCGCCACCGCCTGCGCGCCACCCGCTTCCGCATCGGCCGCGCAGTAGCGCGGGGTGCAGTCGGTGGTGAGCGCGAGCGCGAGCCTGTGCCCCTCGACGCGCACCACCGCCGCGTCCGCCGCCCCGGGCCGCTTCACCGTCTGCCCGCCCACCGTGGCGTCGTACTGGTCCCAGACCCACCGGCGCGAGCAAAGATCGGGCGAGGCGATCAGCCGGAGAAGCGCCGTTTCGAGCCTCGGCGGATCGACGATCTCCGCCGCGGCCAGCACCGCGGGCTTCGGCGTCTCCTCGATCGGGCGGCGATAGAGCGGCGCCTCCGCCGCGAGCGGCCCGAGCGGAATCTCCGCCTCCACCACACCGCGATGGGTGATGACGATCCGCCCGCTCTCCGTAAGCCGCCCGATGACCGCGAAATCGAGCTCCCATTTCTCGAAGATCGCCCGCGCCTCGTCCTCGTGGCCGGGGCGCAGCACCATCAGCATGCGCTCCTGGCTTTCCGAGAGCATCATCTCATAGGCGGTCATGCCCTTCTCGCGCACCGGCACCGCATCGAGGTCAAGCGCGATGCCAAGCCGGCCCTTGCCCGCCATCTCCACCGCCGAGCTGGTGAGTCCGGCCGCCCCCATGTCCTGGATCGCAACGATCGCGTCCGTCTCCATCAGGGCAAGGCAAGCCTCGATCAGCAGCTTCTCGGTGAAAGGATCGCCGACCTGCACGGTCGGCCTCTTCTCCGCCGCATCATCGCCGAAGGCGGCGCTCGCCATCGTCGCGCCCTGAATGCCGTCGCGTCCGGTCTTGGCGCCGACATAGACGACCGGGTTGCCCACACCGGCGGCGGCAGAGCGGAAAATACGGTCCGCCGGGGCAATGCCCACCGTCATCGCATTGATCAGCGGATTGCCGTTATAGGCGCGGTGGAAATTGATCTCTCCACCCACCGTCGGCACTCCGACGCAATTGCCGTAGCCGCCGATTCCCCGCACCACGCCATCCACGATGCGTTTCGTCCCCGGCTCGTCCGGGTCACCGAAGCGCAGCGCGTTGAGATTGGCGATCGGCCGCGCCCCCATGGTGAAGACATCGCGGAGAATCCCGCCGACACCGGTTGCCGCCCCTTGATAGGGCTCGATGAAGCTCGGGTGGTTGTGGCTCTCCATCTTGAAGACGGCGGCCAGCCCCTCGCCGATCGCCACCACGCCGGCATTCTCTCCCGGACCCTGGATCACCCAGGGCGCTGAGGTCGGAAGCGTGCGCAGCCAGACGCGAGAAGATTTGTATGAACAATGCTCGGACCACATGGCGGCGAAAATGCCGAGCTCTGCAAGACGCGGCTCGCGCCCGAGGATCGCGAGCACGCGGCCATATTCCTCCGGCGAAAGGCCGAACTCCGCGGCCAGGGCCGGTAAGGACGCCGACAAAGGCTTATTCATTCCGCCTCTTCATGCCCGCCTCTTCATGCGGAGAACGCGGCGGCCAGCCCCTCGAAGAGTTTCTTCGCATCATCGCCGCCCGCCACCGGATCGACCAGATTCTCCGCATGCGGCATCAGCCCGAGGATGCGCAGATTGGGGCTGAAGATGCCGGCAATGGCCCGCGCGCTGCCGTTCGGATTGGAAGCGGGCGTAAGCTCTCCACCCGGCGCGGCATAGCGGAACGCGACCAGCCCTTCGCCCTCGAGACGGTCGAGTGTTGCTTCGTCGGCGTAATAATTTCCCTCGCCATGGGCGAGCACGGCGCGGAAGACCTCACCCGCCTGGAAATGCCCGGTGAAGGCCGTGCCCGCGCGCTCGACCCGGAGATGGCAGTCCATCGCCAGGAAGCGGAGAGAGACATTGCGCAGAAGCGCGCCGGGCAGCAGCCCGGCCTCGGTTAGGATCTGAAATCCGTTGCAGACGCCGAGCACATAGCCCCCGCGCGCCGCGTGCGCGCGCACCGCGCCCATGATCGGGGAATGCGCGGCCATCGCGCCGGCGCGCAGATAATCCCCATAGGAGAAGCCGCCGGGAATGACGGCGAGATCGAGCCCGGAAAGGTCCGTCTCCGCGTGCCAGAGCATGCGCGGCTTGCGCCCGGATGCCAGTTCGAGCGCGATTGCCATGTCGCGCTCGCGGTTGATGCCGGGAAAGACGATGACGCCGGCGCGCATGCGCTAGCGTCCTGCCCCTGAAATGCCTTCGCATTTCAGGGGCCAGCAGGCCGCTGAAAACAAAGAGCGAGTGTCCCGACGCATGATGACGATATTTGCGAGTCGGGACACTAGCGAACGGCCCTTGTCATTGAGAAATCGCTACGGAGAAACTCTCGATCACGGTGTTGGCCAGGAGCTGCTCGGCCATTGAAGCGGCTTCCCTGCGCGCGGCCTCGGGGTCCGTGGCCGCAAGCTCGAGCTCGATCACCTTGCCGGCCCGCACCTCGCCGACACCCCCGAACCCGAGATGGTCGAGCGCGCGCGCGATCGCCTTGCCCTGTGGATCGAGCACCCCCGGCTTCGGCATCACGGTCACGATCGCTTTCACGGCGCCTCGCCCGCCGCATGACGTTTCACTGCATCACCTCCGGGCCCTTCATGTCGCGGGTGCCGGCCTCGGGCAGAATGCCGAGTCGCTTGGCCACTTCCTGATAGGCTTCCTCGACCTTGCCGAGATCGCGGCGGAAGCGATCCTTGTCCATCTTCTCGTTGGTCTTGCTGTCCCAGAGTCGGCAATTGTCGGGCGAGATCTCATCGGCGAGGACGATGCGCATCTCCTCGTTCTCCCAAAGCCGGCCGAATTCCAGCTTGAAATCGACGAGCGTGATGCCAACGCCGAGGAAGAGCCCGGTGAGGAAATCATTCACCCGGAGCGAAAGGGAAACGATGTCGTCCATGTCCTGCGGCGCCGCCCAGCCGAAGGCGGTGATATGCTCCTCGGCCACCATCGGATCGGCAAGCTCATCGTTCTTATAGTAATATTCAATAATGCTGCGCGGCAGCCGCTTGCCTTCCGGGATGCCCATCCGCTTGGAGAGGCTGCCGGCGGCGACGTTCCGCACCACCACCTCGATCGGAATGATCTCGACCTCGCGGATGAGCTGCTCGCGCATATTGAGCCGGCGGACGAAATGGGTCGGGATGCCGATCTCGGCCAGCCGCAGCATCAGATACTCGCTGATGCGGTTGTTGAGTACACCCTTGCCGGTGATCACGCCTCGCTTCTGGGCGTTGAAGGCGGTGGCGTCGTCTTTGAAATACTGCACGAGGGTACCCGGCTCCGGCCCCTCGAACAGGATCTTCGCCTTTCCCTCGTAAAGCTGGCGGCGGCGGGCCATGACCTCATCCCTTGGCACGTTTTGCTGCACTGCCGCGAGAGCAGTCAGGCGCCGGGCGGATATAGCAACTCACCGCCGTTTCGACCATGGGCGGGCCCCTTCCATCCCTGGCCTGCCTTTGACCGCCTGGTTCGAGCCGGTCTCTCAGAGACTGTTTGAGAATGCGACTGTGGTGGTCGTCCGACGCGTCTTTCTGCGCTTCCGGTGCTCACGGCCCTTTTGTTTTGGCGATCAATTTTATGACTTCCCCTTGGGCTTTGGCGGATCGCTGCGCTCGGGGTCC
>DATJLS010000045.1:0-23825 GCA_035509315.1 Acetobacteraceae bacterium | reverse complement strand
CGATTCAAACTCAAGGGTCGCGGGAACGGGCGGCAGGAGAAGGACATTGCGGCTTCTGATGCGCGGGATCGGGACGGCGCTGCTGGCGCTCTGGCTGGGCGCTGCGGGCGCTCATGCCCAAGGGGGGATGACGGCGGGGATGACGGCGGACGTAACTCAGTACCATCGCGATGGAGCGCGGACCGGGCTCTTCATCGAGCCGGAGATGACGCCGGCGCGGATTGCCGCGATGAAGCCAACACCCTTGTGGAGCGCGCCTGTCGCCGGCCCGGTCTATGCCCAGCCGCTCGTCTGGACCGCGCCGGATGGGCGGCGGATCGTCATCGTCGCGACCGAGCAGGACCAGGTCCTTGCGTTCGATGCCGCGAACGGAGAGCGCCTGTGGTCGAGAACGCTGGGGACGCCGGCGCCGCCCGCTTCGCTCCCCTGCGGGGATATCGACCCGCTGGGGATCACCGGCACCCCGGTGATCGATGGCGGCATCCTCTATCTCGACGCGATGGTGCGCCAGGCCGGCGCGGCGCCGCGGCACCTGATCTTCGCCCTGAATGCGAGCGACGGCAGCGTGCGGCCGGGATGGCCGGTCGATGTCCAGGCGGCGCTGGCGGCGCGGGGCATGCGTTTTGTCGCTGCGAACCAGGGGGAACGCGGGGCGCTCGCGGTCGATGGAGGAAAGATCTTCGTGCCCTACGCGGGGCATTTTGGCGATTGCGCCTTCTATCGCGGCTGGGTGGTGGGCGTGACAATGCGGAATCCCGGGAGGCTCGGGGCCTGGGCGACACGGGGACAGGGCGGAGGGATCTGGGCACCCGGCGGGATCGTGAGCGACGGATCATCGCTCTATGTCGCGACCGGCAACACGATCGGCGCGGATGGGCGGTTCGGCGATGGCGAGTCGGTGATCCGCCTCGGGTTCGGGCCGAATTTCCCAGGCCGTGCGGCGGATTTTTTCGCGCCGAGCAATTGGCAGGCGCTCGATGACGCCGATCTCGATCTCGGCGCGACCAACCCGACTCTGGCAGGGCCCTTCGTGATCGCGCTCGGCAAGGACGGCAATGCCTATTTGCTCGATCGCAACGATCTCGGCGGCATTGGCGGCGCGCGGCTGGTGCGGCAGGTCTCGTCATTCCCGATCCGGACCGCGACCGCGACCTATGGTCTGAACGGGGCGCGCTATGTCGTGTTCCAGGGCGAGGGTCTCGGCTGTCCGGGCGGGCGGGCTGGCGACCTCATCGCTCTCAGGATCGCGGGGGGATCGCCTCCTTCCCTTTCCGTTGCCTGGTGCGCGGAGGAGCATGGGCTGGGCGCGCCGATCGTGACCGTGGCGGGCCCCGTCCAGGCTGCAGGTGGCGGCGTGCCGATCGTCTGGGCAGTGGGGGCGGAGGGCGACGAGCGGCTCAGGGCGTTCCGCGGCAGTGACGGAGCGGTGCTTTTCATCAGCGCGCCGATGGGGCTGGTGCGGCGATACACGACGCTGATCGCGGCAGGCGGGCGGCTCTATGTGGGCGCGGATCGGACCCTTTATGCCTTCGGGTTTTGAGCGAGGCACGAGAAGCGCAAGGCGAGAGCGTCGGGATCCCCTGCGGCAAGGCAAGGCTTGCTTCCTTGGCGCGCTCGGCTTCGGCGGGCTCGGTGACAGCGAGCGCGAGGCGGGTGGAGAGCCATCCCGGGACGGAGACGGACGCTTCCGTCCCGAGAAACGCGGCGTGGCGGGAGCGCGGACGGAGCGTGATGGCGATGCGGAGATCGTCCGCGCGCGCTTCCTGCGATGGGTCACGCGCCGAAGTCGCGGCGCATCAGCGTGACGGGCGCGCCATCGTGGGTCTCGGCGCCGGCGCGGTGCCAGCCGAGCGAATCATAAAGCGGCTCGGACGAGCGTGTGTAGAGCCAGAGCACGGGGATGGCGGCGCGATGGGCGGCCGTTTCCACCGCGACAACAAGGCGGCGTGCGAAACCATGACCCCGGAATGAGGGCGCGACGAAGACATTGGTGAGCCACGGCGTGAGTTCGGGGCGGGATTCGAGGCCCCGGCTTGTGAGGCTCGCGGTGCCGGCAGGGACGCCGCCGGCGAGCAGGACGAAGCATCGCTCGGACCCGAGGGGCGAGGTGCGGCGCGCGAGCTGGGCGGCATAGCGGGCTAGCGGCTCGTGCGGCGCGTGATGATCGCGCAGCCATTGCGCGATCAGCGGCAGGAGATCGGGCCGCTCGGCGAGTGTGACGATGCAGGGCGGCGCGGAGATGGCCGAAGCAGGAACGGGGTCGAGGGGGGAGATGAGGTCTGGGGGCATTGGACGGCCGGGCAGGAATGAAGGAAAGGCATGAAAAAACCCCGCCTTCGGTGAGGGCGGGGTTCCGGATGCAGGTTCGGTCGGCGCTCTGGTTTGCGGGCGGTGCCCGCCTGGGCTACTTGCCCTGGGCTATCCGCATCGAGCGCGCCGATCCTTGCGAGACGAGCCGGGACCGCCGCGGAGAGTGCGGCGTCGGCGTCGCTCAAGGATGCGGGCGGTCGTGAGCATGAGTGGAAGGTTGGGGCGGGCGCGCCTTCGCGTCAATCCGCGGCGAGCTTGGTGCTGCCATGCGGCCGAGGAAAAGGCGGCCGAAGAAGAATCGGCCGGGGAAATATCGGCTGGGGAAATATCGGCCGGTGGAATGGAGATTCCGCCAGCCGAGAAGGAGTGTCCGCCGGAGTGGGTCATGGCGTGATCGAGACAATCGCCGGGCCATTGCCTCGGGGACAATTTCCGTGGGGGCAATTCCCGTGGGGAGAACCTGCGGCCGGGCACGGCAGAGAACACGGCCTGATGCGCGCGCCTAGAGCAGATCGCGATCAGATGGAATCGGCTGATCGCGTGAAGATGCCTGCAAAACAAACACATAGAGCGGATTGCGTGAGCCCGTGCAAACGCAATTCGCTCTAAGAAGGTCCGGCGCGAGGCGCCACGCCGATTTTGTTGCCGATGACGGGAGTGACGAAAGTTCTTCATCCGCGCCGCAACGCTGAGCCAGGCTGGAATGCGGAACGGAGCCGGGCTGAAAGTGAGGCGGAACCGTCCCGACTCGATCGGGCCGGCTTCGCTCGTTTTCCGTTGTGATCGGCTCAGGCGATCGGCGAGGGATATGACCGCGCCGTCCGCGGTTCTTTGGCCACGCATCCACGCCAGATGTTCGAGAGTGATTGCCGTGTTCGGTGGCCCGGGATCGATCGTCAAATCGCGGCCATAGACCAGGCAGCGCGCTTGAGGAGAAAGATCCGCCCGGCTCGGCAAGTTTTCCGGATCCGGCTCTGCGCAGCTTCCGAGCGGCAGCAGCGTGCCCTGCTCGAACGCATAGAGGCCGTACCTGGCAGGCAGTGTGCGAGATCATGCGTTTTCACGGACCTCGCTTTCTCTTCCTTCCTTTCCTTCTCGTGCGATATCGCGAGGCTGGCCGGGCGAAGGGAGCCCTGATGGAATCGGGCATGCATTGCGGATTGTTTCACGAGATCGGGGCGTTGCCGCTTTCGATATGCATCCGGATGCGGAATCCATATGGAAAGAGCAAAGAATTTTCGCCGGCGTGAGAGGATCGTGCCGCAATGGGCACGTTGTCCTTTCGAACTGACGATGAGATGCAGCACAGCCAGGCGCCAACACTATGGCAAGAAGAGGGGGCCGTTCCCGGTCTCGTGCAGTCACAGAATAGTCACAAGATGGCCTCCGTGCCGACACGGGCGCTGCGCAGCTTGCACGAAGAAAACATAGACAGTTCGGGGATATCGGCATTTCTCCGATGAGAAATGCCGAATATAGGGCTGGACGTCATTCTTGGCGGCGCGCTGCAAAGAATCCCGTCAAAGGACAGATATCCCGATACGGACGGTATCCGCACCGCCTCGCGAACCGAGAGTTTAGCGCTCGCGCCTTCGAAGGCGCAGGTGATGTCATGCCGAACCCCATGACGTGTAGATCCCGCGGAGGAGCAAGGGCATGGATGAGCACGCAATGTACTGGGACACCCACCGCGAACCCGCCGCACGCATCATCACGTTGGGCAGAGTGCGGGAACAATATGACGATCTGCTTCGCACCTTCACCTTTGGTGGAGCCGTCGTCGAGGAGGTTGCGGAGTTTTCGGCGCTGCTCGCGCGGTTGAGCCGGGATCCGCGTCCGGATCTCGTGGTGCTCGGCTGGGAGAAGGAGGCGAGCGGAATCGAGACATTGCGGAATTTTGCGGAAAGCCGGGACAAGGATTCGGCGCCGCTTCGGGCTGCCAATCCTGCGGTGGTGGAGAAAGGCACGCACGCCCGGCCCCCCGGCTCCTGGGTGCACAGCGCACAATCCTGTGCTGGCGACAGCGCGAGAATCGAGCCGAAGATTCTTGAGATTCTCAAATCGGTGGAGACGCTGAGGGCTGGAGCGAACGCAGGGCGGGATGAGGCGGCGGCGCAGGACGATGGGCAGGCCCTCGCGCTCGGTGGACTCGATCTTCGCTTCGATACCAGCCGGGCGTTTTGGAAGGGGCGGCGCGTCGATCTCAGCCTGACCGAGTTCCGGATCGTGAGCCGGCTCTCGCGGTCAGCCGGGAGCGATGTCAGCCACCGTGAGCTTTACGACATCATCAAAGGCGAAGGGTTCGTATCCGGCACGGGCAAGGATGGGTACCGCTGCAATGTGCGTGCGGCGATCAAGCGGATTCGCCAAAAGTTCCGTCTCGTCGACTCCGCGTTCGCAGCCATACGAAACTATCACGGCTTCGGTTACCGTTGGGACGAGGCAGCCCGGATGGGCAGTGAAACAACGGGCGGTGAAACGAAAGACGTTGCCGCATTGGATGAACCCGCTTCATGCGCGTGAGCGGTCTCGCGGCTTTCCTGGATTCCTGACGAAGATTGGCAGGAGCGCGCGCGGGTTGTAACGATTTCGAAATCGATCGAAGCGGGAAAGGCCTCGCTCGCGGTCCCGATGGCGATATTCCTCTGACGGAACCCGGCCGGACAGGCGCGGCGAGGCTTGCGGGCCGGCCCGCGCGGGCGGATAACAGAGGGCAGAAAGAGGAGGAGACCGACATGCTGGAGACCGTGGCTCGTCCCGCTTCTGCCGCGGAGAGTGCGGATGCTGCCACAGGCGGCGCCGCTATCCCGTTCGACCGGCACCGGCTCGACCGGCTGATGGACGAGGCCGGCATCGACGTCATGCTCGTGACCTCGAAACACAATGTGCGCTACATGCTGGGCGGGCATCGGGCGCAGTTCTTCAGCTACATGGATGCCATGGGCCTCAGCCGTTACTTGCCCGTGCTCGTCTATCCGAAGGGCCATCCCGACAAAGCGGCCTATATCGGGCACAAGCTGGAGCGGCACCAGCTTGCGGTGCGGTCATTCTGGGTGCCGGACATGCGCGCCGCCTCTTCCGGCAGCGTCGATGCGATGGAGCTCGCGCTCGATCTTGCGCGGCGGCTCGGGTTTGCCGAAGGGCGGATCGGCGTTGAGACGCCGTTCCTGCCGATGGACGCGGCAGAGGCGCTCCGCGCCGGCTTGCCGAATGCGAAGATCGTCGAGGGGCTCATCGTTCTCGAGCGGCTGCGCGCGATCAAGAGCGCCGATGAGCTGGCCAAGCTTGGCGAGGCTTCCGAGCGGATCATCGATTCGATGCTGGCGGTGATCGCCCGCTTCGGCGCCGGATCCACCAAGCGCGAGATTGCCGAGGCGCTGCAGCGTGAGGAGGCAAGCCGCGGCCTCGATTTCGAATATTGTTTGATCACTGCGGGATCGAGCCTCAACCGCGCCCCCTCGGAGCAGCCCTGGCAGGAGGGCGAGCCGCTTTCCCTCGATTCGGGCGGCAATTACGACGGCTATATCGGCGATCTCACGCGCATGGCGGTGCTTGGCGAGCCGGACAGCGAGCTTCAGGACCTGCTCGCGAAGGTGGATGAGATTCAGCAGCTCGCCTTCCGCATGATCGCGCCGGGGCGGCCGGGCGGCGAGGTGTTCGCGGTCGCCCAGGAAGCCCTGCACAGGCTGCCCGAGCACAATCACATGCATTTCGTCGCGCACGGGATGGGCATGATCAGCCATGAGGCGCCGCGGCTGCCGACCAACGGGGAGATGCCCTATCCGCCGACGGATGCCGAGCGGCCGCTCGAGCCCGGGATGGTGCTCTCGGTCGAGACGACGCTGCAGCACCCGAGGCGCGGCTTCATCAAGCTCGAGGACACGGTGGCGGTGACGCCGGGCGGCCATGCGATTCTTGGCACGCGCGGGCGCGGCTGGAACCGCGGCGGGGCGGAAGCGCGGTAGTCGCGAAGGCGGAGCGCGGCCAGCCGGCGAGCGAGCGGCGGAGGGAGCGTGCCCGAGCTGCCGGACGTCGAGATCTTTCGCCGGCTGGCGGAGAAGACCTGCCTGGGCAGGTTGGTTTCCGAGGTGCCCGTCATCGATCCGGGGATGGTGCAGGGCGTCTCGGCGGCAAATCTGCGCCGGCATATCGAGGGCAAGCGCGTCGCTTCCTGCCGGCGTCATGGCAAGGTGCTGTTCGTCGAGATGGAGGCGGATGGCGCGCTCGTGATGCATTTCGGCATGAACGGGTCGCTTCGTCATCTCGCGCCCGGCGAGAAGGTGCCGGCACACACCCACTTCTCGCTCGGCTTCGCGGAAGGGGACTGGCTTGCCTATCTCAATCCGCGCCGTATCGGCGGGGTGCGCTTCGCGGAGAGCACGGAACGGTTCATTGCCGATACGAATCTCGGCCCCGACGCGCTCGATCCCGCCTTCGATCGCGCTTCGTTCGCAGAGGCGCTCGGGAACGGCAGGCAGGCGATCAAAACGGTGCTGATGGAGCAATCGCGCCTCGCCGGCATCGGAAATATCTATGCGGACGAGATCCTGTTCCAGGCGCGGCTGCATCCGGGGCTTGCCGCGAGGACGCTGGATGAGGCCGCGCGGGGGCGGCTCTACGAGGCGATGCGGCATGTCTTCGAAACGGCGGTGGCCGCCGGGGCCGGGGCGGAGACATTCACCGAGAAATTGCCGAAGGATTTCCTGATCCCGCATCGGCGTCCCGGTGGGCACTGCCCGCACTGCGGCACAGCGCTCCGCACGCTCAAGCTGGGCGGCCGCACCGGCTATTGCTGCCCGCATTGCCAGCCGGCGGGCTGACGCGGGCGGCACCCGTGCGGCCGGCGCCTGCCCGGATTCATCCCCGGATTCATCTGAGAGGGGCGGCGCGGTTTCTGGTATAAGTTTTGCTTCCGTTCCTGGTTGCACAACCAGGGCGATGCGGAGACCAGACGACCATGCAGCCAAAGGCCGCAACCCGGCGGAAAGATCCGAAGCCGCTTTCGGTCGGTATCCTGCTCGCCAACGACTTCACCCTCTCCGCCTTCTCGCTCTTCGTCGATACGCTGCGGCTGGCCGCCGACGAGTCCGATTTCTCGCGGCCGATCCATTGCCGCTGGACGATCATGGCGGAGAGCGCGGCGCCCATCCGCTCGAGCTCGGGCGTTCAGCTCCTGCCGGGGAGTCCTTTTCTCGACCCCGCGCAGTTCGATTATATCGCCATGATCGGCGGCATTCTGCACAACAGCCAGCCGGCCAACCCTGCCCTCTATGCCTATCTGCGCCGGGCGGCCGAGGCGGATGCGAAGCTCATCGGCATCTGCACCGGCAGCTTCATCCTTTGCCGCGCGGGGTTGATGGAAGGGCGGCGCGTGTGCGTGAGCTGGCTCCATTACCAGGATTTTCGCGCCGAGTTTCCCGATCACGAGGTGATCGGCGACAGGCTCTTCGAGATCGACGGCAACCGGATCACCTGCGCGGGGGGCGCGGGAGCGGCCGATCTCGCTGCGGCGCTGGTCGAGCGGCACCTGGGCAGCCGGCTCGCGCAGAAACCGCACCAGGTCCTGCTGCTGACCCAGACGCGGGGATTGAACGCGGTGCAGCCGCACCCGCCGATCGCCCATGACGTGCCGGACGGGCAGGTGCGCCGCGCGCTGCTGATGATGGAGCAGAATCTCGCCACCCCGCTGCCCGTGGCACTGATCGCCGAGCGGCTCGATCTTTCCACCCGGCAGCTGGAACGGCGTTTCGACGCCGCGCTCGGCAAGCGGCCTTCCGATTTGTACCGCTTGCTGCGCCTGCGCTATGCGCGCTGGCTGCTCGAGACCACGACACGCTCGGTGACGGATATCGCGATCGATGCCGGGTTTTCCGATTGCGCCCATTTTTCGCGCCAGTTCAAGTCGGTGCATGGAATGTCCCCCTCCCGCGCGCGGCGGCCCGCCGAAGCCGGGCCCGATGAGGCGGCATGGGACGGCGCCGCCTGCATGCTCGCCCCTGTCCTGGAATGCGCGGGCCCCAGAACCTATTGAGGGCGGGATAAGATCTGCGTGTAACGCATATCTGTTATGATGGGCGATGATGGAAACTGCGTCCGGAAATGTCGCAAAAACGCAATATGTCGCATAAGCGACATGCGAGACTTGCGGGGCGCTGCTTTCGAGAGTGATCGCAATGTCGGATGTCGTTTCGCCCGAGCTTCGCCGGCTGATCGCCGGGCGTCGCCGCAATTTCATGCTGGATCAGCCCTTCTATACCGATCAGGCGGTCTTTCGCGCCGATCTCGAGCTGATCTTCAACCGGCACTGGATCTTCGTCGGGGTGGAGCCGGATATCGCGGAACCGGGCGATGTGATGACGCTCTCGATCGGGGGCAATGCGATCCTGATCTGCCGGGACGACGACGGTGCGATCCACGCGATGCACAATGTCTGCCGCCATCGCGCGGCGCGGCTCGTCTCCGAGGAGAAGACCACCGTCGGCCGCCTGGTCTGCCCCTATCACGCCTGGACCTACGGGCTCGATGGCGCGCTTTTGCATGCCGATCACATGGGAAGCGACTTCGACCCCGCCTGCCATGGCTTGCGGAAGGTTCATATCCGCTCGCTGGCCGGGCTTCTCTTCGTCTGTCTCGCCGAGGCGCCGCCCGAGGATTTCGACGAGATGGCCCGGATCGTCACCCCCTATATCGCGCCGCATGACGTGGCGCGCTGCAAGGTCGCGCACCAGATCGACCTGATCGAGGAGGGCAATTGGAAGCTCACGATGGAGAACAATCGTGAGTGCTATCATTGCTCGCTGAACCATCCGGAATTGACCGCCTCGATCTTCGAATACGGGTTCGGTTTCGATGCCGAGGAGAAGGATCCGGCGCGCATCGCGCAACGGCGGAATTACGATCTCATGGTCGAGGATCTCTGCGCCGCCTGGGACCGGAGCGGCTTTCCTTCACGTGAGATCGGCCATCTCGACGACTGGGTCTCCGGCTTCCGGATCGGCCGGATGCCGATGGACAGGGACGGCGAATCGCAGACGCTCGATACCAGAATCGCGTGCAGGAAGCTGCTCGGGGAAGCGAAGGAGAAGAAGCTCGGCGATCTTTCGTTCCATACCCAGCCCAATTCCTGGCACCATTTCATGAGCGATCATGTCGTGACCTTCTCCGTGCTGCCGCTTGCGCCCGATCGCACGCTGCTGCGGACCAAATGGCTGGTGCACAGGGATGCGATCGAGGGGGTTGATTACGATCTCGAGACGCTGGTCCAGGTCTGGCGTGAGACGAATCTCCAGGATGGCAGGCTGGTCGGGCTGGCGCAGGCCGGCGCGGCGAGCGAGGGTTACGTGCCTGGGTCTTATTCGCCTGAAACCGAGGGTCAGGTGGAGCAGTTCGTGAACTGGTATATCCGGCGGCTTGCAATGCTCGCGGAGCCATGACGGCCGCAGGGATTTTTCGGACGGCGCGGGAGGACGGGCTCGCCGCCTGGAACAGCGAGGCGGACGACGAGTTGCTCTGCGTGGGCGTGCGCGATGAGACCGGGGATGTTCGCACCTTCAGCTTCGCGAGCCGGACCCCCTCGCGGTTCCTCTATTGGCCGGGACAGTTCCTGACCTTCGATTTCCCGATCGATGGCGTGACGGTCAATCGCTGCTACACGATCGCCTCCACGCCGACCCGGCCGGACCGCGTCGCGATCACGGTGAAGCGCAAGAAGGATGGCGTGGTCTCGCCCTGGCTGCATGCGAATCTGCGGCCGGGAATGCGTGTGCGGGCGGCAGGTCCGCTCGGCGATTTCAGCTTCGTCGCGCATCCGGGGGAGAAATATCTCTTCCTTTCGGGCGGATCGGGAGTGACGCCACTGATGTCGATGGCGCGAGCGCATCAGGATGTCGCGCCGGAGGCCGATATTCTGTTCGTTCATTTCTCGCGCAGCCCAGCCGATATCATTTTCCGCCATGAGCTCGCGATGATGGCGCATCACATGCCGCATCTCCGCGTGGTTCATGTCTGCGAGGGGGATTCGCCTGGCGAGCGTTGGGGCGGGCCGCGCGGGCGGGTGAGCGAGGCTTTGCTTTCGCTGCTCGTGCCCGACCTCGCGGAGCGCGTGGTGTTCGATTGCGGGCCGGCCCCCTTCATGGAGAGGGTGCGTGCGGGCCTGGGCGCGCTCGGCTTCGAGATGCAGCGCTATCATGAGGAGAGCTTCGATTTCGCCGCGATGGGCGCGGCAACGACCGTTTCGATGACCGAGGCGCCTGCGGGCCCGGAGTTCCAAGTCACCTTCGCCAAGAGCGGGCGGACGATCGCGGTGAGGCCCGGCCAGCATGTGCTGGCCGCCGCGCGTGCCGAGGGGATGCGCCTGCCATCCTCCTGCACCCAGGGTCTTTGCGGCACCTGCAAGAGCCGGCTGATCTCCGGCCAGGTGGAGATGAAGCATCAAGGGGGGATCCGCCAGCGCGAGATCGATCAGGGGATGATCCTGATCTGCTGCTCCACCCCGCTTTCCGACCTCGTGATCGAACGCTGACGGCAAAGGGCGCCATCGCATGATTCCCGCGAAACTCGCCCATTTCGGATTCCTAGCGTTACCGGACTATTCGATGATCGCGCTCGCCAACGCGGTCGAGGCCTGCCGCATGGCCAATCGCTGTGTCGGGCGCGCGGTCTATCGCTGGACTCTCTTCGGCCTCGACGAGAGGCCGGTGCGGGCAAGCAACGGATTGACGATGGCCCCGGCCCTCGCCCTGGACCGGGCGCATGCGCCCGATCTCCTCTTCGTGTGCGGCGGCGTGGATGTGCGCAGCGCGGTCAGCCGGGGTTTGCGGGCGACCCTTCGGCGGGCCGCGCGCAATGGCACGCCGCTCGGGGCGCTCTGCACCGGCACCTTCGCCCTTGCCGAAGCCGGCCTGCTGGATGGGTATCGCTGTGCCGTCCATTGGGAGGATGCGGCGGCGATGCGCGAGGAGTTTCCCGCGATCGAGGTCGTGAACGAGCTTTTCGTGCTCGACCGCGACCGGCTGACCTGCACCGGCGGGATCGGGCCGCTCGACATGATGCTGTTCCTGATCGAGGCGAAGCTCGGACGGGAGATCGCCGAGCAGGTCTCGGTGACCTTCATTCTCGACCGCATCCGTGGCGGGGCCGAGAGGCAGCCGATCCATGAGCATGACCGCGTCAGCCTCAACCATCCTTTGCTCGGACGCGCCATGGCCATGATCGAGGACGGCGTCGGCGAGAAGCAGCATCCGGCCGAAGTGGCGGCCGCGCTCGGGATCTCGCTTCGCCAGTTGCAGCGCCTGTTCCGCGCCCATCTCGGCGAAAGCCCGGCTTCGTTCATCAGGAGGCTGCGACTGAAACGGGCGCAGACCATGCTGCAGCTGATGAAGATGCCGGTGACCGAGGTGGCGACGGCCTGCGGTTTCGGCTCCGGCGCCTATTTCGCCAATGCCTATCGCGCCCATTTCGGCTATTCGCCGCGCGCCGAGCGCCAGATCCGGACGATGGCCGATGTTTCGCCGCGCAGCGCCGGGGGCACTCTCGTGGGCGCACTCTGGTGGGAGCACTCTCGTGATTGCGGGCGTTGAGGCACTGTTCCGGCCGCTCAGCATTCGCGGGGTGGTGATCCGCAACCGGCTGATGAGCACGAGCCATGCGCCGGGCTATGGACGTGACGGCAAGCCTGGGGAGCGGTACCAGCTCTATCACGCCGAGAAGGCGAAAGGCGGCATCGGGCTCACCATGTTCGGCGGCTCCTCCTCCGTCGCGCTCGACAGCCCGGCGGCGCCGTGGAACCAGATCTCGGTCGCCGATGACAGTGTCATTCCCTATTTCCGGCAATTCGCCGAGCGCGTGCATGGTTATGGCGCGAAGCTGATGATCCAGCTCACCCATATGGGACGGCGAACGCGCTGGGATACCGAGCACTGGCTGCCCACCATCTCCTCCTCACCCCGGCGCGAGCCGGCGAGCCGCTCCATCCCGCGCGAGATGGAGCAGGAGGATATCGACCGCGTGATCGCCGATTTCGCCGCGGCCGCGCGGCGGGCGCGCGAAGGCGGGCTGGATGGCTGCGAGATCTCGGCGGCCCATGGGCATCTGGTCGATCAGTTCTGGTCGCCTTCGGTGAACCATCGCACCGATTCCTATGGCGGCCCGCTCCTGAACCGCATGCGCTTTAGCTTCGAGATTCTCGAGGCCATGCGGGCCGCGGCGGGCGATGATTTCGTCATCGGCATCCGGATGTCGGGCGACGAGCTGCTCGCCGACGGGCTGAGCCATGAGGAATGTGTTGCGATCGCGGTGGAGCATGCGGGGCGCGGACTGGTCGATTTCGTCAATGTGGTCGGCGGGCAGGCGCGCGATCATCTGGCGCATGCGGTGTCGCTGCCGAACATGGCATTTCCGGTGGCGCCCTTCCTTTATCTCGCCAGCGCGATCCGGCGCGAGGTGGAGGTGCCGGTGTTTCACGCCCAGCGCGTGACCGATCTCGCCACCGCCGCGCGGGCCGTGGCGGAATCCCATGTCGATATGATCGCGATGACGCGCGCGCATATCGCCGATCCGCATCTTGCGAAAAAGCTGCAAGAAGGGCGGGTGGACGATATCCGCCAATGCGTGGGCGCGGGCTATTGCATCGACCGGATCTATACGGGGGCGGATGCGCTATGCATCCAGAACGCGGCGACCGGGCGCGAGGCGACGATGCCGCATGTCATTCCGAAGTCAGAACGAAGGCGCCGCATCGTGGTGGTGGGCGGCGGGCCGGCCGGGCTGGAAGCGGCGCGGGTGAGCGCCGAGCGCGGGCATGATGTGGTTCTGTTCGAGCGTGAGGGGAGCCTGGGCGGGCAGATCAATATCGCGGCGAAGGCGGGATGGCGCGAGGCGCTTTCCGGGATTCCGCGCTGGCTGGGCGGGCAGGTGCGCAAGCTCGGGGTCGATGTGCGGCTCGGCATCGAGGCGAACGGGGCGATGGTGCTGGCCGAGGCGCCCGATATTGTCATCGCCGCGACTGGTGGGCGGCCCAATCGGGGCTTCATGCCGGGCACCGATCTCGTCGTGACGACGGCGGATGTTCTGCGCCAGGGAATGGAGCTTGGTGGCTCGGTGCTGCTCTATGACGGGATGGGCCAGCACAATGGCGCCTCCTGCGCGGAATACATCGCGCGGCGCGGGGCGCTGGTGGAGCTTGCCACGCCCGACAGGATGGCGGCGGAAGAGGTGGGCACCACCAACCAGCCCGTGCATCTGCGCGAGATGTACAAGCTCGGTGTGATCATCTCGCCCAATCTCGATCTTCTGGAAGTACGGCGGGAGGACAACCGGCTGGTCGCCGTGCTGAGGAACACCATGGATCTCGCGGAAGAGGAGCGGGTGGTCGATCACGTGGTGGTGGATTTCGGCACGCTGCCGGTGGATGACGTGTACGGCGCGCTCAAGGCCGCATCGGTCAATCGCGGAGAGACCGATCTTGCCGCCATGGTGGCGGGACGGGCGCAGCCGCATCTCGATTGGCGAGAGCGTGATGACCGAAGGTGGGATCACCGAAGGTCTGAATCACGCGAGAAAACAATAACCGAGAGCGGTTCGCGTGAGCTGATGCGAACGCAAACCGCTCCCGGATTCGCGCTCTACCGCATCGGCGATGCGGCCGCGGGGCGGAACATCCATGCGGCCATCTATGACGCGTTGCGTCTCTGCAAGGATTTCTGAGGCGCGATGGCGCCCGGAGCATGGCTGATCGCGCTGGCCTGGGGCTTGCTCGCGTTTCTGGCGATCGAGACCGCGCGGCTGGCCGCCCTGTGGCGGCGCGGGGAAGCGGCGCGCGTGAACTGGGTCGCGGGGTTGGCGGCACTGCCGCGGCGCTATCTGGTCGATGTCCATGCGATTGTCGGCCGCAAGCCGGAGGCGGCGCGGACGCATCGGGCGATCGCGGGCGGGCTCCTCGGCGGGACGGTTCTGCTTCTTCTCGGCGTGGTGCCGGTTTTGCGCGCGAGTTTGCTTTACTGGCTGCTGGTCGCGATCACCTTCGCAATTTCCATCGCAGGCGCGGTGCTGGTCGCGCGACGGCGGCGACCGGCGCGGCCGGCGCATTTGTCGGGCGGGGCTTTCACGCTTCTGCCGGCCTTGCTCGGCGCCTATGCGGCGGGCGGGCTGATTGGCTCCATGGGCGTGATTTTGAGTTCCTCGATCTTGGGCGTGATCGGTCTTTTGCTGGCCGCGTTCGGCGGGGTGATGCTGGCCGCGCAAGTGCGGGACGGGCCGATGCGCCATGCGGTTGCGGGCGCGCTGCATCTCGCCGCGCATCCGAGACCGGAACGGTTTGCGGGGGCGAAGGCGAGCGACCTCACACCGATCGGGCTCGGGCCCGAGGACCGGTTCGGTGCCTCGAGGATCGGGGATTTTGCCTGGAACCGGCTGCTCGGCTTCGATGCCTGCATCCAGTGCGGTCGCTGCGAGGAAGCGTGCCCGGCCTTCGCCGCTGGGCAGCCGCTCAACCCGAAAGCGCTGATCCAGGATTTCTGCGCCGCGATGCGGCCCGAAGAGACGTCGCGTTACACCGGCAGTCCCCATCCCGGGCTCGAACATGCCGGACCCGGCGCGATTCCGGGCCCGATCCTGGGCGTGATCCATCCCGAAACGATCTGGTCCTGCACGACCTGCCGTGCCTGCGTGGAGGCGTGCCCGATGATGATCGAGCATGTCGATGCGGTGATCGCGCTTCGCCGCGACCAGACGCTCTCGCGCGGCGCGGCGCCGGGCAAGGCGGAGTGCGTGCTTGGCGAGCTTCGCTATGCCGGCAATCCGGGCGGCCATGCGCCGACAAGCCGGTTCGAT
Organism: Acetobacteraceae bacterium; assembly: GCA_035509315.1. Taxonomy (GTDB): domain Bacteria; phylum Pseudomonadota; class Alphaproteobacteria; order Acetobacterales; family Acetobacteraceae; genus JAKAWQ01. The sequence continues at coordinate 8,687 of DATJLS010000045.1, read as the reverse complement.
TTCGCGGCCGGATCGAAGCTCCGGATCCTTGGGCCGGGTGAGGCGGCCGATATTCTGCTCTGGCTCGGCGATGGCGCCTTCGATCGCCGCTATGGCCAGACCTTGCGGGCGATGATCGAGATCATGCAGGCAGCGAAGCTTGATTTCGCCGTGCTGGGCGCGGATGAGCAGGATTGCGGCGATGTCGCGCGCCGCCTGGGCGACGAAGCGGGGTTCGCGCGACTGGCGCGCGCCAATATCGCAACGCTCGCGACGCGGCGCTTTCATCGGATCGTCACCACCGATCCTCACGCGCTGCATGTGCTGCGCCAGGAATATCCTGCCTATGGCGGCCGGTATATCGTGCAGCACCATACCGCGCTGATCGACGAGATGCTGGCCGAGGAGCGGATCGCGCTCGCCCCGCCCGGTGACGCGGCGATCACCTATCACGATCCCTGCTATCTCGGCCGCTACAACGGCGAGACCGAGGCGCCGCGCCGCATTCTCGCGCGGCTGAGCGGAGCGGCGCGCGAGATGGCACGGCACGGGCGGGATTCCTTCTGTTGCGGCGGGGGCGGCGGCGCGCCGGTGACCGATATTCCCGGCAAGCTTCGCATCCCGGATCTCAGGATCGCGCAGGCGCGGGAAACCGGGGCGGCGATCGTCGCCGTTGCCTGTCCCGGCTGCACCGCGATGCTGGAGGGCGTGATCGCGCCGCGCCCTGCGATCCGCGACATCGCCGAGCTGGCGCGCGATGCGCTCATCGTGCCCGCGCACCCGCGTGTGCCGGCATGACGCGGCCACGGCGCGATCCGCGGGCGGCGCGGGCGATGGCCACGGTTGCAACCACGCCGCGGCTCAGGATCGACTGGGCGCATCGCGGCGGGGTGACGGACCATAGCGCGGTTGCGCCGCCGACCGAAATCGCGCCGCGCGCCATCACCATCGCCGAGCCGGCATTCCTGCTGTTCGTGGTTGCCGAGGCGCCCGGCGGCGTTCTGACGCGGCATGACCGGCAGGCGATCGGCGCGGCGCGGCTGCTTGATGGCGGCGGGGCAGCGGCCGTTGTGGTGCTGGCGGCGGGGCCGGTGAGCGATGCCGGAGCCGCCGGCGCCGATCTCACGATGACTCTGGAAATCGAAGGCTACGAGCCGGAATTCGCGGCGGCGAAGATCGCCACCTTGGTGCGGCTTCATGCGCCGCGCCATGTGCTTTTCGTGGAGAGCGAAGATGGCGGCGATCTGGCGCGGCGGGTGGCTTCCCTGCTCGACGAGCCTCTGTTCGACCGCGTGGAGAGCCTCTCGGCACGGCTTGCGGTCCGCCCGGCCGCGGCTGGCAGGGTGGAATGGCACGCGCTGCCGCCGCGCCTGATCAGCATCGCGCCCGACATGATCGCGCCCTATCACGGCTTGCCGCATGCGAGCAGTGAGTTGGTTGCATCGGAAGTGACGAGGCCTGAGACCGGCCTTGCCGATGCGGGCGTGGTCTCCGCCGATGCCGCCGACATCCCGCTCGACCAGGCCGGGCTCGTGCTGGCGGCGGGCAATGGTGTTGTCGATTTTCCGATGTTCCTGCGCCTTGCCCGCGCGCTCGGGGCCACGCCGGGGGCGAGCCGGGTGGCGTGCGACGCCGGGCATCTGCCGCGCGCGATGCAGGTGGGCGCCTCGGGCACTCTGCTCAACGCGAATTGCTACATCGCGCTCGGCATTTCCGGCGCGCCTCAGCATTTGCAGGGGATCGGCTCGGTCGAGCATGTGGTGGCGGTGAACACCGATCTGCATGCGGCGATCATCGCGCGGGCGGAGCTCGCGATCATTGCCGATGCCCATGCGGTGATGCGGGCCTTGCTCGCGCGTCTCGGTCAATCGCCGTGAAGATCCTGGTTCTGCTTTCGGCAGGACGCCACTTCGCTTCCGGCGCGCCGCGGCCGGTTCCGGTGGAGTTGCAGGCGATCGCGCTTGGGCGCGCGCTCGTGGACGATCAGGGTGGGTCCGTGAGTGGGCTGCATGCGGGGAGGGTCGATCCTTCTGTCGCCGATGCGCTGGGCCATGGGCTGGATGACATCACCGTTCTCTGCATCGGGGCCGAGGACGATCCTCTGCCCGCGCTCGCGGCGGAGATCATGGCGTGCGCGCCCGACCTGGTGCTCGCCGGGCGGCGCGGCCTGGGCGGTTCCGACAGCGGCTTGCTGCCTTATCGATTGGCGCGTTCCTGCGCCAGGCCGATCGCGGCGGATGCCGTTTCGATCGCGCCGCAGGGCGAAAGGATCGGCGTGGTCCAGTTCCTGCCGGGGGGCCGGCGGCGGCGCGTGGAATTGAAGATTCCGGCCGTGGTGACCGTGCATGAGGCGGCGCCGCCGGCCAGGAATTTCGTCTATCGCGCGCGGCTTGCGGGGACGATCGAGGAAAAGCCGGGTGCCGGTGCGCCGGCGGCCTGGATGGCGATCGAGGCGCGCCCCTATCGGGCGCGACCGCGGCTGATCGGTGAGGGGGGCATGGGCGGTTCGGCGGAGGAACGGTTGCGGGCCGCGACCGAGACGCGGTCGGTCGGCGGGCGGCTGATGGTCCATCCCGAGGCGGACGCGGCAGCGGCGGCGATCCTGGATTGCGTGGCGGGCTTTCGACCGGCCTCCCGATGAGAGAGGTCAGAGCCTGTTTGAGAATGCGGCTTGTGGTTTTGCGGAAGCGCAGAAAGACGCGCCGGATGACCACCACAGCAGCATTCCCAAAACAGGCTCTCAGCAGGCGATGAAATTTGCCGCGAGCCCGCCGAGCGAGGTTTCCTTGTATTTGCTGTTCATGTCGGCTCCGGTCTGGCGCATCGTCGCGATCACCTGATCGAGCGAGACGAGATGCGAGCCATCGCCGCGCGCGGCGAGCGAGGCGGCGCTGATCGCCTTGATGGCGCCGAAGGCGTTGCGCTCGATGCAAGGGATCTGCACGAGGCCCGCGACCGGGTCGCAGGTCATGCCGAGATGATGTTCCATGGCGATTTCGGCGGCGTTCTCGATCTGCGCATTGGTGCCGCCGAGGGCCGCCGCAAGCCCTGCCGCCGCCATCGAGGCGGCGACGCCGACTTCCCCCTGGCAGCCCACCTCCGCGCCCGAGATCGAGGCGTTGGTTTTGAAGAGACCGCCGATCGCCGTGGCGGTGAAGAGAAAATCGCGCATGCCTTCCCGTGTCGCCCCGGGACAGGACTCGCGATAATAGCGGAGCACTGCCGGGATGACGCCGGCGGCCCCGTTGGTCGGGGCGGTGACGATCCGCCCGCCGGCTGCATTTTCCTCGTTCACCGCGATCGCGTAGAGGCTGATCCAGTCCATTTTCTCATGCGGCGCGAGATCGTTGCGGCCGGCATCCGATTCCAGCCGCGCGCGGAGCGCGCGGGCGCGGCGCCTGACCCGGAGATTGCCGGGCAATGCGCCTTCGGCGCGCATGCCGCGCTCGATCGCCTGCATCATGGTGGCGATCACCCGATCGACATGCTCCAGCACCATCGCTTCGTCGCGAAGGGAGCACTCGTTCCCGCGCACGATCGCGGCAATGGAAAGGCCGGCATCGCGGCCGATGCACAAGAGCTCGACGGCACTGGCAAAAGGATGCGGCACCGGATCGGTGATGGCGCCGAGATCGGCTGGCGCATCCTCACGCACCACGAACCCGCCGCCGACCGAGCACCAGCGCTCGGCGGCGATGATGGCGCCGGCTTCGTCCAGCGCGGTGAAGGCGAGCGTGTTGGGATGGCGCGGGGTGGGGGCTTCGCGGTCGAACAGAATATCGGCGGCGGGATCGAAGAGGATCGGGTGGCGAGCGGCGAGCCGCATTCCGCCTTCGGCCTCGACGGCGGCGACGAGACGCTGCGCTCTGTCGGGATCGACCGTTTCCGGAACTTCGCCGGCAAGGCCGAGGATCACCGCCCTGTCGGTGCCGTGGCCTTTGCCGGTCCATGCGAGCGAGCCGAACAGCGTCACTTTCAGCGACGCGACACGGGAGAGCCGGCCTTCCTCGATCAATCGCGCAACGAAATGGTGTGCTGACTGCATCGGCCCGACCGTGTGCGAGGAGGAGGGGCCGATGCCGATCTTGAAGAGGTCGAAGACGCTGATCATCGGTCAGACCGGATATTCGCGGCCGATTTCCCGGAGCAGGGCCCAGACATAGGGCGCGTAGGACCGCCAGACCTCGATATGGAATTGCGCCATGGCGAGACGCCAGAGGATGATTTCCGCCTTGGCGAAGACTGTTCGGCTCGCCATGCCGACCGGGAAGGCGGCAAGGTCGAGATCGAGCGGGCAGGCGGCATTCAGCATGGACGCTGCGTCCTCGCCCGCGAGCAGGATGCCGGTCTGGCGATGGCCGATATCGACGAGAGAGATATCCCCGGAGGAGACGGCGCGATCCAGCGCGGCGGCAATTGCCTCCCCATCTTCTTCCGGGGCCAGGACCAGCCATTCATCAGGCCCGAGATGAAGCGCGCTGCATCCTGCATGGGAAATGGCGCGGTTGATCGGCTGCGCGAGATCGAGGCCGATCGCCGTGGCGGCGGAGGGGAGAGCGGTTTCGCGCAAGCGGAGCGAGAACCGCGCCATCGGTCCGAGCGGCCGGGCACGCGGATCCCCCGCGTGAGCGGCGAGCGGAGCGAGGCGCGGCGGCTTCTGCGCGACAAGCGTGAGATCAGCCATCGAGCCGCGCTCCTTCAGGATCGTAGAAGACGGGATGGGTGAGGGTGACTTCCATGCTGCGATCCGGCATCTTCACATGCAGCGTCTCGCCGATCCGCTCGCTTCCATTGCGCACCATGGCGAGCGCGATCGAGCGGCCGAGCGTCTCGCTCCAATAGGAGGAGGTGACATGGCCGAGGATCGTCATCGGGACCGGCTGGGCCGGGTCGGCGACAAGGTGCGAGCCTTCCTCCAGCACGAGGCCGGGATCGGCGGTGAAGAGCCCCACCAGCTGCTTGCGGTCCCTCTGCGCGGCGAACGCGGCGCGGGCGAGCGCGCGCTTGCCGACGAAATCCGGCTTTGCCTTGCCGATCGCCCAGGCGAGGCCGACATCGTCGGGCGTGGCCGTGCCGTCGGTTTCCTGGCCGACGATGATATAGCCCTTCTCGGCGCGGAGGACATGCATGGTCTCGGTGCCGTAGGGGATGATGCCATGCGGGCGGCCGGCTTCGTGGATGGCTTCCCACACCGCGTGACCATAATCGGCGGGCACGTTCACCTCGAACCCGAGTTCGCCGGTGAAGCTCACGCGGAAGAGCCGCGCCGGGACGCCGGCGACGCGCGCTTCGACGACGCTCATATGCGGCATCGCCGCCGCCGAGAGATCGGCCCCTTCGACCAGAGGGGCGAGGACATCGCGTGATTTCGGTCCCTGCACGGCGATCACCGCGAACTGCTCGGTGATCGACGTGAGCCAGAGTTTGAGGTCGGCAAACTCGGTCTGGAGATAATCCTCCATCATCGCGAGAACACGCGCGGCGCCACCGGTGGTCGTGGTGACGTGGAAACGATCCTCCGCCAGCCTTCCCACCACGCCATCATCGATGACGAAGCCATCCTCGCGGAGCAGGACGCCATAGCGCAGGCGGCCGGGCTTCAGCTTGCTCCAGGCATTGACGTAGATGCGGTCGAGGAATTCGGCGGCATCCGGCCCGACGATCTCGATCTTGCCGAGGGTCGAGGCATCGAAGATGCCGACATGGCTGCGCACGGCGCGGCATTCGCGCGCGACGGCGGCGCGCATATCCTCCTGCGCCCGGGCGAAGTAGCGCGCGCGCTTCCATTGGCCGACATCCTCGAAGCGGGCGCCGTGCTCCGCCGCCCAGGAATGGATCGCGGTCTCGCGCACGGGCTCGAACAGCGCCCCCCGCGCATAGCCGGCGAAATAACCGAAGGGCACCGGTGTGTACGGCATGCGGAACGTGGTGGTGCCGATTTCCGGGATCGGACGGCCGAGCGTTGCCGAGACGATGCCGAGCGCATTCATGTTGGAAGTCTTGCCCTGGTCGGTCGCCATGCCGGTGGTGGTGTAGCGTTTGACATGCTCGATCGAGCGGAAGCCCTCGGCGAGCGCGAGCGTGATGTCCTTGGCGGTGACATCGTTTTGAAAATCGACGAAGGCGCGGACCGAAGACGGGTCCCGCCCGTGCGGCACGGCGCCGAGGAAGCCGCCGCCTGCGGCGGGCGCGGCCTCGACCGCGAAGCGGCGGCGCGGCGCGGCACTGGTGAGGCCCGCCGCCTTCGCCGCGGCTAGGCCGGAATCGTAGCCGGAGGCGAGCGTTTCCTCCAGGCTCTGCGCGCCGGCAGCCGCGCCCGCGACGCGCGTCGCCTCGGCTTGCGTGGCGGGGAGGAAGCAATCGAGCGTGAAGTCGAACCGCAATTTGCCCCGGCTCTGCGAAAAGAGGTGAATGCTCGGCGTGAAGCCGCCGGACATCAAAAGCAGATCGCACGCGATCCGCTCGCCCGTGGAGACCGTTCCGTTGGCGATGCGCGCGGTTCTGGCCGCACGGATGCGCAGCCTGCCTTCCGTTCCGGCGATCGTGGTGGAAGGCTGGATGGAAAGCCCGGCCGCGCGCGCCGCAGCGACCAGAGGCCCTTCGGGGGCGGGGCGCAGATCGGCGATCATGACGATGGAAACGCCGGCGCGGCGCAGCGCCAGCGCCGCGCGATAGGCTTCGTCATGCGCGGTGAAGATGACGGCACGGCTGCCCGGCTTCACCGCATAGCGCTCGACATAGGTGCGGGCGGAATCGGCAAGCATGATGCCTGGCCGGTCATTGTCGGGGAAGACCAGGGGCCGCTCGATCGCGCCGCTGGCGATGACGACCTCGCGGGCGCGGACCTGCCAGAGCCGGCCGCGCGGCGTTTCGTCGTCCGGTTCGCCCTGATGATCGGTGAGATCCTGCGCGAGGCCGATCATGTTGTGCGGGAAATAGCCGAAGGCGATGGTGCGCGGGAGGAGCGTGACCCGATCGAGCGAAGAAAGCCGGGCAAGGCTCGCCGAGAGCCATTCCGCCGCGGGGAGATTTTCGATACGGGCTTCGTTTTCAGAAAGCAACGATCCGCCGGGCTCGGATTGCTCGTCGCAGAGGATCACGCGCGCGCCGGAATCCGCGGCGGCGATGGCGGCGGCGATGCCCGCCGGCCCGGCGCCGATGACGAGGACATCGCAATGGGCATAGCGCTGGGCATAGCGCGCGGCATCGGGCGCGGCCGGGGCCCGGCCGAGGCCGGCCATGGCGCGGATCCGCGGCTCGAAGATCCGGGTCCAGCCCTGCTTCGGCCATAGGAAGGTCTTGTAGTAGAACCCGGCGGGAAAGAACCGCCAGAACCTGTCGATGTTGCTGCCTCTATCGCGTTCCAGCGAGGGTGAGCGATTCTGGCTGACCGCTTTCAATCCGTCGTGGAGCGCGACCTGGGTCGCGCGAAGATTGGGCGTATAATGCGCTTCATCGCGTCCGACCCCGACCAGCGCGTTCGGCTCCTCCGCGCCCGCGGAAAGAATGCCTCGCGGGCGATGATATTTGAACGAGCGCCCGACCAGATGAACGCCGTTGGCGAGCAGGGCCGCCGCCAGCGTGTCGCCCTGCTGGCCGGTCAGGGGCCGGCCATCGAACGAGAAGGAGAGCGTTCTTGCCCGATCGATGCGCCCGCCGCCGGGCAATCGGCAGGGCTGGGTCATGGCCGAGGCTCGCCGATCTCGTCGATGGCGAGGAAATGGTCGCTGTTCGTGTTGCGCACGGCATTGAAGAACCGCCCGCAGCCATGGGTATGGCGCCAGCGCTCGGCATGATCGCCCCGCCTGTTGCTGCGCAGATAGAGAAACGATGTCCACGCCGCATCATCGACGCGCCGCGGATCGGTGGCGCGGGCGATATGCGCCTCACCGCCATAGCTGAACTCGATTTCCGGTCGGGGACCGCAATAGGGACAGGCGATCAGTAACATGGCACCGTGCCGGTCAATGGGTTCATCAATGCGCGACCGCGGCGGCGGCGGCCTCATCGATCAGGCGGCCGGAGCCGAACCGTTCGAGGCTGAACGGCGCGTTGATCGGATGGGGCTCTTCCTTCGCGAGGGTCCAGGCGAAGAGATCCGCCGAGCCGGGCGTTGCCTTGAACCCGCCCGTGCCCCAGCCGCAATTGACATAGAGGCCGGGAATTTCGGTCTTCCCGATGATCGGTGAGCGGTCTGGCGTGACATCGACGATGCCGCCCCAGTTGCGGAGCATGCGCATGCGGCGGAACATGGGGAACAATTCGCATATCGCTTCGAGCGTGTGCATGGAGATATGCAGCGCGCCGCGTTGGCTGTAGGAGATATAGGCGTCCGTGCCGGCGCCGATCACCAGCTCGCCCTTGTCGGACTGGCTGATATAGGCGTGGATCGTGTTGGACATGACCACGCAGGGAAAGCACGGCTTCTCCGGCTCCGAGACCAGCGCCTGCAGCGGGTAGCTCTCCAGCGGCATGCGCAGCCCGGCCATCGCCATCACCACGGAGGTGTGCCCGGCGGCCACCACGCCGACCTTCTTCGTGCGGATCGTGCCGCGCGTGGTCTCGACCCCCGAAACCGCGCCATCGGCGTCACGGTTGATGCCGGTGACCTCGCAATTCTGGATGATGTCGACGCCGCGCGCATCGGCTGCGCGGGCGTAGCCCCATGCGACGGCGTCGTGGCGAGCGGTGCCCCCGCGGCGCTGGAG